>NZ_JBHWID010000004.1:334888-507730 GCF_042732175.1 Kitasatospora sp. NPDC059795
GGCAGCCTTCGCCCCGTCGCGCAAAGGCTGCCTGCCGCGGCACTAGCATGGCCGCCATGCCATCGACCGATCCGATCATCCGACCAGCAGTCGAGCAGGACGAACAGACGATCCGCGCCCTGGACCACGCCGTCTGGTCCCCGCTCAGCGAGGTCGCCCCGAAGGGCCCGGCCGACGCGCCGGTCTTCGACCAGCAGCACCGCCCCGAGCAGTACCTGCTCGCCGAACTCGACGGCGAACCGGTCGGCTACATCCGGCAGTTGCGGGAGATCCCGCTGGAGTCCAACGCCCACGTCCGGCAGATCCAGGGCCTCGCGGTGCTCCCGAAGGCCCGCGGCCGCGGCATCGGCGACGCCCTGATCACCGCCGTCTGCGCCGCCGCCCGCGCCGAGGGCGCCCGCCGGATCACCCTGCGGGTGCTCGGCCACAACGCGCCCGCCCGCCGCCTGTACGAGCGCAACGGCTTCCAGGTGCTCGGCATCCTGCCCGAGCACTTCCTGCTGGAGGGCAGCTACGTGGACGACGTCTGGATGGGCCGCGCGCTGGACTGAACGGCCCCCTGACGGCCCGTACCCGGACGGCCGCCACCCGGACGGCACCCCACGGGCCGTCAGTCCCCGTACAGCTCCCACAGCTGCGGGTAGCGGCGAGCCATCAGCGCCTTGTCCCCGAAGTCGAACGAGGCGCCCTGCGGCGCGCGCGGCTGCCGCACCCCCAGGTCCGGCAGCGGCAGCCCGGTCAGCCGCTCGTACGCCTCGTCGGCGGCGTACCCGAGCTCCTCCGCGTCGCCGTCCTCCTCGTCGTCGAAGTCGGGCAGCAGCTCCGCGAGCAGGTCCGGATCGTGCACCCCGTCCTCGAACACCTCCCGGCCCTGGGCGATCAGCCAGCAGCGGAAGTAGTCGAAGCTGTCCTCGGAGGCCCCGCCGAGCAGCAGGTACGCGGCGCCCCACAGCTCCACCGTGTAGGCCCGCTGGAACCGCGCCTCGAACTGCCGGGCGAAGTCCAGCACATCGTCCGGGGCCAGCCCCATCAGACGCTCCACCAGGGCCTGCGCCTGCTCGTCCGGATCACCCCCGGCCGCGTCCCGGGAGTCGTCGATCAGCTGCCAGAATGCCGTCTCGTCCATCACCGCTCCAGCATCCACAATCCGCACCGCGACCGCACCCGATCGAACCGCTGACGGCACAGCCCGACAAGTGCCCGCACACGCGGAAGCCCCGCACCGTCCGGGGACGGTGCGGGGCTTCCGACGGGGATGCCTTACAGGCCGAGCTCGACCTCGAACTCGCCGGCCTCCAGGATCTCCTTGACCGCGACCAGGTAACGGGCGGCGTCCGCGCCGTCCACCAGGCGGTGGTCGTAGGAGAGCGACAGGTAGGTCATGTCGCGGATGCCGATGGCGGTGCCGCCGTCGGCCTCGATCACCACGGGGCGCTTCACGGTCGCGCCGATGCCCAGGATGGCGGCCTGGTTCGGCGGAACGATGACGGTGTCGAACAGCGCACCGCGCGAACCGGTGTTGGAGATGGTGAAGGTCGCACCGGACAGCTCGTCCGGGGTGATCTTGCTGTCGCGGACCTTCGAGGCCAGCTCCGCGGTCTTCTTCGAGATGCCGGCGATGTTCAGGTCGCCCGCACCCTTGATGACCGGGGTCATCAGACCCTTCTCGGAGTCCACCGCGATACCGATGTTCTCGGTGTCGAAGTAGGTGATGGTGCCCTCGGCGTCGTTGATCCGGGCGTTGACGACCGCGTGGGCCTTCAGCGCCTGGGCGGCGGCCTTCACGAAGAACGGCATCGGGGACAGCTTCACGCCCTCGCGGGCCAGGAAGGAGTCCTTCGCCTTCGCGCGCAGCGACATGATCCGGGTGACGTCCACCTCGACCACGCTGGTCAGCTGCGCCTGCTCGTGCAGGGCCTTCATCATGTTGTCGCCGATGACCTTGCGCATGCGGGTCATCTTGACGGTCTGGCCACGCAGCGCGGACGGCGCGGCGGCGGCCTTCGCCGGCGCAGCGGCGGCGGGCGCGGCGACCGGAGCCGGCGCGGCCTTCGCGGCCTCGGCGGCGGCGATCACGTCCTGCTTGCGGATGCGGCCGCCGACGCCGGTACCGGCGACGGAGGACAGCGCGACACCGTGCTCGGCGGCGAGCTTGCGCACCAGCGGGGTGACGTAGGCGTCACCGGCGTCCGCGGCCGGAACGGCGGCAGCCGGAGCCGGGGCGGCGGCAACCGGAGCCGGGGCGGCGACCGGAGCAGCCGGGGCGACCGGAGCCGGAGCGGCGACCGGGGCGGCGGGCGCGACCGGCGCGGGGGCCGGAGCAGCGACCGGAGCCGGAGCGGCAGCCACCGGAGCCGGGGCCGGAGCGGCCGGCGCGGCCGGAGCGGCAACCGGGGCCGGAGCGGCAACCGGGGCCGGAGCGGCGACCGGGGCCGGAGCGGCGACCGGGGCCGGGGCGGCGGCGACCGCACCCGCGGCGCCGATCAGCGCCAGCTGGGCGCCGACCTCGGCGGTCTCGTCCTCGCCGACCAGGATCTTCACCAGGGTGCCCGCCACGGGGGAGGGGATCTCGGTGTCGACCTTGTCGGTGGAGACCTCGAGCAGCGGCTCGTCGACCTCGACGGTGTCACCCTCGGCCTTCAGCCAGCGGGTGACGGTGCCCTCGGTGACCGACTCGCCCAGCGCGGGCAGCACCACCGGGGTGGCGTCGCCGGCCGGAGCGGCGGCGGCCGGGGCCTCGGCGACCGGCGCGGCGGCCGCGGGGGCCTCCGCAACCGGAGCAACCGCAGCGGCCGGAGCGACCGGCGCAGCCGGAGCCTCGGCGACCGGGGCCGGAGCGGCCTCGGCGGCGGGCGCCGGGGCGGCGGCGGGAGCGCCCGAGCCGTCGTCGATGATCGCCAGCTCGGCGCCCACCTCGACGGTCTCGTCCTCGCCGACCTTGATCGAGGCCAGGATGCCGGAGGCCGGCGCCGGGATCTCGGTGTCGACCTTGTCGGTGGAGACCTCGAGCAGGGGCTCGTCCATCTCCACGCGCTCACCCTCGGCCTTCAGCCAGCGGGTGACGGTGCCTTCGGTCACGCTCTCGCCCAGCGCGGGCAGTGTTACTGAGACCGCCATGGTTCCAGCGACTCCTATCAAGTCTTGCGTTCAGGAATGAAGGGGGACGGGGGCGCGATCAGTCGTGCGCGTGCAGCGGCTTGCCGGCCAGCGCGAGGTGGGCCTCGCCGAGGGCCTCGGACTGGCTCGGGTGCGCGTGGATCAGCTGCGCGACCTCGGCGGGCAGGGCCTCCCAGTTGTAGATCAGCTGGGCCTCGCCGACCTGCTCGCCCATGCGGGCGCCGACCATGTGGACACCCACGACGGCGCCGTCCTTGACCTGGACCAGCTTGATCTCGCCGGCGGTCTTGAGGATCTTGCTCTTGCCGTTGCCCGCAAGGTTGTACTTGAGGGTGACGACCTTCTCCTTGCCGTACTGCTCGACGGCCTTGGCCTCGGTCAGGCCGACGGAGGCGACCTCCGGGTTGGAGTACGTCACCCGCGGGATGCCGTCGTAGTCGATCGGGACGACCTTGAGGCCGGCGACCCGCTCGGCGACGAGGATGCCCTCGGCGAAGCCGACGTGGGCCAGCTGGAGGGTCGGGACCAGGTCGCCGACGGCGGAGATGGTCGGCACGTTGGTGCGCAGGTACTCGTCGACCAGGACGTAGCCGCGGTCCATCGCGACGCCCTGCTCCTCGTAGCCCAGGCCGGTCGAGACCGGGCCGCGGCCGATGGCGACGAGCAGCACGTCGGCCTCGATGGTCTTGCCGTTCTCGGTGGAGACCCGGACGCCCTCGGCGGTGTACTCCACGCCGGAGAAGCGGGACTTCAGCTCGAACTTGATGCCGCGCTTGCGGAACGCGCGCTCCAGCAGCTTGGAGGAGTTCTCGTCCTCCAGCGGCACCAGGTGCGGGAGGCCCTCGACGATGGTGACGTCGACGCCGAAGGACTTCCAGACCGAGGCGAACTCGCAGCCGATGACGCCGCCGCCGAGGATGATCGCCGACTTCGGGATGTAGTCGAGCTTCAGCGCGTGGTCGGAGGAGATGATCCGGTTGCCGTCGATGTCCAGGCCCGGGATCGAGCGCGGCACGGAGCCGGTGGCGAGGACGATGTGGCGGCCCTCGATGCGCTGGCCGTTGACGTCCACCGAGGTCTGCGAGGACAGTCGGCCCTCGCCCTGGATGAAGGTGACCTTGCGCGAGGCGACCAGGCCCTGCAGGCCCTTGTACAGGCCGGCGACGACGTCGTCCTTGTACTTGTGGACGCCCTTGATGTCGATGCCCTGGAAGGTGGCGAGGACACCGAAGTCGGCGGCTTCGCGGGTCTCGTCGGCGACCTCGGCGGCGTGCAGCAGCGCCTTGGTCGGGATGCAGCCGCGGTGCAGGCAGGTGCCGCCCAACTCACCCTTCTCGATCAGCGCGACGCTCAGGCCCAGCTGAGCGCCACGGAGGGCCGCGGCGTAGCCGCCGCTTCCGCCTCCGAGAATGACTACGTCGAAAACGGTGCTGGCGTCGTTCGCCACGTCACGTCCTCCATGCAAAAGGTGCGGATCGCCGGGCCGGTCGCGGTCCGGTGGGTGAGTGCCCTTGTAAGGGCGCCCAGTCATGCCGGAAATACATCTTTGCACTTGTTGGCGGCGGGTGGCGTCGGAGGGTGCCCCGGCAGGGCCCGGGGGCGGGCCGCGGAGCGGTGGGGTGACCCGGCCCCGGAGGTATCGTCCCAGCTCACGGCCGGGAAATCGGCATTCGGAGGTACTCCGTTCGGGGGGCTTCGCCGTAGCAGTTCCGTACTGCGGAATCAATTTTCGCCGGAGGCGAACAACCGGGTGGATTGGCACCGGTCGCTACTGGCTGGTAATGCACGTGGGGCCCGACACCAACGGTGCCGGGCCCCACGAGGTCAACGGGTCACTTGCCCGCGGCGGTCTCCTCCGCGAAACGGACCAGGGTGCGCACCGCGCTGGCGGTGCCGCCCTTCGGGGTGTAGCCGAACGGGCCGCCCTCGTTGAACGCCGGGCCGGCGATGTCGATGTGCGCCCAGTCGATGCCCTCGGCGACGAACTCCTTCAGGAACAGACCGGCCACCAGGCCGCCGCCCATCCGCTCGCCCATGTTCGCCAGGTCGGCGATGGTCGACTCGACCATGCCCTTGCGCAGGTCGGCCGGCAGCGGCATCGGCCAGGAGGCCTCGCCCACCGCGCCCGCGGCCTCGTGCAGCTGGGTGCGCAGCGCGTCGTCGTTGGCCATCACACCGAAGGTGCGGTTGCCCAGCGCCAGCACCATCGCGCCGGTCAGGGTCGCCACGTCGACGATCACGTCGGGCTGCTCCTCGCCGGCCCGGACGATCGCGTCGGCCAGCACCAGGCGGCCCTCGGCGTCGGTGTTCAGCACCTCGACGGTCTTGCCGCCGTACATCCGCAGCACGTCGCCGGGGCGGGTCGCGGTGCCGGACGGCATGTTCTCCGCCAGCGCCAGCCACGCCGTCACGTTGACCTGCAGGCCCAGGCGCTTGGCGGCGACCACGGCGGCGAACACCGCGGCGGCGCCGGCCATGTCGCACTTCATGGTCTCGTTGTGGCCGGCCGGCTTCAGCGAGATGCCGCCCGAGTCGTAGGTGATGCCCTTGCCGACGAACGCCAGCGAGGCCCGCGCCTTCGGGTGGGTGTAGGCCACCTTCACCAGCCGCGGCGGGTTGGTCGAGCCGTTGCCGACGCCGAGGAGGCCGCCGAAGCCGCCCTTGGTCAGCGCCTTCTCGTCCAGCACCTCGACCTTCAGGCCGTGCTCCTTGCCGGCCGCCTGGGCGATCGTGGCGAAGGACTTCGGGTTCAGGTCGTTCGGGGCGGTGTTGACCAGGTCGCGGGCCCGGTTCATCTCCTCGCCCAGCACCGTGGCGCGCTCCACGGCGGCCTTGGCGTCCTTCGAGCCCTTGCGGTCGGTCAGCACGACCAGCTCGGCGACGGGGGCCTTCGACTCGGCCTTGTAGGTGCCGAACGCGTACGAGCCGAGCAGCGCGCCCAGCGCGACCGCCTCGACGTCCTCGGTCGGCAGCGCCAGCGCGACCTTCTTCGTACCGGCCAGGGTGCGGGCGGCCACACCGGCGGCCTTGCGCAGCTCCTCGGCGCCGAACGCGCCGTCAGCGGCCTCGCCCAGGCCGACGGCCAGCACCAGCGGAGCCTTCAGGCCGGCCGGCGCGGGAAGCTTGACCGCCTCACCCTCGGCGCCGGTGGCACCCAGGGTGGTGAGGACCTCGGCCAGCTTGCCCTCGAACGCCTCGACGACCGCCTCGGCGCCGGCCGCCACGATCAGGCCCTTGGGGCCCTTGGCGACACCGATCACCAGGACATCCGCCCGCAGGCTGGCGGCGGAGGAGGTGCTCACAGACAGTGCAGTCACGACAAATGCGTCCTGTTCTTTCGCGGTCCACAGCCGGTGACGGCCTCGATGGCCGACCGGCAAACCCAGGCAGACTCCGCGGCAAAACGGGCACGGGGGCCAGGGTGCTCACCGCATGGTAGTCCGCATATTGGGATTGCGCCGCCCCGCCTGTCGCCCTGTACGAACCGCCGCCGACGGTGACGGTGCGTGAACTCCGGCCGGGGCCGGACGTCATATCAGCGCGAGCGCCACCAGCGTCGCGGTCGCCGAGGACTCCACCAACGCCCCCAGCACATCGCCCGTCACCCCGCCGAAACGCCGCACGCACCGCCGCAACACGCCTGCGGCAACGGCCACTCCGAGCAGCACGGCCACCCCGCATTCCCACCGCAACGCCGCCGCCGCGCCGGCCGCCGCCAGCGTCACCGCCACGGCCGTCACCGGACGCACCGTGCTCGCCACCATCGCCCCCAGCCCCCCGGGCCGGGCGGCCGGCACCGGGCGCAGACAGCCCCATGCCAGCGCGGTCCGGCCCGCGACCGCCGCGACGGCGGCGGCGAGCGCGCCGCGCCAGAGTCCTCGCTCGAACTGACCTGCGAGCACCACGAGCTGAGTGAGCATCAGAAGAATGAGAGTCAGCACGCCGAACGGCCCGATGTCCGACTGCTTCATGATCCGCAGGGCGTCCTCGGCCGGCTTTCCGCTGCCCAGCCCGTCCGCGACATCGGCCACGCCGTCCAGGTGCAGCCCCCGCGTCGCCACCGCCTCGACGGCCACCACCGCGACGGCGCCCAACCACGCCCCGCCCCGCCACGCGAGGAGCGCCCCCGTGCCTCCCGCGAGCGCCCCGACCACCAGCCCGACCACCGGCGCGACCGCCATCGCCACCCCGCCGGCCGCGCGGTCCCACCGGTGCACCCGCACCCGAAACACCGTCAGCGTTCCGAACGCGAACCGTAGTCCCGGACCGAGCGCGGACGGGCGCGAAACGTCGGTGCTCACCAGCCGGGGCCTTTCACGTGCAGATTCTCGTCGCGAAGGGTTCCACGGCTTCGCGCGCCGTGCGCTCAGTAGCGGCCCAGCAGCTCCGCGGCCGTCGGCAGCTTCGCCGGGGCCCGCGGCGGCAGCGGCTTCGCGCTGGGGACCGCGGCAGGCTCCGCGAGGGTGTCCGTCGCGGCCTGCAGGAGGGGGAGGGCGAGGAGGGCGGAGATGCCCTCGCCCATGGTGACGCCGACGTCCTGCAGGGGCGTCAGGGTGAGGCGGTCGTAGGCCTTGGCCTGGGCGGGTTCGCCGGTCAGGGAGGCGGCGCGCCACCACTCGGGGGCGCGGAAGGCGATCCGCTGGGCGACCAGCGCGCAGGCCGCGGAGACCACGCCGTCGAGGACGACGGGAAGCTTGCGGACGGCGGCCTGGAGCAGGAACCCGGTGATCGCCGCGAAGTCCGCGCCGCCGGTCGCGGCGAGCAGCGCGAGCTGGTCGCCGAGCACCGGGCGGGCCCGGCGCAGCGCGTCGCGGATGGTGGCGCACTTGACCATCCACACCCGGTCGTCGATCCCGGAGCCGCGGCCGGTGACGGCGGCGGCGTCGGTGCCGCAGAGCGCGCCGATCAGGACGGCGGCGACGGTGGTGGAGCCGACGCCGAGGTCGCCGAGCAGGACCAGGTCGGTCCCGGCGTCGGCTTCTTCGTCGGCGACGGCCATGCCGGCCCGGAAGGCCCGGGCGGCTTCGTCAAGGGTGAGCGCGTTCTCGACGTCGATGCGGCCGGAGCCGCGTCGGACGCGGTGGCGGACGACCTCTTCGGGGAACTCGGCGGGGTCGGCGTCGACCGCGACGTCGACCACGCGGACGTCCGCGCCGTAGCGGCGGGCCAGGACGGAGACCGGCGCGGTGCCGTCGAGCACGGCGCGGACCCGGTCGGCGGTGCCGCCGCGGGCGTCGAGGGTGGAGATGCCGAGCGAGGCGACGCCGTGGTCGGCGGCGAACAGCAGGACCTTGCCGGCGGTCAGCGGGCGGGTCGGCGCCTCGCCCTGCGCGGACGCCAGCCAGGCCGCCAGCTCCTGGAGCCGGCCCAGGCCGCCGCGCGGCATGGCCAACTGCTGCCAGCGCTCCTCGGCGCCGCGCCGCGCACTCTCGTCAGGCCGTTCGACGAGCGAGGAGAAAGTGTCGAGATCCACGGTGGTGTCCATCGCTCGGCAATCTACACGGCCACCGCTTTGATGGTCAGCACCTGTCCGGCCACCACCAGCAGCACCTGCTCGGAGGCGTCGGCGACGGCCATGTTGAGCCGTCCGAGGGTGTCCCGGAAGCGCCGCCCGGAGGCGGTGGCGGGGACGACGCCCATGCCGACCTCGTTGGAGACCGCGACGACCGTTCGCCGGGTGGCGGCCCAGGCGGCGGCCAGTGCCGCGCAGCGCGCCTCGACGGCCTCCCGCCCGCCGTCGTGCCAGCGTTCGTCGTCCCAGGCGTCGTGCTCGTCCATCACCGAGGTCAGCCACAGGGCGAGGCAGTCGATCAGCACCGGCGCCGGGTCGGTGCGGTCGGCGAGCACGGCCTCCAGCGCGCAGGTCTCGGCGGTGCGCCAGCCGGCCGGGCGGCGGGAGCGGTGGAGTTCGACGCGGTGTGCCCAGTCGGTGTCGCCGTCGCGGGTGCCGGAGGTGGCGACGTACAGCACGTCGGGGCGGTCGGCGAGGAGCCGTTCGGCGTGCGTGGACTTGCCGGAGCGGGCGCCGCCGAGCAGCAGGGTGCGGGGGAGAGCCATGCGATCATCCTGCCGGACGGCGCATGCCCGGATTCCAGCTGGGCACGCTACTGTCGCAACCCTTCAGCAGCATTGACCCGGAGGAGCCCGGCATGGTGTGGACCTGGCGGTACGAGAAGAACGACGGCACCCCGGTGGCCCAGGACGGCGGCGCCGAGGAGTTCTCCAGCCAGGGCGACGCCGAGACGTGGATCGGCGAGGAGTGGAAGACGCTGCTGGACGACGGCGTCGACCGGGTGGTGCTGGTCGAGGACGGCCGCGACATCTACCCGATGAGCCTGCACGAGGCCTGAGGGTCGTCAGCGCCCGGCCGCGTTCGGCGTCACTTCTCCGCGATCACGTGCAGGAGGGCGGCGACGTGCCGGTACGGGTCCTGCTTGCCGGCCCGTTCCTCGGCGTCCAGCAGCTGGCCGAGCTGGCGGCCGTCGACCGGGGCGGCCTCGTCCTCCATGGTGTCGGTGAAGACCCGCACCCCGTACCAGTGGCGGACGGGGACGGCGAACCCGGTGAGGGTGGTGGAGAGTTCGGCGAGCCGGTCGGCGCGGGCGGGCAGGCCGAGGCGGTTGGTGTAGCGGGTGGTGTCGAAGGCCTCCTGGCAGGCCCGCCAGTCGCCGGTCAGCCCGGCCCGCATGGCCAGCGCGTCGCCGTTGCGGACCAGCAGCGAGAGCAGCCCCTCGGGGGCGAGGATGCGCGCGACCGAGGCGAGCATCGGGTCCGGGTCGGGCAGGTACATCAGGGTGCCGTGGCAGAGCACCAGGTCGAAGCTGCGCGGCCCGAACCAGCGGCCGACCTGGTGGCCGTCGCCAGTGAGCAGCTGGACCCGGTCGCGGACCTCGGGGGGTTCGGCGGCCAGCGCCTGCTGGGCGACGCCGAGGATGTCCGGGTCCGGGTCGATGCCGGTGACGAAGTGCCCGGCGCGGGCGAGCCGCAGCGCCTGGGTGCCCTCGGCGCAGCCGACGTCCAGCACCCGCAGCGCGGTGCCGCGGGTGAGCTGTTCGGCGAGCTGCCGGGTGACGAGCTCCTGGCGGACCAGGTTGTGGAGTCCGCCGTGCCGTTCCAGCCATTCGCCGGCCCCGCTGTGGTACGGCCCGCCGCGGGCGGGCAGCCGCCCGTGCCGACCGCGCGGCGCCCCGTACTGGGCGGGGATGCCCGGCGTGCCGAAGGCCCCGACCGGCTGCTGCGCCGGCGGGGCCCAGTACGGCGGAACGGCTTCCGCGGTCAGGGCCGCTCGCCCCGCTTGACCATCGGCTTGGGCAGTCGCAGGCGGCGCATCTGCAGGGTGCGCATCAGGCCGTACATCAGGGCGCCGCGGGTGTCCCCGTTCGGGAAGCGCTCGGCGAGGCCCTTGCGCAGCGTGAAGCCGATCCGGACGAAGTCCAGGATGACCACCACGAAGAAGACCATGAACAGCAGCGTGGAGAGCAGCTGCAGGTAGCCGATCTTGGTGATGGAGAGCACCAGCACCACGACGGCGTACGGCAGGAAGAACTCGGCCGCGGCCCAGCGGGAGTCGATGAAGTCGCGGACGTAGCGCTTGACCGGCCCCTTGTCGCGGGCCGGCAGGTGGCGCTCGTCGCCCTCCAGCAGAGCGGTGCGCTGCTTCTCGCGCTCGGCGCGCATCCGTTCGCGGGCCTGGCGGGCGGCCTCCTTCCGGTCCTTGGGGACGGAGACCCGGCTCTTCCGGTTGGACTCGGCCTCACTGCGCTTGGGCGTGGGCCGGCCCTTCGGGGCCTGCGGGTCGCGGGGCAGCCGCTCGTCGTCCTTCGTCAGCGTGACGGAGGAGGAGGCGGCGGAGTCATCAGAGCGGCGTCGAAACACACTCCCAGCGTACGGGTTGACCGGCCGCTTTCCGTCCGGCCCCCGGATGCGAACCGATATCGATCGTGAGGACGATGCCGAACGGCCGCTCGCTGTAGCAGCATTGTTGCTGGCTGGTGGACTGCGCCGGGGACCCCGTCGCGCATACACTCGACCTGTCACGAGACGCAAACCCAGGCCCGAAGAAGGGGGCTATCGAGGCCCATGAGCGACGGAATCATGAAGCGTATGGGGCTGATCTTCCGCTCCAAGGCGAACAAGGCCTTGGACCGGGCGGAGGACCCGCGCGAAACGCTCGACTACTCCTACCAGAAGCAGCTGGAACTGCTGCAGAAGGTGCGCAGGGGCGTCGCCGACGTGGCCACCTCCCGCAAGCGCCTGGAGCTCCAGCTGACGCAGCTGCAGCAGCAGTCCTCCAAGTACGAGGACCAGGGTCGCAAGGCGCTGTCCCTCGGCCGCGAGGACCTGGCGCGCGAGGCACTCAGCCGCAAGGCCAACCTGCAGTCCCAGATCACCGACCTGGAGACGCAGTACCAGGCCCTGCAGGCCGAGGAGGAGAAGCTCACGCTCGCCTCCCAGCGCCTCCAGGCCAAGGTGGACGCCTTCCGCACCAAGAAGGAGACCATCAAGGCCACCTACACCGCCGCCCAGGCGCAGACCCGGATCGCGGAGTCCTTCTCCGGCATCTCGGAGGAGATGGGCGACGTGGGTCTGGCGATCCAGCGGGCCGAGGACAAGACCGCGCAGATGCAGGCCCGCGCGGGCGCGATCGACGAGCTGCTGGCCTCCGGCGCGCTCGACGACGCCAGCGGCCTGGGCCGCAAGGACGACATCGAGGCCGAGCTGGAGCGGGTGGCCGGCGGCAGCGACGTCGAGCTGGAGCTGGCCCGGATGAAGGCCGAGCTGACCGGTGGCACCCCGGCCTCCCAGCCGCAGGCGATCGAGCAGGGGAAGAACGACACCCCGCCGCCCACCATCAACTACCGCAAGTAAGCCTGCGAGCAGGGGAGACGTACCAGCATGATCATGCGGGTCTTGGGTGAGGGGCAGTTCGAGGTCGCCGAGGGCGACCTGAACCGGCTGAACCAGCTGGACGACGATCTGCTCCAGGCCGTCGAGGCGGGCGACGAGGCGGGCTTCAAGGCCGCGCTCGGCAACCTGCTGGCGGCCGTTCGGGAGGTCGGTACGCCGGTGCCGGCGGATTCGTTGGAGCCGTCGGACCTGATCCTGCCGGACGCCGAGGCGTCCCTGGAGCAGGTCCGCGAGCTGCTGCGGGCCGAGGGCGACGGCCTGATCCCGGGCATCCCGGAGTAGTTCGGGCGCCGTTCGTGACGAGAGGGCGGGCACCCCTGGTGGGGTGCCCGCCCTCTCGTGTGCCTGCGGTCGTGAGGCGAATCGTTACGGCAGGGCCAGCATGCGGTCCAGCGCGGCCTTGGCGTACTTCTCGGTCTCGGCGTCCACCGTGATCACGTTCGGGACGCGGCCCTCGGCCAGCGACTCCAGCGCCCAGACCAGGTGCGGCAGGTCGATGCGGTTCATGGTGGAGCAGAAGCACACCGTGCGGTCGAGGAAGACGACATCCTTGTCCGGGTGCGCCTTGGCCAGGCGGCGGACCAGGTTGAGCTCGGTGCCGATGGCCCACTTGGAACCGGGCTCGGCGGCGTCCAGCGCCTTGATGATGTACTCGGTCGAGCCGACCTGGTCGGCGGCGGTGACCACCTCGTGCCGGCACTCGGGGTGCACCAGGACGTTGACGCCGGGGATCCGCTCGCGGACCTCGTTGACGGAGTCCAGGCTGAACCGGCCGTGCACCGAGCAGTGGCCGCGCCACAGGATCATCTTCGCGTCCCGCAGCTGCTCGGCGGTCAGGCCGCCGTTCGGCTTGTGCGGGTTGTAGAGGACGCAGTCCTCCAGCGAGAAGCCCATCTCCAGCACCGCGGTGTTGCGGCCCAGGTGCTGGTCCGGCAGGAACAGCACCTTCTGTCCCTGCTCGAACGCCCACTCCAGGGCGCGCCGGGCGTTGGAGGAGGTGCAGATGGTGCCGCCGTGCTTGCCGGTGAAGGCCTTGATGTCGGCGGAGGAGTTCATGTACGAGACCGGCACGGTGACGTCCGCGATCCCGGCGTCGGTGAGCACGTCCCAGCACTCGGCGACCTGCTCGGCGGTGGCCATGTCGGCCATCGAGCAGCCCGCGGCGAGGTCCGGCAGCACGACCTGCTGGCGCTCGGAGGTGAGGATGTCGGCGGACTCGGCCATGAAGTGCACACCGCAGAAGACGATGTACTCGGCCTCCGGGCGGGCCGCGGCGTCCCGGGCCAGCTTGAAGGAGTCGCCGGTGACGTCGGCGAACTCGATGACCTCGTCGCGCTGGTAGTGGTGGCCCAGGATGAAGACGCGGTCGCCGAGCTTCTCCTTGGCGGCGCGGGCGCGCGCCACCAGGTCCGGGTCGGAGGCGGCGGGCAGATCGCCGGGGCACTCCACGCCGCGCTCGCTGTTCGGGTCGGCCTCCCGGCCGAGCAGCAGCAGGGCGAGCGGCGAGGCGGTCGGGTCGACGCCGTAGGTCTCGGTGGTTGTGGTCACGGGCGGCTGCCCTCCTGATGCGGCGGCCGGATCGTTCCCGACACAGCCTTCTCGTCTATCTGACGCTATCTATGATAACCGGTTCTCGTCAGCCTGACGATGGCCATCCTGTCGATGTGACGAGAACCGCTCACCGGGATGGATGCTTCCCGCGCGAGAACCCGCCGTGCCACCGGTTGGCTGGACCTCATGAAGGCAATCGCGATCAATCGCTACGGCGGCCCCGACGTGGTCGAGTACACCGAACTCCCGGACCCCAAGGTCGGCCCCGACACCGTCCTCGTCCGCACCCGCGCGGTCGGCGTCAACCCCGTCGACTGGAAGATCCGCGACGGAGACCTCGACGGCATCCTCGACGCGCACTTCCCACTGATCATGGGCTTCGACCTGGCCGGGGTGGTGCAGGCCGTCGGCGGCGCCGTCACCGAGTACCGGCCCGGCGACGAGGTGATCGGCTACGTCCGCAAGGACGTCGTGGGGTACGGCACCTACGCCGAACTCGTCGCCGCGCCCGTCCGCACCCTGGCCCGCAAACCCGCCGCCCTCGACTGGGCCCAGGCCGGCGGCCTGCCCACCGCCGGGCTCACCGCACGGCAGACGCTGGTCCACGCGCTGCGCGTGCGCAGCGGCGAGACCGTGCTGATCCACGCCGCGGCCGGCGGCGTCGGCGCGCTCGCCGTCCAGGTCGCCGGCGCGCTCGGCGCCCGGGTGATCGGCACCGCCGGGCCGCACAACCACACCTTCCTGCGCGGCCTCGGCGCCGAACCCGTCGAATACGGCCAGGGCCTCGCCGAACGCGTCCGCGCCCTCGCCCCCGGCGGGGTGGACGCGGTGCTCGACCTGGTCGGCGGCGACACCCTCGACGTCTCCATCGCGCTGGTCAAGGACCCCGCCCGGATCGCCTCCGCCGTCGACTACCGGGTCGGCGCACTCGGCGGCCACTACATCTGGACCCGCCCCGACCCCGAGGACCTCGCCGCCGTCGCCCGGCTCGCCGACGACGGTCTGCTCACCGTCCCCGTCGCCTCCACCTTCCCGCTCGGCCAGGCCGCCTCCGCCCAGGCCCTCAACGCCGAAGGCCGCACCCGCGGCAAGATCGTCCTGCTGGTGGACTGAACGGAGACCCGGCGTCCGCGAGAATGGGCCCCGCAGAGTCGTTTCTCCCACGACTCCGAACCCTCACCCGCACCACCCGTGGAGCCCCGCCATGAGCACCCACCGGCCTCCCGACCTCGGCCGGGCGGTGGCCGGACAGGCCCTGGACGACACCGACCGCCTCCTGCTGGAGCACCTCAGCCGCGACGGCCGCGCCTCCTACGCCGAGATCGGGCTGCTCACCAACCTGTCCGCCACCGCCGTCCGCCGCCGGATCGACCGGCTGCGGGCCCGCGGCATCGTCCGCGGCTTCACCGTGGTGCTCGACCCCGCGCTGCTCGGCTGGGGCACCGAGGCGTTCGTCGAGGTCTACTGCCGCCCCCGCACCTCGCCCGAGGAACTGCTCGCCTCGCTGCGCCAGTTCCCCGAGGTCGCCGCCGCCTGGACGGTCACCGGCGACCCTGACGCCCTGGTCCACCTGCGGGCTGCCGACACCCGGCACCTGGAAGCCGTCATCGAACGCATCCGCAAGGAACCCGGCGTCCAGCGCAGCCGCTCCTCGGTGGTGCTTTCCCAACTCATCTGACGCAGGAATCCTGCGCCGCACCCCCCGAACACGCACGAAACCGGCCCCCACCGGCCCCGTTCCGACGCGCGCCCGTCCGACCCTGCTGCCTACGCTGATCATGACCCCCCCCACGCACCGCAGCGAAGAGGACACCCGTGTACGCAGCGCCCGACCGCATGCACAAGCCGGACGACGAACTGGTCGAGCTGGTCTTCGACTACATGCGCGAACGGCTCCAGTACGACCCCGTCCCGCTCGACCACCCCGGCGACGGCGCCCACCTGCGGGAAGCGCTCGCCGGGCTGCTCAACGACCACGGCAACAACCCCGCCGACGTGCTCAAGCTGTACGACCACGAGCTGTCCCGCGCCGTCATCTCCGCCGACAGCCCCCGCTACCTGTCCTTCATCCCGTGCGCCCCCACCAAGGCCGCGCTGCTGTTCGACATGGTGGTCTCCTGCGCCTCCCTGCAGGGCATCTCCTGGCTGGAGGCGGCCGGCGCGATCGCCGCCGAGAACCAGGTGCTGCGCCTGATCGCCGACCGGGCCGGCCTGCCCGCCACGGCCGGCGGCGTCTTCGTCTCCGGCGGCTCGGCCGGCAACCTGTCCGCGCTGGTGGTCGCCCGCGACACCGCCCGCCGCCGACTCGGCGTCGGACCGGAGACCCGGCTGCGGATCGCCGTCGCCGACCAGGTGCACTCCTCGGTCAAGAACACCTTCAACATCATCGGCGTCGAGGCCTTCCCCGTCCCCGCCGTCGACCGCCGCCTCACCGGCGCCGCCCTGCGCGCCGCCCTCGCCGCCGACCCGCACCCCGAGACCGTCATCGCCGTCGTCGGCACCGCCGGCACCACCAACGAGGGCATCATCGACGACCTCGCCGGCATCGCCGAGGTCGCCCGCGAACGCGACCTCTGGTTCCACGTGGACGGCGCCTACGGCGGTGCCGGCCTCTTCGCCCCCTCGGTGCGCGAGCGATACAACGGCATCGAGCACGCCGACTCCTTCGTCGTCGACCCGCACAAGTGGCTGTTCGCCCCGTTCGACTGCGCCGCGCTGCTCTACCGCGACCCCCGGCTGGCCCGCGCCGTGCACACCCAGGACGCCGGCTACCTGGACGTCCTGCACACCGAGGGCGACGAGTGGAACCCCACCGACTACGCCTACCACCTCACCCGGCGCGCCCGCGGCCTGCCGCTCTGGTTCTCGCTCGCCGTGCACGGCGTCCAGGCCTACACCGACGCCATCGAGACCGGCCTGCGCCTCGCCCGCGACACCGCGCAGCTGATCCGCGACACCGAGCACCTCGAACTGCTCCACGACCCGCAGCTGTCCGCGGTCTGCTTCCGCCGCACCGGCTGGACCCACGACGACTACTACCGCTGGTCGCGGCAGCTCCTCGCCGACCAGATCGGCTTCGTCACCCCGACCGGCTGGGACGGCGAGACCGTCGCCCGGTTCGCCTTCCTGCACCCCGGCACCACCATGGAGATGGTCCAGGAGATCCTCGACACCATGCGGTGACGGACGCGTACGGACCCGAACGGCGGCCGGACAGGCCCTAGAGATAGCCGCCGTTCGGCACGTACGGGGTCGGCGGGCGCATCCCGCGGACCGCCAGGTAGCCGCGGGTGGTCAACGACAGGCCCAGCTCCAGGCCCACGTCCACCGCCCACTCCTGCTCCGCCGTCAGGAACGACACGTCCGCGTCCACGCCCTCCGGCACCCGGGCCAGCGCCTCCCGCAGCAGCCGGGTCGCGATCCGCTTCGAGGTCGCCGCCACCAGCTGGACGGTGCCGCCGTCCCGGTAGCAGTAGCCGGTGCCGGCCAGGGTGTCCGCGATCAGCAGCTCCTCGAAGTGCGCCAGCATGAACGGGTGGTCCGGTCCGTGCGCCGCGCCCCGCAGCCGCCGGTCCACCGAATCCAGCAGGTGCAGGTGCGAGGCGTTGCCCGCGTGCACCGGGATGTCCCCCGGGTCCAGCAGCCGCCCCCGGTCCACCCGGCCGGTCAGCCGCATCGTCGGATGCAGCGTGAACCCCGCCGCCCGGTACCGCCGCGCCGCCGCCGGCGACGGCGAGGCGCACAGCATCCCGCGCAGACAGCCCCGCCCGTACGCCGCGGCCCGCTCCAGCAGCAGCCGGCCCACGCCCTGCCCCTGCGCGGACGGCAGCACCACGAGCAGCGCCAGCACCCACACGCCCTCGCGGCGCAGCGACAGCGCGGCCCCGACCGGCTCGCCGTCCTGCTCGGCGATCCAGCACCCCTGCGGGTCGGTCACGGCCAGGTGCCGCGACCGGGCGGTCCGGCGGATCCGGGACGGCGCGTCCGGCGGCTCGGACTCGTCGTCCTGCGGCCGGCCGTCCAGGTCGCGGAACGCCGCCCGGGAGACCCGGTTCACCGCCTCGGCGTCCTCCGCGCTGTCTCTCAACTGACGAATGATCACCGTCACATCCTGCTGGGCGCCGGTGTGCGGGCGGTAGCGGTTTGCCCAACTGGACGGTGACCGGTCAACGCCCGGTGTGCGAGCATGGAGCGTGGGGGGGAGTGGGCGACGAAAAATGTCCCCCGAACGCACCACCTACCGGAAATGAATCCGGGAGGCCGCTGGTTGGCACTGGCGGATCACAGTCGTCACAGACCGGGAGTAAGCATGACCGTCCAGGACGAGACCACCGTCGAGAGTGGCATTCTCCTCACCGATGCCGCCGCGGCCAAGGTCAAGAGCCTGCTGGAGCAGGAGGGCCGCGAGGACCTGTCGCTGCGCGTCGCCGTTCAGCCCGGCGGCTGCTCGGGCCTGCGCTACCAGCTGTTCTTCGACGAGCGTTCGCTGGACGGCGACGTCGTCAAGGACTTCAACGGTGTCAAGGTCGTCACCGACCGGATGAGCGCCCCGTACCTGGGCGGCGCCTCCGTCGACTTCGTCGACACCATCGAGAAGCAGGGCTTCACCATCGACAACCCGAACGCCACCGGCTCCTGCGCCTGCGGCGACTCGTTCAGCTAAGTCTTCTCAGCAGCGCGAACGAAGAGGGCGGCTCCCCATCCGGGGGGCCGCCCTCGGGGCTTTCCGGGGCGCTTCTCGGATCAGCGCGGGCCGCCGACACCCACCTCGCCGGACTGCGGCGGCACCTGGTCGCCGGTCGCGGTGTCCACCACGGCGCCGCCGTTCATCGGCCGGGGCAGGGTCACCGCGGCCTCCTGCTCCTTCATCACCTGCGGGCAGGCCTGGCCCGGCTCGGCGGTCTTGACGACGACGATCCGCAGCTTCACGGTCGGCGGGGCGTCCTCCTCCAGCCGGACCCCGTACTTGTCGCACACCCCGGCCGTGTAGAACACCGTCAGCTGGGTGGGGCTCTCCTGCCGGTAGCCCGTGACGGGGATCTTCACCGCCGTCGGCGGGTGCTCGCCGACGGCGATCCCGGGGCTGGTCGGCTGCCCGGCGGACGGCGAGGGCTGCCCGTCGGGGGTCGCGGGAGCGGACGGCGAGCCGGGGGCTGCGCTGCCCGGGCCGGGGATCGCGTCGCTCCCGGAGGCGTTCGGAGCGGACGCGGTGGGGCTCACCGAACCGGAGCTGCCGCACCCGGCCAACAGCCCGACGGCCAACGACACGGCGCCGAGCGCCAGGACGGTCCTCCGGCGCGCGGGCGAGGGCTTGACGGAGACGGCTGCGGTCTTGTCGTCCATGATCTGCGTTCCTCCCGAGGGTCGCGCAGTGCCGCCGGGAGCGGCACCGCGCGGGTTTGACGTGCCCGGGAGGAAACCGGTTCCCGCTACTCGCCGAACTCGGGCATCCCCGCCACCACCCGACGGGCCTCGACCGGCACCCGGACACCCAGCACCGTCGGCGCCGACCGCACCGGACCCGGACCGGAGGCCGGCCAGAACCGGCCCATCCGCCGCGAGGAGTCCAGCAGATCGGCCAGCGACTCGGCCTCGATGTCGTCCGGCCCGGTGAGCAGCCGACGGGGGGAGTGGTCAATCACCATGCGGGAGCTCCGATCGCCGCGCCGCGGCCACGCTGCCGCGGACTGGACGGGGGCCGCGTCCGGCCCCCGTACTCGCGACCCTAGGACGGCCGACGGTCGGGCGACAGGCCTACCCATCGGTAGTGCCCGGATCGGGCGGGTACCTTAGGTGAGTTGTTGTCCGCCGCTCCGGCCACCGCCGGGCAGCCCGAGGAGAACCCCGTGCGCATCGCCGTCGCCGGCTCGATCGCCACCGACCACCTGACGACCTTCCCCGGACGCTTCTCGGACCAGCTGGTCCCCGAGCAGCTGCACACGGTGTCGCTGTCGTTCCTGGTCGACACCCTGGACATCCGCCGTGGCGGCGTCGGCCCGAACATCGCCTTCGGCATGGGCCTGCTCGGCCTGCGCCCGATCCTGGTCGGCGCGGCCGGCGCGGACTTCACCGAGTACCGCAGCTGGCTCGACCGGCACGGCGTCGACACCGACTCCGTGCACATCTCGGAGACCCGGCACACCGCCCGGTTCATGTGCACCACCGACCAGGACCACAACCAGATCGCGTCCTTCTACACCGGCGCGATGGCCGAGGCCCGCAACATCGAGCTGAAGCCGATCGCCGACCGCGTCGGCGGCCTCGACCTGGTGCTGATCGGGGCGGACGACCCGGCCGCGATGGTGCGCCACACCCAGGAGTGCCGCACCCGCGGGTACGCGTTCGCGGCCGACCCCTCCCAGCAGCTCGCCCGCCTGGAGGGCGAGGACATCCGGGAGATCGTGGACGGCGCCGCGTACCTCTTCACCAACGAGTACGAGGCCGCGCTGATCGAGTCCAAGACCGGCTGGTCCTCGGACGAGATCCTCACTCGGGTCGGCACCCGGGTCACCACCCTCGGCCCGAAGGGCGTGCGGATCCAGCGCGAGGGCGAGCCCGACATCCTGGTCGGCTGCGCCGCGGAGGAGCGCAAGGCCGACCCCACCGGCGTCGGCGACGGCTTCCGGGCCGGCTTCCTGGCGGGCCTGTCCTGGGGCCTCGGCCTGGAGCGCGCGGCGCAGGTCGGCTGCATGCTCGCGACCCTGGTCATCGAGACCGTCGGCACCCAGGAGTACGAGCTGCGCGGCGGCCACTTCCTGGAGCGCTTCGAGGCGGCGTACGGGGCGGACGCGGCGGCGGAGATCCGTACGCGGCTCTGATCCGTGGGGTCGCAGGAGGGCCGGGCACCCGAAACGACCTGCCCTCCTGCGTCCCCTCTACTGCTTGACCACCACGTACGCGGTGCCGTGGTCCGCGCCGTACTCCGTCGCCGGGGCCTCGCCCGCGTAGGTGTGGCCGCACATGTCGCACCAGGCGGGGATGTCGTGGCGGGCGGCCTCGTCGTCGGAGAGGACGGCGATGCGGCCGCCGGGGGCGACCTCGGGGATGCGCTTGGCGAGCTCGATGATCGGCAGCGGGCAGCGCTTGCCGAGGGTGTCGAGGACCAGGGCGTCGGCGGGGGGCCCGGGTTCGGGCGCGGGGAGGTCGAGGCCGAGCGGGGCGCGGATCTCGGCGACCACGCGGGGGAGGACGTCGAGGAAGCGGTCGACGTCCGCCGCGGCGGTGCCGGGCGGGAGCGAGACGCGGACGTTGCCCTCGGTGAGGACGCCCATCGCGGCCAGCACGTGGCTGGGCGTCAGCGTGCTGGAGGTGCAGGAGGAGCCGGAGTTGACGGCGAAGCCGGCCCGGTCGAGTTCACCGAGGAGCACCTCGCCGTCGACGTACAGGCAGGAGAAGGTGACCAGGTGGGGGAGCCGGAGCTCGGGGTGGCCGACCACCTCCACCGAGGGGATCAGCTGCGGGACGCGGTGGCGGATCAGCTCGACCAGGGCGCGCAGCCGGGCGTTCTCGGCGTCGGCCTCGGCCCGGACGGCGCGCAGCGAGGCCGCGGCGGCGACGATCGCGGGGACGTTGACGTAGCCGGGGACGCGCCCGTTCTCGCGGTCGTCGGCGGGCAGCGGCGAGACGTACCGGACGCCCTTGCGGACGGCGAGCACGCCGACGCCGGCCGGGCCGCCCCACTTGTGGGCGCTGGCCGTCAGCAGCGACCAGCCGTCGGGCGCCGGCAGCCGGCCGACGCTCTGCGCGGCGTCCACCAGGAGGGGGACGTCGCCGGTGAGGGCCGCGGTCTCGGCGACCGGCTGCAGGGTGCCGACCTCGTGGTTGGCGGACTGCAGGACGGCCAGCGCGGTGTCCGGGCGCAGCGCGGCGGCGAACTCGGCGGCGTCCACCCGGCCGTGACGGTCGACCGGGACGGCGGTGGCGGCGCCGCCGTCGGCCTCCCAGCGTTCGGCGGTGTGCAGGACGGCGGAGTGCTCGACCGCGGAGTGCAGCAGGTGGGCGCCGCGCCGGCGGTTGCCGCGCAGGGCGCCGAGGATGCCCAAGTGGACGGCCTGGGTGCCGGATGCGGTGAAGACGATCTCGTCGGCCCGGGCGCCGAGGACCTCGGCGACGGTCTCCCGGGCGGCGTCGAGCAGCATCCGGGCCTGCCGGCCGGAGCGGTGCAGCCGGGCCGGATCGGCCCAGCCCTCGTCGAGGGCGGCGAGCAGCGCCTGCCGGGCGACGGGGTGCGGCGGTGCGGTGGAGGCGGCGTCGAAATAGGGCACGGGGCCACCGTAGACGACGCCCCTTACGGGGGGATTCCTCCCCGTCCCGGAGGCAGCCGACGGTCCGTCACCCGCGTGTCGTAGTGCGGTCGCCCGTTCGGTCGTGGGAGGCTCTGAACTCTGCCATGACCTGCGACTCCGTCCGTCCTTCCGGGGTGGTTCACCCCCCGGGGGCTGATCGGGTAGCCGGGCGGCGCGTTAGCGGGGGCTGCCCGTGAGCGCCGCATAAGGATGGAGTAGCGTTTGGCCCGCATAAGCATTCAAACCGTGCCCGTGGCCGGGCCGCCGGGAGACCAGATCAACGGTCTCCTCACGGCGGTGCGTTCGCGGGCGAGACTTCGGGAAGGCGCTACGTGAGTCCCAACGGCTCCGACCGCTCGCCGCGGCGCACGATGCGGCGGAAGCTGCCTCAGGCGCTGGCACTGGGCCTCGTCATCGCGACCGCCACCGGCTGCTCGGCCAACGACCTGCCCAGGCTTGGCCTCCCCAGTCCCGTCACCAAGGAAGGCCCGCTGGTCCTTCACATGTGGCAGGGCTCGTGGATCGCGGCTCTGGTTGTTGGTGCATTGATGTGGGGTCTGATCCTCTGGAGCGTGATCTTCCACCGGCGCAGCCGCACCAAGGTGGAGATCCCCGCTCAGACCCGGTACAACGTGCCCATCGAGGCGCTGTACACCGCGGTCCCCCTCGTCATCGTCTCGGTGCTGTTCTACTTCGTCGCGCGCGACGAGGCCACCCTGACGAAGGTCTCCGCGAAGCCGCAGCACACCATCAACGTGGTGGGCTTCCAGTGGAGTTGGGCGTTCAACTACGAGAACAGCGAGGTGCCCGACCCGTCGAGCACCACGGCGGCCTACGAGGTCGGCAGCACCAAGGAGGCGCCGACCCTCTACCTGCCGATCAACGAGACGGTGAAGTTCAAGCTGACCTCGAACGACGTCATCCACGACTTCTGGCCCGTCAACTTCATGATGAAGATGGACGTCGTGCCCGGCGTGGTCAACGAGTTCGAGGTGACCCCGACCGCGTACGGCACCTTCCGGGGCAAGTGCGCCGAGCTCTGCGGCGTCGACCACTCGCGGATGCTCTTCAACGTGAAGGTCGTCTCGCACGACGCGTACGAGGCGCACCTGAAGGAACTTCGCGACAAGGGCCAGGCCGGCGCGGTTCCCGCAGGCATCCTCCCCACGGGAAGTAGTGAAGAGAAGTGACCATCCTCAACGAGCCCGCCGCGGCCGGTGGGGCAGCCGGGGCCGTCACCTCGGGGGCCCCGCGTGAGCGCAAGCCGGGCAACGCGATCATCAAGTGGCTGACCACCACTGACCACAAGACGATCGGCACCCTGTACCTGGCGACCTCGTTCGCGTTCTTCCTGATCGGTGGCGTGCTCGCCCTGGTCATGCGCGCCGAGCTCGCCCGGCCGGGTACCCAGATCCTGTCGAACGAGCAGTTCAACCAGGCGTTCACCATGCATGGCACGATCATGCTGCTGATGTTCGCCACCCCGCTGTTCGCGGGCTTCGCCAACTGGATCATGCCGCTCCAGATCGGCGCTCCCGACGTCGCGTTCCCGCGTCTGAACATGTTCGCCTACTGGCTGTACCTGTTCGGTTCGGTCATCGCGGTGGCGGGCTTCCTGACCCCGCAGGGCGCCGCCGACTTCGGCTGGTTCGCCTACTCGCCGCTGTCGGACGCGGTCCGCTCGCCGGGCATCGGCGCCGACATGTGGATCATGGGTCTGGCCTTCTCGGGCTTCGGCACCATCCTCGGTGCGGTCAACTTCATCACCACCATCATCTGCATGCGCGCGCCCGGCATGACGATGTTCCGGATGTCGATCTTCGTCTGGAACGTCCTGCTGACCGCCGTGCTGATCCTGCTGGCCTTCCCGGTGCTGGCCGCCGCGCTGTTCGCCCTGGAGGCGGACCGCAAGTTCGGGGCACATGTCTTCGACCCGACCAACGGTGGCGCCCTGTTGTGGCAACACCTGTTCTGGTTCTTCGGTCACCCCGAGGTCTACATCATCGCGCTGCCGTTCTTCGGCATCGTGTCCGAGATCATCCCGGTGTTCAGCCGCAAGCCGATGTTCGGCTACTCCGGCCTGATCGCCGCGACCATCGCCATCGCCGGCCTCTCGGTGACGGTGTGGGCGCACCACATGTACGTGACCGGCCAGGTACTGCTGCCGTTCTTCTCGTTCATGACCTTCCTGATCGCGGTCCCGACCGGTGTGAAGTTCTTCAACTGGGTCGGCACCATGTGGAAGGGCTCGCTGAGCTTCGAGACCCCGATGCTCTGGACGGTCGGCTTCCTGGTCACCTTCCTGTTCGGTGGTCTGACGGGTGTTCTGCTCGCCTCCCCGCCGATCGACTTCCACGTCTCGGACTCGTACTTCGTCGTCGCGCACTTCCACTACGTGGTCTTCGGCACCGTCGTCTTCGCGATGTTCGCCGGCTTCCACTTCTGGTGGCCGAAGATGACCGGCAAGATGCTGGACGAGCGCCTCGGCAAGATCACCTTCTGGACGCTGTTCTTCGGCTTCCACACCACCTTCCTGGTCCAGCACTGGCTCGGCGCGGAGGGCATGCCCCGCCGCTACGCCGACTACCTGGCCTCGGACGGCTTCACCGCGCTGAACACGGTGTCGACCATCGGCTCGTTCCTGCTGGGCCTGTCGATGCTGCCGTTCCTCTACAACGTGTGGAAGACCGCCAAGTACGGCGAGAAGATCACCGTCGACGACCCGTGGGGCTACGGCCGTTCGCTGGAGTGGGCGACCTCCTGCCCGCCGCCGCGGCACAACTTCACCACGCTGCCGCGTATCCGCTCGGAATCCCCGGCGTTCGACCTGCACCACCCGGAGATCGCCGCGCTGGACTACCTCGAGAACCACGGTGAGACGGCGAAGCACTTCGAGGGTGTCACGCCCGCGCAGTACGACCGTCCGTCCCTGGGCAAGGGCAAGGAGGGCGACGCCCGATGAAGGAACAGGGAAAGATCTTCGCGGGTCTGGCCGTTTTCACCCTGGCCATCGCCATCACGTACTTCGTGTGGACCACCAAGTCGGACCACGGCCTGGAGGCCGCCGGCACGACCGCGCTGTTCCTGGCCTTCGGCCTGTGCGCCTTCATCGGCTTCTACCTGGCGTTCACCGCCAAGCGGGTGGACACCGGCGCGGGTGACAACCCCGAGGCCGAGGTCTCGGACGACGCCGGCGAGCTGGGCTTCTTCGCCCCGCACAGCTGGCAGCCGCTCTCCCTGGCGGTCGGTGGCGCGCTGGCCTTCCTGGGCGTCATCTTCGGTTGGTGGCTGCTGTTCTGGTCGATTCCGGTCCTGCTGATCGGTCTCTACGGCTGGGTCTTCGAGTTCTACCGCGGCGAGAACCAGAACCAGTAAGGTTCCGGATCGCGCAAGCCGTACGGCGGGCCGGGTACTCCCCTCGGGGAGTGCCCGGCCCGCTGTCGTACGGGAACCCTCCCGAGAATTCCCCCGCGCGGGTTACCCGGAGTGCCTCCGGGGTGACGCCTTCCTACGCTTCGAGGCAGGTTCCAACCCTGGGAGGTTCCGTTGAAGGGCTCTCGGATAGTCAGTACCCGGACCACGCTGGCCGCGCTGCTGGTGATCACCCCGGCCGCAGCCTGTTCCACCAGCGGCTCGTCCGCGAAGAACAAGCCCCACCAGATCGACGTGGCACCGCTGATCCACACGTCGGCCGGCGGGGAGAAGGCCGACCCGGCCAAGGCGTTCAGCGTGACCACGGACGGCACCGCCAAGCTCGGCGAAGTCACCGTCACCGGACCCGACGGAAAGCCCGTCGCCGGACAGCTCGCCGCCGACCAGCAGCACTGGCAGACCACCGACCCGCTCCGGGCGGGCGCCGGGTACACCGTCAAGGTCACCGCCGAGGACGGCAGGGGCGGCCACGGCGAGGCCGACTCGAAGTTCACCACCGACGCCGCACAGCACGTGGTCAACGCCGAACTCGGCCCGGACAGCTCCGGCAGCGGCGTCTACGGCGTCGGCCAGCCGCTCACCGTGAAGCTGTCGGAGAAGGTCACCGACCCGGTGGCCCGGCAGCAGATAGAACGCGGTCTGACCGTCACCTCGCAGCCCGCCGTGACCGGCGCCTGGTACTGGGTCGACGACCAGAACCTGCACTTCCGGCCGGAGGACTACTGGCCGAGCGACGCCACCGTCAAGCTCGCCTACGACCTGCCCGGAATCCGGATCGCCGACGGCGTCTACGGCGGCGACAAGCAGTCCGTGGGGCTGAAGACCGGCGACCGGGTCGAGGCGGTGATCGACGCCGGCAGCGACGAGCTGACGTACAAGCGCAACGGCGAGGTGGTCCGGACGATCCCGGTCACCACCGGCAAGCCCGGCTTCGACACCCGCAACGGCGTCAAGGTCGTGCTCGGCCAGGAATCATCCGTACGGATGAGCGGCGAGACCATCGGCATACCCGACGGCAGCAGCGAGTCCTACGACCTGGACGTCAAGTGGGCGACCCGGGTCACCTGGAGCGGCGAGTACGTCCACGCGGCGCCCTGGTCGACCTGGGCGCAGGGCCGGGAGAACGTCAGCCACGGCTGCACCGGCATGAGCACCGACGACGCGAAGTGGTTCTTCGACAACACCCGGGTCGGCGACCTCGTGCAGGTGGTCAACAGCCTGGGCCACGAGATGGAGCCGTTCGGCAACGGCTTCGGCGACTGGAACATCGACTGGAACGAGTACGCGAAGCACAGCGCCCTCGGCAAGCCGGTGAACACCGCGGCGCCGGAGGAGGCCGGGCTGAGCGTGAACCCGGGCCCGGGCGGGGCAGCCGCCGGCCGGTAGGAACGGCGACGAGGTCCGCCCGGCAGGAGCACCGGCTCCCGCCGGGCGGACCTCGTCGTGCGGTCAGCGGTGGGCGGCGTCCAGCGCGTCGAGGGCGGCCAGCACGGCCGCCAGGGTGTCGTCCCGGGTGAGGCCGAGGCGGACGGCGCGGGCCACGTACTCGGCGGCGGCGTCGGCCGCCAGGCGGTGCGAGGTGTCACCCGTGGGGGCGATGGTGGTGCCGGCCCGGCCGCGGGTCTCGACCACGCCGTCCGCTTCCAGCTCGCGGTAGGCGCGGGCCACCGTGTTGGCGGCCAGGCCGAGTTGCTCGGCCAGCGCGCGGACGGTGGGGAGCTTCAGACCGATCGGGAGTTCACCCGTACGGGCCTGGGCCGCGATCTGCGAGCGGACCTGCTCGTAGGGCGGCGTGGAGGAGTGAGGGTCGATCGCCACGTGCACCCGGCCAACATAACAGGGCGTCGGGCCGGTGCCGGAGAAATATGCCAGAACCCCCACCGGCCGGAGCCGATGGGGGTTCTGACGTGGCGTGACAGCTAGGGATCAGTGGTGGCCGTGGCCGCTGGTGATCTCCAGGTACTCCTCGGAGGTGGGCTTGGCGATCTGGTTGCCCTCGCCGTAGAAGCCCTCGGAGAGCTTCGTCCGGGTCTTGGCGACCACGCCGGCCTTGCGGGCCACGCCGTTCTCGTCGGTCTCCGCGGGCAGCTCCAGGGGCTCGGGCTGCTCGTGCGAGGTGAGGGTGTGCAGGTCCTCCTGCGACAGCTGGGCGTGGACCTCGACGAACTCACCGTGCGGCAGGCGCTTGATGATGCCCGACTCGCGGCCGTGCAGCACCTTGTCCTTGTCGCGGCGCTGCAGGCCGAGGCACCAGCGCTTGGCGACGAAGAAGGTGATGACCGGAACCACGAAGAAGCCGACCCGAACCATGTAGGTGATCGTGTTGATCGACATGTGCAGGTGCGTGGCGAACAGGTCGTTGCCACCGCCGACCAGCAGGACCAGGTACAGCGAGATCCAGGCCGCGCCGAGCGCGGTGCGGACCGGGGCGTTGCGCGGGCGGTCCAGGATGTGGTGCTCGCGCTTGTCGCCGGTGACCCAGGACTCGATGAACGGGTAGACCGCGATCGCGACCAGGACCAGCGGGAAGAGCATCAGCGGGATGAACACACCCAGGTTCAGGGTGTGGCCGCCCCAGACGGAGATCTCCCAGCCCGGCATGAAGCGGATCAGGCCTTCGGCGAAGCCCATGTACCAGTCGGGCTGGGCGTCGGTCGACACCTGGTCCGGACGGTACGGGCCGTACGCCCACACCGGGTTGATGGTGGCGATCGCGGACATCGCCGCGATGATGCCGAACACCAGGAAGAAGAAGCCACCGGCCTTGGCCATGTAGACCGGCATCAGCGGCATGCCGACGACGTTCTTCTCGGACTTGCCCGGGCCCGCCCACTGGGTGTGCTTGTGGTAGAAGACCAGGATCAGGTGCGCGACCAGCAGGCCCAGCATGATGCCCGGGATGAGCAGCACGTGGATGGTGAAGAAGCGCGGGATGATGTCGGTGCCCGGGAACTCGCCGCCGAACAGGAACATCTGGATGTAGGTGCCGACGATCGGCACCGCCAGGATCGCGCCCTCCATGAAGCGGATACCGGTACCCGACAGCAGGTCGTCCGGCAGCGAGTAGCCGAAGAAGCCGTCGAAGAAGCCCAGGCACAGCAGCAGGAAGCCGAACAGCCAGTTGATCTCGCGCGGCTTGCGGAAGGCGCCGGTGAAGAAGACGCGCATCATGTGCACGAACATCGCCGCCACGAAGACCAGCGCGGCCCAGTGGTGGATCTGGCGGATCAGCAGACCGCCGCGGATCTCGAAGCTGATGTCCACCGTCGAGGCGTACGCCTCCGACATCCGGATGCCGTTCAGCGGCAGGTAGGAACCGTGGTAAACGGTCTCCGCCATGCTCGGCTTGAAGAACATCGTCAGGTAGACACCCGTGAGGATGATGATGATGAAGCTGTAGAGGCAGATCTCACCGAGCATGAAGGACCAGTGGTCCGGGAAGATCTTGCGCAGGTTGGCCTTGGCCAGGGAGTAGATCCCCAGCCGGCCGTCCACCCAGTCCGCAGTCGCCTCGGCCTTGTTGGCGGGCTTGGCGCGCGTGCTGGCCGGCTTGGAGGCACCGCTGTTGGTGCCGCTCGCGGTGCTCATCGCTTGCGCTCCCAGTAACTCGGGCCGACGGGCTCGTCGAAGTCGCCGGTGGCGACCAGGAAGCCCTGCTCATCGGTGGTGATCTTCAGCTGGGGCAGCGGGTGGCCGGCCGGGCCGAAGATGACGCGAGCGCCGTCCGCCAGGTCGAAGGTCGACTGGTGGCAGGGGCAGAGCGCGTGGTGGGTCTGCTGCTCGTACAGCGAGATCGGGCAACCGACGTGGGTGCAGATCTTCGAGTAGGCGAGGATGCCCTCGAAGCCCTTGTCCCGCGAGTCGGCGTCCTTGATGTTCTCCGGAGCGATCCGGACGAGCATCAGGGCGTCCTTGGCGATCTGCTGCTGGAAGTCCTCGGCGTCCTCCTCCAGGCCGTGCGGCTTGGCGAAGGTCAGGGAGCCCTGAATGATGTCCTCGGGCTTCATCGGCTGGTCGGTGTTCATGTTGACCAGGCGGATCGGCTCGCTCGGCTTGGCCTCGGCCCAGCCGGTGTGCATGAGCTTGTCCTCCGGCAGCGGGCCGAGGTCGCGCAGCAGCACCACACCGGACAGCGGCACCAGGGCCATCGAACCGATCAGGGTGTTGCGGATCATCTTGCGACGGCCGAAGCCGGACTCCGCGGCACCGGTCTTGAACTGCTCGATGACGTCGTTGCGGACCTCGTCCGAGGCCTCGATCGGGTGACGCTCGGCCGGCAGCTCGTGGTCCGACATCAGGGTGCGGGCCCAGTGGACCGCGCCCGCGCCGATGCAGAACAGCGCCACGCCGAGGGTCATGCCCAGGGCGAAGTTGAGGGCGCTGACCTTGCCCAGCGGGAAGATGTAGACGAGCTTGTCGGCGTCGATCGCGGCGTAGGACGCGATGAAGCCGACGGTCGCCAGCATCGACACCACGAACATCAGCGACACCTGGCGCTCGGCCCGCTTGGCGGCCCGCTCGTCGATGTCGGTCCGACGCGGTTCGTGGGCCGGCAGGCCCGGGTCGGCGAACGGGTCGTCGTGGGTGACGACCTCAGCGCCGTGGGAGGCGTCGTGGGCCTCCGGCAGGTTCTCTGACATGTCGTGGCTCATGACTTCTTGGCCTTGGTGGTGTGGGCGGCGACCCAGATCGCGATCACGATCAGCGTGCCGAGACCGAAGATCCAGCTGAACAGGCCCTCGGTGAACGGGCCGAGGCTGCCCAGGGAGAGGCCACCGGGGTTCGGCGCGTCGTTGGTGTTCTGGACGTACGCGATGATCTCGCGCTTCTGCTCCTCCGGCATGGTGGTGTCGGGGAACGACGGCATGTTCTGCGGGCCGGTCTGCATGGCCTCGTAGATGTGCTTGGAGTCCACGCCCTCCAGGGAGGGGGCGTACTTGCCGTCGGTCAGCGCGCCGCCCTTGCCGGCGAAGTTGTGGCACTGGGCGCAGTTGGTGCGGAACAGCTCGCCACCCTTGGCGACCTGCTCGGCGTTGGTGACCTTGTCCTCGGACGGCTGGTACTGGTCCGGGGTGGGAACGACCGGGCCGGGGCCGAGCGAGGCCACGTAGGCGGCCAGCTGGTCGATCTCGGACTGGTTGTAGACGGTCTTCTTGCGCGGGACCTGCGCGCCCGGCTGCTGGGCCGGCATACGGCCGGTGGCGACCTGGAAGTCGACAGCGGCAGAGCCGACGCCGACCAGCGACGGACCGTCAGAAGTGCCCTGGCCGTTCAGGCCGTGGCAGGAGGAGCAGCCGACGGCGAAGAGCTTCTTGCCCTCGTCGATGGCGAGCGACTGCGAGGAGCTGTCGGCCTGCGCCTTCTCGGCGGGCGCGAAAGCGGCGTACAGCCCCCCGGTGGCCGCCAGGGCGAGAAGTAGAACGACGACCGCCGCCAGTGGGTGGCGCCGTCGTGCGGAGAGCTTTTTCACGGAATAACCCCGGTGTCAGGATCTGGTCGGCAGCAGCCTGCCCCCGACTCCCATGCGTCGTGGTCGACGCCGGGTCAGGGGCGGGGCGGCTGTTACTTGATCAGGTAGATGGTCGCGAACAGGCCGATCCACACAACGTCGACGAAGTGCCAGTAGTACGACACCACGATCGCCGCAGTGGCCTGCTCGTGGGTGAAGCGCCGCGCCGCGTAGGTCCGGCCGAGGACCAGCAGGAAGGCGATCAGACCACCCGTCACGTGGAGTCCGTGGAAGCCGGTGGTCAGGTAGAACACCGTGCCGTACGGGTCGGAGGACAGCGAAAGGCCGTCCTTCTTGACCAGGTCGGTGTACTCGAAGATCTGGCCGCCGATGAAGATGGCGCCCATCACGAAGGTGACCACGAACCAGGAACGCAGCTTCTTCACGTCACCGCGCTCGGCGGCGAACACGCCGAGCTGGCAGGTGAGCGAGGAGAGCACCAGGATCGTGGTGTTGACCGAGGAGAAGGGCACGTTGAGGGCATGGGCCTTCTCGTGCCAGAACTCGGCGCCCTTGACCGAGCGGAGGGTGAAGTACATCGCGAACAGGGCCGCGAAGAACATCAGCTCCGAGCTCAGCCAGACAATGGTTCCCACGCTGACCAGGTTCGGCCTGTTGACCGCTCCGTGCGCGTGTCCGGTTTCTGTTGCTGTTGCTGTCGCCACGACGGACATTATGTCGGTCCCTTATTCCGTCTTCACGCCGGGGGGTCTCCCTCGGAGTGTCCGGTGCGTGAGGTATGCCCGCCTCGCGGGCCGTCCGTTTTCTGACGGTTGTTCGGACCGGGTGAGGGAACTGGGCCGTCGGGGTGAGCCCGTGGCGCGGCGGCTTGAGCGAGATCGCGTCGGGGTCTCTTCAGGACGGGCCCGCCGGAGTAGCATCCGTCCCAGGACGTGGTCCGGGTCACACTGGGCCGTTCGGTCGGGGGTCGCGCGCATGCGTGGGCCCGTGCGGACACCGTGGACGCAACGAACACATATAAGAGGACGAGCACCAGGAAGCAGGGGACATGGCGCAGCACTCCGACGGGACGCTCACCGTTCTCGTCTACAGCGACGACCGCAACACCCGCGAGCAGGTGACTCTCGCCCTCGGCCGCCGCCCCGCCGGGGACCTCCCCGCCCTGGAGTACCAGGAGTGCGCCACCGCCCCCGCGGTGCTGCGCGCACTGGAGAAGGGCGGCGTCGACCTGTGCGTGCTGGACGGCGAGGCGGTGCCGGCCGGCGGGCTGGGGCTGACCCGGCAGCTGAAGGACGAGATCTACGGCTGCCCGCCGGTGCTGGTGCTGATCGGCCGGCCGCAGGACTCCTGGCTGGCCGCCTGGAGCCGCGCCGACGCGGCGATCTCGCACCCGGTCGACCCGGTCGCGCTGGCCGACGCGGCGACCACGCTGCTGCGGGCCCGGGTGGCGCGGCGGACGCCGGCCGCGCGCTGAGCGTTCCGGCCGGTCGTCTCGGCCGACCGTTTCGGCCCGTCGTTCCGGTCGATCGTCTCGGCGGGCGTCTCAACTGGAGAGAAGGGGACGGCAAGTCAGGGCGGCCGTCCCCGCTCGCTCGATAGGCTGACTCCAATTCCTCTGCGACAAGACGAGAGCTGGAGACGGCCATGGTGAACGTGCACTCTGCGAACGGCGGTAGCGACCCCGCGCAGGTGGTTCGCTCCTGGCCCGACATCCTGACGGCCCTGGTGCACGGCGAGGACCTCTCCCAGGCCGACACCGCCTGGGCGATGGACCGCATCATGAGCGGCGAGGCCAGCCCCGTGCAGGTGGCCGGCTTCCTGATCGCGCTGCGCGGCAAGGGCGAGACGGTCGAGGAGATCTCCGGCCTGGTCGAGGCGATGTACGCGCACGCCCTGCCGCTGGACATCCCCGGGCCGGCCGTCGACATCGTCGGCACCGGCGGCGACCGCGCCAAGACCGTCAACATCTCCACCATGTCGGCGGTGGCCGCCGCGGCGGCCGGCGCGAAGGTGGTCAAGCACGGCAACCGGGCCTCCTCCTCGGCGTCCGGCTCCTCGGACGTGCTCGGACGGCTCGGCATCAACCTGGACCTGGACGCCCGGCGGGTCGCGGCGGTGGCCGAGGAGGTCGGACTGACCTTCTGCTTCGCCGCGAAGTTCCACCCGTCGATGCGGCACACCGCGCAGGCCCGGGCCGAGCTCGCCGTCCCCACGGTCTTCAACATCCTCGGCCCGCTCACCAACCCGGCCAAGGTCGGCGCCCACGCGGTGGGCTGTTTCGACACCCGGCTGGCGGGGCTGATCGCCGGGGTGCTGGCGCGGCGCGGCGGGCAGGGACTGGTGTTCCGGGGTGACGACGGGCTCGACGAGCTGACGATCACCACCACGTCCCACGTCTGGGTGATTCGGGACGGCGAGGTGACGGAGACGCGGTTCGACCCGCGGGACGTCGGGATCGAACTGGTCGGGATCGAGGCGCTGCGCGGGGCCGACGCGGAGTTCAACGCGGCGGTCGCCCGGCGGGTGCTGAACGGCGAGCGGGGGCCGGTGCGGGACGCGGTGGTGCTCAACAGCGCGGCCGCGCTGGTGGCGCTGGAGCTGACGGATGCGCCGCTGAGCGAGCAGTTGGGGGCGGCGATGGCGCGGACGGCGGCGGCGATCGATTCCGGGGCGGCGGGGGAGCTGCTGAAGCGGTGGGCGGAGGCCACGCAGTAGCGGTCGACTTCGGTCAACGGTCCGTCCGGCGTGGGGAGTTGACCCCTCGTCGGGCGGACCTTGCCGTTCCGGGGGTGTCCGGGTGGTGGACGGGGGTTGAGGCGGCGGGGCGTTCGTGTAGTGTGCTGCGCAGGTCATGAGTGGCAGCGACAAGCCCCAGCTTGCTGTCCGGCAACCCTCCGTCCGTGGCGGGGTGCCCTGGGTGAGGACCGGGCTGCGTGGCGATCCGTCCGCGCGGCAAGCGCGGACTTCCGGTTGATGCACCCCGGGGTCCTTACCCCGTGGAGGAGTGCATCCATGTCTGTCGCCGTCGAGATCTGTGAGCCGCTGGCCGTGCTGGGCCAGGACGTCGAGGTGCCGTTGGCGTCGGGGGAGAAGGTCGGGTACGCGGCGCTGGACTACGCGGCGAGCGCGCCGGCGCTGGCCCGGGTGTGGGACGACGTGGCGGCGTACGCGCCGTACTACGGGTCGGTGCACCGGGGCGCGGGATACCTGTCGCAGTTGTCGACCGACCTGTTCGAGCAGAGCCGGCGGACCGTCGCGGAGTTCCTGGACCTGCGGGACGGCGACCAGGTGGTGTTCACCCGGGCGACCACCGATTCGCTGAACCTGCTGGCCGGGGCGGTGCCCGCCGGGACCGAGGTGTTCGCGTTCGAGACCGAGCACCACGCGTCGCTGCTGCCGTGGCGCCGCGAGGGCCTGACGGTGCGTTACCTGCGGGCGCCGCGTTCGCACGCCGAGGCGGTGGCCGCGCTGGAGGAGGCGCTGCTCGGGGCGGCGGAGGGGCCGAAGCTGTTCTGCGTGACCGGGGCGTCGAACGTCACCGGCGAGCTGTGGCCGGTCGAGGAGCTGACCGCGGTCGCGCACCGCTACGGCGCCCGGGTGGTGCTGGACGCGGCCCAGCTGGCGCCCCACCACCGGGTGTCGGTACGGGAGTTGGACGTCGACTGGATCGCGTTCTCCGGCCACAAGCTGTACGCGCCGTTCGGCGCGGGCGTGCTGGCGGGCCGGTCGGACTGGCTGGACGCGGCGGAGCCGTACCTGGCCGGCGGCGGGGCGAGCCGGACGGTGGCCCGGGAGCTGGACGGCTCGGTGGCGGTGGAGTGGCACAGCGGCCCGGCCCGGCACGAGGCCGGTTCGCCGAACGTGATCGGCGCGTACGCGATCGCCTCGGCCTGCCGGGCGCTCACCGAGGCGGGCTTCGACACGCTGGAGGCCCGCGAGCGGGCGCTGGTCGCGAAGCTGACGGAGGGTCTGGCGGCGATCCCCGAGGTGCGGGTGCTGAGCCTGTTCGGCGAGGGCGCGGACCGGGTCGGCGTGGTGTCGTTCGTGGTGCGCGGCTGGAACAGCTCGCACTTCTCGGCCGCGCTGTCCGCCGAGTACGGCATCGGCGTCCGGGACGGCCTGTTCTGTGCGCACCCGCTGGTGCGGACCCTGCTGGGCGGCGAGGACGCCGCGCCGAGCCAGTGCGGGGCGCCCGAGCCCTCGCTGCCGGGGGAGCGCAGCCTGAACGCGATCCGGGTCAGCTTCGGCGCCGGCACCCCCGTCGAGCACCTGGACCGGTTCCTGACGGCCGTTCGGGACCTGGTCACCGACGGCGCGCGGTGGAGCTACCGCAACGAGGGCGGGCGCTGCGTGGCGACCGAGCAGATCGACCGGGGTCGGCAGCGCTGAGTCAGCCGTCCAGGCCGAGCGAGAACGCGGCCTCCAGGTCGTGCTGCGAGTAGGTGCGGAACGCGATGTGGGTCTCGGTGTTGGAGACGCCCGGGACCTTGTTGAGGCGGCCGGGGATCACCTCGGCCAGGTCCTCGTGGTTGCGCACCCGCACCATCGCGACCAGGTCGTAGGTGCCGGTGACGGAGTAGACCTCGCTGACGCCCTCGATGGCCGCGATCGCCTCGGCGATCTCGGGGATCCGGTCGACGCTGGTATTGATGAGGACGATCGCGGTGATCACTGAGCAACTCCTGTTCGAGAAGGTGCGCTCAGGGTATCGCCCGCCGGACGGGCGGCCCAGGCGAACAGCCACCCCGTCGCGAAGCCGATCACGTGCACCAGGTACGCCACTCCGCTGCCGCCGGAACTGACGGACCACCACTGCAGCGCGAACCACAGGCCGAGCACCAGCCAGGCCGGGAACCGCAGGGGGAGGAAGAGCAGGACCGGCACCAGCACCGTCACCCGGGCTCTCGGCCACAGCCGCAGGTACGCGCCCAGCACCCCGGCGATCGCGCCGGACGCGCCGATCAGGGCGCGGGTGCCGTCCGCGGTGTGCGCCTCGGCGATCGCGTAGCCGTAGGTGGCCAGGTATCCGATCGCCAGGTAGCCGGTCAGGAAGCGCAGCCGGCCGAGCCGGGTCTCCACGGCCGGGCCGAAGACGAACAGGAACAGCAGGTTGCCGATCAGGTGCAGCCACCCGGCGTGGACGAACAGCGAGGTGAGGACGGAGAGTTCGGGGATCTTGCCGGGCGTCGGGGGGAGCGTGCAGCCGGGCGTCGCCGAGGTCAGCCGGTCGGCCGCCAGGGGGTGGCCGCTCAGCAGTTCGGCGGGCACGGCGCCCCAGCGGTGCTCGTAGCGCTGCTCGGCGCAGGCCCGGGCGGCGCCGCTGCCGTACATCGGGTTCAGGCCGGCCGGGCCGAGCAGCAGGACCAGCGCGGACAGCGCGATCAACAGGTAGCTGACGACCGGGGTGCGGGCGGTCTGCTCGGCCGTCGGCGAACCGGCCCGGGCGGGGGCGGAGAGCACCATGAAGGTGAGCATTCCTCGGGGGCGCACCCGCGACACCGGGCGCTGCTCCGAGTGGGTGAGCGTCCGGGCAGTGGACCGGTGACCCGGGCGCGGCGGCACAGGCAATAGGCTGGAGACCCGGAAACCGGGACCAGCCGAGAGGGACCACTCTGATGACCATTGCCGCGCCGACCGCCGAGACCCGCTGGCGCTGCACGCTGTGCGGCAACCTCACCCGCTTCGACGTCACCCGGTCCTCCCGGGTGATCGACTTCGTGCACTTCGACCTGTCCGGCGACTCCAAGGTCGAGGAGACCCAGGTGCTCGCCGAGACCGTCGAGTCGGTGCGCTGCCGCTGGTGCAACGCCGTCGACCAGGTCGAACTGGTGGCCCGCCCGGGCGCCGAGGAGTCCGCGGACGGCGGCTCCGAGCAGGGCTGACGCACTTCCACCGCCCCGCGTTCCCGTCCGCGCCCCGGACGGGAACGCGGGGCGGACTCGTCGGCGGGGTGCTGTCGGTGCGGCACGGTAGACGGGACAATTGCAAGCAGCGGCGGACACCAACGCCCCCGGCACCCGCCGGGGCCCGCCCGGACCAGGATCGGAGCCGAGAACTGTGGCGGAGGCAGCGCACGCGCCCACGGGCACGGACGGGACCGCGCCCGGTCCGGTCCAGCAGACCCCGGAGACCGCCCCGGGCGGCGAGGACGGCAACGGCGAGACGGCCGGTCGGGCGCTGCCCGAGGGCGTCCGCCGCCGGGTGGTGGGCATCGCCTCCGACGCGCTCGGCGGCATCCCGGCCGGCGAACTGCCCGCCGCGCTGCGCCCGTACGCCAAGTTCACCCCCGCCCGGCGGGCCAAGTACGCGGCCACCGCGCTGGCCGCCGCGCTGGAGTCCGACCCGGCGTTCCGGGTGCGGATAGCCGAGCGGCTGCGACTGGGCCAGCCCGACCTGGTGCGCGCCCTGGAGGCGGGCACCGTGCCGGCCGCCGCCGACCCGATGGACGTGGCCGCCGCCGCCTACCTGGTGCGGCCCACCGGCTGGGGGCGGCTGGTCGAGGAGGCCGGCGAGCAGGCCGAGCGGGTGGACGCCGAGGGCGCCGCCGCCGAGGCCACCCGGCTGGCCGAGAGGCTCCAGGAGGAGCTGGCCGAGGCCCGCGCCGCCGCCCGCGCCGAGCTGGACCGGCACCGCGCCGAGTCCGAGGGGGTGCGCCGGGAGGCCGACTCGCTGCGCAAGAAGGTCCGCTCGCTGGAGGCCGACACCCGCCGGGCACAGGCCGAGACCCGCCGGCTGACCGCCGAACTGGAGGCCGCCCGGGCCGCCGCCGCGGCCGAGCACAGCGCCGCCGAGATCGAGGCCCGCCGGCTGCGGCACCGGATCACCGAGCTGGAGGCCGCCGTGGAGACCGGCCGGCGCACCGCCCGGGAGGGCCGCAGCGTCGAGGACATGCGGCTGCGCCTGCTGCTGGACACCGTGCTGCAGTCCGCGCAGGGCCTGCAGCGGGAACTGGCGCTGCCGGTGACGGCGCTGCGCCCGGCCGACCTGGTGGAGGCCGTGGAGCCCGGTTCGGCCTCGCCGCACGCGGTGGCCCGGCGCGGCCTGGCCGAGGACGACCCGGCGCTGTTGGACCAGCTGCTGGCCATCCCGCAGGTCCACCTGGTGGTGGACGGCTACAACGTGACCAAGACCGGATACCCGCAACTGCCGCTGGAGCAGCAGCGGTTGAGGCTGCTGGGCGGCCTGGCGATGCTGGCCCAGCGGACCCAGGCCGAGGTGACCTGCGTGTTCGACGGCCAGGACCTGGACGTGCCGGTGATCATGGCCCCGCCGCGCGGCGTGCGGGTCCGGTTCAGCCGGACCGGGGAGACCGCGGACGAGCTGATCCGCCGGATGGTGCGGGCCGAGCCGCAGGGCCGGCCGGTGGTGGTGGTCTCCGCCGACAAGGAGGTCGCGGACGGGGTGCGCAAGGCCGGCGCCCGCCCGGTGGCCTCGGTGCTGCTGCTGAACCGGCTGTCGCGCAGCTGAGCGGGGTGATTCGGACGCACTGACGGGCGGTCAGCGACGGTGGGGCGTCCGGAGTGTGTCGGTGTGGTGAAGAGGGGCGGGGAACGGGAACCGAAAGCCCCCCGGGAGTGGACGCGGGGGTGGAGACTTCACTAGGGTCTGGCGTCAAACCTATATTCCGGACTGTCGCTCGATCGGGTGAGTCCAGAGGAAGAAGGAGCACCACCTTGGCCTCCCACCGCCGTCCCAAGCAGCCGAGTCGCGCCCGGGTGACCGTGCTCACCGCTGCCGCCGCGACCGCGGTCGCCCTGTCGGCCCAGGTGAGTGCGCACGCCGCGCCGGCCAAGCCGAACAAGGACGAGGTCAAGGCGCAGGTCGACAAGCTGCTGGACGAGCAGGAGCAGGCGGCCGAGAAGTACAACGGCGCCAAGGAGAAGGCCGACCAGCTGCGCAAGCAGGCCGACCAGCTGCAGGACCAGGTCGCGCGCGGCCAGGAGCAGCTGAACGAGCTGTCCTCCGGGCTGGCGGCGGTGGCCGGCGACCAGTACCGGCAGGGCGGCATCGACCCGTCGGTGCGCCTGATGCTCTCCTCCGACCCGGACGGCTACCTGTCCCAGGCGTCCTCCTTCGACCAGGCCGCCAGCACCCAGGCGGAGACCCTGAAGTCGCTGGAGGACCAGCAGCGCCGGCTGAGCCAGCAGAAGCAGGAGGCCGCGGCCGTCCTGGCCGAGCTGGACAGCTCGACCCAGGCGCTCAACGACGCCAAGAACGAGGTCAAGAGCAAGCTGGAGGAGGCGCAGAGCCTGCTCAACACGCTCTCCGCCGCCGACCGCCTCTCGATCACCCAGGGCGGCGGCACCGCCTCCCGCGGCGCCGACCGGGTCGACCTGAGCAACCTGCCGCAGGCCGGTGGCTACGCCGGTGTCGCGGTCTCGAAGGCGCTCGGCAAGCGCGGCGCGCCGTACGTGTGGGGCGCGACCGGTCCGGGCAGCTTCGACTGCTCCGGCCTGATGGTGTGGGCGTACGCGCAGGCCGGCGTCTCGCTGCCGCGCACCTCGCAGGCGCAGGGCAGCGTCGGCGCCAGCGTGGGCACCGACTGGCACAACGCGCAGCCCGGTGACCTGGTGGTCTACTACGGCGACCGGCACCACGTCGGCATGTACATCGGCGGCGGCATGGTGGTGCACGCGCCGCACACCGGTGACGTCGTGAAGACCATGCCGGTGGACGCGATGCCGATCTCGACCATCCGCCGGGTCTGACGACCCGAAGAATCGGACATATGCCCACAGAGGGCCGCAACTGACGCGCTGTGACACGCCCGGACGGGTCGAGATACCGCTGTGATCTCGCACACGTCCGGGCGTCGCGTTTTCTGTGCGGGCACCGGGAAATGCTACGCACTGCGCAACGAATCCCTTACATTCGGTCAGTTTCGTCCTTGTAATTGACTCAGATTCAGATTTTTTTCGGACAAGGATTTGAACGGATCACGGATCGGTTACTAGGGTCTTGGTTCGACCGCCGCAGAGTCGATCGCCCAAGGGGGGCGACGGCGGAGGTCGCCGCCGAGTCCGTGACGCAGCGGGCGGATCGTCAGAACGCGATCCGCCGACGGGGATGCCCCACCGGGGTGCTGTCGAACGGAGCCGGGGAACCACGTTCCCCCGGGGTGAATCGGCGCCAGGTCGGCCGCGACAGCGGTCGGTGAGGCGCTGTAGGGCATCTCTTCCGGCCCGAACCCGTCAGCTCACCCGGTAGGCGGTGTGTGAGGAAGAAGGAGTCCGCCTTCGTGGCGTCCCATCGTCGTCCCAAGCCCGTCGGCCGTGCCCGGGTCTCGATTCTCACTGCCGCTGCCGCCACCGCCGTGGCGCTGTCCGCCCAGACCGGCGCGCACGCCGACCCGGCGCCCACCAAGGACCAGGTCAAGCAGCAGGTCGACCAGCTCAACGAGCAGGCCGAGGTGAAGACCGAGGCGTACAACGCCTCCGCGGAGAAGCAGCAGGCCCTGCAGAAGCAGGTCTCGCAGCTCCAGGACCAGCTGGCCCGCCAGCAGGACCAGGTCACCACCGTCCAGGACAGCCTGGCGAACATCGCCGCGGAGCAGTACCGCAACGGCGGCATCCCGCAGACCATGCAGCTGATGCTCTCCAGCAACCCGGACGACTTCCTCGGGCAGGCGGGCGCGCTCAACACGGTCGGCGCCACCCAGTCGGACCTGCTGAAGAGCTTCAAGTCGGAGCAGGCCAAGCTGGACGGCCAGCGCAAGGAGGCGGAGCAGAAGCTCGCCGAGCTGGACACCACCACGAAGGCCCTGCAGGCCGACAAGGACGACATCAAGGGCAAGCTGGCCAAGGCGCAGGAACTGCTCAACACGCTCACCCAGAAGGAGCGCGACGAGCTGAACGCGGCCGAGGCGAAGGCCGCCGACGCCTCCCGCAGCCAGGCCGAGCGGGCCTCCCGCGACACCACGCGCACCGACCTCAGCGCGCCGGCCCCGGCCGGCTACGCGGGCGTCGCGATGAGCGCCGCGCTGTCGAAGCTGGGCAGCTGGTACTCGTACGGCGCGGCCGGTCCGAGCACCTTCGACTGCTCCGGCCTGATGCAGTGGGCGTACGCCCAGGCGGGTGTGTCCATCCCGCGCACCTCGCAGGCCCAGGCGGGCGCCGGCACCAACATCGGCACCAACATCGCCAACGCCAAGCCCGGCGACCTGATCATCTACTACGGCGACATGCACCACGTCGGCATGTACGTCGGCAACGGGCAGATCGTGCACGCCCCGCACACCGGCGCGCAGGTCCGCTACGAGTCCGCCACCGTGATGCCGATCGTCAAGATCGTCCGGATCTGACGGACCCGCACTCCGCTCGGCCCGGCACCCCGCACAGGGGGTGCCGGGCCGTAGTCGTTCCGGTGTCCGATTCGCGGTCGAATATTCGATGTTGTCGGGGTTTGGACTGGATCCGTCCGACTCGCTAACCTCTGCCCCGGCCCCCCGTGCGGACGGCCGCCCGACCAGCGGGCGGCGACGGGCAGGCCGTAGGAACGGAGCCGTCGCACGTGTCCGTGCACCGTCGCCCCCCACTGCCCGGTGTCCAGCGCTTCGCCCGCGCGCTGGCACTCACCGCCGCCGCGACCGGGGTGCTCCATCTGGGCGTGGCCCCGGCCGGCGCCGCACCGGCCGATCCGCCCGACCGGACCGACGTCAAGGCGCAGGTCGACCAGCTGTACGAGGAGGCGGAGCAGGCCTCCGAGAGGTACAACGCCGCCCAGGAGCAGCAGAAACGATTGCAGCGCGAGGCCGGTGAGCTGCAGGGCCAGGTCGCCTCCGGGCAGGACGACCTCAACCGGCTGCGCGCCGACCTCGGCGCGGTGGCCGCCGCCCAGTACCGCTCCCAGGGCCTCGATCCCACCGTTCGGCTGATGCTCGACAACGATCCGGCGTCCTACCTGGCCGGCGCGCGTGCCCTCGGCCAGGCCACCGCCCGGCAGAACGACGTCCTGCGCGACCTGAACGAGCGGCAGCGGCGGCTGGACCAGCGCCGGCAGGAGACCACCGCCAAGCTCGCCGAGCTCGAAGCGGCCCGGCAACGGCTGGCGGCCGCCAAGGACGAGGTCCGCAGCCGGCTCACCCGGGCCCAGCTGCTGCTGGGCGGCCTCGGCGCCGCCGAGCGCGACCGGCTCGCCGCCGACGACGCCCGGGACGCCCAGCAGCGCGCCACCCGCGGCACCGACCGGCTCGACCTCGGCGACGAACCCGCCGCCTCCGACCGCGCCGCCGCCGCGTTGAACGCCGCCGTCTCGAAGATCGGCTCCCCGTACGTGTACGGATCCACCGGCCCCGGCGCGTTCGACTGCTCCGGTCTGATGTACTGGGCGTGGCGGCAGGCCGGAGTGACCCTGCCGCGGACCTCGCAGGGACAGGCCACGGCCGGTCGGCGGGTGAGCCTCGCCGAAGCCCGGCCCGGAGACCTGGTGATCTTCTTCAAGGACAGGCACCACGTCGGCATGTACGCCGGCGGCGGTGTCGTCGTGCACGCCCCCCACCCCGGCGCCAGGGTCCGCTACGAGAGCGTCGGCGCGATGCCGGTCAACTCGGTGGTGCGGGTCTGAGCCAGCACGAGCCCCTGGTCACCGACCTGCCGCCGGAAGCCCCGCGGCAGGCCGGGGCTTCGCTGTCCCGGCGGGCCGCCCTGCTGGTCGCCGCCGGGTGCGCCGCCCAGCTGTCGCTGCCCCGGGTGCTTCCGGCCGGGCCCGCCGCCCCGGCCGCCGTCCCGCCCGGGCCGGGCGCGCCGTCCGGCGCCCGGGACGCCGTCGCGCAGGTGCTGGCCCGGCGGGCGGGCGCGATCCTGCGGCGCGACCCCGGCGGGCTGCCGACCGCGGCGGGCGCCGAGGAGGCCGACCGGGACCTGCTGACCCGCACCGCCGCGATCCGGTTCAGCGAGTACACCCTGCGGCTCACCACCTTCACCGAACCCGTGCCCGGCGTCGAACGGTTGACCGTCGGCGCCGAACTCGGCTACCGGATCGCCGGCGTGGACGACTATCCGGCGCTGCTGGAGCGGCAGATCGACCTCCAGCGGGAGCCGGCCGGCTGGCGGGTGCTCCGGGAGGTGCCCGTCGGCGCGGTCGCGCCCTGGGACCTGGGCACCGTCCGGACCGCCAACGGGCAGCACAGCACGGTGCTGGGCCTCGGCGAGGAGGCCGAACTGGCCGACCTCGCCGAGCTCGCCGACCGTGCGGTGCCCACCGTGGAAGGCGTCTGGGGCCCCTGGAGGCCCGGCCGGCTGCTGCTCGAACTCCCGCTCACCGTCCAGCAGTTCGCCCGCCGCATGGACGTCTCGGCGGACGCCTACCAGGGCATAGCGGCCGTCACCCTGGCGGTCGGCGGCGCGCCGACGCACACCCCCGCCGACCGGATCGTGGTCAACCCCGACGCGTACCGGCAGCTCAGCCCGCTGGGCCGGCGGGTGGTGGTGACCCACGAGGCGACCCACGTCGCGACGCGGGCCGACACCAGGTCGGCCACCCCGCTGTGGCTGTCCGAGGGCGTCGCCGACTACACCGGCTACCAGGGCACCGGGCGCACCACCCGGCAGATCGCCCCCGAGCTGGCCAGGGACGTCCGGAACGGGCGGATGCCCGTCGGGCTGCCCACCGACGACGCCTTCACCGCCGGTTCGGCCGGGATCGCCCAGGCCTACGAGCAGTCCTGGCTGGCCTGCGACCTGATCGCGCGCCGGCACGGCCCGCAGCGGCTGGTGGCGCTGTACCGGGCGGTCGGGCAGAACGGCAGCGGCGGCCTGGACCGGGCCTTCCGGACCGAACTCGGCCTGGGCGTCGCGGAGTTCACCAAGAACTGGGAGTCCGAGGTGGCCACCCTCCGGGACTGATCGGTCAGCCCGCCAGCGCCCGGTCCAGGCCCGCCGCGTCCAGGAACGCGGTGTGGGTGCCCGCCGTGGTGCAGGCGAACGCGCCGGCCGCCGAGCCCGCGCGCATGCACTCCTCGACCGGGCGGCCCGCCAGCCGGCGCTGCAGGAAACCGGAGACGAACGCGTCGCCCGCGCCGTTGCTGTCGACGATCGGTGCGCCCGGGTCCACCGCCGGGAAGTGCCGCGGCGCCTCGTCCTCGCGGGTCAGCAGGAACGCGCCGTGCGAGCCCGCGGTGGCGACCACCAGTTCGGCCCGGCCGTGTTCGAGGATCGACCGCATCACGGCCTCCGGACGGTTGCCGAGGCCCGCCGCGGACAGGAACACCACGTCCGAGCGGAGTGCGTAGAACCGGTGGTGCTCGTTCTCGCCGTCCCAGGCGTGCAGGTCGGTGGAGCTGGGCAGGCCCAGGCGCTCGACGTCCGGGTACATGTCCCGGTTGACGCCGGTGATCGACAGGTGGACGTGCCGGGAGCGCTCCAGCAGCGGCAGCCAGAACGCGCGCGGCAGCCGGGCGTCCGCCGGGTGGCGGCCGTCGTAGAACGAGAACCGCAGGCCGTCCGCGTCGACCAGGTTGACGCTGCGCGGGGTGCCGTTGGGGGCGGGCAGGTGGCTGAAGTCCAGACCGCGGCGGGCGTACTCGGCCAGCACCAGGGCGCCCTGCGGGTCCTCGCCGAGGAAGTCGGCGAGCTTGGTGCGCAGACCCAGCGCGTGACAGGCCAGCGCGACGCCGTTGCCGGTGTGCGCCGGGTAGTCGAGGACCGGGGGGACGTGCGCCGAGTCGCGGCCGGGCGGGATCTCCAGGCGGTCCACCCGGACGATGGTGTCCACGCCGACGCCGCCGACGATCAGGATGTCGTAGTCGATCATCCGGCGATGGTGGCAGCGAAAAGCCCGGCCCTGCAAGCACTTTCAGAAACTTGCAGGGCCGGGCGGCGGTCGGGTCCGGCCGGGGCGGTCAGGGCCGGTCGGCCGGGGTGAGGTCGTCCAGCAGGTCCTGCTCGTAGGCGATGCCCGGCCGCACCGGGTACTGCGGGCCCACCTGACCGGCCGGCAGCACCACCGTGGTCACCGCCTCCCGGCGGCGGGTGGAGCGCCACAGCCGGTACGCCGAGACCAGGGTGGCGGCCAGCAGCACCAGGTTGCGGGCCGTCAGCACCAGCACGCCGGGCAGCTCGCTGCGGTTCACCGTCCCGAACATCACCGGGAATTCCAGCGTGGTCAGCACCGTCGCCACCAGCACCAGCACCGCCACCGGGCGCTGGCTGGTGTGGCGCACCGTCAGGCACACCGCGGCCAGGCCGACCACCCAGATCATGTACTGCGGGCTGATCACCCGACTGGTCGCGGTGAAGATCAGCAGCGCGCACAGCGCCGCGTCGAAGGTGGTCGCCGAGGTCCAACGGGCCGCCCGCAGCCGCCAGATCAGCAGCCAGCCGAAACCGGCCACCGTCATGCCGACCATCACCTTGGAGATCACCGGCACCCACGGGCCGAGGAACTCCACCGAGCCGTAGTTCATCGTCACGGTGCCGTGCCACGACCCCGCCAGCTTCGCGAAGTGCAGCGGCAGCGCGCCCAGCGACTCGATTTCGATGCCGCGCTCCGACTGGAACTTCAGGAACTCGAACGCCCCGTTCATGCCGGCCGTCAGCAGGAAGCCCAGCGCCCCCGCGAACGTCGCCGCCGACGTCCACGCGCGGCGGGTGCGGCGGCCGCGCGGGGTGCCGAACAGCGCGAGCAGCGGCCAGATCTTGAGCAGACCGCCCAGGCCCAGCAGCACGCCGCCCAGCGCCGGGCGGCGCAGCACCACCAGCAGACCCGCCACCGCCAGCGCCGTCACGATGATGTCGTACCGGCAGTACACCGTCGGGCCGAGCAGCGGCACGCCCACCAGCCAGAACCACGCGCCCAGGTAGCTGCGGCCCCGGCGCACGCCCGCGCGCATCAGCAGGGCCATCGCCGCCGCGTCCACCGCCACGCAGATCACGAAGAACGACACCAGGTACGACCACGGCAGCAGGCCCGGCAGCAGGATCACCAGCGCCGCGCCCGGCGGGTACTGCCAGGTCACGTCGTCCAGCGGGAACGTGCCGGTGCAGAGCACCTCGTACCAGCTGTGGTAGATCACCGAGACGTCCGCGGTCACGTCCGTGCTGGCGATCCGCAGCACACCCGAGACCACCAGGACGAGCAGGGTCCGGGTGACCACCCAGCCGGCCCCCAGGACCCAGAGCGGACGACGGCTCGGGGCGGGGGTCTGCGGCGCTTCCTGCGCCTGCTGCGCGGGACCGGGCTGCGCGGGGACGGGCGCGGCGGAACCGGGCGAGGCAGGCAGCGCCGGGGGCTCCGAACTTCCGGGCCGTTCGGCCTGGGCTGACTCCACTACGCTCCTTCGGGTCGTCGCGTACGCACCGGTACCGGGCAGGCGCGCCGGGGGCACCGGTTAAGGACCACCAGCACACCGCATCGGTTGCGGCGATGTCCTCTAACTTCTCCGAACCGTGTCCGAACCTTCGGGCCTGCGACGGTCCCGCCGCCGTGGACGGTGCGGGCCGCGTTCCCGGCGGACGGGCACGGTGACCTATCGTACGGACCACTCACGGGTACTCCGAGCACCCCCTGACCGAGCGAGCCGCGGCACATGAACAGAACCCTCATCGTCACCAACGACTTTCCGCCCAGGCCAGGCGGCATCCAGGCGTTCGTCCACAACATGGCCGTCCGTCAACCTGCCGGCTCGATCGTGGTGTACGCATCCACCTGGCGGGACGGTCGGGAAGTGGCCAAGTTCGACGCCGAGCAGCCCTTCCCGGTGATTCGCGACCGCACGAGGATGATGCTCCCCACCGCGCGGGTCACCCGGCGGGCGGCGGAGATCCTGCGTGCCGAGAAGTGCACGTCCGTGTGGTTCGGGGCCGCCGCGCCGCTCGGGCTGATGGCCCCCACGCTGCGCCGGGCCGGCGCGCGGCGGCTGCTCGGCATGACCCACGGGCACGAGGCTGCGTGGGCCCAACTGCCGGTCTCCGCACAGCTGTTGCGGCGGATCGGGGGGAACACGGACGTCCTGACGTACCTCGGCGAGTACACCCGGTCGCGGATCGCCCGGGCGGTCGGGCCGCGGGTCGCCTCGCGGATGGTCCAGCTGCCGCCGGGCGTGGACGAGTCCACGTTCCGGCCGGACTCGGGCGGGGACGTCGTCCGGGCGCGGCTGGGGCTGACGGAGCGCCCGGTGGTGGTGTGCGTGTCGCGGCTGGTCCCCCGCAAGGGGCAGGACACCTTGATCCGCGCCTTCCCCCGGGTGCTGGCGGCGCAGCCCGACGCGGTGCTGCTGATCGTCGGCGGCGGGCCCTACCGGGGCGAGCTGGAGAAGCTCGTCGACTCGGTGGGGGTGCGGTCGTCGGTGGTGTTCACGGGAGCGGTGCCCTGGGAGGAGCTCCCCGCGCACTACGGGGCGGGCGACGTCTTCGCGATGCCGTGCCGGACGCGGCGCGGCGGGCTGGACGTGGAAGGGCTGGGCATCGTCTACCTGGAGGCCTCGGCGACGGGGCTGCCGGTGGTCGCGGGGGACTCGGGCGGGGCACCAGACGCTGTCCGCGAGGGAGAGACGGGGTTCGTGGTGCCGGGGAAGGGCGGGGAGACGGTGCTCGCGGAGCGGCTGGTGCGGCTGCTGGCGAACGAGAGTCTCCGACGGGAGATGGGGGAGGCCGGGCGCAAGTGGGTTCACGACGCCTGGCGTTGGGACATGCTGGCGGAGCGGCTCACGGGGTTGCTTGAGGTGCGCTGAGCGCAGGTGGGCGCGAAGAAGGCACCCCACCGCAAGGTCGCGATCACGTGCAGGTCATTGTCCTGCGTCGCGATCTTGCGGTCGGGTGCCTTCCGCTTCGCGCAGTTCCCCGCGCCCCTGGTTGTGCTCTCCCTACTTCGTGTAGAGGGCCTCGATCTCGGCGGCGAAGTCCTTGAGGACGACGTTGCGCTTGAGCTTGAGGGACGGGGTGAGGTGGCCGCTGTCCTCGGTGAAGGTGGTGGTGAGGAGGCGGAACTTCTTGACGGCCTCGGCGTGGGAGACGGCCTGGTTGCCGTCGTCGACGGCGGTCTGGAGGGCGGAGAGGAGGTCGGGGTCCTCGCGGAGGTCGGCGACGGTCGCGTCGGCGGGCTTGTTGTTGAGGGCCTTCCAGCGCGGGAAGAACTCGTCGTCGATGGTGATCAGGCAGGCGATGAAGGGCTTGCGGTCGCCGACCACCATGACCTCGCCGACGAGGGCGTGCGCGCGGATGCGGTCCTCGATCACGGCGGGGGCGACGTTCTTGCCGCCGGCGGTGACGATGATCTCCTTCTTGCGGCCGGTGATGGTGAGGTAGCCGTCGTCGTCGAGGGTGCCGATGTCGCCGGTGGCGAACCAGCCGTCCTGGAGGGCGTCGGCGGTGGCGGCGGGGTTGTTCCAGTAGCCGGTGAAGATGTTCGGGCCCTTGAGGAGGACCTCGCCGTCCTCGGCGATCCGGATCGCGGAGCCGGGCAGCGGCTGGCCGACGGTGCCGATCTTGGCCCGGTCGTTGGGGTTGAAGGTGGTGGCGGCGCAGGACTCGGTGAGGCCGTAGCCCTCCAGGACGGAGAAGCCGATGCCGCGGTAGAAGTGGCCGAGTCGTTCGCCGAGCGGGGCGCCGCCGGAGATGGCGGTCTTGCAGCGGCCGCCGAGCGCGTTGCGGAGCTTGACGTAGACCAGCTTGTCGAAGATCGCGTGCTTGAGGCGCAGCAGGAGCGAGGGGCCGCCGGCGTCGAGGGCGCGGCTGTAGGCGATGGCGGTGTCGGCGGCGCGGTCGAAGATCTTGCCCTTGCCGTCGGCCTGGGCCTTGGCGCGGGCGGTGTTGTAGACCTTCTCGAAGACTCTGGGGACGCCGAGGATCAGCGTCGGTTTGAAGGAGCCGAGCTCCTCGGTGACGTTCCGGATGTCGGAGACGTGGCCGAGCTTGACCGGGACGATGGCGGTGGCGATCTCGGCGATCCGGCCGAGGACGTGGGCCAGCGGCAGGAACAGCAGGACCGAGGACTCGCCGGTGACGAACAGCTCCGGCATCCGGGCGGTGACGTTGCCCAGTTCGGCGAGGAAGTTGCCGTGGGTGAGCTGACAGCCCTTGGGGCGGCCGGTGGTGCCGGAGGTGTAGACGATGGTGGCGATCGAGTCGGCGTTCGCGAGGACGCGGCGTTCGGCGATCACCTGGTCGGCGACGTCCTGGCCGCCGCGGACGAGTTCGGCGATGCCGTCGCGTTCGATCTGCCAGGTGTGCTTGAGCTCCGGCAGGGCCTCGCGGAGCTCGGCGATCACGGCGGCGTGCTTGTCGGTCTCGGTGATGACGGCGAGGGCGCCGGAGTCGCCGAGGATCCACTGCACCTGCTCGGCGGAGGAGGTCTCGTAGACGGGGACGGTGATCGCGCCGACGGTCCAGATCGCGAAGTCGAGCAGCGTCCACTCGTAGCGGGTGCGGGACATCACGGCGACCCGGTCGCCGGGGCCGACGCCGGCGGCGATCAGGCCCTTGGCGGCGGCGTGCACCTCGGCGAGGAACTGGACAGCGGTCAGGTCCTGCCACTGCCCGTCCGCCTTGCGGCTGAGCACAGCGACGCCCGGGTGCCGCTCCGCGTTCTGGTGGACCAGGTCGGCGAGGTTTCCGTCGCTCGGTACCTGGTAGCGGGCCGGAAGACTGAACTCCTCGAGCAAGACTGCTCCTCGTACGCGACGCTGCGGGACGACTGGACGTTACTGCTGAGTAGGTGAGTTCGACCAGAGGGGTCGGCCTCGGTGTTCCGATCGTCACATCGCAGGTGGGACGTGGGATGGATCGAAGCGAACCCTACGGCAGTCGGTAGGTGACCCGCCGGTAAGGTGCCCGGGCGGAAAGGACGCGGCCCTGCCCGCGATAGCCTCTGCTGGGCGCACAGCAGCACAGGGAGATCGCGGAGGCCGCAATGGCGGAGCACACCAGGTCGAGCATTGTCATCGACGCCACCCCGGCCGAGGTCATGGCGGTGATCGCCGATTTCGCCGCGTACCCGGAGTGGACCGACGAGCTGAAGGAGATCGAGGTCCTGCAGACCGGGCCGGACGGCCGCGCCGCCGAGGTGCGGCTGCTGCTGGACGCCGGCGCGATCCGGGACGAGCACGTGCTCGCCTACACCTGGGACGGCGACCGCGAGGTGAGCTGGACCCTGGTCAAGAGCCAGATGCTGCGCTCCCTCGACGGTTCCTACCGGCTCGCCCCGGCGGGCCAGGGACGCACCGAGGTCACCTACCAGCTGGCCGTGGACGTCAAGATCCCGATGCTCGGCATGATCAAGCGCAAGGCGGAGAAGGTCATCATCGATCGGGCCCTGGCCGGCCTGAAGAAGCGCGTCGAGGGCTGATCGGGCCCGTGGCCACCCGCACCGTACTGATCAGCGGCCCGGAATCCGCCAGGATCGCCGCCGCCACCGCCCTGCACCACGCCCGGCAGGGCAGCGAGACCCTACTGCTGGCCGCCGACGACCCGCACCGGGCCGTCGACGACCTGCTCGGCGTCCGGCTCGGCCCCGAGCCCGTCGAACTGGAGCAGTGCCTGACTGCTGCCCGGATCGACGAACAGGCCGCGTTCCGCGCCGCCCTGGACGGCTACCGCGAACGGCTCGCCCCCGCCCTCGACCTGATCGGCGCCCAGCCGCTCGACCCCGAGGAGCTCGCCCCGCTGCCCGGCACCCGTGCCCTCGCCCTGCTGCGCGCGCTGCCCCGCGCCAAGGCCGAGGTACTGGTGGTCGCCGCCCCGCCGCCGGCCGAACTGATCGCCACCCTCGCGCTCCCCGCCCAACTGGAGCGCTACCTCGACCGGCTGCTGCCCGAACAGCGCCAGGCGGCCCGCGCGCTGCGCCCGCTGCTGGCCGGACTGGCGGGCGTCCCGATGCCCACCGACAAGCTGTACGAGGCCCGGGCCGCCGCGTCCGCCGCGCTCGCCGAGGCCGCCGCCGTGATCACCGCGCCCGGCACCACCGTCCGCCTGGTGCTGGACGCCGCCCGCCCCGCGCCGCGCGCCCTCGCCCGGATCCGGGCCGGCCTCGCCCTGCACGGCCTGCCGCTGGACGCCGTCGTCGCGCACGGCGCGCACCCCGCCGGCGCCGTCGACTCCCCGGACCCCTGGCTGGCCCGCACCGCCGCCCGGCAGAGCGAGCAACTCGCCGAGCTGGAACGGGCGTTGAACGTCCCGCTGCTGACCGTGCGGCAGGCCGACTCGCTGGCGGCGCTCGCCGAGCAGCTGTACCCGGCCGGTGCGCCCCGCATCCCCGCGCCCGCCGAGCCCTGGACCGAGGACCGGCTGGCCGCCGAGAACCTGCTGATCTGGCACCTGCCGCTGCCCGGCGCCGACCGCGAGGACCTCGAACTGCTGCGCCGCGGCGACGAATTGGTCCTCGGCGCCGGAACTTACCGGCGGGTCGTGGCACTCCCGTCCGCGCTGCGCCGTTGCACGGTCAGTGGGGCCGGCCTGGTCGACGGAACGCTGTCGGTGCGGTTCACCCCCGATCCCGCGCTGTGGCCGCGCGGGTAACGGGATCTGACGGACGGGAGCGTGTCATGAGTACGGAACAGCCGGGCGGGACGGGCGAGTTCGCGCCACTGGTGGAGGAAGTGCGGAAGTTCGCCACCGCGGTCGGCGGCAAGGCGATGGAGATCGGCGGCCGGCTGCGCGAGTCCAACCCCGAGGTGTACGGCCACCTGGCCGCCGCCGGCGGCGAGTTGCTGGCCGCGTACCGGGCCGCGGTGGCCGGGCACGAACAGCGCTGGTCGGCGCCCCAACACGCCGAGACCGAGCGGGTGGACCTGGACGGGGCCGAAGAGGCCTCCGACAAGTAGTTAAGCCGGCGGTTCGTCAGCGTCACGTTATGGTTTCAAGCCATCACCGAACGGGACAGTTGGTATGACTTCTGAAGGCAGTATGGCCGATCGGTCGGGGATTGCCTTCGAATAATGTATGCCGAACTGTGTACGTGGGCACCCCTCAGCCGGTACCGTTCCGCTGAGCGGGAACGAGTGAATAGCTGAGGGACACATGGCTCTGACCATCGGCGTGGACGTCGGCGGTACCAAGATCGCAGCAGGCGTCGTCGACGAGTCCGGCGAGATTCTGGCCAGGACCCGGGTGCCCACCCCGGCCGACCCCCAGTGGGCGGTCGACGCCATCGCCCAGGGCGTACGTGAGTTGAAGGAGCAGTACCCCGACGTCGCCGCCGTCGGCGTCGGCGCGCCCGGCTTCGTCAGCCAGGACCGCTCCACCGTCCTGATGGCGCCCAACATCGACTGGGAGAACGAGCCCCTCCAGCAGCGCGTCGAGGAACTCACCGGCCTGCCCACCGTGGTCGAGAACGACGCCAACTGCGCGGCCTGGGCCGAGTTCCGGTTCGGCGCCGCGGCCGCGTACGAGGACATGGTGCTGATCACCGTCGGCACCGGCATCGGGGGCGGCATCGTCCTCGACGGCCGCCTGCACCGCGGACGGTTCGGCGTGGCCGGCGAGATCGGCCACCTCAACATGGTTCCCGACGGCCTGCTCTGCGGCTGCGGCGGACACGGCTGCTGGGAGCAGTACGGCTCCGGGCGGGCGCTGCGCCGGTACGGGCGGGAGAAGTCCGCGGCCGACCCGATCGCCGGCAAGCGGATGCTCGAACTCAACGAGGGCGTCGCGGAGACCATTCGCGGCATCCACATCACCCAGGCCGCGGAGGAGGGCGACCCGCTGGCCCTCGCCTGCTACGCGGAGCTCGCCGACTGGCTCGGCCGCGGCATGGCCGACCTCGCGGCGCTCTTCGACCCGGCGGTCTTCGTCCTCGGCGGCGGCGTCTCGGACTCGGGCCGACTGCTGCTCGACCCGGTGGCGGCCGCGTTCGAGAAGTACCTGACGGGCGGTCCGGCCCGGCCGCGCGCGGACGTCGTCCTGGCGTCGATGGGGTCGGCGGCGGGGATCTCGGGGGCGGGGGATCTGGCGCGCGTCTGAGGCGCCTGTTTTCGCCCTCGTTCAACCCCCGGGTCCTGTTACTGTCTGTCAGGTGACGGACACTGATGTTGCGTTGGCGTCCTCCGGGGTGGAGCCGGACGGGGCGCGGCGGGTGCGGGTGATGAGTTACAACGTGCGGTCGTTGCGTGACGACCGCACGGCGGTGGCTCGGGTGGTCCGGGCGTGCGATCCGGACGTGGTGTGCGTGCAGGAGTCGCCGCGGTACTGGCGGAGCGAGAAGGCCGCGGCGTGGCTCGCGCACCGGACGGGCATGGTGATCCTGGCCGGCGGCGGCCGCGTCGCGGCGGGGCCGTTGCTGCTCGGCAAGTTGCAGGTGGACGTGGTGGAGCTGCGGGACGTGCTGCTGCCGAAGACCCGGGGGCTGCACGCGCGGGGGTTCGCGAGTGCGTTGCTGCGGATCGGCGGGTCGCGTCCGTTCTCGGTGACGAGTTGTCATCTGAGTCTTCAACCGGAGGAGCGGCAGCGGCAGTTCGAGCTGTTGCGGCGTCAACTGCGGTCGGGGGAGCCTGGCGTGGTGGCGGGCGACTTCAACGAGCCGCCGGAGGGCCCGGGTTGGCGGGCGTTCGCGGAGGAGTTCACGGACGCGCACGCGAAGGCGCCGTGGGGCGGGACGTTCACGTCGGTGCCGAAGCAGCCGTACCAGCGGATCGACGGGGTGTTCGCGACGCCGGACATCGACGTGCTGGGCTGCGGGGTGCCGTACCCGCTGCCGGGGGTCGCGGAGGCGGACCTGCTGGCGGCGACGGATCATCTGCCGGTGCTGGCGGCGTTGCGGATTCCGGCGCCGTGACAGGCCGGTCGCACCGGGGCCGAGCGGTCGTCGGCCCCGGCGCGGGCGGTCAGACGACGGCGCCGCCGGTCGGGTCCTCGGGTTCGTCGTCGTCGCGGTCCTTCATGCGGGCGACCAGGGTGCCGAAGCCGCTGAGGAAGGCGATGACGCCGACCCAGGCGGGCCAGCCGGAGACCTCGCGCCAGACCACGGCGTCGAACAGGAGCAGCGCGGGGCCGCCGAGGACGGCCAGCCAGGCGAACTTGGCGGTGGTCTCGGCCGGGGGCAGCGGCGGGGGCTCCGGCGGGACGAAGTGGTCGTCGTCCTCGTTCTCGGCGACGGTGTAGTCGCGCGGGCCCTCGATCAGACGGGGGACCGGGCGGGGGGTGAAGTCGCCGAGGCCGGTGGGGCCGGTGGGGGCGCTGGGCCGGCGGGGGCGTTCCTGGACGTTCTCCGCCTCGGGCCAGGCGTGGTCGCCGGCGTCGACCGGCTCGTCGAACTGGGCGACCAGCGCGGCGAAGATCGCGTCCTGCTCGGCCTGGCTGCCGGCGGCGGGACGTCGCGGGGCGGGCTCGGGTGCGGCTGCCTCGGCGGGTTCGGCCGCCTCGGTGTCGTCGCGGGGCAGGTCGTCGTCGTTCGCTTTGCTGGTCTCGTTCACTATCGGCCTTTCAGCCCGAGTGGTTCCCGGCATCGACCGCCGCTGCCGGGGCCAGCCGCCGGACGAAGTCGAGGCTCGCCCCGAAGATCAGACCGGCGTCGTGGTCCAGCGTGGCCACGTGGAAGCTGCGGTCGAGCAGCAGCTCCGTCACATCGGTCGAGGATATCCGGGCGAGCACCATGGCCGAGTTGCTCGGCGAGACCACGTGGTCCTGCGGACTGTGCAACAGCAGAACGGGCTGGGTCACCTTGGGCATTCCCGCCTGGACGCTCTTCCACAGCCGGGCCAGCGACCAGGCGGCGTGCAGCGGCACCCGGTCGTAGCCGACCTCGGACACGCCGGGCTTGGCGATGTCCCCGGCGACGCCGGGCAGCGAGGGCAGCAGGTGACGCAGGACCGGAAGAAGCACCGTCCCGGGGTTGTCGGAGCGCACCGACGGGTTGACGAGCACCAGTCCGGAGATCCGGTCGCCGTGGTTCTCGGCGAGCTTGAGGGTGAGCGAGCAGCCCATCGACAGCGCGCAGACGAAGACCTGTTCGCAGCGCCCGGCGAGTTCGGTGAGGGCGGCGTCCGCGGTGGCGTACCAGTCCTCCCAGCGGGTCGGCTGGAGGTCCTGCCAGCGGGTGCCGTGGCCGGGCAGCAGCGGCGCGCTGACGGTGAGTCCGGCGGCGGCCAGGTGTTCGGCCCACGGCCGCATGGACTGCGGGGAACCGGTGAAACCGTGGACGAGCAGCACACCGATCGGACCGCCCTCGTGGCGGTACGGCTCGGCTCCCGGCAGCAGCGGCATCGGCAGGACTCCTGGAGGTGTGGGACAGGTGAGGGTGTTCCGATCGTCCCACGGGCGGGTTGCCCCGTACAGAGGCCCGATCGCGGCCCCGGACGGGTCGCCGGTGCACGGGCGCGCGGGCGCAAGCATTAGGATCGTCCGGTCCGCACAACAGGAGGCCCCGGTTGTTCTACCGACTGATGAAGATGATCGTCGCGCCGCTGCTGCGGATCTTCTTCCGGCCGTGGATGGAGGGCGAGGAGAACATTCCGGACGAAGGCCCGGCCATCCTCGCCAGCAACCATCTGTCCTTCTCGGACTCGTTCTTCCTGCCCGCGCTGCTCAAGCGGCGGGTGACGTTCATCGCGAAGGCCGAGTACTTCACCACGCCCGGCATCAAGGGCCGGCTGACCGCCGCGTTCTTCAAGGGCGTCGGCCAGCTGCCGGTGGACCGCTCGGGCGCCCGGGGCGCAGGTGAGGCGGCGATCCGCAGCGGCATCGCGGTGATCGAGCGCGGCGAGGTGTTCGGCGTGTACCCGGAGGGCACCCGTTCGCCCGACGGCAAGCTGTACCGCGGCAAGGTCGGCGGCCTGGCCCGCGTCGCGCTGGCCACCGGCGCGCCGGTGATCCCGGTCGCGATGATCGACACCGAGAAGGTGCAGCCGCCCGGCCAGGTGATCCCCAACTTCGGCGTCCGCCCGGGCATCCGGATCGGCCGCCCGCTGGACTTCTCCCGCTACCAGGGCATGGAGAACGACCGGTTCATCCTGCGCTCCGTCACCGACGAGGTGATGTACGAGATCATGCGGCTGTCCGGCCAGGAGTACGTGGACATCTACGCGACCGCCGCCAAGCGGCAGCTCGCGGAGGAGAAGAAGGCCGCCGAGGCCGACCGCAAGGCGCAGCAGAAGGCCGACAAGGCTGCGGAGGAGGCCGAGAAGGCCGCCGAGCAGGCCGCCGAGCAGGCTGCCGAGCAGGAGAAGGCCGCGGGACAGGAGAAGGACGCCGGGGCCTGACCGGCCGTCAGCGTCAGGGGGCTTGGCGTGGAGGAACACAGACAGGTCGTGCCGCGGTCGGGTCCGGCCGCGGCGGTGGTGGCCGGCGGGATGTCGGTGGAGCTGCCGCTGTGGCGCGCCATGGGGTACTTCCGGGTGCTGGCGCTCGGCTACGCGGTGCTGCGGTTCCTCACCGCCTACCAGGAGTTCCTGCACCCGGTGTCCGGCTGGATCTACCTGGGCGCGCTGACCCTGTGGACGCTGGCCAGCACCCGGGCGTTCGCCGGCCCCAAGCGCTGCACCTGGACGGTGCTCGGCACCGACCTGCTGTTCGCGGTGTTCGGCATCGTGCTGAGCGGCTTCATCGACACGTCCGCCCGGGTCCACGCCGGCGCGCCCACGCTGCCCACCATCTGGGCGGCCGGAACCGTGCTCGGCTTCGCCGGCAAGGGCGGCTGGCGGCCCGCCGCGTTCGCCGGGGCGGTGATCGGCGCCGCCAACATCCTCGGCCACGGCGGGATCAGCCCCGACAACCTGCACAACATCGTGCTGCTGCTGGTCGCGGGCTGCGCCATCGGCTACGTCATCGAGCTGGCCCGGGCCAGCGAGGCGGTGCTCACCCGCGCCCTCCAGGTGGAGGCCGCCACCCGGGAACGCGAACGGCTGTCCCGGGACATCCACGACGGCGTGCTTCAGGTCCTCGCCCTGGTGCACCGTCAGCAGGGCGACGCCGCCGAGCTCGGCCGACTGGCGGGGGAACAGGAACGGGCGCTGCGGGCCCTGATGACGGGCACCCAGCAACCGGAGGCCCTCGGCGACGGCGAGGCCGACCTGCGTCCGCTGATCTCCCGGCACGCCGACGAGCGGATCACCGTCGCCGCGCCCGCCACGCCGGTGCTGCTGCCCGCACAGGTGGCCGCCGAACTGTCCGCCGCGGTCGCCGCGGCGCTGGACAACGTCCGGGTGCACGCCGGGGAGCACACCCGGGCCTGGATCCTGCTGGAGGACGAGCCGCAGGCCGTCACCGTCTCTGTGCGCGACGACGGCCCCGGCTTCCCGGCGGGCCGGCTGGCGCAGGCACAGCAGGACGGGCGGCTCGGCGTGGCCCAGTCGATCCGCGGACGGATGCTGGATCTCGGCGGCAGCGCCGAGCTGTACTCGGTGCCCGGGGAGGGCGTCGAGGTGGAACTGCGATGGCCGCGGAGGGGTGGCGATGACTGATCAGCCGGTGCGCGTGATGGTGGTGGACGACCACCCGATGTGGCGCGACGGGGTGGCCCGGGACCTGGCCGAGGCCGGGTTCGCGGTGGTCGCCACCGCCGGGGACGGCGAGGAGGCGGTGCGCCGGGCCCGGGCCAGCACCCCGCAGGTCGTGGTGCTCGACCTCAACCTGCCCGCGCTGCCCGGCGTCGAGGTGTGCCGCCAGGTGGTGGCCGCCGACCCGGCGGTGCGGGTGCTGGTGCTCTCCGCGAGCGGCGAGCACGCCGACGTCCTGGAGGCGGTGAAGTCCGGGGCGACCGGCTACCTGGTGAAGTCGGCCGGCCGCGAGGAGCTGATCGACGCCGTCCACCGCACCGCCGTCGGCGACCCGGTCTTCACCCCCGGCCTGGCCGGCCTGGTCCTCGGCGAGTTCCGCCGCCTCGCCACCGAACCCGGCACCCCCGCCCGGCCGGCCGCCCCCCAGCTCACCCCCCGGGAGACCGAGGTGCTGCGGCTGGTCGCCAAGGGCCTCTCCTACCGCCAGATCGCCGACCGGCTGGTGCTCTCGCACCGCACCGTGCAGAACCACGTGCAGAACACCCTCGGCAAGCTGCAACTGCACAACCGGGTCGAGCTGGTGCGGTACGCGATCGAGCAGGGGCTGGACGAGGAGCTGGGCTAGGCCGAGCAGCGGTCGCCGACGGAGGTGGTGACGGGCCGGAAGATGTCGATGATCTCCTTGTCGGTGAATTCGTCGAGGTGGAGGTACTGCTTCAGCGAGGCCGCCCAGTCGATGTCCTGGAGGTAGTCGGAGATCGCCTTGCGGAGCATCTCGCAGGCCTTCTGGTGACCCTTGGGCAGCACCATCATCAGCTGCTGCGACTTGCCGATGTGGACGTTGCGGGGGACCTGATAGTCGTGCTGAGTGCCGGTGCCGGAGTTCACGGCGATGCCCTGCAGCACCACGTAGTCGGCGACGATCGCCTGCACGGTGCCGTCGTTGAGCCGGTCCTTGCAGGTGTCCAGGTCGGGCTCGGTGAGGGGTGGCGTGCCGCCGTTCAGTTGCATGGTGGCGTACGCGGTGGTCTTCTCCTGCACGCAGACGGACAGCGGCCGGAGGTCCTCCGCCTTGGTGATCACCGTCTTGTCCGTGGTCTTCAGCATCACACCGAGCGGGGTCTGCAGGTACGGGCCGGCCAGGTCGTACTTGCCTTTGAGCCCGTCCTGTTCGGAGATGTCCGCGATCACCAGGTCCACCTTGTTGTGGTTGATCCGGCCGTCGCCGAGGGCGTCCTGCCAGTCGGCGGTGGTTACGGTCACCGAGGTGTAGTCGCGGCCCAGCGCCTCCTGGAGGACCTTCAGTGCCACGTGCGGCTCGAAGCCGGTGAAGGGACTGTTGCGGGGAAGGTCCGACATGCCCGGGCGGTAGCCCTTGAAACCGACCTTGATCGGCATGCTGTCGAACGGGGCCGCCGAGTTCTTGTCGGTGCCGCAGCCGAGCAGGGTGGTGGCCAGCAGGAGGAGCCCTGCTGACATCAGGGCTGAGCGAGGCGAGGGCACGAGGGCCTCCTATCGTTCGAAGTCGACGCTCTGGGTGTCTATGCGCAGGTCGCAGCCCTTGGTGCCTTGGAGGGCAAGCGTGAGGGTCAGTTGGTTGTGGCCGGGCGTCACGGCGACGGACAGCGGTACGTCCGGGCTCTGCCAGTCGGTGCTCTGGCCCATGTCGGTGGCGAGTGCGACCCGCATGCCCGGGCAGCCGCCGGTGCCCGGGTACGGATCGGTCAGGTGGATGTGCGCCACCAGCCGGTGCGCCTCCGCCGGGACGTCCACCTTCGCCGAAGACATGCTGCCCTCGTGCACCACGATCGGTGACCAGGTCACCGGACGGCTCGGCAGCGGCGGGGGAGCCTTGACCAGCACGACGGCCGCCACCACGCCGGCCGTGGCCAGCAGCGCGCCGGCGACCGCCAACGGGGTGCGGAGCCGGTGCGGGAGGGGCGGGACACGCACCACGTAGGCGCGCGAGCGTTCCACCGCCTCGCGGGCCTGCTGGCCCAACACACCCTCGACACGGTCGAGTTCGAGCAGCAGCAGCGAGGGGGTGCCGCCCGCCAGGGCCTGCTCGGCGAGTCGGAGCAGTTCCAGCCCGGTGGCGTGCTCCGGCGGCTGCGGCGGGAAGCAGAGCACCTCGGCGATCGCCACGAAGTCGGCGCGCTGGTCCGTCGTCAGCCCCCGGGCGTCCTGCGCCCGGCCGAGGAACGCCACCCAGTCGCCGCGCAGTTGGGCGCCCATGGTGTCGGTCAGCCAGTCGTACAGGTGGCCGATGGCGGCGGCGGGCTGGGCGTGGTCCTCGGCCAGGTACTTGGCGATCCGGTTGGCGGACTGCGGGAGGCCGGCGTGGTGCACATGGACGATGTAGTCGGTCTGTTCGGCGAGGTGCTGTTCCAGATCGGGCAGCGGCAGGGCCAGTTCGTGCCAGCCCGACAGGATGCGCTGCAGCATGTGCCGGGTCTCCCTGGTGCAGCGGTCCATGTCTCACCCCTCCGGGTCGATGTGCAGCAGTCTTCCGAGGTCGTCGAGTGCCCGGTGCGGTCCGGACAGGGCGAACGCGCCCTCCAGGAGGGCGTGCAGGGCGGTGGTCGGGTCCCGGTGGTTCAGGCAGGCGGCGGCGATGCCGCGCAGGTGCAGGAATGCATGCCCGTGATAGGGGACCTTGATCCCTGCTCCGGGGTCGAGTCGGTCGTTCACCATCTGGATCAACTCCAGACGGGCCGGCGGGTCCTGGAGCAGCGGCAGCTCGGCCAGCAGCCGGGCGCAGGTCATGGCGGTGACCGACGGCGGCTGTTCCGGCGCGGGCGGCCGCTCGCCGAGCAGCGGCAGCAGCTCGGACAGCGGGGTCAGCCAGCCGCCCATCGTGGTGCGGCTGTCGGCCGTCGCCTTGACGACGCCGATCACCCGGCCGTGGCCGTCGATCGCCATGCTCCCGCTCAACCCGAACGGGATCGAGCCCAGTTGGACGCGCAGGCCGATGCCGGACGGGCCTGCCACGGTCAGCTGGGCCGATTCCGGGCCGACCTCGCGGGTCAGGGTGTTCTCCGCGAAGCCGTGCACCAGGACGGCGGCGCCGTTGGCGACGTCGCGGTCGGCGAGCGGTACCGCCGGTGCGCCCGCCAGGCCCGGGACGGCCAGCACCGCCAGGTCCGGCGGAGGGTGCACGGCCGCGCCGGGCGGGCGTTCGGGCGGGGCCAGCAGCATCACCCGGGCCGGGTGTGCGGCACCGGAGTGGTGGGCCGTCACCGCGGACTGCCCGGCCACCACGTGGGCGCAGCTGACCACCCGGCCGCCGCCGAGGTGGAAGCCGCTGCCGAGGAACTCGCCTTCCGGCCCGGCCAGCCAGAGTGCGGCGGCCGGTGCGCCCTGCGCCGTCACTCGGCGGGCTGGCCGTCCGGCCGCGACCAGCCCAGTCTGACGACCAGGCTGGCCTCGCCGGAGGCCTCCGCCAGTACGCTGATCAACTGACCGGATTTCAGCCCCAGGTTGAGGCCGAACTCGACCTCGAAGGAGTCGGGGTCGCCGGCGTCGAGCGCGGTGTCGCGGGCCCAGCGGCCCACCGCGCGGACCGTCCGCCGCACCTCGCCGAGGCTGTGCGTCACCGCCCTGGAGACCGCCCCCGCGTCCCCGGCCGCCGGCTCCGATCCGGCCCGGACGGCCGCGTGCAGGACGGTGCCGTCGTCGAGGACGATCTCCACCGTGTCGTGTTCCGTCGAATGCGCCATGTCCCCCTCCATTCCCGCTCGCGAAGCAGGATATGAATATCAGTCAACCCTGCTCCGTACTACGCGTTTTCGGGGTTCGTGACGGGTGGGGCGGATGGGTCAGCCGTGCACGGCCGGGACGGCGCGCAGCAACTCCGCGACGATCTCCACGCCGTCCCTGGTCAGCACCGACTCGGGGTGGAACTGCAACCCGGCGAAGCCCGGGCCGCGCAGGGCGTGGACGTCGTCGGTGCGGGGGTCGCGGGCCACCTCGATGCCGTCGGCGGCCAGCCGCTGCGCCGCGGTGTCGTCGCAGCGGGCGGTGAAGGTGTTGTAGAAGCCGACGGTGCGGCGGGTGCCGAACAGGTCGATGCGCTCCTGCGCGCCCTGGAACGGGACGGCCTTGCGGGCCGGCGGCAGGCCGAGCTCGGCGGCGAGCAGCTGGTGGCTGAGGCAGACCGCCAGCAGCGGCGCGGTGCGGGAGCCGTCCCGGGCCGCGGCGAGGGCGTCGGCGACGATCGGGCGCAGCAGCGCCATCTTCGGGTCGGAGAGGTCGGCGGGGTCGCCGGGGCCGGGGCCGAGGATCAGCGGGCCGGGGTGGGCGGCGGCCCGCTCGCGCAGGCCTGGCGTGTCATGGCGCAGCACGGTGACGGTGTGGCCGAGCGAGCGCAGCAGGTGGGCGAGCATCGCGGTGAAGGTGTCCTCGGCGTCCACCACCAGCGCGTGCGCGCCCCGGCGGGGCTCGGCGGGCTGCTGCATCCGCAGCCAGAACGGGGCGAGTCCGGCCCGGCGGGCGCCGAGCGCGGCCTGCACCCGGTGGTCCTCGCCGAGCCGGGGCCGGGCGGCGGCGGCCTTCGCCGGCCGGGCCGGGCGGGCGCCGAGCGCGGAGAGGACGCCGGCGGCCTTGGCGTGGGTCTCGGCGACCTCCGAGTGCGGGTCGGAGTGCCGGACCAGGGTGGCGCCGACCCGGACGACCAGCGAGCCGTCGGCGGGGTCGATGTCGGCGGCCCGGATGCAGATCGGCGAGTCCAGTTGCTGGCCGCCGCCGGCGGAGCGCCCGATCAGCGCCAGCGCGCCCGAGTAGTAGCCGCGCCCGCCGCGCTCGTACCGGTCGATGACCCGGGTGGCGTTCTGCACCGGGCTGCCGGTGACGGTGGCCGCGAACATGGTCTCCCGCAGCACGTCCCGGACGTCCAGCGAGGTGCGGCCGCGCAGCTCGTACTCGGTGTGCGCGAGGTGCGCCATCTCCTTCAGTCGCGGCCCGAGCACCTGCCCGCCGAGGTCGCCGACCGCGCACATCATCTTCAGCTCCTCGTCGACCACCATGGTGAGCTCCTCCAACTCCTTGGGGTCGCGCAGGAATTCGAGGAGTGAATCGGCGGTCGGCCCGGTGGACGGATAGCGGTAGGTGCCGGAGATCGGGTTCATCACCACGGTGCCGCCGGACTGCCGGACGTGGACCTCGGGGGACGCGCCGACCAGCACCCGGTCGCCGGTGTGCACCAGGAACGTCCAGTACGCGCCGCGCTCGTGCTCCAGCAGACGGCGGAACAGGGTCAGCGCGGTGGCGGTGGAGAAGCCGTCCAGCTCGGCCCGGAAGTCGCGCCGGATGACGAAGTTGGCGCCCTCGCCGCGCCCGATCTCGTCCTTGATCACCCGCCGGACGATCTCCGCGTACTCCTCGTCCGCGATGTCGAACTCCCCGCCGCGCAGCTCCACCGGCGTGTCCGGCAGCGCGGCCAGCAGCGCGGCCAGCGGCAGCGCGTGCTGCTCCTCGACGGCCAGGGCGCGCAGCGGGGTGCCGTCCTGGCGGGCGGCGAAGCCGCGTTCGCGCAGCTGGGCGTAGGGGACGAGGGCCAGCAGGTCGTGCCGGGGGCCGTCGGCGGGGACGCCGTGCCGCACCGGGAGGTCGGCCAGCGTGTCGTGCTCGGAGACGGTGCCGAGCAGCAGCTCGACGGTGTCGGGGGCGAGCCGGGGCGCGCGGCGGTGCAGCAGGGCGAAGGCGGGTGCGCCGGGCGCGGTGAGCCGGGCGAGCAGGTCGGCTGCGGTGGTGGTCACGGCTGCGGTGATCCTTCCGGGAGGTGGCTGGTGCGGGCTCTGCCGCCGCCCTCCGGGAAGGTCGTGACGCTGGACACAGACGTCGACGGCCGCCCCGAAGGGCGGCCGTCGTTCGTCTACAGGGGACGCGCGATCCGTGGGCCGCCCAACGGGCAGGCCCACCACCAGGAAGAGGTGTGCGTCGCGGTCATGCAGCAGACCATAGCCCACCGCGGAGGGCGCCGGGAGGATGTCCACGAGCTGTCTCACCCACCGGGCGGCGTCACCGAGCTGCGCCGAGCACCCCGTAGCCTTGCCCTTGTGACCGTGACTAACCACTCCTGGCAGTCCCTGCCCGCGGCGCAGCAGCCTGAATGGCCGGACCAAGAGGCTCTGCGCAATACCCTTGCGGAGCTTGCCTCCTATCCGCCGCTCGTCTTCGCCGGCGAGTGCGACCAGCTGCGCGCCCGGCTCGGCGCCGTCGCGCGTGGTGAGGCGTTCCTGCTGCAGGGCGGTGACTGCGCCGAGGCCTTCGACGGCGTGTCGGCCGACCACATCCGCAACAAGCTCAAGACCCTGCTCCAGATGGCGGCGGTGCTCACCTACGCGGCCTCGGTGCCGGTGGTGAAGGTCGGCCGGATCGCCGGCCAGTACTCCAAGCCGCGCTCGAAGAACACCGAGACCCGCGACGGCGTGACCCTGCCGGTCTACCGCGGCGACTCGGTGAACGGCTTCGAGTTCACCCCGGAGTCCCGGATCCCGGACCCGGAGCGCCTGAAGCGGATGTACAACGCGTCCGCCTCGACGCTGAACCTGGTGCGCGCCTTCACCACCGGCGGCTACGCCGACCTGCGCCAGGTGCACGCCTGGAACCAGGACTTCGTGCGCAACTCCCCGGCCGGTCAGCGCTACGAGCAGCTGGCCCGGGAGATCGACCAGGCGCTGGCCTTCATGAACGCCTGCGGGGTGGCCCCGGAGGAGTTCAAGACGGTCGAGTTCTTCTCCTCGCACGAGGCGCTGATCCTGGACTACGAGACGGCGCTGACCCGCACCGACTCGCGCACCGGCGAGCTGTACGACGTCTCCGGCCACATGGTCTGGATCGGCGAGCGCACCCGTCAACTCGACCACGCGCACATCGAGTTCGCGTCGAAGATCCGCAACCCGATCGGTGTGAAGCTCGGCCCGACCACCTCGGTCGACGAGGCGCTCACGCTGATCGACAAGCTGGACCCGGACCGCGAGCCCGGCCGGCTCACCTTCATCACCCGGATGGGCGCGGGCAAGATCCGCGACCACCTGCCCACCCTGGTGGAGAAGGTCACCGCGTCCGGCGCCCAGGTGGTGTGGATCAGCGACCCGATGCACGGCAACACCTACGAGGCGTCCAGCGGTCACAAGACCCGCAAGTTCGACGACGTGCTCGACGAGGTCAAGGGCTTCTTCGAGGTGCACCGCGCGCTCGGCACCCACCCGGGCGGCATCCACGTGGAGCTGACCGGCGACGACGTCACCGAGTGCGTCGGCGGCGGCGACGAGGTGCTGGTCGACGACCTGCACCAGCGCTACGAGACCGCCTGCGACCCGCGGCTCAACCGCAGCCAGTCGCTGGACCTGGCGTTCCTGGTCGCCGAGATGTACCGCGGCCAGTAGGGCCGACCGGCCGGTGTGACGAAGGCCCCTCCGTTTTCGGTGTTCCGAAGGCGGAGGGGCCTTCTTCGTACTCGCACCACCAGGTAAGGTAAGGCTCAGTAAAGGAAGCCGAGCTGGAAGGGGCCGTGCATGTACGTGTGCATGTGCCACGCGGTCACCGAGGCCCGGGTCAAGCAGGAGATCGACGAGGGCGCCACCACCCCGCGCCAGATAGCCCGGGGCTGCAAGGCCGGCACCGACTGCGGCTCCTGCGTCCGGCGGATCCAGGCGCTGCTCGGCGAGCACGGCGCCCGCCCCTGCCCCACCGCCCGGCTGGCCCGGCGGCTGGGCCTGGCCGAACCGGCCTCCCCGCAGGCCGCCTAGGCTCTCCTCCCGGCGGCTCAGGTCTCCGGCCGCTCAGGTCTCCGGCTGCTCGATCACCTGCGCGAGGTAGAGCGCCTCGCTGAGCTTGTCGATCAGCTCCAGCTGGGTGTCCAGGTAGTCGATGTGGTGTTCCTCGTCGGCGAGGATGTCCTCGAAGATGTTCGCCGAGGTGACGTCGTTCTTGGCGCGCATCACCACGATCCCGCGCTTGAGGCGGTCGATCGCCTCCACCTCGATCTGCCGGTCGGCCTGGAACATCTCCGTGACGGTCTGCCCGATCCGGACGTGGAACAGCCGCTGGTAGTTCGGCAGGCCCTCCAGGAACAGGATCCGGTCGGTCAGCGTCTCGGCGTGCTTCATCTCGTCGAAGGACTCGTGCCGGGTGTATTTCGCGAGCTTGGTCCAGCCGTTGTTCTCCTGCATTTTCGCGTGCAGGAAGTACTGATTGATCGCGGTGAGCTCGGCCGTCAGCTGCTCGTTGAGGAACTCGATGACTTCGGGGTCGCCCTGCATGGCCTGCCTTCCTGACTCGTCATTCCGGCCGGTGCCGGGTTGCCCGCATCGTGGCAGCCGGGCGGGGTCACTTCCAGTAAGTTCACGCTTACCGAACGGTCGGTGGTCGACGTTTCTCCAGGCCAGAGAATTTTCTGACCTGCACGGATGCCGGACGGATTGGACTGTTCGGGGGTATCTGGCCGGAGCGCCCGGCGGGTAATTCCCTCGTGTTGCCCCCCTCCGTCGGAATGCGTTCCGGAAGGGGCGCTCACGGTTCGCGGAACGCCGTCTGTCACCATGGAGCCATGGGTCAGCACCAATCGGAACAGCCGCCGCCTGACCCGAGGCTCCCGCCGGGCCAGCGCCGACAGCGCGGCTGGCCGGTGCTGCACTACGGGCCGGTGCCCCGGTTCAAGCCGCACAGCTGGGACTTCCAGGTGTTCGGGGCGACCGCCGGCGCGGAGAAGACCAGCTGGGACTTCGCGGCCTTCCACGCACTGCCCAGGACCACCGTCCGCGGCGACTTCCACTGCGTCACCAAGTTCTCCATGCTCGACAACGAGTGGAGCGGCGTCGCCGCCCGGACGGTGCTCGACCTGGTGCCGCCCGACCCGACCGTCACCCACGTCATGGTGTGGGCCGAGTACGGCTACAGCGCCAACCTGCCGCTCGCCGACTTCGCCGACCCGTCGACGGTGTTCGCCACCCACCACGACGGGCAGCCGCTCACCGCCGAACACGGCTTCCCGGTCCGCCTGGTGGTGCCGCACCTGTACGCCTGGAAGGGCCCCAAGTGGGTGCGCGCCGTCGAGTACATGCGGGCCGACCGGCGCGGCTTCTGGGAGGAACGCGGCTACCACAACCGGGCCGACCCCTGGCAGCAGCAGCGCTACTCCTACCAGGAGCAGGAGGGCGACGGCCCGCCGCGGTGAAGCCCTAGAACAGGCTGATGGTGACGGTCACCGTCGACCCCTGCGGGCGCGGCGTGCCCGCCGCCGGGGACTGCCCGGTGGCCTTGCCGAGCGGCAGCAGGCCGGCGATCTGCGGGGTGAACCCGGCGTCCTGCAGGGCCTTCACCGCGTCGTCCTTGGACATCCCGACGACGTCCGGCACCGGGTGCATGCCCTTGGAGACCGTCAGCGCCACCGGCGAGTTCGGGGACAGCGTCGTGCCGGGCGCCGGGTCGGCGGAGATCACCGCGCCCTTCGGGACCGTGTCGCTGAACTGCTCGGTGGTGGTGCCCGCCGTCAGCCGGGCATCGGTCAGCGCCTTGCCGGCCTCGGCCAGCGGGCGGTTCGTCAACTCCGGTACCGGCACCCGCTCCGGGCCGCGCGAGACGACCACCTTCACCGCGTCGCTCTTGCGGACCTTGGCGCCGACCCCCGGGTCGGTGGAGATCACCTGGCCGGCCTGCACCGACTCGCTGAACTGCTGGGTGTACGTGCCGTGCAGGCCCTGCTTGTCCAGGATCGTCACGGCCTGCTGCTGGTTCTGGCCCAGCACGCTCGGCACCGTCGCGTACACCGCGCTGGACAGCGTGTACGTCACGCCGCCGACCAGCAGCACCACCGCGAGCACCACCGCCGACCAGATCAGCGGCTTGGTGGTGCCGCTGCGCCGACGGGCGGTGCGGCGGCGGCGCGCGGGGAGGTCCTCGTTCACCGGGCGCACCGGCGGCAGCAGGTCCGGCGGGACGTCCAGCACGCTGGTGCGTTCCAGGCCCGGCGGGGCGCTGATCACCGCGGTCTCCTCGCCCGGGTTGAACTGCGGGGTGGGCCGGCCGGACGCCGGCGGCTCCGCGTCCAACTGCCCGTCCGGCAGCGCCCGGCGCACCCGCTGCACCGTGGCCAGCAGCTCCACCGCGTCCCACGGGCGGGCCTGCGGGTCGCGGGCGGTCGCGGCGGCGACCAGCGCGTCCAGCTCCGGGCCCACGGCGGGGGCGATCCGCGACGGCGCGGGGACGTCCTCGTGCAGGTGGCGGTACATCACCTGGGCGGCGTTCTCGCCGGTGTGCGGCTTGGCGCCGGTCAGCATCTCGTACAGCAGGATGCCCGCCGCGTAGACGTCCACCCGCTGGTCCGTGGGCGCGTCCTGGCTGATCTGCTCCGGGGCCAAGTACGAGACGGTGCCCAGCAGTTGGCCCGCCTCGGTGGTGGCGGTGGCGTTCTGGTCGGCGGCGCCCATGATCCGGACCAGGCCGAAGTCCGCGACCTTCACCAGGCCGTTGTCGGTGATCAGCACGTTCTCCGGCTTCACGTCCCGGTGCACCAGCCCCGCGCGGTGCGCCGCGCCGAGCGCCGCCAGCACCGGCTCCAGGACGTCCAGCGCGGCCCGCACCGAGAGCGCGCCGCGGTCGCGCAGCAGGTCGCGCAGGGTGCGGCCGGGGACGTACTCCATCGCCATGAACACCGCGCGCGGATCCGCGCCCTGGTCCAGCACGTTGACCACGTTGGGGTGCGCGAGCCGGGCCACCGCCTTCGCCTCGCGGATGAACCGCGCCGTGAAGTCGGCGTCGCCCGCCAGCGAAGGGTGCATCACCTTCAGCGCGACGGTCCGGTCGAGGCGGGTGTCGGTGCCGCGGTAGACCGTCGCCATGCCGCCGACGGCGATCCGCTGCTCGACCCGGTAGCGCCCGTCGAGCAGCGCACCGATCAAGGGGTCGTTCAGCGTCATGTCCACCCGAGGAGTCTAGTCAGCGCCCGGCAGGGCTGGACCACCTGCCGGGCGCGTGCCGTCGGAACGGGCGCGTGCCGTCAGAACGCCGGGCGCTCGCGGGTGTCGGCGAGGCCGGTGGTCGGGGAGGACGCCTCGGCGTAGTAGCGGCGCGGGATGCGGCCGGCCCGGTGGGCGAGGCGGCCGGCCTCGACGGCGCGGCGCATCGCGTCGGCCATCAGCACCGGGTCCTGGGCGCGGGTCACGGCCGAGGCCAGCATGACGGCGGAGCAGCCGAGCTCCATCGCCAGGGCGACGTCGCTGGCGGTGCCGGCGCCCGCGTCGAGGACCACCGGGACGTTCGCGGACTCCACGATCAGCTGGAAGTTGTGCGGATTGCGGATGCCCAGGCCGGAGCCGATCGGCGAGCCCAGCGGCATGATCGCCGCGCAGCCGACGTCCTCCAGCTTGCGGGCCAGCACCGGGTCGTCGTTGGTGTACGGCAGCACCGTGAAGCCGTCGTCGACCAGGGTCTCGGCGGCGTCCAGGAGTTCGATCGGGTCGGGCAGCAGGGTGCGCTCGTCGGCGATGACCTCCAGCTTCACCCAGTTCGTGCCGAGCGCCTCGCGGGCCAGCCGGGCGGTCAGCACGGCCTCGCCGGCGGTGTAGCAGCCGGCCGTGTTCGGCAGGATCCGGATGCCGTTGCGGGCCAGCACCTCCAGCACCGAGCCCTGGGTGGCGGTGTTGACCCGACGCATCGCGACCGTGGTCAGCTCGGTGCCGGAGACGCGCAGCGCCTGCTCCAGCACCTCCAGGCTGGGCGCGCCGCCGGTGCCCATGATCAGGCGGGAGGTGAAGGTCGTGTCACCGATGGTGAGCAGGTCGTCGGCCATCTCAGCCTCCCTGCACGGCGGTGAGGATCTCCACCCGGTCGCCCGCCCGCAGCGCCGTGTCGGCCCACGAACTGCGCGGCACCACGGCCTCGTTGACGGCGGCGGCGACGCCGGTGTTGGCGGCGGAGACCTCGGCGACCACCACGTCCAGGGTGGTGGCCTCGGGCAGTGTGCGGGGTTCGCCGTTGACGGTCAGGGCGACGGTGTTCATGCGGGCACCTCGGTGCGGAAGCGGTCGGGGGTGAAGTCGGCGGCCAGCGCGGGGAGTTCGCCGGTGGCCAGGTAGTCGGCGAGCAGGTCGGCGGTGACCGGGGTGAGCAGCACGCCGTTGCGGTGGTGCCCGGTGGCGGCGGCCAGGCCGTCCAGCGCGGTCGGGCCGAGCAGCGGCGCGTTGTCGGGGGAGCCGGGCCGCAGGCCCGCGTTGGTCTCCACCAGCGGCAACTCGGTGATGCCGGGGACGAGTTCGTGCGCGTCGCGGAGCAGCTCGTAGACGCCGCCCGCGGTGACGGTGGTGTCGTGCCCCATCTCCTCGGTGGTCGCGCCGATCACCAACTCGCCGTCGGCGCGCGGCACCAGGTACAGGTGCCGGCCGCGCACCACGGCGCGCACGTTGCGGGACAGGAACGGCGCGTACAGCTCGGGGATGCGCAGCCGGAGCACCTGCCCCTTGACCGGGCGGATCGCCGGCAGCACCCCGTCCGGCAGGCCCGGCAGCAGGTGGGAGCGGGAGCCCGCCGCCAGCACCGTCCGGCCGGCCGTCAGGTGCTCGCCGGTCAACAGCCGTACGCCGGTGGCACGTTCGCCGTCGATCAACAGTTCGGCGGCCTGGGTGCGGTGGAAGGCGACGCCCAGCAGCTTGCACGCCGCGACCAGCGCGGTGGCCAGCCGGCGGCCGTCCACCTGGTGGTCCTCGGCGACGTGCAGGCCGCCGCGCACCCCGGGCGCCAGCATCGGCTCCAGCCGTCGGCACTCCCGGCCGGTCAGCCACTCCGAGGCCAGGCCCAACCGGCCGTGGAAGGCGTGCAGTTCGCGCAGTTCCTCGCGGTCGTCGGAGTCCAGCGCGACGGCCAGCGTGCCGGTGCGGCGGTAGCCGGTGTCCAGGCCGGTGAGTTCGGTCAGCTCGGCGGCGAACGCGCCGTAGCGCTCGTTGGACGCCATGCCCAGGCGCAGCAACGGCTCCTCGCCGTACTGGAGTTCGGTGACCGGCGCGAGCATCCCCGCGGCCACCCGGGCCGCGCCGCCGCCCGGCGACGGGTCCACCACCGCGACGCGCAGCCCGCGTTGCGCGGTGCGCCAGGCGACGCCGAGGCCGATGATGCCCCCGCCGATCACCAGCACGTCGGAATGTGCCACCACGCCTCTTCTCCCTTCGCCGGCATGACCCGGATCAGGTTCGGACGGTCGCGGGCCGCCACAGCCCGCCTCTCAGCCCGGTGCGCCGGGCTCCCGTGATAGTCAGTGCCTCCACTTTAACGCCGGGCCGACCCCCGCCCACAGGGGCATGCGGGCGGTTAGGGTGGGGCCGTGGCTGAGCTGAGGGCAACGGACCGGGTCGTCGTGGTCGGGGCGGGCATGGCGGGCGCACAGGCCGCCCTGAACCTGCGGCAGGGAGGCTGGCAGGGCGCGATCACCCTGGTCGGCGAGGAACTCCACCTGCCGTACGACCGGCCGCCGCTGTCCAAGGACGTCCTGCTCGGCAAGGCCGACGCCACCGCCTTCGAACTCGACTGGGCCGACCTCGGCGTCGAACTGCTCACCGGCCGCCGCGCCACCGGCCTGACCGCCGGCGTGCTGCACACGGATGGCGGCGAACTCCCGTACAGCGCCCTGGTGATCGCCACCGGCGCCGACCCGCGCACCCTCCCCGGCCTGCCCGGCGCCCGCACCCTGCGCACCGTCGACGACGCGCACGCGCTGCGCGCCGCACTCACCCCCGGCAGGCGGATCGTGCTGGTCGGCGCGGGCTGGATCGGCGCCGAGACCGCCACCGTCGCCCGCGCCCTCGGCTGCCACGTCACCGTGGTGGAGGCCGCCGCCACCCCGCTCGCCGGGGCGCTGCCCGCCGAACTCGGCGCGCTGATGGCCGAGTGGTACGCCGCCGCGGGCGTCGAACTGCGCTGCGGCGTCGGCGTCGCCGGGGCCGCCGACGGCGGGGTGCTGCTCGCCGACGGCACCCACCTGCCCGCGGACGAGGTGGTGGTCGGCATCGGCGCCCGCCCCGCCACCGGCTGGCTCGCCGACAGCCCGCTCGCCCTCGACCCCGACGGCACCGTCCCGGTCGACGACCGGCTGCGTACCGTGCTGCCCGGCGTCTGGGCGGCCGGCGACTGCGTCTCCTACCCGTCCGCCCGGTTCGGCACCCGGCTGGCCGTCCAGCACTGGGACCACGCGCTGCACTCCGGCGGCACGGTCGCCGCGTCCGTGCTCGGCACCCTGGACGCGCCCTACGACCCCGTCCCGTACTTCTGGTCCGAGCAGTTCGACCGCATGGTGCAGTACGCGGGCCGGCACGCCGGGGCCGACCACCTGCTGTGGCGCGGCTCCCCGTCCGGGCGCGACTGGTCGGTGCTGTGGCTGCGCGACGGCGTCCTCGTCGCGCTGCTCGCCGTGGACCGACCGCGCGACCTGGCGCAGGGCCGCCGCCTGATCGAACGCGGCGCCGTGCTCGATCCCGCGCTCGCCGCCGACCCCGCCGTCCAGCTGAAGGCGGCCGTCAGGTAACGGGTGGGTAGGCTGGGTGCCGTGAGCACTATTGATCCCAAGATCGACGCCCTGGTCCCTGCGTGGCTGTACCTGCCCGACATCTCCGAGCGGTGGGGCGTGGTGATCACCGAGGTCCGGGACATGGTGAAGAACCGCACCCTGTTGGCCGTCCGCCGCGGCCAGAACAACTCCCTCCAGGTGCCCGCCGACTTCATCGAGGACGACGGCCCGGTCAAGCACCTGGTCGGCACCCTCACGGTGCTGCGCGACTGCGGCTTCTCCGACCAGGAGATCCTCGAGTGGATGTTCACCGAGGACCCGTCGCTGCCCGGCAGCCCGATCCAGGCGCTGCGCGAGAACCGCGGCACCGAGGTCAAGCGCCGCGCCCAGGCCCTCGCGCTGTGACGGCCCGCCGGCAACTCGCCGACGCGAAGCTCTACCTCTGCACCGACGCCCGGCGTGAACAGGGCGACCTGGCCGACTTCCTGGACGCCGTGCTGGCCGGCGGCGTCGACATCGTCCAGCTCCGCGACAAGAACCTGGAGGCCCGCCAGGAACTCGAATTCCTGGAGGTCTTCGCGGACGCGGCGAAGCGGCACGGCAAGCTGCTGGCCGTCAACGACCGCGCCGACGTCGCGTACGGCGCCCGCCCCGACGTGCTGCACCTCGGGCAGGACGACCTGCCGGTGCGGGTGGCCCGCGCGATCCTCGGCGAGGACGTGCTGATCGGACGCTCCTGCCACGCCGAGAGCGAGGTGGACGCGGCGATCGCCGAACCCGGCGTCGACTACTTCTGCACCGGCCCGGTCTGGCCCACGCCCACCAAGCCCGGCCGCCACGCCCCCGGCCTCGACCTGGTCCGCCACGCGGCCGACCGGAACCCGGACCGGCCGTGGTTCGCCATCGGCGGCATCGACCTGGGCAACCTCGACCAGGTGCTGGACGCCGGCGCCACCCGCATCGTGGTCGTCCGGGCGCTCACCGCGGCGGAGGACCCGGGCGCGGCCGCAGCCGAACTGGCGGCGCGCCTGCGCTAGCCCTGGCGGGCAGCCTGCGCGCGGCCCGGTCGGCTGAGGGGAAGGCCGGCCGATCCGCGGGGGCGGGTGGTGTCCGGGAACCGCGGAGGGCCCTGCCGTCCTCCGTGGAGTCGTGAACCCCGTACCCCGTGCCCGCCGGATCGCCCTGTTCGGTCCGGCACTGCTTCTCGCGGCGGCCGTCGCGTTCGTCGCGCAGCGGCCGCTGCACCACCGTGCCGGATGGCAGCCCTGGCTGGTCACCGTCAACGGTGCGGTGTTCTGGTCGCTGGCCGCGCTGCCGCTGTCCGCGGCGGTGGTGTGGGCGCTGGCGCGGCGGCGGGGCGGCACGGCCGACGGGTGGCGGCGTTCGGTCGCCGAGGTCGCGATGGTGCACGGGACGCTGCCCTGGGTGTGGATGATCATGCTGCCCGGGCCCGGGGCGGGCGTCGCGCCCCGGCGGGTGAGCCTGCTGCCGCTGCGGGACATCCACGCGATCCTCACCCACGGCACACCGGTCACCGCGACGGTGCAGATCGTCGGCAACCTGCTGGTGTTCGCCGCGCTCGGCCGCTTCGCGCCGGTACGGTTCCGCGCACTCGCCTCGGTGCCGCGGATGCTGGCGCTCGGCGCGGCCTGCTCGGTGCTGGTGGAGACCGCCCAGTACGTGCTGTGGCTGGACCGGGTCTCCTCGGTGGACGACGTCCTGCTGAACGCCGCCGGCGCCGGGCTGGCCGCGTGGTCCTCCCGACGCCGGTGGTCTGCTTCTAGTACTTCCGCACCGTCGCCGCGTCCGCCAGCGCCAGCAGCACCTCGCGGGCCGGACCGTCGCTGATCGGGGCGGTGCGCAGGGCGGCCAGCGCCTCGTCGAGCAGCTGGTCGATGCGGGCCTCGACGAGCGCCGGGGCACCGCTGGCGGAGATCAGCTCGCGCAGCTCGACCACCTCGTCGGCGGTGAGGTCCGGCGCGCCGAGCCGGGCGTCCAGCTGCTTGGCGTCGATCTCCGACAGGCCGCGCATCGCGTGCGCGACCAGCAGGGTGCGCTTGCCCTCGCGCAGGTCGTCGCCGGCCGGCTTTCCGGTGACCGCAGGGTCGCCGAAGACACCGAGCAGGTCGTCCCGGAGCTGGAACGCCTCGCCCAGCGGCAGACCGAAGTTGCCGAGCGCCTCGACCAGGTCGGGGCCCGCGCCGGCCAGCAGCGCGCCGACCTGGAGGGGGCGCTCGATGGTGTACTTCGCCGACTTGTAGTGCAGGACGGTGCGCGCGCGGTCGAGTGCGCCGGCGTCGGTGGAGTCGCCCGAGACCGGCTCCAGCACGTCCAGGTACTGGCCGAGCATGACCTCGGTGCGCATCAGGTCGAAGGCGGGCTTGCCGGCGGACACCGCGGCGGCGGGCAGCCCCGAGCGCTGGAACAGCTCGTCGCACCAGATCAGCAGCAGGTCGCCGAGCAGCACCGCCGCGGACGCGCCGTACTGCTCGCGGTCGCCGCGCCAGCCGTTGGCCCGGTGCATGCCCTCGAAGCGGCGGTGCACGGACGGCACGCCGCGGCGGGTGTCGCTGCGGTCCATCAGGTCGTCGTGCACCAGGGCGCTGGCCTGCAGCAGTTCCAGGGCGGCCGCGGCCCGCTCGATGCCGGGCTCGTCGGCGTCGCCGCCGGCCGCGCGCCAGCCCCAGTAGCAGAACGCCGGACGCAGCCGCTTGCCGCCGTCGAGCAGGAACTCGCGCAGCGCGTCGGCGACCGGGCCGAGCTGGTCGGAGATCCCGGAGAGCAGGGCGGTCTGTTCGGCCATGAACGCACTCAGCGCGGCGTTGACGCGGTCGCGCACGTCTTCCGCGTCGATGGGGTTGCGGGGAAGACGGGTGGAGGAGGGCACCTGGAACTCCGGTTAGATGGGCTGACAGTCAGATTAACGCCCCGGCTCGGGTGCGCCCGCCCACCGCCGCCGGGCCGGACTGCGAACGGCATGGCCGGAAATCTCGACAACTGTCTCAGCCCCTGGACTCGGTTTGTCCGGGCCGCGCCGCCGAAGGCTAACCTGCCTGCATGGCACTCGGCATTCCCTCCACCAGAAGCGACCGCGCCCAGACCGTGCGCGACCTGCTGGCGGCAGGCGACCGCTCCTTCTCCTTCGAGTTCATGCCGCCCCGCAACGAGGAGGGCGAACGCAAACTCTGGGACGCGATCCGCCGCGTCGAGGCGCTCGACCCCAACTTCGTCTGCATGACCTACGGCGCCGGCGGCTCCTCCCGCGGCCGCACCGTCAACCTGGTCGGGCGGATCGCCACCGAGACCACCCTCACCCCCGTCGCGCACCTCACCGCCGTGGACCACTCGGTGGCCGAACTGCGCAACATCATCGGCCAGTACGCCGACGAGGGCGTCCGCAACGTGCTCGCCGTCCGCGGCGACCCGCCCGGCGACCCGATGGGCGAGTGGGTCCGCCACCCGGAAGGCGTCAGCTACGCCTCCGAGCTGGTCGAACTCATCAAGGGCATCGGCGACTTCTGCGTCGGCGTCGCCGCGTTCCCGCAGATGCACCCGCGCTCCACCGAGTGGGACGAGGACATCAAGCACTTCGTCGCCAAGTGCCGGGCCGGCGCGGACTACGCGATCACCCAGATGTTCTTCGAGGTCGAGGACTACCTGCGGCTGCGCGACCGGGTCGCGGCGGCCGGCTGCGAGACGCCGATCATCCCGGAGATCATGCCGGTCACCAACATCCGGCAGCTGGTGCGCTTCCCGCAGCTCTCGGGCTCCGACTTCCCGCCGGAGTTCCGCCGCCGTCTGGAGGCCGCCGCCGAGAACCCGGCCGAGGTCCGCGCCGTCGGCCTGGAGCACGCCACCGCCATGGCCGAGAGGCTCCTCGCGGAGGGCGCGCCGGGCCTGCACTTCATCACGCTCAACCACAGCACCTCGACGCTGGAGATCTACCAGAACCTGGGCCTGCACACCCGCTGACCGCCCTCCGGGCGGGCGGGAGGAAAGGGCTGCTGGTTGCCGCCGGGCCTGCGCGTCGCCCTGCGGGCGGGGCTTCGCTGGTGTGGGTCGGGTCGGTCCTGCGGGCAGGGGGTTCGGGCGGGAGGAACGTCCGCCGGTGGCCGGGGCGCTCAGTCGCGTCGCCCTCCGGGCCGGGCCTCGGCGGCGGGGGCGGGCCGGGCCTTGGGCCGGAGTTTCGGGCGGCAGGAACGCCTGCCGGTGGCCGGGGCGCTGAGTCGCGTCGCCCTCCGGGCGGGGCCTCGGTGGCGGGCGGGCCGGGGTTTGGGTGGGAGGAAAGTCTGCCGGTGGTTGAGGTGTCGGGCTGTGTCGTTCTGCGGGTCGGGGTTCGGTGGCGGGGGAGAAATTCGGCTGTCGGTCGGGGTGTTGGGGCCGGTGTGGCGGTCTGCGGGGTAGGTGTGCAGGTTGGGGGTGTGCGGGATGCGGTGGTGTTTGCCCGGAGGCTGTACAGTCGCCCGCAACCGCGCGGTGATGGTGGCGTCTGGAGGTTGCGGGGATGGGCATCGGGCACCTGTTCCTCTATGGCGCGTTGGCGCTGGTCGCGGTCTGGCTGGCGGCCGAACTGCTGCTGCAGAACCGGGCCGCGCTGCACTGGCGGGCACTCGCGCTGGTGGGTTTCCTCGGCGTCGTCGCGGGGATGACCCAGTCCTCCGTACCGGTGATAGTCGTGGGCGCCGGAGCCTTCGCGGCGGGCCAGGCGATGGTCACCCTCTCGGTCAAGCGCGGTCGCCCCGTGGGCTGGTCGCTGCGCCGCGCCGACGGCACCCTGCCCGGACCGCTGGCGAAGGTGCCGCTGCTGGCCGCGGCCACCGGCGGCGCGGCCGTCGCGGCGGTGGCCGTCGAGACCGCGCCGAAGGTCGGTGAGGTCGGCCCGGTCGAGGACCAGCCGGTGGACGAACAGCCGTACGCCTACGAGGAGTTCCAGGAGATCGACGCGGGCGTCTACGCCGACGAGCCGGTCGCCTACCAGCCGCAGCAGGAGCAGTACCAGCAACAGCCGTACCAGCAGCCCGACTACGGCTACCAGCAACAGCAGCAGCAGCCCTACCAGGACCCGTACACGCAGCAACAGCAGCAGCCGCAACTGATCGGCTACGACCAGTACGGCCAGCCGATCTACCAGTTCCCGCAGCAACAGCAACAGCAGTACCAGCAGCAGTACCAGCCGGAGCAGCAGCAGCCGTACATCCCGCAGCAGCCGGGCGAGCAGCAGCACAACTGGTACTACCAGCAGCAGTAATGACGCGGCGTCACGCCGGGCCGATCAGCCCGGCCGTGATCGAGGCGGACATCCCGACCCGGGCCAGCCCGCCGCCCGGGTGGGCGTGCGCGCCGATCAGGTACAGGCCCGGCTCGTCCGGCCGGTTGGCCTGCCCGAGCTGCCCGCCGGCCAGCCCGGGCGCCGGGACGGAGGCCGTCAGGCGGGTCTCCCGCCAGCGCAGCCGGTCCCGCAGGTCGATGCCCGCGGCGGCCAGGCCGGTCATCAACTGTTCGGCGTAGGCGTCCTGTTGGGCGTCCGTCAGGACGATCCCGGCCGGGACGGTGACGGTCAGCACCGCCGCCTCGCAGTCCGGGCCGGGGACCAGCGACGGGTCGTCCGGGCGCAGCAGTTGGACGGTCGGGCGGTCGGGCAGGACGCGGTCGGTGAACACCGCGCGCGCCTCGGCGGCGACGTCCGCGCCGTGCAGCACGGTACGGTGCGCGGTGCCGGCGGGGCGGGCGCCGTCCAGGGCGAGCAGCACGGTGAACCGGCCGGGCGCGGGCTCGGCCGGTTCGGCGACGCCCAGGCCGGGGACGGCCGACAGCACGGCGTCGGCGGTCAGCACCCCGTCGTCGGTGCGGACGCCGGTCACCCGCCCGTCCGCCCGTTCCAACGCCCGCACGGGCGTGTCGAATCGGAACTCCACGCCGCGGGCCTCGCAGCGCGCGAACACCGCGTCCGCGAGCGCCCGCATGCCGCCGTCCACGTACCAGACGCCGAACGACTGCTCCATGTACGGCAGCACGGTCGCCGAGGCGGGCGCGGACAGCGGGTTCAGCCCGTACCGCAGCGCGTACTCGGCGAGCAGCGCCGTCGGGCCGGGCGCGCCGTCCAACTCCCGGGCGGCGACGTCGGCCAGCGTGTGGCGCCCGCGCGGCAGCAGTCGCGACAGGCCGCGGCGCGGCGGCACCGGGTACGGGTCGGCCGGGTCGACGGCCGGGCGGGGCTCCTCCAGCAGCGGACGGCGGGTGGCCTCCCAGACCGTGCGGCCCCGGTTGACCATGTCGTTCCACCGCTCGCCGGCGCCCGCGCCGAACGCTGCGTCCAGGGCCTGGCCGACACCGCCGCGCGAGGCGTTCGGCAGCGCCAACTCGGTGCCGTCCGCGAACACATGGCGACTCTCCGGGTCCACCGGCCGCAACCCGACGAGCTGCTCCAGCGGCTCGCGGCCGGTCTTCAGCGCGAGGTCGCGGTACACCGCCGGCAACGCGAGCAGCCCCGGCCCGGTGTCGAACCCGAACCCGTCCCGCCGGTACGCCCCGACCTGCCCGCCGTACGTCCCGGCGGCCTCCAGGACCGTCACCCGATGTCCGAGGGTGCCGAGCCTGGACGCGGCGGCGAGACCGCCCATACCTGCGCCGACGACGATGATGCGAGCCATGGCAGAAGATCTTATGCGGCCTTCACGCCGCCGCCTCCAGGCGCCGCAGCCTGCGCTCCTTGCGGCGCAGCCAGAACCGGCGGATGCGGGACACCGCGAACCACACCAGCAGCCCCCCGAGCAGCAGCAGGACCGCGGCCGTCGAGGCGGCGAGCCAGGGGTGGAAGACGGCGAGGGTGACCAGGCCCGCGACGGAGAGGTCCTCGGCGAGGCTGACGAGGATGTTGGAGGCGGGCTCGGGCGAGGTGTTGACGGCCATCCGCAGGCCGGCCTTGACGCCGTGGCTGAGCAGGGCCGTGGTGCCGCCGACCGCGCCCGCGGCGACCTCGCCGAGCGAGCCGGGGTCGTGGGCGGCGAGCAGGGCGCCGACGGTGGCGCCGGCGATCGGGCGCACGAAGGTGTGGATCACGTCCCAGACGCTGTCCACGTAGGGGATCTTGTCCAGGACCGCCTCGCACAGGAACAGCACCGTCGCGGCGATCAGGACGTCCGTGCGCTCCAGCACCGGCGGGACCGACTCCGCGCCGCCGAAGCGGCCGAACAGGCCCAGTAGCAGCACCACCGCGTAGGCGTTGATCCCGCTCGCCCAGCCGCTGGTGAAGATCAGCGGAATGGCTTCCACCGCGCGCCCCCTCCGCCCGCCCGGCCCTCGGGCGGGGTTCGGCCACCGTACCCGCCCCCGCCGACCGCCGGGGGCGTCTGAGTATCCGTACTCAGATCGCCGGTTGAGTACTCGCGCGGGTTCCCGCTGTGACGGCGTGACGGCACAGTAGTCGGCAACGGGAAGGTCGCCGCCGGGCGGAGCCTCCCGGAGCGCCCGGGGCAGGCCACGGCCGACGGGGGACAGATGGCCCGCACCACAGGCCCTGGGCGCGACCAACGGCCGAGGACGGGGCCGGGCACCGCCGACACGGGGCGGCGGAGCCCGGCCCCGTTCCCGGGGGAACGGCCAGGGGAGACGACCGGACGGTCACGAACGGTCCGGAGTTGTCAGACCCCCCGTTCACGATGGATGCATGCGCGGGCCGACCGGCCCGGGCAAGGTCCGGAGTGAACGGGGGAGACCCATGACCATCAGTCGTCCTGAGCCTGTCGCCCGCCCTGCCGTCGATCAACCCACCCTTCCCGCTGCGCGCGGAGCCGATGTCCACCCGGTGCTGCGGCGGGTTCCCGCCTCACCTGCCGCGTTGGAGCTGCTCCGGCACGCCCACCGCACCCTGGTGTTCGCCCGCAGCAGGCAGGATCCGCTTGAGCGCTACGCCACCGCCCACCTCGCCGCGCTGCGCGCCACCGCCGCCGTGCTCGCCGTCAGAGGCCGCCCCGAACGCAACCCGCGCCGCCGTCACGCGATCCGTCCCGCCTGGGAGCTGCTCTCCGAGGTCGCTCCCGAACTCACCGAGTGGGCCGCCTACTTCGCGGCCGGAGCCCGCCGTCGTGCCGCCGCCGAGGCGGGCATCGTCGGCGCCGCGGGGGAGCGCGACGCGGACGACCTGATCCGCAACACCGCCCTCTACCTGCGCATCGTGGAACGGATGCTGGCCCTGCATCCCTGAGCACGGCACCGCGCCGGACGGGGCCCGCCCCGTCCGGCCGGATAGGGTAAGGGCGTTCCCGCCGTGGAAGACCTGCCTAGAGGGGTGCCGCCTTGTATCCGACTCGTCCCCGCAGTGCGCTGCGTACCGCCGTGGTGTGGGAGGTGCTGCGGTCGGCGCTGGAACGGCGCTCCGCCGAGCTCGGACGGCCGGTCCTGGAGGTCGTCGACACCGGCGGCGGCACCGGCAACTTCGCGGTGCCGGTCGCCAAGCTGGGCCACCGCGTCACCGTGGTCGACCCCAGCCCCGACGCGCTGTTCGCGCTGGAGCGGCGGGCCGCCGAGGCCGGGGTCACCGACCTGGTGCGCGCCGTCCAGGGCGACACCCAGACGCTGCCCGAGCTGGTCCCGGCCGGCTCGGTCGACGCGGTGCTCTGCCACGGCGTCCTGGAGGTCGTGGACGACCCGGCCGAGGCGCTCGGCCACCTGGTCGGCGCGCTCGACAAGGGCGGCCTGGTCAGCCTGCTCGCCGCCAACCGCAACGGTGCCGTGCTGGCCCGCGCGGTGGCCGGCCAGTTCACCGACGCCCGCACCGCGCTGGACGCCCCCGACGGCCGCTGGGGCGCGGGCGACCCGATGCCCCGCCGCTTCACCGGCGACCAGCTCGACGCCCTCGCCACCGACGCCGGCCTGCGGGTCACCTCCGTGCACGGCATCCGGGTCTTCGCCGACCTGGTCCCCGGCGTCCTGGTCGACACCGAGCCCGGTGCGCTCGACGCCCTGCTCAAGCTGGAGCTGGCCGCCGCCGAGCAGCCCGCCTTCCACGCCGTCGCCACCCAGCTCCACCTGCTCGCCGAAGCGGTCTGACCGGCCACCGGCCCGGCGAGGGGCACCAAGTGGGGGGTCCGCTCGTTGCAGAGGTGCGGGTCCCACACGTGGTGGCCCGTGCCACGCCTGATTGACCACGCCGAACAGGGCCTGTGGACCGTATGATCTGGGTAAAGCCGGTAAGCATGACGGCCAGACCGGTGGGGCATATGGACCACACAGGCCCGAGCCAGGGGTGGCGGACCGGTCGCCCCGCGACCGACGAGTAGGAGGACTCCGTGCCGCTCTCGGAGCACGAGCAGCGACTGCTCGAGCAAATGGAGCGAGCGCTGTACGCCGAAGATCCCAAGTTCGCGTCAGCGCTTGAGGGAACCGGCCTGCGCACCCATACCCGTCGGCGGGTCTACCTGGCCGCGGCGGGGTTCGTCGCAGGTGTCGCGCTGCTCATGGGCGGCCTGGTCGCGCAGGTCATCTGGGTCAGCGTGGTCGGGTTCCTGGTGATGCTGGGTTGTGCGGTCCTCGCGGTCACCGCGTGGCGACGAGGCCCAGGCCCGGCCGGACACGGTCCACGGCAGGCGTCAGCGCCTCGCCGGAAGACCGGTGTCGTGGACCGAATGGAACAGCGCTGGCAGCGGCGCCGCGATGAGCAGAGCGGGCTGTAGACGAGCGCACCGGACACTATGAGATCCGCCCGAGGAGGGACTTCCCTCCTCGGGCGGATTTTCTGTGTGCGGCCCTCCGCCTCGCGCGGGTCCCCGCGCCCCGGTCGGGGCGCGGGGACGAGAAGGGCTAGTCCTTCGGGGTCCGGCGGAATGGCCTGGTGACTGCCTCGCGGAGCTTGGCGGAGCGGTCGGCCGTGCGTTCCCGGAGGGCCGTGATGCGGTCCTGGGTGCGCCACCAGAAGCGGACGGTGGAGGCGGGGAGGAGCAGGGCGCGCAGGCGGCGGCCGCGGGTGGCCTGGAGGAGCAGGCCCTCGCGGGCGGTGCGGACGTCGGTGCCGAGCCGGGCGGGCGGGTCGGACTCGCGGGCGTACATGACGCGTTCGGTGGCGAGGGCGACCCGGCCGGCGGCCTCGGCGGCGGCGGGGGCGAGGTGGGCGTCCTCGGCGAGCCGGCGGGCGGCGTTCCGGGGGGTGCGTGCCTCGTCCGGGGGCAGGCCCAGGTCCCAGGCGGAGTCGACGAGTTCGGCCCAGGCGGCGAGCACCTGTTCGTCGGTGAGCCGGGGGCCTGCCGCGTCGGGCCCGTGCCGGCCGACGCCGAGGCGGCGTCGGCGCAGGCGGTTGCGCAGCAGCATGGGGGTGGCCAACAGGGCGAGCAGCAGGACGAGTCCGGCGGCGACGAGCATCGCGGGCCAGGTCTGCCACCACGGGGTGACGGTGCTCCGGTGCTGGATGATCGCGGCCTCGTCGGCGCAGTCCTCGGGGCGGTGCTTCGGCGAGGTGCCGCAGGCGCTGGAGGAGGACGGCCCGGCGGTGGGCTGCTCGGCGGAGGACGAGGCGCTCGGCTGGGTGCTGGGTTGGGCCGACTTCGCGGCCTGCGGGACGGTGTACAGCGGGACGGCGCCCCGGTTGGGGGTGGGCTCGAAGCGCATCCAGCCGAGGCCGGAGAAGTACAGCTCGGGCCACGCGTGGTAGTTGGAGCTCCGCACGATGCGGTTGGAGGAGTCGCCGGTGCCGGGGGTGAAGCCGATGGCGACCCGGGACGGGATGCCGAGCGAGCGGGACATCGCGGCCATGGTGGCGGCGAAGTGCACGCAGAAGCCCTCCTTGTCCTGGAGGAACTTGGCGATGGCGTCCGGCCCGGTGCGCGGTTCGATCTTGGTGTTGTAGGTGAAGTCGCCCTTGGTGAAGTACTGCTGGAGGGCGACGGCCTGGTCGTACGGGTTGCTGGCGCCCTGGGTGATCTTCCGGGCGGTGTCGCCGACGACGGCGGGCAGGTTGTTCGGCAGGGCCAGGTAGCGCCTGGCGATGTCCTCCGGCGCGGGGTCGGCCGCCCGCAGCTGCGCGGCGTCGGCGTTGACGGTGAACGAGCCGACGGCGTACGAGAGCCCGTTGGTCTTCTCGCCGTTGACGGCGTTGACGGTGCGGTTGGTCCGGTCGAAGCGCCAGTTCGCGGTGGAGGGCATCTCGACCCAGGAGACCGGGTACGGCATCGGCAGCCAGGTGGTGCCGAGCTTCTCGGAGAGCTTGATGTTGGTCTGGACCGAGTTGCCGCCGGCGGCCATGCCCTCGGGGAGGGGCAGCGTGGTGGGCAGCGACTCGGAGGACTGCTGGCCGACCTTCCACTCCGAGCCGTCGAACTCGCTGAGCGCGGCGACCCGCAGGTAGAGCTGGTCGACGTCGGTGGCGTTGGTGGAGAAGCGCAGCAGTTCGGTGTCGTCGTTGGCGCGCAGGTTGGCGGTGAGCGCGACGACCAGGTTGAGCGAGCGTTCGTCGCCCGCGCCGGAGCCCGTCCCGCCGCCGCTGCCGCCGAAGCCGCCGAACAGGCCGGAGCCGGTCGAGGGCAGCAGGGTGGACAGCACGGCGGGCAGCACGACGGCGGTGGCCAGCGCGATCAGGCCGACCCGGCGGCCGCCGTTGGACAGCGCGACGGCGGAGCGGCCGGTGCCGTGGAAGACCCGGCCCCAGCGGGTGAGGCGGTCCTGGCCCTCGGTGTACAGCAGGCCCAGGTAGCCGGCCGCGGCGAACAGGAACCACAGCCACATGCCGCCCGGCGAGCCGGCCAGGCCGCAGCCCACCGAGTACAGGGCGAGCAGCGGCAGGCCCGCGGCGGCGGCCCGGCGGTAGGTGACCGCGAGGGCGTCGACCAGGACGGCGACCAGCGAGACCGAGCCGACCACGATCAGCCCCAGGCCGTCGGTGGTCGGCGCCGGGATCGCGTACTCCTGGATGTCGTTGCCGCCCTCGGCCAGCAGCGAGGAGACCGCGTCCAGCGCGCCCGGGCCGGGCAGCACGCCGAGGTACATCGAGGACTGCACGGTGGTCAGCATCAGGACGTACAGCACCACGAGCAGCTGGAGCGGCAGCACCAGCGGGCGGGGCAGCGGCAGGGCGCGCAGGCCCGCGCCGGCTGCGGCCGCGGCGGCGATCATCAGCAGGCCGTGCGGGGACAGCGCGAAGGAGTCCTTGAACAGCGGGGACAGGGACAGCGCCGCCAGGGCGGTCGCCAGGGCCGCGCAGAGCGTCAACTTGGCCCGGGTGGTCACGCGCCGACCTCGTCTCGGTAGGGAACGGAGTTCTGGGTGCGGTCGGCGGCCCGCCACAGGGCGGGCAGCGAGTCGCCGGCCCGCACCGGGAGGACGGTCCAGCCGGCCTCGCGCAGTCGGCCGACCGCGGAGTCGGCCTGGTCGTCGGCGGCGTCCGGGAAGAGGTGCCGCAGGCCCGCCCAAGTGCCGGTGTCCAGCAGCAGGGCGACCGCGCCGCCGGTCCGGCGGCGCAGTCTGGTGAGGCGTTCGAGCTGCTCGTCGTCGAGGTCGCCGACGATCGCCACCAGCAGGCCCTCGCCGCCCAGGCGCAGCACCTCCTCGGCGCGGGCCAGGCCGCCGCCGTCGGAGTGCTCGACCACGGCGAGGGCGTCCAGCAGGACGCCGACGGTCTCGGCGTTGGTGGTGTTGGTGCTGCCGTGCTGCGGGTGCGCGCGGCCGGTGTCGGTGAGCAGCCGGGTCTGGTAGCCGCGCTGCACCAGGTCGACGGAGATCGAGGCGGCGGCGGACACCGCCCACTCGAACGAGGACGCCGGGCCGGAGCCGCGGTGCGCCGTCTCCCGGGTGTCCAGCAGCACGGTGGCGCGGGCCCGGAGCGGCTGCTCCTCGCGGCGGACCATCAGCTCGCCGTAGCGGGCGGTGGACTTCCAGTGCACCCGGCGCAGGTCGTCGCCGTGCCGGTACTCGCGCGGGATCACGTCGTCGTCGCCGGCCAGCGCCAGCGCGTGCGCGTTGGACTCGCCCTGCCCGGCGGACTCGCCGGGCAGCCGCACCGGCGGCAGGCTCTGGACCTGCGGCACGACGGTGAGCACGTCGGCGGCGCTGAACGAGCGGGTCAGCTCGCACATCCCGAAGGGGTCGGACAGCCGCAGCTGCAGCGGGCCGAGCGGGTAGCGGCCGCGCAGGTCGGAGCGGACCCGGTAGGAGACCTCGCGGAAGCCGCGCGGCTCGACCCGGTCCAGCACGAAGCGCGGACGCGGCCCCAGTACGTACGGGACCCTGTCCTCCAGCAGCAGCAGGCCGGTGGGCACCCGGGAGACGTTGTCCAGCCGCAGGTGCACCCGGGCTTCCTGGCCGGCCGCGGCGCGCTGCGGGCTGAGCCGGCGGCCGGAGGCGACCCGGTAGCGGGTGCGGACCAGCAGCAGTGCGGAGGCCAGCGGCAGCACCGCCAGCAGCACGCCGACCTGGACCAGCGAGCTCTGGCCGAACAGGTACGCGCAGAGCGCGGCGGTCAGGCCGGCGGCCAGGAAGGAACGCCCCCGGGTGGTGAGCCCCTGCAGGGCGGCGCGCAGCCCGGAGGGCCGGGCGGGGCCCGCCACCTCAGCGGCCCTGCGGACGCGGGAGGGGCAGTCGGGACACCAGGTCGAGCACCACGTTCTCCACCGTGCGGCGGCTCAGCTGGGTCTCCGAGGTGGGCAGCAGACGGTGCGCCAGCACCGGCACGGCCAGCGCCTGGATGTCGTCCGGCAGCACGTAGTCGCGGCCGTCCAGGGCGGCGTGCGCGCGGGCCGCGCGGACCAGGTGCAGGGTGGCCCGGGGCGAGGCGCCGAGCCGCAGTTCGGGGGTGTTGCGGGTGGCGGAGACCAGGTCGACGGCGTACCGGCGGACCGGGTCGGACACGTACACGCCCTTGACCACGTCGATCAGCTTGAGCAGGTCGGAGGCGTGCGCGACCGGCCGCAGGTCGTTCAGCGGGTTGGCCGCCGAGTGCAGGTCGAGCATCGCGTACTCGGCCTCGGGGCTCGGGTAGCCGATCGAGATGCGGGCCATGAAGCGGTCGCGCTGGGCCTCCGGCAGGGCGTAGGTGCCCTCCATCTCGACCGGGTTCTGGGTGGCGATCACCATGAACGGCGACGGCAGTTCGTAGGAGGTGCCGTCGATGGTGACCTGGCGCTCCTCCATCGACTCCAGCAGCGCCGACTGGGTCTTCGGGGAGGCCCGGTTGATCTCGTCGCCGACCACGATCTGCGCGAAGATCGCGCCGGGCCGGAACTCGAAGTCGCGCTGGTGCTGGTCGAAGACGTTGGTGCCGGTGACGTCCGAGGGCAGCAGGTCGGGGGTGAACTGGATCCGGCGGACTGTGCAGTCCACCGAGCGGGCCAGCGCCTTGGCGAGCATGGTCTTGCCGACGCCCGGCACGTCCTCCAGCAGCAGGTGGCCCTCGGCGAGGAGCACCGTCAGGGCGATCCGGACGGCCTCCGGCTTGCCCTCGATCACGCTCTCCACGGACGCCCGGACCCGGTCGACCACCGCCGTCAGCTCCGCCAGACCGGCCGGCTCCCGGCGGTCGTAGCGGTCCGCGGCCGGCTGCTCCGAGCCCTGTCCGTTGATGGTCGTCACCCGTACGCTCCCATGTGCAACAGTCGCCGGGCGGCTGGTTCGAGCCCGGCCCACCCCGAATACTTGGCGCATTCTTCCCTGTCCTCCGGCCAGAAGTCACCCGGCCGGGCGACACACGAAGGCTTGTCCCGGTTTGGGACGAGGGCGCGGGCCCGGCGGTTTCAGCGGATTTCGCGGAGCAGACCGGTGTGCACGTCGAAGACGAAACCGCGTACGTCGTCGCGGTGCGGCAGGAACGGGGAGGTCCGTACCCGCTGCATGGACTGCCGGACGTCGCCGTCCAGATCGGTGAAGGCCTCCACCGCCCACTGCGGGCGCTGGCCGACCTCGCGCTCCAGTTCGTGCCGGAAGTCCTCGGTCAGGCCGAGCAGTCCGCAGCCGGTGTGGTGGATCAGCACCACGGTGCGGGTGCCCAGGGCGCGCTGGCTGATGGTCAGGGAGCGGATGGTGTCGTCGGTGACGACGCCGCCCGCGTTGCGGACGATGTGCGCGTCGCCGAGTTCCAGGCCGAGTGCGGCGAACAGGTCGAGCCGGGCGTCCATGCAGGCCACCACGGCGACCCTGCGCACCGGGCGGGCGTCCATGCCGCCGTCCCGGAAGGTCTCGGCGTAGGAGCGGTTGGCCGCCACGAAGCGGTCGGTCTCGGACGGCCGGTCGGAGCCGGGAACAGGTGCCATGGCGACGACGGTAGTGGCGTCGGGCCGGCCGCGGGACCCACCTGCGCAAGCCTTTACCCACCGGGCTCCGGGCCCCGTTCGGACGGCTTCGACCCGGTTCGACCGGCGCGCCCCGAGCGCTCCGCGCCCCGCCCGGCCGGGGGCCCGCACCCCCGGCCCGACCTGCGCGGACGGATACCGCCGGGCGGGTGGTGCGCTGTCGCGGAGCGTTGACTGACGAGGCGTGGACGATAGTCTGGCGGCGCAGTGGAGCACGGCGGAAGGCCCCCGGCAACCGGGAGCCGGGCCGCACTCCGCACCGGGCCGGCCGGCCCGTACGCAGCCTGCGGCCTCCTCCCGCTCCGTGCCCACCTGGCGCACCTTCCCCGGTGCCGGGCGGTCGCTCCTTCCCCCGAGCGAGCGGGCGGGGACCACGGGCGGCGTGCGGAGCGGGCGGCCGGGTAGGCGAGAATGGCGGGGCCACACCTGCACCTGAGGAAGGGCCCCGCCCGCTATGAGTACCGACAGCCCGGCCCCCCGGCACATCCCGGTGATGCTGGAGCGCTGCCTGGACGCCCTCGCCCCGGCGATCTCCGCACCCGGCGCAGTGGTGGTGGACGCCACCCTGGGCCTCGGCGGCCACAGCGAGGCGCTGCTGACCCGCTTCCCCGACGTCCGGCTGGTCGCCGTCGACCGCGACCCGCAGGCGCTGAAGCTCTCCGGCGAGCGGCTGGCCCCGTTCGGCGACCGCGCCACCCTGGTGCACGCGGTGTACGACGAGATCCCGCAGGTCCTGGCCGACCTGGGCATCCCCGCGGTGCAGGGCGTGCTGTTCGACCTCGGGGTGTCCTCGATGCAGCTGGACGAGGCCGACCGCGGCTTCGCCTACGCCCAGGACGCGCCGCTGGACATGCGGATGGACCAGACCCGCGGCATCTCCGCCGCCGAGGTCCTGAACACCTACAGCCACGGCGACCTGGCGCGGATCCTCAAGGTGTACGGCGAGGAGCGGTTCGCCGGGAAGATCGCCTCCGCGGTGCTGCGCGAACGCGAGAAGGAACCGTTCACCAACAGCGCTCGTCTGGTGGAGTTGGTGCGGAATGCCATTCCGGCCGCCACCCGGCGGACCGGCGGCAACCCGGCCAAGCGGACCTTCCAGGCGCTGCGGATCGAGGTCAACGGCGAACTGGAGGTGCTGGACCGGGCCATCCCCGGCGCACTGGACGCCCTCGCGGTGGGCGGTCGGATCGTCGTGATGTCCTACCAGTCGCTGGAGGACCGCCTGGTCAAGCAGTACCTCCAGGCCGGGGCCACCTCCACCGCCCCGCCGGGACTGCCGGTGATCCCCGAGGAGCTCCAGCCCCGGCTGAAACTGCTCACCCGAGGAGCCGAACTGGCCACCGAGGAGGAGATCGAGGAGAACCGGCGCGCCGCGCCCGTACGGCTGCGCGTGGCGGAGAGGATCAGGGAGACCCGGAGGTAGCCAACCGCCGGGAGCAGGAACGAAGGGGAGTGGAGCGGTGCCGGTGGCCGGCGAGCGGACCCGGGGGCGCGTCCCCGGGCAGGGGGGCAGGGCGCGGATCACCGTCCGGCCCGGGGCGCGCTCGATGCGGGGGCGCACCCCGTTCGCGGTGCTGGTGGTCACCCTGCTGTCGGCCGGGCTGCTCGGCCTGCTGATGCTCAACACCGCCCTCAACGAAGGGGCGTTCACGCTGTCCCGGCTGAAGAAGCAGACCACCGAGGCCACCGACCAGCAGCAGACCCTGCAGCAGGAGATCGCCGCCCAGTCCGCGCCCGACGCGCTGGAGCAGCGCGCCCGCGAACTCGGCATGGTCCCCGGCGGCGACCCGGTCTTCCTCGGCGTCGACGGCGGCGTCACCGGCAAGCCCAAGGCCGCCGAGGACAACCCGCCGGTGCCGCGCAGCAGCGCCGAGCCCTGGCAGCGCCCCGCCGGCGCGTCCGGCTCGCCCTCGCCCTCGCCGTCGGCCTCGGCGAACCCCGGCGACCCCGGCATCGACCTGGCCCCCGCGCCGCCCGCGTCCGCCCCGGCCGGGGGCCGGCGGTGACCCGCCCGCCCGGCGACCCCCATCGTCCCCGCCGCACCCCGCCGTCCGGCGGCCGACCCGCCGCACCGCGCCGCCGGGTCGGCGAGCCGCGCCGCTCCGGCGACGGCACCCCGCCGCGCCCGGCCCGCCCGCGACCGTCCGCCGGGGACCGCCGTTCCGCCGTCCGGCCCCGGCCGCGCCCCGACGTCCGCCGGTCCGGTCCGGCCCGCCGCCCGGCGTCCGCGCCGCGGACCATCAAGCTGGCCGACCCCAAGCGCCGGCTGCGGCTGGTGACGGCCTGTCTGGGCCTGGTGTTCGTGATCTTCGCGGGCCGGCTGGTGCAGCTCCAACTGCTGGACTCCGACGCCCTCGCGGCCGGCGCTGGCGCCAACAAGTACGTGCGGGTGACGCTGCCCGCCGAGCGCGGCTCGATCACCGCCGCCGACGGCACCGTCCTCGCCACCAGCGTGGACGCCTACGACATCACCGCCGACCCGACCATGTTCACCCCCGAGGCGACCCACCTGCCGGACGCCCCCGAGCAGGCCGCGGCGCTGCTCGCGCCGATCCTCGGCCAGCCGAAGGAGAAGCTGGCGGCCGCGCTGCACCTGAACGCGAAGAACCCGAAGAGCCAGTACGCGCTGCTGGCGGCCCGCCAGGCCCCGCAGGCCAAGGCGCAGATCGCCGACCTGAAGTCCTCGCTGAACAAGCAGACCGACACCAAGGCCTGCCGCATCCAGCGCGACCTGATCGGCAAGCCCGCCGAGAAGGGCGGCCGGGAGTTCCTCGACACCGCCTGCGCGAACCCGCTGGCCGGCGTGTTCTGGGAGCAGTCGACCCGGCGCAGCTACCCGGCGAACGGCCTGGCCGCCAACCTGGTCGGCTTCGTCAACTCCGAGGGCACCGGCACCGGCGGCCTGGAACTCCAGTACCAGCAGCAACTGGCCGGCGAGAACGGCTACTCCACCTACGCCTCGGCCGGCGGCCGCCGGGTCGCCACCGCCGGCGGAAACCGGCAGGACGCGGTGCCCGGCACCGACCTGCGGCTGACGATCGACCCGGACATCCAGTGGGCCGCGCAGCGCGCCATCACCGACCAGGTGTCCAACGCCGGGGCGGAGAAGGGCTACGTGGTCGTCCAGGACACGAAGACCGGTCAGGTGCTGGCGATGGCCACCTCCCCGGGCTTCAACCCGAACGACCTGTCCTCGGCCCGCGCCGACCAGCTCGGCAACCCGGCCCTGCAGGACGCCTACGAGCCCGGCTCCACGGCGAAGCTGATGACCATGGCGGCGGTGCTGGACACCGGCGCGGCGAACTGGGACACCCACGTCACGGTGCCCAACACGCTGCAGCGCTCCGACCGGGTCTTCCACGACGACATCGACCACGAGACCTGGTACCTGACGCTGGCCGGCGTGCTCGCCAAGTCGTCCAACATCGGCACCATCGAGGCCGCCGAGCACCTCGGCCCCACCCAGGCCGAGGCCAACAAGGTGCTCGCCGGGTACCTCGACCGGTTCGGCATCGGCAAGCCCACCGGCCTCGGCTTCCCCGGCGAGACCCGCGGCATCCTGGCCAAGCCCGAGGACTGGAACGGCTCGCAGCAGTACACCATCCCGTTCGGCCAGGGCCTGTCGGTGAACGCCCTGCAGGCCACCTCGGTGTTCTCCACCATCGCCAACGGCGGCGTGCGGGTCGCCCCCAGCCTGCTGGCCGGCACCACCGGCCCGGACGGGCGGTTCACGCCCGCGCCGGCCGGCGCGCAGAGCCGGGTGGTGACGGAATCGACCGCGAAGACGCTGACCGAGATGCTGGAGTCCGTCGTCACCGACGAGCAGGGCACCGGCAACAAGGCGCAGATCCCGGGCTACCGGGTGGCCGGCAAGACCGGCACCGCCGACCGGGTGGACCCGAAGACCGGCAAGTACTCCGGGTACACCGCCTCCTTCATCGGCTTCGCGCCCGCCGACCAGCCCCGGGTGACGGTCTCCTGCGTCATCCAGGCCCCGGTCAACGGGCACTTCGGCGGGCAGCTGTGCGGGCCCGTGTTCAAGCAGGTGATGGAGTTCACCCTGAAGACCCTCCAGGTCCCGCCGAGCGGCAGCGAGGCGCCGAACCTGCCCGTCGACTGGAAGCCCTGAGATGAGCGACACCCCCGACACTTCGCGGCGCGCCGCGGCCGACGGACGCGATGTGAGCAGCGTCACGGCCGACGGGACCCGGTTTGGCCCCGGGGGGCATGGGGCCGATAGCCTTCCGGCCGTGCCGAAATCCGATCAAATCTCCGCGAGTCCCCCCCGTCCGAGCCGCACCGCGGCGCTGCCCCTCGCCGAGGCGGCCCGGCTGCTCGGGCTGCCGCCCCTCGACGGCCCGGCCGTCACCGGCATCACCCACGACTCCCGGGCGGTGCGCCCCGGCGACGTGTACGTGGCCTTCCCCGGCGCCAACCACCACGGCGCGGCGTTCGCCGCCGGCGCGGTGGCCTCCGGCGCCGTCGCGGTGCTCACCGACGCCGCCGGCGCGGAGATCGCCGCCGCGGCGGGCGTGCCGCTGCTGGTGGTGGACAGCCCCCGCGCGGTGATGGGCGAGCTCGCCGCGGCGGTCTACGGGTCCGCCGCCGAGCGGATGCTGATGATCGGCCTGACCGGCACCAACGGCAAGACCACCACCTCCTACCTGGTCGAGGGCGGCCTACGCGGAGCCGGCCGGCTGCCCGGCGTGATCGGCACCGTCGAGATGCGGGTCGGCACGGAGCGGATCAAGTCCGAGCGCACCACCCCCGAGGCCACCGACCTGCACGCGGTGCTCGCCGTGATGCACGAGTCCGGCGCCGACTCGGTGGTCATGGAGGTCTCCAGCCACGCGCTGGTGTACGGCCGCACCGACGGCGTGGCCTACGACGTCGCGCTGTTCAACAACCTGACGCCGGAACACCTCGACTTCCACCCCGACATGGAGGACTACTACCGGGCCAAGGCCCGGCTGTTCGAGCCCGGCAAGGCCCGGCTCGGCGTCGCCAACCGCGACGACTCCTACGGCCGCCGGCTGGCCGGCGAGGCCCGGATCCCGATGGTGACCTTCTCCGCCGCGGGCGACCCGGCCGCCGACTGGCGCGCCGTCGACGTCCAACTCGGCCCGGCCGGCTCCACCTTCACCGTGCTCGGCCCGGACGGCGCCCGCGCCGCGGCCTCGGTGCCGCTGCCCGGCCCGTTCAACGTCGCCAACGCGCTCGGCGCGATCACCGCCCTGGTCACCGCCGGCATCGACCTGGACGCCGCGGTCACCGGAGTGGCGCAGGTCCCCGGCGTGCCCGGCCGCCTGGAGCAGGTCGACGCCGGACAGGCGTTCGTCGCCGTCGTCGACTACGCGCACAAGCCGGACGCGCTCAGCGCCGTGCTCGCCTCGCTGCGCGAGGTCACCAAGGGCCGGCTGCACGTCGTCGTCGGCTGCGGCGGCGACCGCGACCCGTACAAGCGCGGGCCGATGGGCGCGATCGCCGCCCGGCTCGCCGACACCGCCGTCCTCACCAGCGACAACCCGCGCTCCGAGGACGCGCTGGCGATCCTCGCCACCATGCTCGTCGGCGCCACCGAGGTGCCCGAGGACGAGCGCGGCGAGGTGCTCGCCGTCCCCGACCGCGCCGAGGCGATCGCGCTGGCCGTCGCCCGGGCGCACGCGGGGGACACCGTGCTGGTGGCCGGCAAGGGCCACGAGCTCGGGCAGTACGTGAAGGGCGAGGTCCGCCCGTTCGACGACCGCGAGGTACTGCGGGGCGCGATGGAGCAGCTGGCCGCCGCCGAGCCGAAGGACGCGCCGGTGTCGAGAGCGACGAACGACAAGCGACGAAGGAGTGCCGGAGTGAGGAGCGTCGACGCCGGGTCAGGAGCGTCCGGAGGCGAGCGGGCGAACAAGGGGGAGGTGGACCGGTGATCGCTCTGACCCTGGCCGAGGCCGCGAAGGCGGTCGACGGCACCCTGGACGCGGCCGACCCGGACGCGCTGATCACCGGCGCGGTGGTCACCGACAACCGGCAGATCGAGGCCGGCGGCCTGTTCGTGTGCGTGCTCGGCGAACGCGTCGACGGCCACGACTTCGCCGCCAAGGCGGTCGCCGACGGCGCCGTCGCGGTGCTCGCCACCCGCCCGGTCGGCGTGCCCGCGATCCTGGTCGACGACGTGGTCGTCGCCCTCGGCCGGCTCGCCCGCGCCGTCGTCGCCCGCGCGACCGACGTGCGGATCGTCGGCCTCACCGGCTCGGCCGGCAAGACCTCCACCAAGGACCTGATCGGCCAACTGCTGGCCAAGCACGGCGAGACGGTCTTCCCGGCCGGCTCGCACAACAACGAGATCGGCCACCCGCTGACCGCTCTCCAGGTCGCCCCCACCACCCGTCACCTGGTGATGGAGATGGGCGCCCGGCACAAGGGCGACATCGAGTACCTGACCGGCATCACCCCGCCCACCGTCGGCCTGGTGCTGAACATCGGCACCGCCCACCTCGGCGAGTTCGGCTCCAAGGAGGGCATCGCCGCCGCCAAGGGCGAGATGGTCGAGGCGCTCTCCGCCGACGGCGTCGCCGTGCTGAACGCCGACGACCCGCTGGTGCGCGCCATGAGCAGCCGCACCAAGGCCCGGGTGGTGCTGTTCGGGGAGTCCTCGGACGCCCACGTCCGGGCCACGGATGTTCGCCTGGACGCCACCGGACGGCCACAGTTCACGCTCAGCACCCCGGCCGGTTCCGCACCCGTGCAGCTGCGCCTGTACGGTGAGCACCACGTCTCGAACGCCCTCGCCGCCGCCGCGGTGGCGGTGGAGCTCGGGATGCCCGTCGACCGCGTCGCCGAGGCACTGGGCGAAGCCGGTGCGCTGTCCCGTTGGCGCATGGAGGTGGTCGACCGGGCCGATGGCCTGACCGTCGTCAACGACGCCTACAACGCGAACCCGGAGTCCATGCGGGCCGCGCTGCGGGCTCTGGCGACGATGGCGGGCAGGGGCCCGGAGCGCCGCCGTACCTGGGCGGTGCTCGGCGAGATGCGGGAGCTCGGCGAGGACAGCCTCGACGAGCACGACACCATCGGACGACTCGCCGTCCGGCTCGACATCACCAAGCTGGTGGCGGTCGGCGGACGCGAGGCGGCCCGGATGGAACTGGGCGCGAGGAACGAAGGTTCGTGGGGTGAGGAGTCGGTGCTGGTGTCCGACGCGGACGCGGCGATCGAGCTGCTGCGCAGTCAGGTGCGGCCTGGGGATGTGGTCCTGGTGAAGGCATCCCGTTCGGTCGGCCTCGAAAAGGTCGCCGAGGCGCTGCTCGCGGACGGTGCCGCGAAGTGAAGCAGATCCTCTTCTCCGGCCTGATCGGCCTGGTGCTGACCCTGCTCGGCACCCCCGCCCTGATCAAGGTGCTCGCCCGGCACGGCTACGGCCAGTACATCCGCGACGACGGCCCCAAGGCGCACCACAGCAAGAAGGGCACGCCCACCATGGGCGGCATCGCCTTCATCCTTGCCACCCTGATCGCCTACTTCGCCACCAAGGCGATAACGGGCGAGTCGCCCACCGCCTCCGGCCTGCTGGTGCTGTTCCTGACCACCGGTCTGGGCCTGGTCGGCTTCCTGGACGACTACATCAAGGTGGTCAAGCGCCGCTCGCTGGGCCTGCGCGCCAAGGCGAAGCTGCTCGGCCAGTCCTTCGTCGCGCTCGCCTTCGCCGTCCTGGCACTCCAGTTCCAGGACAGCCGCGGCCTGACCCCGGCCTCCAAGAGCCTGTCCTTCGTGCAGGACTTCAAGTGGTCGATCGGCCCGGTGCTGTTCGTCCTCTTCGCCTACTTCATGATCGCCGCGATGTCGAACGGCGTGAACCTGACGGACGGTCTGGACGGCCTCGCCACCGGCGCCTCGGTGATGGTCTTCGGCGCCTACACCTTCATCGGCCTGTGGGAGCACACCCAGAACTGCGCCTACGCGATCAAGGCCACCGCGTCCTGCTACGACGTACGTGACCCGCTGGACCTCGCCGTGGTCGCCGCCGCCCTGATGGGCTCCTGCTTCGGCTTCCTGTGGTGGAACACCTCGCCCGCCAAGATCTTCATGGGCGACACCGGCTCGCTCGCCCTCGGCGGCGCGCTGGCGGGCCTCGCCATCGTCTCCCGCACCGAGCTGCTCCTCGCCGTCCTCGGCGGCCTGTTCGTGATCATCACCCTTTCGGTGATCATCCAGGTCGGCTCGTTCCGGATGACCGGCAAGCGCGTTTTCAAGATGGCGCCACTCCAGCACCACTTCGAACTCAAGGGCTGGAGCGAAGTCCTGATCGTGGTCCGGTTCTGGATCATCCAGGGCCTGTGCGTCGCCGTCGGACTCGGACTCTTCTACGCGGGATGGGTGACCGGATGAACAACCCGGAGTGGGCCGGCCTGCCGGTCGTCGTCGCGGGACTCGGCCTCTCCGGGATCAGCGCCGCCCGGGTCCTGCACGGACTCGGCGCGGCCGTCACCGTCGTGGACGGCGGCACCGGCCCCGCGCTGGAGGCCAAGGCCGCCGCCCTCACCGAGCAGGGCGTCACCGTCCGCCTGGGCGACGGCGCGAGCCTGCCCGAGGGCGCCCGGCTGATCGTCACCTCGCCCGGCTGGGCCCCCGACAGCCCGCTGTTCGCCGCCGCCGAGCAGGCCGGCGTCCCGGTCTGGGGCGACGTCGAACTCGCCTGGCGGCTGCGCACCCCACACCCCGCCACCGGCGAGCCGGCCCCCTGGCTGGCCGTCACCGGCACCAACGGCAAGACCACCACCGTCCAGATGCTGGCGTCCATCCTGACCGCCGCCGGCAAGCGCACCGCCGCCGTCGGCAACGTCGGCGTCTCCGTCCTGGACGCGGTCCTCGCCGAGGAGCCCTACGACGTCCTCGCCGTCGAGCTCTCCAGCTACCAGCTGCACTGGGCGCCCTCGCTGCGCGTGCACTCCGGCGCCGTGCTCAACCTGGCCCCCGACCACCTCGACTGGCACGGCTCGATGGACGCCTACGCTGCCGACAAGGGCCGGATCTTCGAAGGCAACCAGGTCGCCTGCGTCTACAACCTGGCCGACCCCGCCACCGAGGCGCTGGTCCGCGAGGCCGACGTCGAAGAGGGCTGCCGGGCCGTCGGCTTCGGCCTCGACGCCCCCGCCGTCTCCAACCTCGGCGTCGTGGACGGCCTGCTCGTCGACCGCGCCTTCGTCCCCGACCGGGACCGCGCCGCCGCCGAGATCGGGGCCGTCGCCGACATCTCCTCGCCGGCCCCGCACAACATCGCCAACGCCCTCGCCGCGGCGGCCCTCGCGCGGGCCTACGGCGTGGACGCCAAGGCCGTCCGCGACGGGCTGCGGGCCTTCACGCCCGACGCCCACCGGATCGCGCACGTCGCCGAGATCGACGGCGTGACCTACGTCGACGACTCCAAGGCCACCAACACCCACGCGACCGCGGCCTCGCTGGCCGCGTTCCGGCCCGTGGTGTGGATCGCCGGCGGCCTCGCCAAGGGCGCGACCTTCGACGAACTCGTCGCCGACGCTGCCCCGCGGCTGCGCGCGGCCGTCCTGATCGGCCAGGACCGGCAGCTGATCCGCGAGGCGCTCGCGCGACACGCCCCGGAAGTCCCGGTGTTCGAACCCGTGCCGGGGAAGACTGGCGCGGAGGCGATGACCGAGATCGTCCGCGTGGCGGCTTCCGCCGCACAGAAGGGCGACACCGTCCTGCTGGCACCGGCCTGCGCGTCGATGGACATGTTCACCAACTACGGCGAGCGCGGGGACATGTTCGCCGCAGCCGTTCGAGCGCTGTAGGGAAACCCAGGGGCGCGAGGAACTGCGCGAAGCGGAAGGCGCCCAACCGCAAGATCGCGACGCGGGACAATGACCTGTACGTGATCGCGACCTTGCTGACGTGCGCTCGGTTGCTCGCGCAGTTCCCCGCGCCCCGAATGACGAGGAGACGGACGTGCCGCCCAGCGAGAAGCCGCGTCTGCGACTGGTCTCGGCGACCACGACCACCTTCAAGTCCGAGGGCCCGGTCGCGCGGCTGCGCGCAGCGCGTGAGCGGTTCGGGTACTTGATGGCCCGTCCGCTGACTCCGTATTACCTGATCCTCGGTTCGGCGCTGCTGCTGGTGGTGCTCGGGCTGGTGATGGTGTTCTCCGCCTCGCAGAGCGTGGTGGTGGACTACGGGCTGCCGATGACGTTCTTCTTCCGCAAGCAGCTGATCGCGCTGCTGCTGGGCGGGGCGATCGCCGTCGTGCTCACCCGGGCCCCGGTCAAGGCGGTGCGGAAGGCCGCGTACCCGCTGCTGTTCGGGGTGGTGGCCGCGCTGGTGCTGGTCGCCGTCCCCGGCATCGGGGTGCGGATCAACGGCAACCGGAACTGGATCAGCCTGGGGTTCTTCCAGATCCAGCCGTCCGAGTTCGCCAAGCTCGCGCTGCTGCTGTGGGCCGCCGACCTGCTGGCCCGCAAACAGCGCACCCACATGCTCAACCAGTGGAAGCACCTGCTGGTGCCGCTGGTGCCGGGCACCGTCGTGCTGATGATGCTGATCATGCTGGGCGGCGACATGGGCACCACGATGGTGCTGGTCGCGATGCTCTTCGGCCTGCTGTGGATGGTCGGCGCGCCGCTGCGGCTGTTCGCCGCCACCCTGGGCATCGCGGTGGTCGCATGCACCGCGCTGATCATCACGGTGCCGCACCGGCTCGGCCGGCTGGCGTGCGTCGGCGTCACCAAGCCGGACCCGAACCTCGACTGCTTCCAAGCCCTGCACGGACTGTACGCGCTGGCCGCGGGCGGACCGTTCGGATCCGGACTCGGTGCGGGCGTCGAGAAATGGGGGCAACTCCCCGAGGCGCACACCGACTTCATCTTCGCCGCCACCGGCGAGGAACTCGGCCTGGTGGGGACGCTGTCGGTGCTCGCACTCTTCGCGGCACTAGGCTACGCGGGTATCCGTGTGGCTCTCGGCACCACGGACCCGTTCGTCCGGTACGCGGCGGGCGCCGCCACCACGTGGATCATGGCTCAGGCCGTGGTCAACCTGGGGTCGGCGCTGGGACTCCTGCCCATCGCGGGCGTCCCGCTGCCGTTGTTCTCGTACGGTGGGTCCGCGATGCTGTCGGCCATGTGCGCCATCGGGCTGCTGCTGTGCTTCGCGCGCAGCACCCCGGAGGCGAAGGCAGCGCTGGCTGCCCGGCCCCGCCGATGGCGAAAAGGGGCCAACTCCCGGTTCGGGTCCGTCCTGGGCCGGGTGCTGCCAGGTAGGAGAACCACAGCGCGCAAGGCCCCCGGGTCGTCGCGCAGGGAGCGGTGAATTTCGGTGCATGTCGTACTCGCCGGCGGCGGGACCGCCGGTCACATCGAGCCGGCCATGGCGCTCGCGGACGCGCTGCGCAGGCACGATCCGTCCGTCGGGATCACCGCCCTCGGCACCGAGCGCGGCCTGGAGACCCGGCTGGTCCCGGAGCGCGGCTACGAGCTGGCCCTGATCCCGGCCGTGCCGCTGCCCCGCAAGCCCACCCCCGAACTGATCACCGTCCCGGGCCGGCTGCGCGGCACCGTGCGGGCCGCCCAGGAGGTCATCGAGCGGGTCAACGCCGATGCGGTGGTCGGCTTCGGCGGCTACGTCGCGATGCCCGCCTACCTGGCGGCCAAGCGGGCCGGTGTGCCGATCGTGGTGCACGAGGCCAACGCCCGCCCCGGCCTGGCCAACAAGATCGGCGCCCGCTACAGCGACTTCGTGGCGGTCTCCACCCCGGACTCCAAGCTGCGCGACTCCCGCTACATCGGCATCCCGCTGCGCCGGACCATCGCCACCCTGGACCGCGGCACCGTCCGCCCGGAGGCCCGGCACCACTTCGGCCTGGACCAGCGCCTGCCCACCCTGCTGGTGTCCGGCGGCTCGCAGGGCGCCCGCCGGCTGAACGAGACGGTGCAGACGATCGCGCCCCGGCTCCAGCAGTACGGCGTGCAGATCCTGCACGCGGTCGGCCCGAAGAACGAGCTGCCGACCATCGACGACATCCCGGGCATGCCGCCGTACCGCGCGGTGCCGTACCTGGACCGGATGGACCTGGCGTACGCGGCCGCCGACATGATGCTCTGCCGGGCCGGCGCGATGACCGTCGCCGAGCTGGCCGCGGTGGGCCTGCCGGCCGCGTTCGTGCCGCTGCCGATCGGCAACGGCGAGCAGCGTCTGAACGCCCAGCCGATGGTGAAGGCCGGCGGCGGTCTGCTGGTGGACGACGCCGAGCTGACCCCGGACTGGGTGCTGAAGAACGTGCTGCCGGTGCTCACCGACCCGGCGAAGCTGTGGGAGATGTCGCGCTCCGCCGCCGAGTTCGGCCGCCGGGACGCCGACGACCTGCTGGTGCAGATGGTGTACGAGGCGATCGAGGCTGCCCGCGGCGGCCGCCGCCGTGGTTGACGAGGATTACGAGGAGGAGCTCGGGGAGGACGGCGACGAGACCCGTCCGCCCCGGCTCCGACTGTCCCGCCGGGGCGTGCTGGTGCTGGCGGTGCTGGGCGCCCTGGTGCTCGGCGCGCTCGGCTGGGCGGTGTTCTTCTCGTCCGCCCTGGATGTCCGCAAGGTCGCGGTCCAGGGCCTGGATTCCGGGAAGTTGAGCCAGGACGAGGTCGAGCGGGCGCTCGGCTCCAGCGCCCGCGGCCCGCTGGCCCGGGTGGACCTGGACCGGGCCCAGCAACTCGTGGGCAAGGTGCCCAGGGTGGCCCGGGTCGAGGTCTGGCGCGGCTGGCCGCACACCCTGCGGGTGAAGGTGACCGAGCGTCAGCCGGTGGCCGCGATCCGTGCCGACGACGGCCGTTTCGTCCAGGTCGACGCCGAGGGCGTGGAGTTCGCGACGGACGCGCAGCCCCCGTCCGGCGTCCCCGTGGTCGGGCTCCAACTCGGGCAGCCCGCGAACGACGCGCTCTCCGTCATCGACCGTCCCACCCTGGTCCGTTCGGCCATCACCGTGGCCGCCGGGCTCCCCCCGGACGTGGCCAAACAGGCCGGTTCGCTCACGGTCTACTCCTACGACGACATCCGGCTCCAACTCGCCTCCGGCGCAACGGTCCGCTGGGGCAGCGCCGAGGAGACCCCGCGCAAGGCCCGGGTGTTGACGGCCTTGCTCGGCCGGAAGGCATCGAATTACGACGTGAGTGCGCCGGATGCCCCGGCGGTGTCCGGCTGATCCGGTAAGTTCTGTGCGCGGGGGAGGTATTGACGGAGCCGAGGCTCCGGTCCGACCCTTGATGGTCACCCCGGTTTCACCGGGGGGTCGATGATCACATAGGCTCAAAAGAAAAAGGGAAGCTCGGCGTGTTCGTTGAAACACGCGCTGGTTGCGACCTACTGTCCTGTGTCAACGAGCTGTGCTCGACAATGAACTGACACCGGCACAGCGATAACCCTCAACCTCAAGTTTAGGGTTCGGGTTGGAACCACGCGCTTCCCACCCATCGACATCCGTCGGCCTTCGTATCCAGGGGCGCCGACCCGGAAATTCGAGGCGAGAGGCCCCGACGTGGCAGCACCCCAGAATTACCTCGCGGTCATCAAGGTCGTCGGCATCGGTGGCGGCGGAGTCAACGCCATCAACCGGATGATCGAGGTCGGGCTCAAGGGCGTCGAGTTCATCGCGATCAACACCGACGCGCAGGCGCTCCTGATGAGCGACGCCGATGTGAAGCTCGACGTCGGCCGGGAGCTCACCCGCGGCCTCGGCGCCGGCGCGAACCCGGAGGTCGGCCGGAAGGCCGCCGAGGACCACCGCGAGGAGATCGAGGAGGTCCTCAAGGGGGCCGACATGGTCTTCGTGACGGCCGGCGAGGGCGGCGGCACCGGCACCGGCGGCGCGCCCGTGGTGGCCAACATCGCCCGCTCGCTCGGCGCGCTCACCATCGGCGTGGTCACCCGCCCGTTCACCTTCGAGGGCCGTCGCCGCGCCAACCAGGCCGAGGACGGCATCGCCTCGCTGCGCGAGCAGGTCGACACCCTGATCGTCATCCCCAACGACCGACTGCTGTCGATCTCCGACCGCCAGGTCTCGGTGCTGGACGCGTTCCGCTCCGCCGACCAGGTGCTGCTCTCCGGCGTGCAGGGCATCACCGATCTGATCACCACCCCGGGTCTGATCAACCTGGACTTCGCCGACGTCAAGTCCGTGATGTCGGACGCCGGTTCGGCGCTGATGGGAATCGGCTCGGCGCGCGGCGAGGACCGCGCCAAGGCCGCCGCCGTGATGGCGATCTCCTCGCCGCTGCTGGAGGCCTCGATCGACGGCGCCCGCGGTGTGCTGCTGTCCATCTCGGGCGGCTCCGACCTCGGCCTGTTCGAGATCAACGAGGCGGCCCAGCTGGTCAGCGAGGCGGCCCACCCCGAGGCGAACATCATCTTCGGCGCGGTCATCGACGACGCGCTCGGCGACGAGGTCCGGGTCACCGTGATCGCGGCCGGGTTCGACGGCGGGCAGCCGCCGGCCATCGTCCGCGAGCCGGTGGTGAAGTCGGCCTCCAGCTCCTCGTCGAGCAGCAGCTCGTCGGCGCCGGAGCGTCCGGCGACCCGTCCGTCCTACGGTTCGATCGGCTCGGTCACCCGCTCCGAGGAGCCGACCCGTCCGTCCGAGGCCCCGGTGTCGGTGACCACCGCCCCGCCGGTGCCGCCGCAGGTGCAGCCGGTGCGCCAGCCGTACGTCGAGAGCCCCGCCGAGGAGCTCGACGTGCCGGACTTCCTGAAGTGATTCGAGCGGCCTTTCGCAACGGTGCTCACTTCGCCTCCACCACCCGGTGGGGCGGGGTGAGCACCGCGCCGTACGGGGAGCTCAACCTCGGTGGTGCGGTGGGCGACTCGCCCGAAGCTGTGAAGCAGAACCGTTTCCTCGCGGCCCGCGAACTGGGCCTGGACCCGGCCGACGTGGTCTGGATGAACCAGGTGCACGGCGCGGACGTCGCGGTGGTGACGGAGCGCCAACCCGACGGGTACGCGCCGACGGTGGACGCCGTGGTCACCGACCGCCCGCTGGCCCTCGCGGTGCTCACCGCCGACTGCACCCCGGTGCTGCTGGCGGACCCGGAGGCCGGTGTGGTCGGCGCGGCGCACGCCGGGCGCCCGGGCCTGGCCGCCGGGGTCGTCCCCGCGGTGGTCGCCGCGATGCGCGAACTCGGGGCCCGCCCCGAGCGGATCCTGGCCGCCACCGGCCCCGCCGTGTGCGGCCGTTGCTACGAAGTGCCGGAGGCGATGCGCGCCGAGGTGGCCGCGCTCGTCCCGGCCGCCCGGTCGGAAACCTCCTGGGGCACGCCCGCCCTGGACGTACCGGCCGGCGTCGCCGCCCAACTCGCCGAGGCGGGCGTGCACTCGGTGGTGCGGTCTACCGTCTGCACCCTGGAATCCCCGGACCACTACTCCTACCGTCGGGAGCAGCGGACCGGCCGACTCGCGAGCTACGTCTGGCTGGGGTCCCCACTCTCATGACGAACGACATCTTCGCTCCGTTCCCCGGGCGCGCCGACTTCGCGGCCGCCCTGACGGACGCCCAGCGCGCCCGCTTCGAGCAACTCGGCGCCAACCTCGACGTGGTGGAGCGCCGGATCGCGGACGCCTGCGCCGCGGCCGGCCGGCCGCGCGAGGAGGTCACCCTGATCGTGGTGACCAAGACCTACCCCGCCGAGGACACCGCACTCCTCGCCGGACTCGGCGTCACCGACGTCGCGGAGAACCGCGACCAGGACGCCGCGCCGAAGGCCGAACTCTGCGTCAACCTCCCGTTGACCTGGCACTTCGTCGGCCAGCTGCAGACCAACAAGGCCCGCTCGGTGGTCCGTTACGCCGACCTGGTGCATTCGGTGGACCGCGCGCGTCTGGTCGACTCGCTGGCCGCCGCCGTCCGCAACGCCGAACGCCCGCCGCTGGGCTGCCTGGTGCAGGTCGCGCTCGACAAGGAGTCCGGCGAGGGCGAGCACCGCGCGGGCGTCGCGCCCGCCGAGGTGCTCGAACTGGCCGAAAAGATCGCCGACACGCCCGGGCTGCACATGAGGGGTGTGATGACGGTCGCACCGCTCGCGGGACCGCTGGCGGGCGACCCCGCGCGCGCCTTCGCGCGCCTTGCGGAAATCGCAAGCGCCGTACGCGCGATGCATCCGACTGCCACGATGGTTTCGGCAGGGATGAGCGGAGATTTGGAGCAGGCGATCGCCGCAGGAGCGACACATGTACGCGTCGGTACGGCGGTACTCGGAGTGCGGTCACCGCTCGGGTAACGTCACCGAGTAAGTAGATCAGACTGCAGGACAAAATAGGACAGAACCTAGCAGATGATCAGTCTGCTGGTAAACCGTGGATCGCATCCGAGCGCACACCTCCGCGGTCTGACGGACCGTCGGCCTGACAGGCCGTGACCATCACGGCGTCCGCAGGTGAACGGTGGGCGCATGAGCGGAGGAGACAGCAGCATGGCCGGCGCGATGCGCAAAATGGCGGTCTATCTCGGCCTGGTCGAGGACGAGACCTATGACAGCCAGGGGTACGACCCCGACGACGACTACGACACGGACCCGGAGCCGATCCGCACCGGTCGCACCGAGGACATCCGGTCCTCGAACCCCGCCGCCGCGGCCCCCGCGCAGCCGGCGCCCGTGGCCCAGATCGCTCCCCAGCCGGTGCCCGCCGCGGTCCCGATCCGGCAGGAGCAGCCGCGCATGGCTCCCGTGTCGTCCATCACATCCGAGCGCCACCGCAATCTGGAGAAGAGCACCCCGGTGATCATGCCCAAGGTCGTCAGCGAACGAGAGCCCTACCGCATCACCACGCTGCACCCCAGGACCTACAACGAGGCCCGTACGATCGGGGAGCAGTTCCGTGGCGGCACGCCCGTGATCATGAATTTGACGGAGATGGACGACACGGATGCCAAGCGGCTCGTAGACTTCGCGGCTGGACTGGTCTTCGGTCTGCACGGCAGTATCGAGCGCGTAACACAGAAGGTGTTCCTCCTGTCGCCTGCTAACGTCGATGTCACGGCGGAGGACAAGGCTCGGATCGCCGAGGGTGGGTTCTTCAACCAGAGCTGACCCGGCCACGACTTTCTGTGTGGATCAGTTTGACAGTGCGTCACTGACGGACTGCCGGTCAGGGAGAGGGAGAAGTGATGGGGATCTTCGGTTCGGTGCTCTATTGGGTGCTGACCGTGTTCCTGCTGATCCTGCTCTTCAGGCTGGTGATGGACTGGGTCTTCCAGTTCGCTCGATCGTGGCGTCCTGGGAAGGCCATGGTCGTGGTGCTGGAGGCCACGTACACTGTCACGGATCCGCCACTCAAGCTTCTTCGGCGATTTATCCCGCCGTTGCGTCTCGGGGGCGTGGCGCTCGACCTGTCCTTCTTCGTACTGATGATCATTGTGTATGTCCTGATCTCGCTCGTGCAGCGCCTGTCGTTCTGAACGATGCGACAGGATGCCGGTCCGACGATCACGTTGAGGTGAAGAGATGCCATTGACCCCCGAGGACGTTCGGAACAAGCAGTTCACGACCGTCCGGCTGCGCGAAGGCTATGACGAGGACGAGGTCGATGCCTTCCTCGACGAGGTCGAAGCCGAGCTGACCCGCCTGCTGCGCGAGAACGAGGACCTGCGCGCCAAGCTGGCTGCCGCCACGCGTGCCGCCGCGCAGAACCAGGCGAACATGCGCAAGGAGCAGCAGGCTCCGCAGGACGGCGGACGACCCGGTGCTCCGGTGCCCGCCGCCATATCCGGTCCGCCGGTGCCCGGCCAGCAGCAGGGCCCCGGTCCGCAGCAGCTCGGCGGCCCGCAGCAGCTTGGCGGCCCCCAGCAGCTCGGCGGTCCGCAGCAGCTCGGCGGCCCCCAGCAGGGGATGGGCAACCAGCCGCTCGGCCTGCCGTCCGGTGCGCCGCAGCTGCCTGCCGGTCAGGGCGGCCCGATGGGCGGTCCGATGGGCAACCCCATGCAGCAGCAGCAGATGGGCCAGACCATGGGCGGCCAGCAGCAGCTGGTCCAGCCGATGGGCGGTCAGATGCTGCAGCCGATGGGCAACCCGATGCAGCAGCAGCAGATGGGCCAGCCGATGGGCGGCCAGCAGCTCCAGCCCATGGGCGGCCAGCAGCTGCAGCCGATGGGCGCCCCGATGGGCAACCCGATGCAGCAGCAGCAGGGTCCCGGCGGCGACAGCGCCGCCCGAGTCCTGGCGCTCGCTCAGCAGACCGCCGACCAGGCGATCTCCGAGGCCCGTTCCGAGGCCAACAAGATCGTCGGCGAGGCCCGCAGCCGCGCCGAGGGCCTGGAGCGCGACGCCCGCGCCAAGGCGGACGCGCTGGAGCGGGACGCGCAGGAGAAGCACCGCGTCGCGATGGGCTCCCTGGAGTCCGCCCGCGCCACGCTGGAGCGCAAGGTCGAGGACCTGCGCGCCTTCGAGCGCGAGTACCGGACGCGCCTGAAGTCCTACCTGGAGACCCAGCTGCGTCAGCTGGAGTCGCAGGCGGACGACTCGCTCGCCCCGCCGCGGATCCCCGCCACCGCGTCGCTGCCGCCGGCCGCGTCGTCGATGGCGCCCGCCGGCGCCGGCGCGATGTCCTCCTCGGCACCGTCGTTCGGCTCCACCCCGTCCTTCGGCGGCAACCAGTCCTTCGGTGGCAGCTCCTTCGGCAGCTCGGCCGGGGCCCCGTCCTTCGGCGGCGCCTCCGCGAGCTCCAACGGGGCGATGGCGCCAGCGGGCATGACCCAGCCGATGGCGGCCGTGCGGCCGCAGCCTCCGCAGCCGATGCAGCAGGCTCCCGCTCCGATGCGTGGGTTCCTGATCGACGAGGACGGCGACAACTAGGCGGTCCCGCAACGCGAAAGGGCGCCCTTGGCCATGACGGCTGGGGGCGCCCTTCGCGTTGGGCTTTCGACTGGGGGACGGGGAAGTTCGCGCGGGCGGGTGAGCGCGAAGCAGGTGGCGCGAGCGGGTGGGTGCGAAGCCGGGGGTGTGGGGAACTGTGCGACAAGCGCAGGGCCGGTCCGCAAGGTCGCGATCACGTGCAGGTCATTGTCCTGCGTCGCGACCTTGCGGCGGGGTGCCTTCCGCTTCGCGCAGTTCCCCGCGCTCCTGTTTTCGCGCCCGTCCGCTTGCGCGAGAACCCCCGCGCCCCTGACGGGGCGTGGGGGTTCAGCGGGGCGTGGGTTGCGCCATGCTTCTCAAAAACCTAGGCCTTGCGGAGGGTGAACTCCAGGGCGAGGCTCTCGTCGGAGAAGCGGGGGGCGTCAGGGTCGGTGATGGTGAGGCCGAGGGATTCGGCCAGGACCTCGGCGGCGACCAGGGACTGGTGCTCGGTCAGGGCGGCGAGGGTGTCCTCGTCGGTGGTGGCGAGCTGGAGGTGGATGCGGTCGGCGACGTCGAGGCCGGAGTTCTTGCGGGCCTCCTGGATCTGCCGGATCGCGTCGCGGACCACGCCGAGGCGCTTGAGCTCGGGGGTGATCGCCAGGTCGAGGGCGACGGTCGCGCCGGACTCGTTGGCGACGGCCCAACCCTCGCGCGGGGTCTCGGTGATGACGACCTCGTCGGGGGAGAGGGCCACCGTCTCGCCGTTGAGTTCGACGGAGGTCTCGCCGGTGGCGCGGAGCTCCGCGGCGAGGCGTGCGGCGTCCGCGGCGGCGACGGCCTTGGCGACGTCCTGGACGCCCTTGCCGAAACGCTTGCCGAGGGCACGGAAGTTGGCCTTGGCGGAGGTGTCGACCAGCGAACCCCCCACTGCGGCGAGGGATTCGAGCACCGAGACGTTGAGCTCTTCGGCGATCTGGGCGCGCAGGTCGGTGGGGAGTTCTTCCCAGCCCTGGGCGGCGATCAGCGCGCGGGACAGCGGCTGACGGGTCTTGACGCCGCTCTCGGCGCGGGTGGCGCGGCCGAGTTCGACCAGGCGGCGGACCAGCGCCATGTGCTTGGAGAGCTCGGTGTCGATGAGCGTCTCGTCGGCGACCGGCCAGCTGGAGAGGTGGACGGAGACCGGGGCGTCCGGGGTGACCGGGACGACGAGGTCCTGCCAGACCCGCTCCGCGATGAACGGGGTGAGCGGGGCCATCAGGCGGGTGACGGTCTCCAGCGCCTCGTGCAGGGTGGCGAGCGCGGCGGCGTCGCTCTGCCAGAAGCGGCGGCGGCCGCGGCGGACGTACCAGTTGGAGAGGTCGTCGACGAAGCCGGACAGCAGCTTGCCGGCCCGCTGGGTGTCGTACGCCTCGTAGGCGGCGTCGACCTCGCGGACCAGGGTGTGCAGTTCGGAGAGCACCCAGCGGTCCAGCTGCGGGCGCTCGGCGGCGGCCGGGTCGTTCGCGGACGGGGCCCAGCCGGCGGTGCGGGCGTACAGGGCCTGGAAAGCGACGGTGTTCCAGTAGGTGAGGAGGGTCTTGCGGACCACTTCCTGGATGGTGCCGTGGCCGACCCGGCGGGCCGACCAGGGGGAGCCGCCGGCGGCCATGAACCAGCGGACGGCGTCGGCGCCGTGCTGGTCCATCAGCGGGATCGGCTGCAGGATGTTGCCCAGGTGCTTGGACATCTTGCGGCCGTCCTCGGCCAGGATGTGGCCCAGGCAGACGACGTTCTCGTAGCTGTTCTTGTCGAACACCAGGGTGCCGACGGCCATCAGCGTGTAGAACCAGCCGCGGGTCTGGTCGATCGCCTCGGAGATGAACTGCGCCGGGTAGCGCTGCTCGAACAGCTCCTTGTTGCGGTACGGGTAGCCGTACTGCGCGAACGGCATGGAGCCCGAGTCGTACCAGGCGTCGATCACCTCGGGCACCCGGACCGCGGTGTGCGAGCACTGCGGGCAGGGGAAGGTGACCTCGTCGATGAACGGGCGGTGCGGGTCCAGTCCGGACTGGTCGGTGCCGGTCAGCTCGGAGAGCTGGGCGAGCGAGCCGACGCAGGTCAGGTGGTCGTCCTCGCAGCGCCAGATCGGCAGCGGGGTGCCCCAGTAGCGGTTGCGGGAGAGCGCCCAGTCGATGTTGTTGTTCAGCCAGTCGCCGAAGCGGCCGTGCTTGACGGTCTCCGGGAACCAGTTGGTGGCCTCGTTCTCACGGATCATCGCGTCCTTGACGGCGGTGGTCCGGATGTACCAGGACGGCTGCGCGTAGTAGAGCAGCGCGGTGTGGCAGCGCCAGCAGTGCGGGTAGCTGTGCTCGTACGGGAGGTGACGGAACAGCAGGTCGCGGGCCTTCAGGTCGGCGACGAGGGCCTCGTCGGCCTTCTTGAAGAACACCCCGCCGACCAGCGGCACGTCGGGCGAGAAGGTGCCGTCGGTCTCCACCGGGTTGACCACGGGCAGGCCGTAGCGGCGGCAGGTCGCGAGGTCGTCGGCGCCGAAGGCGGGCGACTGGTGGACGATGCCGGTGCCGTCCTCGGTGGTGACGTACTCGGCGGTCAGGACGTAGTGGGCGTCCGGGATCTCCACCAGCTCGAAGGGGCGCTGGTAGTTCCAGTGCTCCATCTCGGCGCCGGTGAAGGACTCGCCGGTGGTCTCCCAGCCCTCGCCGAGGGCCTTGGCGACCAGCGGCTCGGCGACCACCAGGCGCTCGTTGCCGTCGGTGGCGACCACGTAGGTCACCTCGGGGTGGACGGCGGCGGCGGTGTTGGAGACCAGGGTCCACGGGGTGGTGGTCCACACCAGCAGGGCGGCGGTGCCGGCCAGCGGGCCGGAGGTGAGCGGGAAGCGCACGAACACCGACGGGTCGACCACGGTCTCGTAGCCCTGGGCCAGCTCGTGGTCGGACAGGCCGGTGCCGCAGCGCGGGCACCACGGGGCGACGCGGTGGTCCTGGACCAGCAGGCCCTTGTCGAAGATCTGCTGGAGCGACCACCAGACCGACTCGATGTAGGACGGGTCCATGGTGCGGTAGGCCTGGTCGAGGTCGACCCAGTAGCCCATCCGCTCGGTCAGCTCGGCGAACGCGTCGGTGTGCCGGGTGACGGAGTCGCGGCACTTGGCGTTGAACTCGGCGATGCCGTACTTCTCGATGTCCGGCTTGCCGGAGAAGCCCAGCTCCTTCTCCACCGCGAGCTCCACCGGCAGGCCGTGGCAGTCCCAGCCGGCCTTGCGGGCCACGTGGTAGCCCTTCATGGTGCGGTAGCGCGGGAAGACGTCCTTGAAGACGCGGGCCTCGATGTGGTGCGCGCCCGGCATGCCGTTGGCGGTCGGCGGGCCCTCGTAGAACACCCACTCGGGGCGGCCCTCGGACTGTTCCAGGCTGCGCTGGAAGATCTTCTGGTCCTGCCAGAAGGAGAGGATCTGGTGTTCGAGCGCGGGCAGGTCGACCTGCGCGGGAACGACGTTGTAGGTGGGCGACATGGGGTGCGTCAACCTCCGGCGGATGCGTGGACTGGCTCCGACGGAGGGACGAGACGGCTTGCCGTCCCGCGGTACCACCCTCCTTGACCGCGCGCGGCGGCCCTCTCTTTGGGTTTGCTGCCGGGTCTAGTAGGCCCTGGCCGGGCCGTTCTTCCGGCGGCTCCGGGGTGATCTTCCCGCCGTGCACACCCCCGGGCTCGCACCGTCCCCGGGTCGCTCATGGCTGCGTACTGCGGTACTCGTCCCATCTGCGCCTTGCACGGCCCAGTGTATCGGCCCCCGCAAGCCGTTTCGCGCACCCGTGAGCCGGGTCCGGAGTGGTTAGCCGGGGGCGTTCTGGGCACAACTTGTGAGCGTCGGGATCGTCGGAGGCTGCGCGGGTGGGATCGAAGAAACGCTTCGGTATGTCCCGTTGTGGGGCGATTCGATGAGGTTTATCGTTCCGGGACCGGCAAGATCGTCGGGAACCGACGCTTCTGATCATTCGTGAATGAGGTCGAAAGCCATGGCTGAGAAGGCGACAGGAACCGTGACCGCGAGGTCGCGCAAGGCCGTGGCGAGCGACCCAGGGGAGGGGACCGTGAGTACTGCGCGGCGAAAGACCGGCACCACCGGACACACCGCGGCCAGCAGCCGCACCCACGTGCCGGCAAGCTCCGGCGCGCGCGGCGGCGCCGAGTCGGTCGACCCGGCCGAGCTGCCGGTCCGGGCCGGGGAGGAGCCGTGGACGGCCGCCGAGGTCGCCGAGCTCCACGACGAACTGGCCGCCGACCTGCTCCGGCTGCGGTCCGAGATCGAGGCCTCCGAAGCCGCCATCGCCGGCCTGATGCGGGACTCCAACGACGGCGCGGGCGACGACCAGGTCGACGCCGGCACCAAGAACATCAACCGGGAGAGCGAGCTGTCGCTCGCCAACAACGCGCGCGACAGCCTCGCCCAGACCGAGCGCGCGCTGGCCCGCCTCGAAGGCGCCGGGTTCGGCCTCTGCGAGTCCTGCGGCCAGCCCGTCGGAAAGGCCCGTCTGCAGGCGTTTCCGCGGGCCACGCTCTGCGTGAGCTGCAAGGCGAAGCAGGAACGCCGCTGAGGTCGGTCCACGCCCCGGCCGCCCCGCATCGTGCGCATTGTCGTACGGGGCGGCCAACGGGCCTACGGGTGTCGTACCCTCGTCCCCGTAACGACGACCGGCTTTTCCCACGGCAGCGGAGCGGATCATCAGCACGCCAGGTTCCCACCAGACCCAGGACGACGCCGTCCCCACCCCCTCCACCGAGGCGGGTGACCGGGTGAGCCCTGCCGCGCCCGAGGAACGCCGGGCCGGGGGCGGCGCCACCGCGGCCGACGGGGCGCGCGCCGTGGTGCGACGCCGGATCAGCGTGCTGCTGGCCGTCGCGCTGCTCGCCTACCTGATCGACCTCGGCTCGAAGATGCTGGTCGTCGCCAACCTGGAGGGCCACACCGCGCCGATCCAGGTGATCGGCGACTGGATGACCCTCCAGGTGATCCGCAACGGCGGCGCCGCGTTCGGCATCGGTCAGGCGCTGACGGTGCTGTTCACCGGCATCGCCGCCGGCGTGATCGTGGTGATCTGGCGGATCGCCCGCCGCCTGTACAGCCTGCCCTGGGCGATCGCCCTCGGCCTGCTGCTCGGCGGGGCCTTCGGCAACCTCACCGACCGGCTGTTCCGCTCCCCGTCCGCGTTCCGCGGCCACGTGGTCGACTTCATCTCGGTGCAGCACTTCGCGGTCTTCAACCTCGCCGACTCGGCGATCGTCTGCGGCGGCATCCTGGTCGTCCTGCTCTCCTTCCGCGGCATCAACCCGGACGGCACCGTCCACGCCCCGGAGGGCAAGGAGCCCGCGGCGGACGGCGAGGACGGGCAGTCCAAGGCCTGACGGGCCTCCTGGCGGGAAGCGGGCCGGTCCGGGTCGGGCATACTCGGGTGGGTGAGTATCGCAGCGCAGACCCGTAGCCTCCCCGTACCCGACGGCCTGGAGGGCGAGCGGCTGGACGCCGCCCTGGCCCGGATGTTCGGGTTCTCCCGGACGAAGGCCGCCGAGCTCGCCGCCGAGGGCAAGGTCACCCTGGACGGCGCGGTCGCCGGGAAGTCGGACCGGGTCACCGCCGGGTCCTGGCTGGAGGTCGAGATCCCCGCCCCCGCCGCGCCGGTGCAGATCGTCGCCGAAGCCGTCGAGGGCATGCGGATCATCCACGACGACGACCACGTCGTCGTCATCGACAAGCCCGTCGGCGTGGCCGCGCACCCCAGCCCCGGCTGGACCGGCCCGACCGTGATCGGCGGCCTGGCCGCCGCCGGCTACCGGATCTCCACCTCCGGCGCCGCCGAGCGCCAGGGCGTCGTGCACCGGCTGGACGTCGGCACCTCCGGGATCATGGTGGTCGCCAAGTCCGAGCGCGCCTACACCGACCTGAAGCGGCAGTTCCACGACCGCGTCACGGAGAAGAAGTACAACGCGCTGGTCCAGGGCCACCCCGACCCGCTGTCCGGCACCGTGGACGCGCCGATCGGCCGCCACCCCAGCAGCGACTGGAAGTGGGCGGTGACCCGCGACGGCAAGCCGTCCATCACCCACTACGACCTGATCGAGGCCTACCGCGCCGCGTCCCTGCTGGACATCAAGCTGGAGACCGGCCGCACCCACCAGATCCGGGTCCACATGTCCGCGCTGCGGCACCCCTGCGTCGGCGACCTCACCTACGGTGCGGACCCGACGCTGGCCAAGCGGCTCGGCCTGACCCGGCAGTGGCTGCACGCCGTCTCGCTGGGCTTCGAACACCCCGAGGACGGGCGCTGGGTCGAGTTCACCTCCGCCTACCCCGACGACCTGCAGCACGCGCTGGACGTCATCGCGGCGGAGAGCTGATGGCCGACGTCGTCATCCGGGTGGCCGAGAGCGAGGACGACCTCGCGGCGGTGCGGGCGGTGCGGTACGAGGTGTTCGTCGAGGAGCAGGAGATCCCCGTCGAGCTGGAGTACGACGAGTACGACGCCACCTCGCTGCACGTGCTGGCGCTCGGGGCGGACGGTGCTCCGCTCGGCACGGCGCGGCTGATCTCCGGCGCGGAGGCGCTCGGCATCACCGGGGGCGTCGCCGACCGGGTACTGCTCGGCCGGCTGGCCGTGGTCCGGGCCGCGCGCGGCACCGGGCTGGGCGTCCGACTGGTGCGGGCCGTCGAGGAACTGGGCCGGGAACACGGCGCGAAGGAGCTCGAACTCCACGCGCAGGTCCGGGCGATGGGCTTCTACGAGCGGCTCGGGTACGCCGGGGAGGGCCCCGAGTACGACGACGCGGGGATTCCGCACCGGACGATGACGCGGGTGCTGTAGGGATTTGCGCGAACGAGGGGCTGTGGTCGGTGACGATCGCGGCCCCTCGTGGCGTGTCCGGGGTCAGTTGCCGTCGTAGGAGACGACGACGCCGCCGAGGTCCGCCGCGACCCGGTCGGCGAGACCGTAGTCGCAGAGGTTGACCGACCAGTTCGCGCCGGTGGCGAGGTAGGCCGGGATGGCGGGGTGGGAGATGGCCTCGCGCAGGTAGTGGTCGCGGTCGGCGTCGCTGGGGTGGAGCCGCAGGACCGCGCAGTTCGGGCTGCGGCCGACCCGGCTTCCGGTGCGGCAGGTGAGGGAGCCGCCGGGATCGGCGTCGTGGTCCTCGCAGCCGACGGCGGAGTCGAGGGCGGCGGCGAGGCTCTCGACGCTGTCGAATCGGGGCGAGGACGGGATCGCGGGCAGCGGGTAGTCGGGGATCTTCAGCTCGTCGCCGGGGAGCACCACGCCGCCGAGGGCCTGCGCGATGCGGGGCGCGTACTCGGGGTCGATGGCGGCGACGTGCCAGTTCCCGGCGGCGACGAAGGTCTGGTGGTGGACGGTGCGGCCGGTCGCGATGGCGGTGCCGATCTCGTCGCGGCTGAAACGCTCCAGGTCGAACACCTCGACCTCGTACTGGAAGGTGCGGCCGTCCAGGGTCGCCGTGCACTCGGTGGTCGACGCGCCCTCGGGTGCGGTGTGCAGGGTGACGAGGCAGGGGATGCCCGCCCTGCCGAGGGCGGCGACGACCGCGTCGGAGTCGGCGAACTGCGGGGAGGTCGGCACGTTCGAGGGCATGGGCACGCGGGGCGGGGGGCCGTCGGTGCCGCAGGAAGCCAGGAACGCGGTGGCCAGGAACGCGGCGGACAGCGCCGTGGTGGCGGCGAGCGCCGGGGCGGAGCGGATGTGGCGCATGGTGGTTCAGCCCGCCGGCGGGGTGGGGGCGGGGCCCGGGCTCGGTGCCGGGGGAGCCGCGGCGGGCGGCGGCGGAGCGGGCGGCGGTGGGGCGGCCGGGGACGGAGCGGTCGGGGAGGGGAGGGTCGGGGACGGGAGGGTCGGTGGGCGCGGGCGGTCGGGTGGCAGGGGCGCGGTGCCGTGGGCGGTGGTGCTCACGCCCGGGGCGGCGTAGACCGGGTTCAGCGCGAGCTCCGTGTCGTTCGGGGTGCGGGACGCGAGGTTGGCGAGGGCCTTGCGGCGCTCCGCCTCGGGGAGGTTGTTCCAGGCGTCCGCGTCGCGCAGGGACTGCTGGAGCGAGTCCCAGCTGTCCGACCGGTCCTTGATGGCCGCGCCCCGGTGCGAACCGTCGTCGCCGTAACGGGAGTTGGAGTCGCGGACCTGCGGGGTGTCGGCGGCGTACAGCAGGAAGAGCTGCTTGTCGGTGATGGCGCCGTGGTGGTCCTGCCGAAGGCGCTTCAGGTGATGGGCGCTCAGCCGGACATCCTCGGCCGGGTTCTCCTCGATGTACTTGGCGAGCTGGGCGTCGCTGAGCGCGGCGAGGCCCGGGAAGGCGGCCGGGTCGCGGTCGATCGCGGCGCGGGCGGTCGCCGGCTTGATGTGAGTGATGCCGAGGGACTTGTCCGGCTTGAGGCTCTCCGCGGCGGCCCAGTCGGCCCGGCGGCCGATGGCGGTCAACGGGCCGTCCAGGCCGGGCTCCAGGGCCTGGTACCACTGCTGCTCCTGCCACAGGACGGAGAGCAGCAGGTCGGTGCTGACGCCGGTCTCGGCGGACGCGCGGCGGGCCGCCTCGATCAGCTCCGGGGGGACGTTGATCGGGTGCGGGCCGTTGCCGTCGCGCTGGGCGCCCTGCAGGCGGAGGGCGACGCCGAGGGCGCTGTTGCCGTCGTGGTCGAGGGCTTCGCGGACCGTCGCGGCGCTGTCGATCTCGGACAGCCGGGCCAGGGTGCGGAGTTCGTCGGTCGCGGCGGTGTCGGCCTCGGTGGCATTGCGCAGGGCCGTGATGACCAGGCCTTCGGCGTGCTGGATCTGCTCGTCGAGGGCGGCGGCCCTCGCCGGGTCGACCGGGCCCGGGCCGCGGTGGACGCTGCCGTCCTGGGCGACGTTCAGCCGGTGGTCGCGGGCGAAGTCGAGCGCGGCGTGCAGGGCGCGTTGGGCGTCCGCCATGGCGGTGGCGAGACGGTCGTAGACCTTGGCGAGGTCGCGCATCGACAGGGCGGCGGAGTCGTAGGACTCCGCGTGCCGGGCGAAACGGGCCCGGGCCGAATCCCCGGTGGGGCTGGTCCAGGCGCCGGCGAGAGTGCGGTTCACCTCGTCGCGGGCGACCGAGGCGAGGTGCTCGCAGTGCCTGGCGGTGGTGAGGGCGTCGTCGCAGGCGTGCTGCCAGAGGCCCGGCTGGGCGTGGTCGAGGTCGTCGAGGGTCAGCATCAGGCGCCCCGGAGCCACTGGGCGTCATCCGAGAGAGCGACGGCCGTCGCGGCGTCCGTGTTGACGTAGGTGTGCGCGGAGGCGCGGAGCGCGTCGGCCGCGGCCTCGACCTCGTCCGCCTCGCGGTGCAGGCGGTCGCGCCAGGACGTGACGCAGTGGGTGCTTGCGTGGGCCGCCTGCCAGCCGTGATGAGCGCCGCCGGCGGTGCGGGCGTCGTCCAGCATGAAGCCGCGACGGCTGTCCGAGGCGGACTCCCGCATCAGGACGGCTGCGCGGTGGACGCCGTCCGGGTCGATGGCGATATCGGCTTGCCAGGTCATGTCTCCATGGTGACGCCTCGTGGGGGGTGCGTGACCGTGGGTGTGATCGCGGGTGCGGGTGCGGGTGCGGGTGGTGGGGTGGTCAGGTGGTGCGGATGCGGGGGAGGGACTCGGGGTGGTGGGTTCCGAGGTGGGCGAGGAGGTGCTCGCGGGTGGCGAGCTTCAGGGTGGCGGCGGCGTCCGGGTCGCGGGCGGTCATCATGGCGCGGACCACGATGGTGGACGGGGTGGTGTCGGTGACGGTGAGGGACCACTCCTGGCCGTCCCACAGGTCGGTGGTGGCGAGGAAGCGTTCGAGTTCGGCGCGGAGGGCGTCGATCGGGGTCCGGTGGTCGAGGTGGAGCAGGACCCAGGCGAGCAGGCCCGGATCGCGGCGGGTCCAGTTCTCGAACGGCTTGGAGACGAAGTAGGACACCGGGACCACCAGGCGGCGGTAGTCCCACAGCCGCAGCACCAGGTAGGAGAGCGTGATCTCCTCGACCGTGCCCTGCTGGCCCTCCAGGACGACGGTGTCGCCGATCCGGACGGTGTCGCTGAAGGCGATCTGCAGGCCGGCGAAGAAGTTTCCGAGGGCGGACTGGGCGGCGATGCCCGCGACGATGCCGATCAGGCCTGCGGAGGCGAGGAGGCTGGCGCCGACGGTGCGCATGGCGTCGTAGGTCAGGAGGAGGGCGCCGACCGTCACCACCCAGATGACGGCCGATCCGACGCGGCGGACCAGGCCGAGCTGGGTCTCGACGCGTTGAATGCGGGAGGCGTCCTCGGTGACGGTCTGGTAGCGGGCGAAGACTGCTTCGAGGGCGGCGGTGAGGACTCGGACGGTGAGCCAGCCGAGAGACGCGATCAGGGCGAGCAGGGCGGTGTGGCGGACGACGCCGTCCTGGCTGGGGAAGACGCGGCGGAGGAAAGGGGACGCGAGCAGGATCGCGGTCAGCAGGGACAGTTGGAGAGGGATGCGGCAGCGGCGGAGGGACTCCCAGACGGGGGAGTCGGGGTGACGGGTGGCGAGGCGCTGGAGGATCTGGTCGACCAGCCAGCCGGCGAGGAGGGTGGCGAGGACGGCGGTGAGGAGGCTGGCGAGAGGCCAGAGCACGGGGGCACCTCGGGGATTGCGAGGGGTGGGGGATTTGCACCATAGCGTGTGGGTTGGGGTGGGTTTGTCTTTTGGGTGCGCGTGTGTGGGGGGCTGGGGTTTCTGTGCCCACCCGCCCACCCGTGACCCGGCAGCGGGAGGTGGGACGGGGAGGGGTGGTGCGGGGCGGAGAGGGTGCGGTGCGGGTGTGTGTGGGGGCTGGGGCTTCTTCGCCCACCCGCCCGCCCGTGGCCCACCAGCCGGGAGAGGCGCGTTGCCCGCGAGCGGAGGGGGGTGCGTGGTCCACCCGCCGGGAGGGGGCGGGGGTGCTCGCGCGTGGAGGGGGTGGGTGGCGCGGCGATGAAGGGGGCGGGGTGCTCGCGGGCGGAGGGGGTGCGTGGCTCGGCAGTCAGGGGGCGGGCGTTGCTGGCGCGTGGAGGGGGTGCGTGGCGCGGTGGTGCAGGGGGCGGGGTGGGTGGTCTGGCAGTCAGGGGCGGGGGTGTGTGCGGGCGGAGGGGGTGGGCGGCTCGGCAGTCAGGGGACGGGCGTTGCTGGCGAGCGGAGGGGAGTGCGTGGCCCAACCCGCCGGAGGGAGCGGGCGTTGCTGGCGCGTGGAGGGGGTGCGTGGCCTGGCAGTTAGGGGCGAGCGTTGCTCGCACGTGGAGGGGGTGGGTGGTTCGGCGGTGAAGGGGGGGGAGGGTGCGTGCGAGTGGAGGGGGGCGGGGTTCGGGGGTGAAAGGGGGCGCGGGAGGTGGGGTTGGTGGGGGGCGGTGGGTTTGATGGGGGGCCTACGGGGGGCGTGGTTAGGATCTGCGGGTATGGGGCTGGTTGGGGTTTGGCGTGGGTGGGTGAGGCGTCGGCGGGTGGTGGTGGCCGGGGGCGCGGTGGTGGCGTTGTTGGTGGGGGGTGGGGCGGTGGCCGTGGGTGCGGGGGCTCCGGCGGGGGTGCATCGGGAGGATCGGTTTCTGGAGGTGTCGGAGGGGGTTCGGATCGACACCTCGTTCTTCACGTCGGGTGGGGCGGGGCGGCGTCCGGCGGTGCTGTTGGCGCACGGGTTCGGCGGGTCGAAGGAGAGTGAGCGGCAGCGGGCCGAGGAGTTGGCGCGGGCCGGGTACGCCGTGTTGACGTGGTCGGCGCGGGGGTTCGGGCAGTCGTCCGGGCAGATCGGGTTGAACGAGCCGGAGCGTGAGGTCGCGGACGTGTCGCGGCTGGTGGACTGGCTGGCGCAGCGTCCCGAGGTGCAGTTGGACGGGGAGGGCGATCCGCGGGTCGGGGTGACGGGCGCGTCGTACGGTGGGGCGGTGTCGCTGCTGGCGGCCGGGTACGACAAGCGGATTGATGCGATCGCGCCGCAGATCACCTGGTGGAACCTGGCGGATGCGCTGTTTCCGCAGGCGGCGCAGGGGAGTTCGGCCGCCGACGGGGTGTTCAAGAAGCTGTGGGCGGGGATCTTCTTCACCACCGGTTCGGCGTCCGGCCCGGGGCTGGGCGGGCCGACGCAGCAGGCCGAGGGGCCGGTGGGGTGCGGGCGGTTCCGGGACGAACTGTGCGCGATGTACAACCGGGTGGCGGCGGCCGGGCGGCCGGACGCGGATGCGGTGCGGGTGTTGGAGCGGTCGAGTCCGTCGTCGGTGGCGGAGCGGATCAAGGTGCCGACGCTGGTGGTTCAGGGGCAGCAGGATTCGTTGTTCCCGTTGGATCAGGGCGACCGGATCGCGAAGGCGGTGGCCGCGAACGGTGCGCCGGTGGCGGTGGACTGGTTCGGGGCGGGCCACGACGGCGGGCAGGAGACCAGTACGCGCGTCGACGACCGGGTGACCGCGTGGTTCGACCACTGGTTGAAGGGCGGAGCGGGTTCGACCGGGCCGGCCTTCCGGGTGACGCGGACCGGTGGGGTGGATTCCACGGGCTTCCAGGCGGTGCTGCGGGGTGCGGATGCCGACAGCTATCCCGGGCTCGGCGGAACGGCGCAGCGCAGCGTCGAGCTGACGGGGCGTGAGCAGCGGATCGCGAATCCGCCGGGCGGTGCGCCGCCGAACATCTCGACGCTGCCGGGGATCGGGGCGCTGTCCCAGCTGTCCTCGGTGGGGGCGGGGCTGTCGATCGACTTTCCCGGGCAGTTCGCGGCGTTCGACTCCGCTCCGCTGGGCACCCCGTTGCATCTGACGGGCGCGCCGACGGTGGCGGTGCGGGTGGCGGCGGACGTGCCGGAGGCGGTGCTGTTCGCGAAGGTGTACGACGTCGCGCCGGACGGGAAGCAGTCGCTGCCGCAGCAGTTGGCGGCTCCGCTGCGGGTGACCGGTGCGGACGCGGCGGGCGGGCGGACGGTGCAGGTGACGCTGCCGGCCGTGGACCACGAGTTCCCGGCCGGGCACCGGCTGCGGCTGGTGCTGGCGTCCACCGACCTGGCGTACGCGTCGCCCGCGCAGGCCGCCACGTACACGGTGGCCGCGGCCGGGCCGCTGAGCGTGCCGACGGTGGACGGGCTGCGCACCGAGGCCGCGCCGGTGCCGAACCGGACGTGGGTGCTGCCGCTGGTGGCGCTGGCGATCGGTGCGCTGCTGGTGTTCGCGCGGCGTCGGCGGGTGGCGGCGCCGGCGCCGGACCCGGAGCTGGCCGGGGTGCCGTTGCAGATCACCGGGCTGTCGAAGAAGTACAAGGGTTCGGTGGACCGTTACGCGGTGCGGGAGTTGTCGTTCCGGGTGGAGGCCGGTCAGGTGCTCGGCCTGCTCGGGCCGAACGGCGCGGGCAAGACCACCACGCTGCGGATGCTGATGGGGCTGATCCGCCCGGACGAGGGCGAGATCCGGGTGTTCGGGCACGCGATCCGGCCGGGTGCGCCGGTGCTGTCGCGGGTCGGGGCGTTCGTCGAGGGCGCGGGTTTCCTGCCGCACCTGAGCGGGCGGGCCAACCTGGAGTCGTACTGGGCGGCCACCGGGCGGCCCGTCGAGGACGCGCACTTCGCGGAGGCGCTGGAGATCGCCGGGCTCGGCGAGGCGTTGGAGCGCGCGGTGCGGACGTACTCGCAGGGCATGCGGCAGCGGCTGGCGATCGCGCAGGCCATGCTGGGGCTGCCCGATCTGCTGATCCTGGACGAGCCGACCAACGGGCTCGATCCGCCGCAGATCCGCGAGATGCGGGAGGTGATGGTCCGGTACGCCGCCGCGGGCCGTACGGTCATCGTCTCCAGCCACCTGCTCGCCGAGGTCGAGCAGTCGTGCACGCACCTGGTGGTGATGGAGCGCGGCCGGCTGGTGGCGGCCGGGCCGACGGCCGGGATCACCGGTGCGGGCGAGCAGTTGTTGGTGAGCGTCGAGGACGGGTTCGTCGAGACGGAGGCGGCGGCGGTCGCGGAGAAGCTGGCCGCGCTGGGCGGCGTCGAGTCGGTGCAGGTGGTGGACGGTGGGCTGCTGGTCCGGTTGGACGGGCTGGCGGTGAGCCGGCTGACCGCCGAACTGGTGCGCCTGGGCGTGCCGGTGGCGGGCATCGGCCCGCATCGACGGCTGGAGGACGCGTTCCTGGCCCTGATCGGAGGTGCGGCGTGAGTGCGGTGACGGAGACGGCTGCCGTTGGTTATCGGCCCGGGCGGACGCTGCCGCTGCGGGTCGAGGCGATGCGGCAGTTGCGGCGGCGTCGGACGCTGGTGATCGGCGGGGTGCTGGCCGCGTTGCCGTTCGTCGTGTTGGCGGCTTTTCAGATCGGTGGGACGCCGGGGCGGGAGAACCGCACCACGTTCATCGAGCTGGCCACCGCGTCCGGCGCGAACTTCGCCACCACGCTGCTGTTCATGGGCACCGGGTTCCTGCTGGTGATCCCGGTGGCGCTGTTCTGCGGCGACACCGTGGCCTCCGAGGCGAGTTGGTCCTCGCTGCGCTACCTGCTGGCGGCGCCGGTGCCGCGGGCCCGGTTGCTGGCGCGGAAGTTCACCGTGGCGATGATGTTCTCGGCCGCGGCGGTGGTGCTGCTGCCGGCGGTCGGCCTGGTGGTCGGCACCGCCGCGTACGGGTGGGGCGACCTGAAGCTCCCCACCGGGGCGACGCTCTCCGCGACGGAGGCGCTGCCGCGCCTGGCGCTCGCCGTGCTGTACGTGTTCCTCGCCGAAGTGGTGGTCGGCGCGCTGGCGTTCTGGCTCTCCACGGCGACGGACGCGCCGCTCGGCGCGGTGGGCGGGGCGGTGTTCGCGTCGATCATCACCGGGGTGCTGGACGCCGTCACGGCGCTGGGCTCGCTGCGGGAGTGGTTCCCGGCGCACTGGCAGTACGCGTGGGCGGACGCGTTGCAGCCGCAGTTGGAGTGGGGCGGGATGGTGCAGGGCGTGGTGCTGTCGCTGTCGTACGCGGTGATTCTGCTGGCGCTGGCGTTCCGCGGGTTCGCGACCAAGGACGTGGTGTCCTGACGGCCGGTCGGAAGCCCCGGAAGGCTCCGGCCGGCGGGAGCCGGGGGGTCAGCGGGCGCCGTCGCGGAGCAGGAGCAGGTCGAGGGACCGGGTGTGGGCGTGGGAGGCCCAGGTGGGGACGTGCTCGGTGAGGAACCAGGCGGCCTCTTCGAGGTCCTCGTCCGCCAGGTGGGCGGTGGGGTGGCCGGGGAGGGCCTCGGGGTCGAGGGCGGCCAGGTCGGCGAGGACGCCCGGGAGTGCGGCGTGCGGGGTGAGGGTCGGGTGGGGCCAGGGCCGGTCGTCGGTGGCGCCGTCCGGCCAGGGCCAGCGGCGGGACCAGAGTGCGGCCAGCGCGGGCAGGTTCAACTCGCGGAAGACGTCGGCGAGTTCGTCCCAGTGACGGCCGGCGAGGACGGCCTCGCCGAGCGGGGTGCCGAGGGTGCCCGCGAGGGCGGGCAGCAGGGCGGTGTAGCGGGAGTCCGCGTCGGCGCGCAGGCGGCCGGCGAGCAGCTCGGTGAGCGCGGCGGAGCGCGGGATGCCCGGCAGTCCGGCGCCGCCCGAACCGGGCAGGCGCAGCAGCAGCGCGGCGTCCACCGCGAAGGCGGTGACGTACTGTTCGGCCATGTCCGGCACTCTTCCCGAGGGGTGTGACAACTCCGGTGCGGTGGAGGGGAGTCGGGTCAGGAGAAGCGGAAGAGCTGGGACCTGTCGCCGGGTGAGCAGGTGGTGATGGTGAGGGTGTTGCCGGTGCCGGTGTCGGTGAGGCAGCTCTGGATGCCGAAGCCGAACTTGAGCTGGAAGGTGCCGGAACCGGCTTCGACGAGGGACCAGTTGGTCAGGTCGCCGTAGGAGCCGGAGCCGGCGAGTTCGGCGATGTTGGGGCTGCCGGCGTAGCGGCCGCCCAGGGTGATGCCGCTGCCGCTCTTGCAGGCGGTGAAGGTGGTGCCGGTGGCGTCGGTGTTCTTGATCCAGCCGTAGGAGGTGTTGCGGCCCGAGACGACGGGGACGCCCGCCGTCAGGGCGTCCGAGCCGAGGCCGGCGGCCTGGCCGGTGCCGACGTTGACCAGCCGTCCCCAGCCGCTGCCGCCGCAGCCGGACGCCGGGCCGTTGCCGCCGGAGGGGGGCTTGGGGGTGGTCGGGGCGGGTTGGTTCGGGGTGGAGCCGCCGCCGTTCGAGCCGCCGCTGTTGGAACCGCCGCTGTTTGATCCGCCGCCGCCGTTGGAGCCGCCGCCCGAACCGGTGGTGGAGCCACCGGAGTTGCTGCCGCCGCCGGTGTTGCTGGAGCCGCCGTTGGAGCTGCCGGAGCCGGAGCCGTTGTTCGTGCCCTGGTCGGGCGTGCCGCCGGGCTGGACGGGGTTGCCGGCCGCGTCGGTGGACGGCGGGGCGGAGGGCTGGGGCTGGGCGGGGTCGCTGCCCTGGGCGGCGCCGGACGGGGTGCCGGACGGGCCGGTCTCGCCGGCCGAACCTGCCTGGGGCTGCTGGGTGTTGGTGGATCCGACGGTGGCCGGGCGGTTCTGCCAGGGCAGCAGTTCGAGCTGCTGGGCGGTCACCCCGCCGCCGGTGACCAGGACCAGCGGCAGCACCAGGGTGACCAGCCGCCGGCGGCCGGCGGGCGCGGGCCGCGGGGGCTCGGTGACGGCGTTCGCGGCGACGGCGGGCGGATCGCCGGGCGACGGTTCGTTGATCGCCACGACGGCGCCCAGGGCGGCCGGGGTGGACATCGCCTGCCGGGCGGCGACGGCCATCGCCGCGGCGTCCGGGTAGCGATCGCCGGGCTGCTTGGCGAGGGACTTCACGACCACCGCGCGCACCGGCGCGGGCACCGACTCCGGCAGCTCCGGCACCGGCTCGCGGACGTGCTTGAGCACCACCTCCAGCGGGGTGCCGCCGGTGAACGGCGGCTTCCCGGCGAGGAGTTCGTACAGCACCACGCCGACCGAGTACAGGTCGGAGGCGGCCGAGGCGTCGTTGCCCTCGGCGCGCTCCGGGGCCATGTACAGGGCGGTGCCGATCACGGCGTGCGAGGTGGTGATCCGGGTGTCGGCCAGCGTGCGGGCGATGCCGAAGTCGGTGACGGTGACCCGGCCGTCCTGGCCGATCATCAGGTTGGACGGCTTGATGTCCCGGTGCACGATGCCCTGCTGGTGTGCGGCGTGCAGGGCGTCCAGCACCTGCGCCGCGACGTCCAGCGCCCGGTCCGGGGGGAAGCTGCCGCGGCCCTTGGCCTTGTCCAGCGGGCGGCCGGTCAGCAGCTCCATCACGATGTACGCGATCTTCGCGGACGGGTCGGAGGCGTCCTCGCCGTAGTCGTGGATGTGCACCACGCCGCGGTGGTTCATCGCCGCCAGCACGGTCGCCTCGCGGCGGAACCGGGCCGCGAAGACCTCGTCCTCCATCAGCGCCGGAAGCACGATCTTCACCGCGACCTGACGGCCCAGCACCTGGTCGTCCGCGCGCCAGACCTCGCCCATGGCACCGCTGCCGAGCCGCTCGGTGAGGGCATAGCGGCCCCCGAGCACCGTCCCCCGACCCCACATGTCCCGTTTCCCCCGAGCCTGGTGTACGAAGTGTCAGCAAAGAGTCTGGCCCGACCGGTCGCCCGAAGGGAAGTCGGGACCCGGCCCTCTTCGCGCGGCGACTCTACACGCCGTCGGGGCACGTTCGTTCGAGCGGAGAGGTTGTACTGACGCACGGTCAATCAGCAGGCCGAGCGGGAAATATCCGGAGGAATCGCGCAGTGACGATCGACTTCACCACCGACCGGCCCCAGACACGTCCGCTGGACGTCCGGTGGAACCACGGTTCGCCGTCGGCCAAGCACAACACCGACCCCGACCTGCAGGTCTATGCATACGACGAGCACACCGTCATCCTGCGGCAGAACATGGCGGTCAACTACGAAGCACCGTTCCTGTACCTGCTGTTCGGCAACGAGCGGGCCGTGCTGATCGACACCGGGGCCACCGCCGAGGCCGCGTACCTGCCGTTGCGGCGGACGGTGGACGAGCTGATCGAGGGGTGGCTGGCGAAGAATCCCCGGGAGGACTACCGGCTGCTGGTGGTGCACACCCACGCGCACGGCGACCACGTCGCGGGGGACGGGCAGTTCGCGGACCGGCCCGGGACGGAGCTGGTGCCGGCCGGGAAGGACAGCGCGTGGCCGTTCTTCGGCTTCGACCAGGACCCGGAGGCCGTCGCACGGATCGACCTCGGCGGGCGGGTGCTGGAGTGCCTGGCCACCCCCGGGCACCACGCCGCCTCGGTCACCTACTACGACCCGTGGAGCGGATTCCTGCTCACCGGCGACACCGTCTACCCCGGCCGGCTCTACATCGACGACTGGGCCGCGTTCGCGCAGACCATCGACCGGCTGGTCGAGTTCGCCGAACGGCGGCCCGTCACGCACGTGCTCGGGTGCCACATCGAGATGTCGATCCGGCCGGGGGTGGACTATCCCATCCGGTACACGTACCAGCCGTACGAAGCCCCGCTGGAGCTCGCCGTCGCGCACCTGTACGAGATCCGGGGTGCGCTCGGTGCGGTGGCGGCGAGCGGCGGGGAACCGCGGCGGGTGGCGCTGCCGCGGTTCATCCTGTGGCCGAGCGAATAGCCGGACCGGTTGTCAGCGGCGCAGGCGGGCCTCCTCGGCGAGGGACTCCACCAGGGCCTCCACCCGCTCGGGCGGGAGGCCGCGGGAGACGAACCAGGCGCCGACGTTGCGCACGTCGCGCTCCAGGAACGACAGACCGCGGGGGTTCGCCACGACGTCCACGATCTGCGGGACGTCGATGATCACCAGGCGGCCGTGGTGGACCAGGATGTTGTACGCCGAGAGGTCTCCGTGCGCGTAGCCGTCGTACGCGAGGAGCGAGAGGCTGCGGCCCAGCTGCTCCCAGAGGTCGTCGACATCGGCCTCCTCGGCGCGCAGTTGGGCCAGGCGCGGCGCGGCCGTGCCGGCCTCGTCACCGATGAACTCCATCAGGATCTCGGTGCCGGTGATCTGCACCGGGTACGGCACGGCGACGCCCGCCGACCACAGGCGGCACAGTGCCGCGAACTCGGCGGCCGCCCACTGGCCGGCGATCGCCTCCTTGCCGAAGGCCGTCCGCTTCGCCATCGCGCGGCTGACCCGGGACTCCTTGTGCTGGCGGCCCTCCAGGTAGCCGGAATCGCGGTGGAACATGCGGTGCTGGGAATCGCGGTAGCGCTTGGCGGCCATCAGGGTGCGGCGCTCGGTGCCGGGGACGGCGCGCTCCAGCAGGAAGACGTCGGCCTCCTTGCCGGTCTTCACGATGCCGAACTCGGTGTCCACGGCGGCGAGTTCGGTGACCACCCAGTCGGGGCGGGGCTCCGGGCCCTTCTCGGTGGGGGTGGACTGGTCCCACGTGGACCAGCGGTCGCCCATCGGGGGGCCGTCGGGGGCGGACCGGGGCTCGTCCTCGAAGTCGGCGGAGTCGTCGAACTCCTGGGAGTCCTCGAAGCCCTCGAAGTCCTCGGAGGGGAAGTACAGGTACTCGGGCTCGGCGTCGTCGAAACGGTCGGCCTTGCGGCCGCGACGGGAAGCGCCCTTGGGGCGGATACGGGAGAAGGAATCGCTGTCGGCAAAGCGCTCGCGCACTGCGGTGGCTCCTGAGGAGTGGCCCACCGGGGCGCGGATCGATGCGCTGTCAGCCGGTGGGGAGAAGACGGGGGGAGGAGGCGTATGGCGCGCAGGAAAAAGCGCGCCGCGTCACGGCGGCAACCATCCTGGCCACACCTCCTCTCTCGTCTCGCCGACCGCAGCGCAGACGCGTGCGGACGGAACGGGGACTACCTTAGCGAGCGGGTCGAGCGATGCAAACGGTTTTTTCGAGGGGGAGATCGCACGGCCTGCACGCCCCCACCGCGGGGGGCGGGCAGGCCGTGCGGCGCGTCAGCCGAGGGGCAGCACGAGACGGGCCGCGGCTCCGGAGTCGGAGCCCACCGTCAGGGTGGTGAGCGGCGTGTTGGCGTCGGAGTAGAGCTTGTCCTTGGCGTTGACCGCCAGCAGCAGCTTGTGGTCCTCCGCGACGTCGTAGGCGGCGGCCTGGAGACGCCACGTCACGGTGCGGCTCTCGCCGCTCGCGACGTCGGTGACGGTGAGGGGCTCGTGGGTGATGATGCGGGCGGTGCCGTCGGGGGCGAGGTCGAAGAGGTAGGCCACCAGCGTGGCGCTCGACCCGGCGGGGGTGACGGTCAGGGTGAGCTCCGGGACGCCGCGCACCCGGCGGGCGCCGGCGGCGGAGGTCCAGGTGGCGAGGTAACGGCGGTCGAACTTCCCCGTGACGTAGCTCTTCGGGTTGCCCTGCCACTCCTCCCGGCCGGTGACCATCAGGTCGTCGACGGCGGTGGCCTCGGTGAGCTCGCCGGTGGTGAACGAGGCCTTCCGGCCGGCGGCCGGGGCGGCGGCGAGCGTCCCGTTCTGCCCGCCGTCCAGGTACAGCGTCTCGGTGCTGGTGGTGACGTCGGCCCAACTCGCGTGGCTCTCGCGGACGGTGGGCTCGAACATCAGCTGGCTCTTGACCGGCTCCCAGCTCGGCACCTCGTTGGCGACGCCGAGGACGTGGTGGTCGAGCCAGGCCAGAGCCTCGTCGACGGGGGCGTTCGGGCCGGGGACGGTCAGCCCGGCGCCCTCGGGGGCGGCGTGGTCGCCGATCCACAGGTTCAGGCGCTTGGGGACGGTCAGCCGCTCGAAGTGCTCCACGACCTGGTTGACCGGGAACAGCGTCTCGTGCCAGGTGTTGGAGAAGAACGTGGGCACGCCGCGGGCGTTGGTCTGGTCGACGTAGGAGGCGGGGGTGCGCTCCTTGCCCCAGGCCACCACCTCGTCCAGGTTGGCGCCCGCGCGGAAGTCCGCGAACAGCTGGCGGGTGGCCGGGTCGAACTTGCGCTCCTCCGGCCCGCCGGTGAACGCGATCAGGGCCTCGACGGCGGCCAGGTGCCGGGTGCCGTTGAGGTACAGCGAATCGGCCAGGTCGCCCCAGGTGCTGAGCGCGACCACCGCGTCGACACGGCCCGCCGGGTCGTGGGCGGCGACCAGCTGGCTGATGCCCGACCCGTAGGACTCGCCGAAGAACGCGACCCGGCTCGGGGCGAAGTGCTGCTGCGCGTAGTCGATCACCGTGGAGCCGTCGGCCCAGTCGGAGGGGCCGGCCACGTCCACCGTGCCGCCGGAGGTGAACGGGGCGTCGATGAAGCCGCCGCCGGGGATCGGGAAGGTCTGGCCGATGCCGCGCGGGGTGTAGGCGAGCACGTGGTAGCCGCGCAGCGCGAGGCGCAGGTACAGGTGGGCGAAGAGCGTCCAGCCCAGCGGCGTCCACCCGGACGGCACGATCACCACCGGGCGCGGCTCGTCGGTGTTGAGCCGGATGGTGAACGCGGAGAGCCGCACCCCGTCGTCCGCGGTGATCCGCGGCAGGCCGATGGTCGCCTTCGCCTTCACCTGGTCGACGAGCTCCTGCAACTCCGCGGGCAGCAGCGGCTGTTCGGCGGAGCCCGCGAGCGTGGCGACCAGCGCCTCGGCCAGGTCGACGGCGTCGGGCGAGACCTTGGTGCCCGAGGCGTAGATGCCGGCGGTCCGGAGGTCCGCCAACCGGTCTGCGGTGAAGGGGGTGGGGCCGTCTTCGGGAGTGCTCATCAGTCGATGCCTTTCGCAAGGGCCGGAAATCAGCGCTCTCATGGTCAATGTGGAGCGCTCTACTTACTGCTGTTGCGTGATTCGTTCACCCGAAAGGGTGGCCAAGGCTGTGATCACTTGACGACCCGGGTGTGGAGTAACCTTCCCTGTCGGGTGCCAGATAGGGAATGATGCGGAAGGATGCGGCGTGCAGGAGTTCTACTCCGTCGAGGACGTGGCCGAGCTGCTGGGGCTGCACGTGAAGACCGTCCGGGGCTATGTCCGGGACGGGAAGCTGAAGGCCGTGCGGATCGGGAAGCAGTACCGGATCGCGCGGGCGGAGGTGGAGGCGTTCACCGGCGGCGGCGGGGCGGCGGGGCCTTCGCGGGCGGAGGTCCGGGTGGAGGTCTCGGCGGTGGTGCAGCTGGACGGGGTGGGGCGCGGTGACGCGGACCGGCTGGTCACGGCGGTGCTGGCGGCGGCGGGCGCGTGGTCCTCGGGGGAGTCGCGGCCGTTGTGGGTGCAGGCGGTGCGGGACGAGCCGCGCGATGCGCTGCGGTTCGTGGTGCTGGGGCCGCCGCGGCGGGTGGGGGATGTGCTCGGGTTGATCGACGACATGACGGGAGACATGCGGTGACGGCGGTTCAGGAGCTGGGCGGGGTCCAGGTGTTGGTGTGCGGGACGGACGGGGAGCCGGTCGCGGGGGAGCAGGACGCGGTGGACCTGCTGGGGAACGCCTACTACCTGGGGGCGTCCTGGGTGGCGGTGCCGGTGGGGCGGTTCGGGGAGGAGTTCTTCCGGCTGCGCAGCGGGGTCGCGGGCGGGGTGGTGCAGAAGTTCGCCCAGTACCGGATGGGTCTCGCGGTGGTGGGGGACGTCGCGCCGCACGTGGAGCGGTCGGACGCGTTGCGGGACTTCGTGCGGGAGAGCAACCGCGGGCTGCAGCTGTGGTTCGTCGGGGACCTGGACGAGCTGGCGGGTCGGCTGGCCCGGTGAGCGGTGCCCGGGCCCCTCGCATTTGACACGCTTCCAAAAATCGCAAAAAGTAGATGCGACATCGGCGGAGCGAGTCGGGAGGCGGATCGTGGACCCACTGGCCGTGTACAAGGCGTTGGCCAACCCGGCGCGCCTGCAGTTCCTGGAGTGGTTGAAGAACCCGGCCGAGCACTTCGACGAGAGCGCCTACCGCGAGCAGGGCCTGGGGTTCCACATCGGGGTCTGCGTCGGTGACATCCAGGCGCGGTCCGGCCTCTCGCAGTCCGTGGTGTCCAGCTATCTGCAGTCGATGAAGGACGCCGGCCTGCTGGAGTCCGAGCGGATCGGCAAGTGGACGTACTACCGGCGCAACGAAGGAACGATCCGGGCGTTCGCGGCCCACATCGCCGACGAGCTCTGACTCCAGGCCTGTTCGCAGTCCCCGTGTCTTCACTGCGGGCTTTCATATCTAGAAACCGCGATACATGGATATGATCCCGCCCCGCTCTCCCACAGGAAGACGATCATGAGAAGAAGCACCCCGGCCGTCCTGGCGCTCGCCATCGGCGTCTTCGGCATCATCACCACCGAGATGGGCATCGTCGGAGTGCTGCCGCAGCTCGCCGCCCGGCTGCACGTCAGCGCCTCCACCGCGGGGCTGCTCGTCGGATCCTTCGCCCTGGTCGTGGCCGTGTCCGGCCCGTTCATGACCCTCGCGGCCTCCCGCCTCGACCGCCGGGCCGTCCTGGCGGCCGCCATGGGCGTCTTCGCCGTCTCGAACGCCGTCTACGCGCTCACCACGCACTTCGCGGTGATGCTCGCGTTCCGGGTGGTGCCCGCGCTGGTCCATCCGGTGTTCTTCTCGGTCGCGCTCGCCACGGCGGTGCGACTCGGTCGGCCGGAGGACGCGACCCGCGCCACCGCCCGGGTGTTCGCGGGCATCACGGCGGGCTTCGCCTTCGGCGTGCCGTTCACGTCCTACCTGGCGGACCACTTCTCGCTGCAGGCGGCGTTCTGGTTCGGCGCGGCCGTCAACCTGCTCGGCCTGATCGGCGTCCTGCGTTTCCTGCCCGCGCTGCCGGCCGGTGAACGGCTGTCCTACGGCAGCCAGTTGGGGGTGCTGCGCAGCGGGCGGAGCTGGCTGACCATCGCCTCGGTCGTCCTCGTGTTCGCGGCGCTCTTCTCGGTGTACGGCTACTTCGCCGAGTACCTCGGGGCCGTCACCGGGGTGGGCGGCTCCCGGATCAGTGCGCTGCTCATGGTGTTCGGCATCGTCATGATCGTCGGCAACTTCGCCTTCGCCGCCCTGCTGCGGGCCGGCGCCGTCCGTACCGTGCTGCTCTTCCCGGTCCTGTGCGCCGCCGTCTACGTCCTGGTCTTCGCCTTCGGCGGGCGCGTGGCGCCCATGATCGCGCTCGTCCCGGTGTGGGCGGCCGTGCACTCCGGCGGGCTCATCGTGTGCCAGCACTGGCTGGGCCGTGACACGCAGGGCGCGCCCGAGTTCGGCAACAGCCTGTTCGTCTCGTTCTCGAACCTGGGCATCACCGTCGGTACGGCCGTGGGGGGTTGGGCGCTCGCCGCCCGGAGCGCCCGGTCGCTTCCCTGGGTCGGCGTCGGGTTCGCCCTGGTCGCGCTGGCGGTCGTGGTGCTGCGGCTGGCCCTGGACAGGCGTGTCGACGTGACGGCGGACGGTCGGGCCGTCGACGCCGAGGTGAACTCCCGGGTTATGCGGGCCAGTTGATCCGGCCGTGAGGGGTTCCGGCGTGAGATGACATGTGCAATTGTACATGTCATAGGCCGCTGAGCAGGCGCTCGGCAGCCTCCCCCACCCTCCGCCGTGTCCCCCCAAGACGCGGCGTCATATCGGCCCGGAGGCCCCACGTGCGAACCTTCCGGATACCGTTCGCGTCCCTCACGCGAACGTGGAGTCTGTTGCTCTCCCTCTGCCTGGCTCTCGGATTCCTGGCCTCGTTCGGCCGGGACGCCCAGGCTGTCACCGACGCCAAGCCCGAAAAGGCGTCGAAGTCGGCGAAGTCGGCGCCGCGCAGCACCGAGGCGGCCGAGCGTCTCAAGGACGCCGACCACGATGCGCGGGCGGACGCCAGCAAGCGGCCGCCGCTGAGCGTGAAGGGCGAGCCGAAGCAGGCGAAGTCCCTTGCGGCAGCGGCCGCGTGCAACGTGTCCGACTTCACCGGGAAGACCGGCGGCGCGCTGGTCGACCAGATCAAGTCCGTCACGGTGGACTGCGTCAACTCGCTGTTCCTGCTCAAGGGCAACGACGCGAAGCTGGCGTTCAACGAGGCGCAGATGGTGAGCGTCGCCAACGCGATGCGCGACGTCTCCGCCAACTACCCGGGTGACGACTCGACCTCGGCCACCCAGCTGGTGCTGTACCTGCGCGCCGGGTACTACGTGCAGTGGTACAACCCGGACGTGGTCGGCCCGTACGGCGCCAACCTCAAGTACGCGATCGAAGGCGCGCTGGACGCCTTCTTCGCCTCCTCGCACTCCCAGGACGTGACCGACGCCAACGGCGCCACGCTGGGCGAGGCGGTCACGCTGATCGACAGCGCGGCCGAGAACGCCCGCTACCTGTCGGTCGTCAAGCGGCTGCTGAACGGCTACAACAGCAGCTACGACAGCTCCTGGTACATGGTCAACGCCGTCAACAACGTGTACACGGTGCTCTGGCGCGGACACCAGAACAGCGACTTCCTGCCCGCCGTGCAGGCCGACCCGAGCGTGCTCGACACCCTGCAGGCGTTCGCCACCCGCAACAACGCCCTGCTCGGCGGGACCAACGACTTCCTGGTCACCAACTCGGGCCGTGAACTCGGCCGGTTCCTGAAGGAGCCGGAGATGCAGACCAAGGTCCGGCCGCTGGTGAAGAGCCTGCTGGACCAGACCTCGATCACCGGGCGGACCGCGACGATGTGGGCGGTCCTGGCCGAGATGACGGACTCCTACGACAAGGACAACTGCGCCTACTACGGCACCTGCGACCTGGCGAACCGGCTGAAGGCGGCCGTGCTGACGGTCAACTACACCTGTAGCCCCAGCATCAAGATCATCGCCCAGGCGCTGACGGCGGACCAGCTGGCCACCGCGTGCACCAGCCTGAAGGGCGAGGACGCGTACTTCCACGGCGTGGCCAAGGACAAGGGCGCGGTCGCGGACGACAACAACACCACCATCGAGGTGGTGGTGTTCCACTCGCGCAACGACTACCAGACCTACGCCGGCGTCATCTTCGACATGTCCACCGACAACGGCGGCATGTACCTGGAGGGCAAGCCGGCCACGGTCGGCAACCAGCCGCGGTTCATCGCCTACGAGGCCGACTGGGCCCGCCCGGCCTTCGAGATCTGGAACCTCAACCACGAGTACACCCACTACCTCGACGGCCGGTTCGACATGTACGGCGACTTCGACGCCGGCATGACCACCCCGACCGTCTGGTGGGTCGAGGGCCTCGCCGAGTACATCTCCTACGGCTACCGCGGCGTCGAGTACACCGACGCGATCGAGCAGGCCGGGAAGCACACCTACGCGCTGTCCACCCTGTTCGACACCACGTACGACAACGCCGACCAGACCCGGGTCTACAACTGGGGCTACCTGGCGGTCCGCTACATGCTCGAATCGCACCGCTCGGACATGGACGCCGTGCTCGCCAAGTACCGCGTCGGTGACTGGGACGGCGCCCGGACGATCCTGAAGACCACCATCGGCAACCGCTACGACGCCGACTTCAACGCCTGGCTGACCGCCTGCAACACCGGCAACTGCGGCCCGACCGTGCCGAGCACCCCCGAGTGCAGCGGCTCCGACACCCGGCAGCTCGACCGGGACTGCCGCCGCTCGAACGTCGCCGCCACCGTCCAGAACTACGCGTACTTCTACCTGTACGTGCCGGCCGGCACTCCCAGCCTCACCGTCACCGTCTCCGGCGGCACCGGCAACGCCGACCTGTACTACAACGGCAGCAACTGGGCCACCACCGGCTCGTACACCGCCAAGTCCATCGGCGGTGACAACACCGAGACCCTGACCATCACCAACCCGCCCGCCGGCTACAACTACATCAGCCTGTACGCCCAGCAGGGCTTCAGCGGCGCGGCCGTCAGCACCACCTACTGACCCGCACGCCCGAACGGCCCGGCCCACCCACCGGTGGGCCGGGCCCCGGCGCGTTTCGGGATGGGAGATCATGGAGGGTCGACCACCCCGCACCGAGGAGTCCACCCGTGGCCGAGATCGTCCTGTTCCACTCCGCGTACGGCCTGCGCCCGGCCGTGCACCGGGCCGCCGACAAGCTGCGCGAGGCCGGGCACACCGTGCACACCCCCGACCTGTACGAGGGCCGCACCTTCGACGAGCCGGAGGAGGGTACGGCGTACCGCGACGAGGTCGGCAACGACGAGCTGCTGCGCCGGGCCGTCACCGCCGTCGCCCCGCTGCTGCCCGCCAAGCACGGGCTGGTGTACGCCGGCTTCTCGCTCGGCGGGTCGCTCGCCCAGAACCTGGCGCTGGCCGACGAGCAGGCCCGCGGGCTGGTGCTCCTGCACGGCACCTCCGACCTGCGGGAGGACGCCGCCACCGAGATCGCCGTGCAACTGCACGTCGCCCAGCCGGACGCGTACGAGTCCGACGACTGGCTGAACACCTGGTACCTGCAGATGGTCCGGGCCGGCGGCGACGTCGAGGTGCACCGCTACCGGGGCGCCGGGCACCTGTACACCGACCCCGAACTGCCGGACTGGGACGCCGAGGCCGACCGACGGACCTGGGTGGCCACGCTGGCGTTCCTCGCCGAGCTCGACGCGGAGGCCGAGGCGGAGGACACCGCGGAGGCCGACGCGCAGGACTGACCGGCCGTCAGTCGGCGAACCGGACCGTGCGGGTGGCCGCGTCGGGCTCCAGGAACTCCACCAGGCGCTCGCCCTCGGCCGCCAGCTCGGCCCGCTGCCCGTGCGGGACGAGCGGGGTGAGCGTCAGCACGGCCGCGCCGCGCTTCGCCTCGTGCGCCCAGGTGCCCGCCACCCGGCCGTCCACCAGGTAGGAGGCCAGCAGGGTGCCGTTCACCGCCCGGTACACCTGCCGGTGGATGTCGGCGGGCAGCATCCTGGTCCGGTCGGCGTGCGAGAGCAGCGCCGCGTCCCACTTCGGCAGGAAGCGGACCGGCAGTTCGCGGCCCGGATCGGCGACCGGCGGCGCGTCCGGGAGGTCGAGCAGCTCCCGGCCGGCCTCGTCCCGGTAGCGGACCAGCTCGCCGAGTTCGGCCAGCGCCGGGTCGACCTGCCGCAGCTTCAGCCCGCCGAAGTGCGCGATGTCGGCGCGCGAGGCCGGTCCGTACCCGGCCAGGTAGCGGCGCACCAGCCGGGCCGTGGCCTCCGGCTCGGGCGGCAACTCGCCCTGCCACAGTACGAATCGGGGCTTGCCGTGGGCCCGCCAGTGCCCGGACGGGGCGACGTGCACCAGCGGGACCAGGGCGCGGGCGAAGTGCAGCAGGTCCGCGTCCCGGATCCGCCCCTTCGACGCCTCGGCCAGCTGGCCGCGCAGCTCCTCGGCGGAGCGTGGCACGGCGGCGAACTCCCGCAGCGAGGCGGTGAGTCCGTCCTCGTCCAGGCCCGCGTCCCGGTGCCGGCCGCGCAGGTCGGTGAGCCACTGGCGGCGCCAGGCGGCCGCCAGGTGACCGTAGTCCTCGCCCGGCACCAGGTGCAGGGTGCCGCGCATCAGCGTCGACTTCACCACGCTGCCGTCCAGCAGCGCCGCCTCCAACTCCCGGTACCCGAAGTCCGGCAGCCGGGCCCACAGCGCCAGGTGCGGCGACGGCGAGTACTGCGCCTGCAGCGCCGCCAGCCGCCGCACCGCCTCGGCGGCGGGCAACGGCCGTTCGCGGTCCAGCAGTTGGCGCTCGAAGTAGCCGACCGTCAACTCGCGGGCGGTCAGCGTTCGGACGGCGGGGGGCATCGTCGGGGCTCCTCTCGGCGACGCCCAAACTAACAGCCGGTCAGGACAACGGCGGGGTGGTCGGCGGTTGGTGGGGGGAGTGCGGCGGCGCGGGCGGGGCCGGGGGATAGCCGGGCGCACCGGCGGGCGGCGCGGGCGGGTAGCCGGGCGCACCGGCGGGCGGGGCCGGGGGATAGGCGTACGCGGCGCCGGGGCCGCCGGCGGGCGGCTGCGGCAGTCCGGGCCGTGGCAGTCCGGGCTGTGGTGCGTGCGGGTGGGGGAAGGGCGGCTGCGGTACCGGCCCTGCGGCCGCGCCGCCCCACGGGCCGGGTGCGGCGCCCGGGTGCCCGAAGCCCGGCTGCGGGTGCAGCGGCGCGGCGTCCGGGGTGCGGGTGGCGGCCACCACCACGGCGACGGCCAGGGCGATCAGCAGGTCCAGCGGCAGCGTCAGGGTCAGCAGCAGGTGACCGAACGGCTTGTACACGTAGTCGTTGCCGGCGTTGCCCCCGGTGAACAGGAGGACCAGCTGGTTCAGCGAGAGGTACGCGTTGACGGCGGTCAGCGGGATCGCCGCGCCGCGCACCCAGCGGCCGCCCGCGAACGCGCCGAACGCGACGGCGGCCGTCGCCAGCAGGTACGCGGTGCTCCAGCCGAAGAAACCGACCGGGGCCGGCACGATGTGCTCGTACGAGAAGCCGAGCGCCGTCGGCAGGTACGACAGGCCGTCGCCCTGCACCAGGTCGTAGCCGAGGACGCCGAGCAGCACGATGAGCTGCAACAACATGAGCACGCCGATTCCTGGCAGGCCGCGGACGGCCGGCCGGGCAGCGGGCAGAGGCGATGGTGCGAAGGCCATGGCGGGGTTCCCTCCCGATCCGCGTGGGTTCGCTCGGAGGGTACTGGAGGGGATTAGACTCGGGGGCGCGAACCCGGAAGCCGTGGTCCGAGCCCTGGTGGTGGCTCGGGCCTCACGTGTTTCAGCCCCCCCTTCAGTCCCGGAGGCCCCGCCTTGAGCGACCAGCCGTACGCGCACCTGCACGTCCACACCGAGTACTCGATGCTGGACGGCGCCGCCCGGCTGAAGCAACTGTTCAAGGAAGTCGAGCGGCTGGGCCAGACCCACGTCGCGATGACCGACCACGGCAACATGTACGGCGCGGCCGAGTTCCACAAGCAGGCCACCGCCGCCGGCATCACGCCCGTGATCGGCATCGAGGCGTACGTCGCGCCGGAGGCCCGCTCCAACACCAAGCGCATCCTGTGGGGCCAGCCGCACCAGAAGAAGGACGACGTCTCGGCGTCCGGCGCGTACACCCACAAGACCATCTGGGCCCGCAACAAGGAGGGCCTGCACAACCTCTTCAAGCTGACCTCCCGCTCGTACGCGGAGGGCTGGCTGGTGAAGTGGCCCCGGATGGACAAGGAGATCATCGCCGAGCACGCGGCCGGTCTGATGGCCACCACGGGCTGCCCGTCCGGCGAGGTGCAGACCCGGCTGCGGCTCGGCCAGTTCGACGAGGCGGTCAGGTCCGCCGCCGAGTACCAGGACATCTTCGGCAAGGAGAACTACTTCCTGGAGCTGATGGACCACGGCCTCGACATCGAGAAGCGGGTCCGCGACGGCCTGATCGAGATCAGCAAGAAGCTGAACATCCCGCCGGTCGTCACCAACGACTCGCACTACACCACCGAGTCCGACGCCGGCGCGCACGACCTGCTGCTCTGCGTCCAGACCGGCAAGAACCTCTCCGACCCGGACCGCTTCCGGTTCGACGGCACCGGCTACTACATCAAGTCGGCCGCCGAGATGTACGGCCTGGACAGCTCCGACATCTGGCAGGAGGGCTGCCGCAACAGCCAACTGCTGGTCGCGTCCCGGGTCGACACCGAGGGCATGTTCACCTTCAAGAACCTGATGCCCCGGTTCCCGATCCCGGAGGGCTTCGAGACCGAGGCGGACTTCTTCAAGTCCAAGGTCTGGGAGGGCATGGACTGGCGCTTCCCGGAGGGCTACGACGAGGAGCACAAGAAGCTCGCCGAGTACGAGATGGACACCATCATCCAGATGGGGTTCCCGGCGTACTTCCTCGTGGTCGCCGACTTCATCATGTGGGCCAAGAGCCAGGGCATCGCGGTCGGCCCCGGCCGAGGCTCCGCGGCCGGCTCGCTGGTCGCCTACGCCATGGGCATCACCGACCTCGACCCCATCCCGCACGGCCTGATCTTCGAGCGCTTCCTCAACCCCGAGCGCATCTCCATGCCCGACGTCGACATCGACTTCGACGAGCGCCGGCGCGGCGACGTGATCCGCTACGTGACGGAGAAGTGGGGCTCCGACAAGGTCGCCATGATCGTCACGTACGGCACCATCAAGGCCAAGGCCGCCATCAAGGACTCCTCGCGCGTCCTCGGCTACCCGTACGCGATGGGCGACCGGATCACCAAGGCGATGCCGCCGGACGTCATGGGCAAGGGCATCCCGCTCTCCGGCATCACCGACAACTCGCACCCCCGCTACGGCGAGGCCGGCGAGATCCGCGGCCTGTACGAGAGCGACCCGGACGTCCGGAAGGTCATCGACACCGCGCGCGGCATCGAGGGCCTGATCCGCCAGCCCGGCGTCCACGCGGCCGGCGTCATCATGTCCGCGGAGCCGCTGACCGACCACATCCCGGTCTGGACCCGGCACACCGACGGGGTCACGATCACGCAGTTCGACTATCCGACCTGTGAGGGCCTCGGCCTTCTCAAGATGGACTTCCTCGGCCTGCGCAACCTGACGATCATGGACGACGCCGTCAAGGCGATCGAGAAGAACAAGGGCATCAAGATCGAGCTGCTCGATCTGCCGCTCGACGACAAGCCCACCTACGAGCTGCTGGCCCGTGGTGACACGCTGGGCGTGTTCCAGCTCGACGGCGGCCCGATGCGTTCGCTGCTGCGGCTGATGAAGCCCGACAACTTCGAAGACATTTCGGCTGTTCTGGCGCTGTACCGGCCGGGCCCGATGGGCGTCAACTCGCACACCAACTACGCGCTGCGCAAGAACGGCCAGCAGGACATCACCCCGATCCACCCGGAGCTGGAGAAGCCCCTGGAGGAGATCCTCAAGCCCACCTACGGCCTGATCGTCTACCAGGAGCAGGTGCAGAAGGCCGCGCAGATCCTGGCCGGCTACTCGCTCGGCCAGGCCGACCTGCTGCGCCGCGCGATGGGCAAGAAGAAGAAGGAGATCCTGGAGGCCGAGTTCGTGCCCTTCCAGCGGGGCTGCCGCGAACACGGCTACTCGGACGCCGCGATCCAGGCGGTGTGGGACGTCCTCGTCCCGTTCTCCGGCTACGCCTTCAACAAGGCGCACACCGCCGGCTACGGACTGGTCTCCTACTGGACGGCCTACCTCAAGGCCAACTACCCGGCCGAGTACATGTCCGGCCTGCTCACCTCGGTCAAGGACGACAAGGACAAGTCCGCGGTCTACCTCAACGAGTGCCGCAAGATGGGCATCCAGGTGCTCCCGCCGGACGTCAACGAGTCCGACGCCGACTTCACCCCGCACGGCAGCGACACCGTCCGGTTCGGCCTGACCGCGATCCGCAACGTCGGCGGGCCGGTGGTGGAGTCGATGATCCGCACCCGGAAGGCCAAGGGGAAGTACGCCTCCTTCCCGGACTTCCTGGACAAGGTCGAGGCGGTGGTCTGCAACAAGCGCACCGTCGAATCGCTGATCAAGGCCGGTTCCTTCGACTCGCTCGGGCACACCCGCAAGGGCCTGACCGCCCAGTTCGAGCCGATGATCGACAACGTGGTCTCGATCAAGCGCAAGGAGGCCGAGGGCCAGTTCGACCTGTTCGGCGGCGACAGCGTCTCGGACGAGCCGAGCTTCGGCCTGGACGTGGTGTTCTCCGAGGACGAGTGGGAGAAGTCGTTCCTGCTCACCCAGGAGCGCGAGATGCTCGGCCTGTACGTGTCCTCGCACCCGCTGCACGGCATCGAGCACGTCCTCGCCGACAAGGCCGACTGCGCGGTCGCCGACCTCGCCGAACGCCCCGACGGCACCATCGTCACCATCGGCGGCATCATCTCCGGCCTCCAGCGGAAGATGACCAAGCAGGGCAACGCCTGGGCGATCGCCACCGTCGAGGACCTGGCCGGTTCCATCGACTGCATGTTCTTCCCCGCCAGCTACCAGCTGGTCTCCTCCCAACTCGTCGAGGACGCCGTGGTGTTCGTCCGCGGCAAGCTCGACAAGCGGGAGGACGTGCCGCGGCTGATGGGCATGGAGCTCACGGTGCCCGACCTGTCCAACGTCGGCGCCCAGCTGCCGATCGTGATCACCGTGCCGGAGAACAAGCTCACCCCGCCGATCGTCGGCCGGCTCGGCGAGGTGCTGGGCAGCCACCGCGGCTCCACCGAGGTCCACGTCCACCTGCGCGGGCGGACCAGGACCGTGGTGCTGCGCCTCGACCGGCACCGGGTGAAGTCCGACCCGGCGCTGTTCGGCGACCTGAAGCAGCTGCTCGGGCCCAGCTGCCTGGCCGGCTGACCCCCGACGACACGAAGAGCCCCCGCGGGAGACCCGCGGGGGCTCTTCGCCGTCGACGGAGGCTCAGTTCTCCTTGACCACGACGGTCTTGGCGGCCTTGTCGTGGAAGGTCTGCTGGAGCGGCTTGTCCCACAGCTGGGAGAGCCCGTTGACCAGGACCACCAGCGAACCGATGAACGGCACGATGTACGGACCGCCCCAGACGCCGGCCCGGGTCCACAGCTCGTTGTCGGTGGGCCGGGCACCGGTGGCGACGCTGACCACCCGGATCTTCATGGCCTTCTTGCCGAGGGTCTGGCAGTGCTGGGTGGTCATCATGACGCCGTCGTAGACGACGTACGCGACGGCCAGCAGCGCGAAGTACCCGAGGGTGAAGAAACCGAAGATCGCGGACGACACGGCGCCGATCACGACGCCGATGATCAGACCGTCGATCAGGCGCGCCACGAAGCGGTCCACCGGCGTGGCCAGGGTGCGGGTGCCCGGGGGCAGCGGGGTGCCGGGGGCGGGGGTCGGGGCCAGCCAGAGCGGCCACTGGCCCTGCGGGGCACCGTAGTTCGCCTGCTGGCCGTAGCCCGGCTGGCCGCCGTACCCGGGCTGCTCGCCGTAGCCCGGCGGCGGCGGGGGCGGCGGCGGGGCGCCGTAGCCGCCGCCGGCCGGCGGCTGCTGCTGCTGACCGTACGGGTTCTGGCCGTACGGGTCCTGCGGCCCGTAGCCAGGAGGAGTATTGCTGCTCATGCGTCCGACTCCAGGTCAACTGTTGGGAGGTGCTGAAGCCCGTTTTACCCGGTTGAGGGCAAGCTGTGTATGACGATCCGACAATCGTTACTCAGTGCCAGCCGTAACGATGCCTCAACGAGTCGACCACCAGCTGGAAACGGGCCCGGTCCAGCGCGCAGGCCTCGCGCCGCATCCCGCCGTCGTGCACCCGGAACACCCGGTCCAGGGCCACCCAGGAGTCCCGGCCGCTGCGGTCCCACGGGCCGGCGCCGAGCGGCACCCAGTCCGGGTCGTGGTCGTGGCCCTTGCTGGACAGCATCACCGTCAGCAGCGTCCCCGCCCGCTCCCGGGCCACCACCAGCACCGGGCGGTCCTTGCCGCGGCCGTCGTTCTCCTCGAACGGCACCCACGTCCAGACGATCTCGCCCGGGTCCGGGTCGCCGTCGTGGTCCGGCGCGTACGCGGTGCGCACCGACCCGATCCGCTCGGCGGCCACCTCCACCGTCGCCCCGCCGCCGAACCGCCCGGGCTGCTCCACCTGCTCGTTCACCTCATGCATGGCGGAAGGCTATCGAGGGGTTCAAGCCCCGGGGCCCGGTTCCGACAGGTGGGCCCGGTAGAGGCGTTGCAGCAGCCGGTTCAGCCGGGCCCGGTCGGCGGCGGGCAGGGCGGCCAGGAGGCGGTCCTGCTCGGCGGCGGCCGCGGCGGCCAGGCCGTCGACCAGCGCCCGCCCCCCGGCGGTCAGAGCGACCACCCGGCGGCGGCCGTCGGTGTCGTGCGGGCGGCGTTCCAGGAGGCGGCGGTCGGTCAGGCCGTCCAGCACCGCCACCAGGTTGCGGGCGTCCACCGCCACCAGCTCGGCCAGTCGGCCCTGGCCGACCGGGCCGTGCTGCCCGAGCGCGACCAGGACGCCGTACTGGGCCTGGGTCAGCCGGTGTTCGCCGAGGAAGGCCGTCCAGGAGCGGGCGGTGAGCGAGCCGAGCCGGGCCAGCAGGAAGCCGGTGCCGCGCTCGTAGCCCGGGCGGTCGTCGTTCATGCGGCCCAGCCTAGACGACCGGTAATCGACATGATGCATGTCTTTTGGTAGACATTCCGCATGTCGATCGAACTGAGGCACCGTCAGGTGACGATTGGTGAACTCTCCCTGCACGTCGTGGAATCCGGCGACCCCGAAGGCCGGCCCTTCCTGCTGCTGCACGGCTGGCCCGAGTCCTCCCGCACCTGGCAGGGCGTGATGGCCGCGGCCGGCGACGACGCCCGCCTGCTGGCCGTCGACCTGCCCGGCATCGGCCGCTCCACCGGCGGCGTCGGCGGCTCCAAGCGGCGGATCGCCGCCGCCGTGCACGCCCTGATCGGCCGACTCGGCCTCACCGGCGCCACGCTGGTCGGCCACGACGCCGGCGGCATGGCCGCCTACGCCTACCTGCGGACCTTCGACGCCGTCGACCGGGTGGTGGTGATGAACACCGTGCTGCCGGGCGTCGCGCCCTGGGAGCAGGTGCTGCGCAACCCGTACATCTGGCACTTCGGCCTGCACGCCGTCCCCGACCTGCCCGAGACGCTGGTCGACGGCCGGCAGGAGGCCTACTTCGGGTACTTCTACCGGATGCTCTCCGCCGACCCCGACCGGATCACCGCCGACTCGCGCGTCGAACAGGCCGCGGCCTACCGCGAACCCGCCCAGCTCACCGCCGGGTTCGACCTGTACCGGGCCTTCGGGCAGGACGCCCGCGACAACGCCGAATCCGCCGCCGCCGGGCCCGTCGACACCCCGCTGCTCTACCTGCGCGGCACCCGTGAGCCCGTCGACCTGGACGCCTACGCCGCCGGCCTGCGGGCGGCCGGGGTGCGGGCACTCGACACCGGGCTGGTGGACGGCGGCGGGCACTTCATGCAGGAGGAGCAGCCCGCCGAAGTCTGGCGGCTGATCCGGGAGTTCGCAGGCTGATCGGGCGTCAGGCGGCGCGCAGCTCGGGCGGGACGGCCGCGTGCAGGGCCGCCGCGAAGGCGGCCACCGCCGGGTGGGCGGCGGCGCCGGCGCGGAAGGCGGTGCGGGTGCGGCGGTAGATCGGCAGGCGGGTGAGGGCGACGTTCGGCGGGCAGTGGCCGGTGCCCAGGTGCGGGACCAGCGCGACGCCCTGGCCGGCCGCCACCAGGGCCAGCTGGGAGCCGAAGTCGTCCACCCGGTGCCGCACCCGGGGGGTGAAGCCGGCGGCCTGGCAGGCGCGTTGGGTCAGCTCGTGGCAGAGCGTGCCGACGGGGGCGGTGATCCACGGGCTGCCCCGGTGGTCGGCGAGCGTGCCGGGGGCGCGGGCCGCCAGGTACAGCGGCTCGGCGAAGACCGGGCCGGTCAGCGCGATGCCCTCCTCCGGCTCGCCCGGGACGAGGTCGTACTCGTGCACCAGGGCGAGGTCGAGTTCGCCCGCGCGCAGCGCCGCGGCCACCGCGGCCGGGTCCACCTCGCTCACCATGGCCTCCAACTCGGGGTGGCGGGAGGCCAGTTCGGCCAGCGCGGCGGGGACGAGGGCGCGCACCGCGGACGGGTAGGCGCCGATCCGCAGCGGGCCGGCCAGGCCGCTGCGGGCGTGCGCCAGTTCGGCGTCCGCCCGTTCCAGCAGCTCCAGCACCGCCTCGGTGTGCCGGACCAGGTTCCGCCCGGCCGGGGTCAGCGCCACCCGTCGACCGGTCCGCTCCAGCAGCGGCACGCCCGCCTCCCGCTCCAGCACCGACAGCTGCTGGGACACCGCCGAAGGACTGAACGCCAGGGCGTCCGCCACCGCCGCGATCGTCCCCAGGTGGGCCAGTTCGCGCAGCAGCCGCAGTCGTCGCACATCGAGCATCGGCCCAGCTTACGAGAAGCATCGGAAATGTGAACTGGACCCGCACGGTCGCCGCCCGGCAGGCTTCCCCTCATGGAACTCCACGGCATTCACGTCCCGCTGGTCACTCCCTTCACCGCCGACGGCGGCCTCGCCCTCGACGCCCTGGAGCAGCTGGCCCGCGACAGCCTGGACGCCGGCGCCGCCGGACTGGTCGCCCTCGGCACCACCGGCGAACCCGGTTCGCTCACCGACGCCGAACAGGACGCGGTGATCGAGCTCTGCCGCCGCGTCACCGCCGACCACGGCGCGGTGCTGACGGTCGGCGCCGGACACGGCGGCACCGCGCGGACCGCCGAGGCGTTGGGCAGGCTGGCCGGACGGACCGACGCCGCGCTGGTCGCCGTCCCGGCGTTCGTCCGGCCCGGCGAGGACGGGGTGCTCGCGCACTTCCGGGCGCTGGCCGCCACCAGCCCGGTGCCGCTGGTGATCTACCACATCCCGTACCGCACCGGGCAGCCGCTGGGCGCCGCCGCCCTGCTGGAACTGCTGGCGCTGCCGCAGGTCGCTGGCATCAAGTACGCGCCCGGCGGGATCGACGAGCAGGCCGTCGCGCTGCTGGCCGCCGGCCCGCGCGGCGTGCTGGCCGGCGACGACCTGTTCCTGTCCCCGCTGCTCGCGCTCGGCGCCGACGGCGGCATCCTGGCCTCCGCGCACCTGGAGACCGCCCGCTTCGTCGCCCTGCACCGGGCCTGGGCGGACGGCGACGTGCCGCGGGCCCGCGCGCTCGGCGCGGAGCTCGTCGAGGTGTCCCGGGCCGCGTTCGCCGGGCCGAACCCGACCGCGCTCAAGGCGCTGCTGCACCGCGCCGGCCGCATCCCGACCCCCGCGGTGCGGCTGCCGCTGCTCGCGCACGGCTGACCGTTCCGCGAAGAATTTCCGGCCCGGACCGGGCCGGACCGGAGGGATTGCCGAGCTGGACGGCAGGCGTTCACGCCTTGGGACGCCTCCGCGAAAACCCCCTCTGACAAGGCATGATGGCTGGAACACGTAGGAGGAGGAGACGGATGAGGATCGGCATCGTAGGGGCCACCGGCCAGGTCGGCGGCGTGGTCCGCGAGATCCTGGCGGAGCGCGACGTCCAGGTCGAGGAGCTGCGGCTGTTCGCCTCGGCGCGCTCGGCGGGACGCACCCTGCCCTGGAAGGACACCGAAGTCACCGTCGAGGACGCCGCCACGGCCGACTACCGTGGCCTCGACATCGTGATCTTCTCCGCCGGCGGGTCCACCTCCAAGGCCCTCGCCCCGAAGGTCGCCGAGGCCGGAGCCGTCGTCATCGACAACTCCTCCGCCTGGCGCCGCGACCCCGAGGTCCCGCTGGTCGTCGCCGAGGTCAACCCCGCCGCGATCGCCGAGCGCCCCAAGGGCATCATCGCCAACCCGAACTGCACCACCATGGCCGCGATGCCGGTGCTGCGGCCGCTGCACGACGAGTCCGAGCTGGTCTCGCTGGTGGTCTCCACCTACCAGGCGGTCTCCGGCTCCGGCCTGGCCGGCGTCTCCGAGCTGCACGAGCAGGCCCGCAAGGTCGTCGACGGCGCCACCGCGCTGGTGCACGACGGCGCGGCCGTCGAGTACCCCGCGCCGGGCGTCTACAAGCGGCCCATCGCGTTCAACGTGCTGCCGCTCGCGGGCGCGCTGGTCGACGACGGCAGCAACGAGACCGACGAGGAGCAGAAGCTCCGCCACGAGAGCCGCAAGATCCTCGGCATCCCCGAGCTGAAGGTCTCCGGCACCTGCGTGCGCGTCCCGGTCTTCACCGGCCACTCGCTCCAGGTCAACGCCCGCTTCGCCCGCCCGCTCAGCCCCGAGCGCGCCACCGAGCTGCTGGCGGACGCCCCCGGCGTCGTCCTCACCGACATCCCGACCCCGCTCCAGGCCGCCGGCCAGGACCCGAGCTACGTCGGCCGGATCCGGGCGGACGAGACCGTCGAGCACGGCCTGTCGCTGTTCCTGTCCAACGACAACCTGCGCAAGGGCGCCGCCCTCAACGCGGTGCAGATCGCCGAACTGGTCGCCGCCGAACTGCGCGGCTGATCCGTTCCGGGTCAGGGGCGTCGGGGATCTCCCCGGCGCCCTGTTCACTGCCTGGGCCCGACCGTGATCGGGAGCTCCGCGGAGGTCGCCGAGCCGGTCCACTTGTCGCCCGGCGCGTACCACTGGTACGTCCCCGAGCGACTCGCCTCGAGCTGGATGGAGAACCGGCCCTCGTGGTCGGTTCTGACGGCCGTCAGGGTGGACCAGGTGTTCGATCCGACGTCGCGGAACTGCAGGTAGACGGCGGTGCCCTGCTGCGGGATGTAGCCGTGCTCGTCCCACATGGCGCGCTGCAGGCGGCCGTTGAGCCGGATCTTCTCGCCGTCGGACGCCGTCGCCGGGCAGGACGCCTCGTCGAGCAGCGCCGCGCGCTTCAGCGAGAAGCCGCCCGCGGACTTCGAGACGTAGCGGTCGCCGTCGTTGGCCTGGATCCGCAGGTCCACGAACCAGGTGCCGGCCTGGTCGTCGAACAGCACCCGGGAGGTCGCCTCGACCGTCGCCTCGCCGGTGCAGCGGCTCACCGTGCCGGTGGCGTCGACCGGCACACAGCTCATCGGGCCGACCTTGAGGGTCGCGTAGTTCGGTCCCCACAGGCCGATCGGGTCGACCGTGCGGATGCCGGAGCGGTCCGTCGCCGTCACCTCCACCGGGAAGGTCCTGGTCTCGCCCGGCCCCAACTCCACCGTCCGACCGCCGTTGACCACCACCGACACCAGCCCGGTGTCGCCCTCGGAGGTCTCCGGCACGGTCGCGGGCACCAGAACGAGAGCGACGGCACCGATCGCCGCCACTCCGCACAGGGCCACTGCACTTTTCCGCACGGTGTCCCAGTATCCAGGGTCGCGGGTAAAGGCTTGGGCACGGTTCGGGGAGCGGACGACGGGTAAAGGTGTGCGCAACGGTGGCCGGAGCGCCGCGCGGCGTCCCCACCGCCGCGCCTCCGGGGCCGAGGAAGAGGTGCCGAAATGGACCGCTGCGTCGTCCTGGTCGACGCCGGCTACCTGCTGGGTGCCGCCGCCAGCCTGCTCGCCGGAGAACCGGGCCGGTCGCGGATCGCCGTCGACCACCCGGTGCTGATCGGCGCCCTGCGCGACCGCGCCGAGGAGGAGACCGGGCTGCCACTGCTGCGGATCTACTGGTTCGACGCCGCCATCGACCGCAGACCCGCGCCCGAACACCGCCGGCTCAGGGTGCTGCCCCGGGTCACCGTCCGGCTCGGCGCGCTCACCCGCGCCGAGGGCCGCTGGGTGCAGAAGGGCGTCGACGCCGCGATGCACGCCGAACTCAGCGAACTCGCCCGCAACCACGCCTGCGCCGACGTGGTGCTGGTCACCGGCGACGGCGACCTGCTGCCCGGCGTCGCCTCCGCCAAGGAACACGGCGTGGCCGTCCACCTGTGGGCGCTGGAGGCCGCCGACGGCGACTTCAACCAGTCCGAGGAACTCGTCGGCGAGGCCGACGAACGCCGGGTCCTCGACCGCGCCTGGATCGAACGCTGGGCCCGCCCCCGGGAGACCAACCCCGACCACGCCTCCCCCGTCGCGCCCGTCGCCGTGCTGCCCGCCCCGCCCCGGCCGCGCGCCGCCGCCGAACCCGCCGCCGCGACCGCCGGGCGGGCCGCCGCCCCGTTACGGGTCATCCCCACCCCCAAGGACCTGGCCGGACGCGCCCCCCTCCCCGTCCCCGCGCCGCCGGCCACCGGCCTCGGCGGGCCGGTGCTGCGCTGGTCCTCCGACCGCGGCTGGCTGGAACGCACCGACACCAGCCCCGTCGACGCGCTGCCCACCCTCGACCGCCTCACCACCGCCGCCCAGCGCTGGGCCGACCGCGAGGAGGACATCACCAGCGTCGGCGGCGACCCGCAGGAGGTCGGCCAGGTCTTCGCCCGCCGCTGGCTCGACCGGCTCGCCCCCGCCGACCGCCCCGCCCTGCTGTGGACCGACCACCCGCGCATCCCGCACCGCCTCGACGGCGAACTGCTGCGCTACGCCGCCCGGTTCGGCCTGCTCGCCCACAAGGAGGACCAGATCGACGAGCAGGACAGGTACGCCATCCGGGAGGGCTTCTGGAAGGAGCTCGCCGCCCGGATCCCCGACACCCGCCGCCCGGCGGAGGTGCTGGAGGACAGCTGATCGCGTGACCCGCGTGCCCGGAGGGCCCGGCACGGCGCGTAGAGTCTTCCGTCGTGAGCAAGGCACCTCAGGACTGCTGCACCATCAGCGGCCTGGTCAAGACCTACCGGGCGGGCGGCACCGAGGTCCGGGCCAACGACGGCATCGATCTCGCCGTCCGGCGCGGCGAGATCTTCGGGCTGCTCGGGCCCAACGGCGCCGGCAAGTCCACCCTGGTCCGCCAGCTCACCGGCCTGCTCCGACCCGACGCCGGCACCATCGACCTGCTCGGGCACGACATCGTCCGCCACCCCGAACGGGCCGCCCGGCTGCTCGGCTACCTCGGCCAGGAATCCACCGCCCTCGACGAGCTCACCGTCGCCCTCGCCGCCGAGACCACCGGCCGCCTGCGCGGACTCACCCGCGCCGCCGCCCGCGCCGAGACCGCCGACGTGATCACCGAACTCGGCCTCGAACCGCTCGCCCACCGGCCGCTCGCCAAACTCTCCGGCGGCCAACGCCGCCTCGCCTGCTTCGCCGCCACCCTGGTCGGCGAACGCCCGCTGCTGGTCCTGGACGAACCCACCACCGGCATGGACCCGGTCGCCCGCCGCGCCGTGTGGAGCGCCGTCGACCGCCGCCGCGCCGAACGCGGCACCACCGTGATGCTGGTCACCCACAACGTCATCGAGGCCGAGACCGTCCTCGACCGGGTCGCCGTGGTCGACGGCGGCAAGGTCATCGCCTGCGACACCCCCGGCGGCCTCAAGGCACTCGTCGACGGCCACGTCCGGCTCGACCTGGTCTGGCGGCACGACGCCCCCACCGGCGTCCCCGCCGTCGCCGCGCTCGCCGAACGCGCCGAACGCACCGGACGCCGCTGGACCCTGCGCACCACCCCCGACGAGGCCCGGGAACTGGTCGCCGCCGTCACCACCGGCCCCGCCTTCGCCGCACTCGACGACTTCACCCTCGCCACCCCCACCCTGGAGGACGCCTACCTCCGACTCGGCGGCCGGCACGGAGGACTCGCCCGATGACCCTGCTCGACGCCCCCGCCGCCACCGCGACCGGGACGGCCGCCCCGCTGGCCCCCGCCGCCCGGCTGCTGCCCGCGCTGGCCGCCGTCTACCGCGCCCAGCTGGCCCGGGCCAAGGTCTCCCGGATCCCGCTGCTGTTCGTCGCGACCTTCCAGTCCATCGGCATCCTGGTGATGATGCGCGGCGTCGTCGACCCCGGCGACAACCCCTCCGCGCACGCCGTGGTGGCCGGCTCCGCCGTCCTGGTCGTCGCCTTCGTGGCGCTCAACCTGCTCGCCCAGTACTTCGGCCGGCTCCACCACACCGGCGGCCTCGACCACTACGCGACGCTGCCCGTCCCGCCCGCGTCCGTGGTGCTCGGCACCGCCGCCGCGTACGCCTCGTTCACCGTGCCCGGAGTGTTCGTCACCGCCGCCGCCGGCAGCTGGATGTTCGGGCTGCCGATGGGACGGCTGTGGATCCTGCTCGCCGTGGTCCCGCTGGCCGGCGCGGCGCTCGCCGGACTCGGCGCGGCCCTCGGGCTGCTCGCCCCGCGCCAGGAACTCGCCACCCTCGCCGGGCAGTTGGGCATGTCCGCGGCGCTGCTGCTGGGCGTCCTGCCGGCCTCCCGGCTGCCCGTCCCGGTGCAGTGGCTGCGCGACCTGCTGCCCTCCAGCTACGGCGTCGACGCCTTCGCCCTCACCTTCGCCCCGCACCCCGACTGGGCCCGCGTCCTGCTCGACCTCGGCGTCTGCGGCGCGGTCGGCCTCGCCTCGCTGACGCTCGCCACCTGGGCGTACCGGCGCGCCGCGCACTGAGAGCCTTCCGTCGAACGGACCGCTTCCGTCGAACGGACCGCTTCCGTCGAACGGACCGCTTCCGTCGAACGGACCGCTTCCGTCGAACGGACCGCTTCCGTCGAACGGACCGCGACAGGAGATCGACAGCGGCGGGGGCGGCCGTGAAACGATGGGGGCGTGACCGTACCGAACACACCTGCGGGTGACACGCCGCCGCCCGGGGCGGACCCGTTCGCCCCGCCGCACCTGCCGCAGCCGCCCGCCGCCGTCGAGCGGCCGCCGGTCGGCCCCGAGCTGCGGATCGGAGCGATCATCACCGTCGCCGGAGCGGTCCTCGGCGTCGTGCTCGGCCTGCTCTGGCTCTGGCTCTCGCCGCGGATCGGGTTCGAGGTCCAGGACAACCGGATCCTCTACCGCGACCCCGAGGGCGAAGCCCAGATCGCCGCCGTCGGCGTCTTCTCCCTGCTCGGCCTCGCGCTCGGCGTCGCCACGGCCCTCGGCGCCTTCCTCTGGACCCGCGCCCGCGGCGGCGGCATCGCCGTCGCCGTCGGCCTCACCGCGGGCGGCCTCCTCGGCTCGGTCATCGGCTGGCAGCTCGGCACCCGGCTCGGCCCCACCACCGACCTCCGCGCGCACGCGCTGGCCGTCGGCAACGGGGGTTCGTTCGACGGGCCGCTGGAGCTCACCGCGCACGGCGCGCTGCTGGTGTGGCCGATGACGGCGACCATCGTGCTGCTCGCCCTCTCGGCGACGTTCGGCAAGCGGGAGCCGGACCGGCCGCCGTACTGGGCGATGCCGCCCCAGTAGGGACGCGAGACGCAGCACCACATCCGCAAGGTCGCGATCACGTGCAGGTCATTGTCCCGCGTCGCGATCTTGCGGTGGGGTGCGTTCCCCTTCGCGCAGTTCTCCCCCAGCCCTGGCGGGCCGGGAGGTGCCCCCACGCGCCCCTGAATGCTCATCGCCTGCCAATGTCCCACGTGACTGCGTTGGTGAGGCGGATCAGGTCCGCCGGGGCGAGTTCGATTTCCATGCCGCGTCTGCCGGCGGAGACGTAGACCGTGGGGTGGGTCAGGGCGGTGGTGTCGATGACGGTGCGGAGCTTCTTGCGTTGGCCGAGGGGGGAGATGCCGCCGAGGACGTAGCCGGTGGAGCGTTCGGCGGCGGTGGGGTCGGCCATGGTGGCGCGTTTGGCGCCGAGCGCGGTGGCGAGGGCCTTGAGGTCGAGTTGGCCGGAGACGGGGACGACGGCGACGGCGAGGGCGCCGTCGGTCTCGGCGAGCAGGGTCTTGAAGACGCGGGCCGGCGGGACGCCGAGGACTTCGGCGGCCTCCGCGCCGTAGGAGCTCGCGGCGGGGTCGTGGGCGTACTCGTGGACGGTGAACGGGACGGCGGCCGCGTCGAGGGCGACGGTGGCGGGGGTGCCGCCGGCGGTCTTCTTCCTGGGCATGGGCGGGGGAGTCCTCAGTTCGGGCTGAACGCCTGGCGGGTGAGCTCGATGGCGGGCAGGGACGGGAGCTTGGCGATCACCGCGCTCTCCCGGCGGAGCAGTTCGAGCTCGCGGGTGAGCCGCTGCGCGGTGTCGGGGCAGGCGAGGAGTTCCTGCTTGACGGCCACCGGCAGGGTGGTGGCGGCGGCGACCAGGTAGGAGAGCACCTGCGGGTCGTCGGGGAGCTCGGGTTCGCCGTTGAGGGTGGCCTCGCGGGCGCCGGCCAGGCGCTTCTGGTAGGTGCGGAAGGCGCGTTCGACGCCGGAGGCGAGTGCACCGGAGCCCTCGCCGGGCTGTTCGGGCAGCACGGAGACGTCGCCGACCAGGTAGGGGCCGGTGGCGTCGACGGCGCGCAGGCGGAACCGGGTGGTGCCGGTGACGAGGAGTTCGTAGCGGCCCTCGGGCTGGTCCCGGACGGAGGCGACGTCGGCGACGCAGCCGACCGGGTGGAGGGCGTCCAGCGGGTCCTCGCCGGGGGCGCCGATGCCGTCCAACGGGCCTGCGGGGGCGTCGAGTTCGCGGACCGGAGCGACCTCGCGGCCGTCCCGGAGGGCGATCACGCCGAAGCGGCGCGGCTCGTCCTCGGGCAGCTTCTGCAGGTCGGCGACCAGCCGGCGGTAGCGCTCCTCGAAGACGTGCAGGGGCAACACCAGCCCGGGGTACAGGACGGTGTTGAGCGGGAAGAGCGGGAGCCGATCAGTCACGGCGGACAGCGTAGTTCCCGTGGGGCCGCCGCCGCTCCGGACTTACGGCTAGCCGCGCTGGAGGAGCCGGGTGACGCCGGCGACGGCGGTGGTGGCGAGGACCCAGCCGGTGAGGACCAGGGCGGTGGCGACCCACTGGCCGGGGCGGTCGGGGTTCCAGCCGGCCTGGCCGAGGTCGATCAGCGGGAGGACCTTGCCGGCGGCGTACAGGGCGGGGTTCCACACCACCCGTTCGTCGGGTTTGATCGGCTCGGGCGGGTGCTCCTGGAAGTAGATTGTGCCGAGCGCCCAGGCGAGGACCAGCCAGGTGGCGGCGCGGCCGGGACGGTAGCCGTAGCCGACGGCGGCGTCCTGGAGGTGGCCCCAGAGCCGGCCGGGCAGCGGCAGGGTGCCGCGGCGGCGGCGCTGTTTGGCGAGCAGGACGGTGCGGGCGTCCTCGTCGGCGCCGTCGCGGCGCAGGGCGGCGGCGAGCTGCTCGTAGGCCTCGGGGCGGAACTCGGCGCCGGACTCCAGCCAGGCGACGCGGCGTTCCAGCGGGAAGGGCTCGGCGGGGCGGAGCGACTCGTAGCTGAAGCCGGTGAGCGAGATGTGCCGGTCGGTGGGCCAGGCGTCGGGGGAGTCGACCAGGTTGCCGATCCGGGCGCGGTTGAGGCTGACGGTGCCGGTGGGCGGGGTTCGGCAGGTGAAACGGAGCTCGGGGGTCTGGATCCGGTTGAGGGAGAGTTCCTGGTCGGGGCCGAGGTGGAACTCGGCGGCGGTGATCAGGCAGGCGTTGTCGAAGCGGGCGTCGGAGAGCCGGACCCGGCCCCAGGAGCGGAACGGGGTCTGGGTGACGTCCTCGTAGGCGGCGGTGGTGGCGGGTTCGCCGTAGCCGGAGCCGTAGACGGTCCGGGAGCCCGTCCAGTCGGCGTCGGCGGAGCCGGACAGGTACAGGGTGTGGCCGATGGTGATCCGCGGGGCGTTGAGCGCGTTGGGGTTGACGGGCGAGGCCCGCAGGGTGGCGCCGCGCAGCGAGAGGCGGCCGCCGATCCGGGCCGAGCGCAGGCCCACCTCGCCGAGCACGTCGAGCCGTTCGGCCTCGCAGTCCTGGTTGACGCCGATCCCGTCGGCGGACAGCGAGCGCCCGAAGCTGTCGGGGCCGATGGCGGACTGGTTGAGCAGCAGGTCGGTGCCGATCCGGGCGTCGGTGAGCCGGACGCCGGCGGGTATGCCGCAGCGGGCCAGGTGCAGGTCGCCCTCGGTGGCGATCCGGGACGCCTCCAGCCGGGGGAGTGCGCAGGAGACCAGCCGCAGCGTGGCGGCGGAGGCCTCGGAGAGCAGCAGCTTGTGGTCGAAGCGGCACAGCCGCAGCTCGACGTAGCCGTCGATCCGGCCGCCGGCCAGGTCGAGCCGGCCGGTGATCCGGGCGCCGGTGAGCTTGAGCGCGGTGACCTTGCCGGGTGCGGCCCCGGGGCCGTGCAGCAGCAGCCGGGCGATCACCTCGGCGCGGACGGTGCGCTCCGGCCCCCAGGGGGTGGAGTCGAACGGGTCGTCGGGGCCGCGGCTCTCCTCGTCCGGGCGGACGGCCTGCCCGGCGGGGGCGGGCCGGACCAGTTCGGTGCGGGGGTCGGAGCGGTCGGCCCGCAGGTCGTGCACGTCGCCGTGGCGGAACGCCTCCCACAGCCCGCGCTCGATGTCGGTCCAGTCGTCCGGCGCCTGCTCCACCGCACCCCCCGATGATCTTGTCGACGTCTCATCCTTCGTATCACGGACTGAAATACCCGGATGTCGTTTTTCGTCACTCCTTACACTTGGCCGTGTGATCTCTCGAATCGACCTGCGCGGCTCCGATCAGGACCCCCGCGACGTGCTGCCCCGTGCCGAGTTCGACGTGGAGGCCGCCCTTGAGAAGGTGCGGCCGATCGCGGAGGATGTACGCCATCGTGGCGTGGCCGCGTTGATAGAGATCACCGAGCGTTTCGACGGGGTGCGGCTGACGTCCACCCGCGTCCCGGCCGAGCAGATCGCCGAGGCCCTGGAGCAGCTCGACCCGAAGGTGCGCGCCGCGCTGGAGGAGTCGATCCGCCGGGCCCGCGCCGTCCACAGCGACCAGCGGCGCACCGGCCGCACCACCCAGGTGGTGCCCGGCGGCACCGTCACCCAGCGGTGGGTGCCGGTCGACCGGGTCGGCCTGTACGTGCCGGGCGGCCTGGCGGTCTACCCGTCGTCCGTGGTGATGAACGTGGTGCCCGCGCAGGAGGCCGGGGTGCGCGGCATCGCCGTCACCTCGCCGCCGCAGAAGGCCTTCGGCGGCCGGGTGCACCCGGCCATCCTGGCCGCGTGCGCGCTGCTCGGCGTGGACGAGGTGTACGCGGTGGGCGGCGCCCAGGCGGTGGCGATGTTCGCCCTCGGCACCGAGGAGTGCGCGCCCGTCAACCTGGTCACCGGCCCCGGCAACATCTACGTCGCGGCCGCCAAGCGGCTGTTCGCCGGCCGGATCGGCATCGACTCCGAGGCCGGCCCGACCGAGATCATGGTGCTCGCGGACGACACGGCGGACGCCGCCGAGGTCGCCGCGGACCTGATCAGCCAGGCCGAGCACGGCCCGACCTCCGGATCGGTGCTGGTCACCGCCTCGGCCGAGCTGGCCGACGCGGTCGAGGCCGAGCTGAAGACCCAGGTCGCCCGCACCCGGCACTCCGAGCGGGTGGCCGAGGCGCTCGGCGGCCCGCAGTCCGGGATCATCCTGGTCGACGACCTCGACCAGGGCCTGGCCGTCGTCAACGCGTACGCCGCCGAGCACCTGGAGATCCAGACCGTCGACCCGCACGCCGTCTCCGAGCGGGTGCGCAACGCCGGCGCGATCTTCCTCGGCCGCTTCACCCCGGTCTCGCTGGGCGACTACGCGGCCGGCTCCAACCACGTGCTGCCCACCGGCGGCTGCGCCTGCCACTCCTCGGGCCTGTCCGTGCAGACCTTCCTGCGCGGCGTCCAGGTCGTCGAGTACGACCGGCAGGCGCTGGCGGACATCGCCGCGCACGTGGTCAACCTCTCCGAGGCCGAGGACCTGCCCGGTCACGGAGACGCTGTGAAGGCCCGATTCGACTGGAGCGTGCCCAGCTCGTGACGAAGATCGACGACCTGCCCGTCCGGGACGAGCTGCGCGGCCAGTCCCCTTACGGCGCACCGCAGTTGGACGTGCCCGTCCAGCTGAACACCAACGAGAACCCGTACCCGCTGCCCGAGCCGCTGGTGGCCCGGATCGCCGAGCGGGTCGCGGACGCCGCCCGGCAGCTCAACCGCTACCCGGACCGGGACGCGGTGGAGCTGCGGGCCGGCCTGGCCGCCTACCTGACCGACACCACCGGCCACGCCGTGACCAAGGACCAGGTGTGGGCCGCCAACGGCTCCAACGAGGTGCTCCAGCAGCTGCTGCAGACCTTCGGCGGGCCCGGCCGCACCGCGATCGGCTTCGAGCCCTCGTACTCGATGCACGCGCTGATCGCCCGCGGCACCGGCACCGGCTGGATCTCCGGCCCGCGCAACGAGGACTTCACCGTCGACCTGGACGCGGCCCGCGAGGCGATCGCCGAGCTGCGCCCGCACGTGGTGTTCATCTGCTCGCCGAACAACCCGACCGGCACCGCCGTCGAGGCCGACACCGTGCTCGCGCTGTACGAGGCCGCGCAGGCCGCCCGGCCCAGCCTGGTGGTGGTGGACGAGGCGTACGTCGAGTTCTCGCACCGCGACTCGCTGCTGCCGCTGCTGGAGGGCCGCCCCAACCTGGTGGTCTCGCGCACCATGTCGAAGGCGTTCGGCGCGGCCGGCCTGCGGCTCGGCTACCTGGCCGCGGACCCGGCGGTGGTGGACGCGGTGCAGCTGGTCCGGCTGCCCTACCACCTGTCGGCCGTCACCCAGGCCACGGCGCTGGCCTGCCTGGAGCACACCGACACGCTGCTCGGCTACGTCGAGCAGCTGAAGTCCGAGCGCGACCGGCTGGTGGTCGCGCTGCGCGAGCTGGGCCTCGACGTGACCGACTCGGACGCCAACTTCATCCAGTTCGGCCGCTTCGCCGACACCCACGCGGTGTGGCAGTCGATCCTCGACCGGGGCGTGCTGGTCCGCGACAACGGCGTGCCCGGGTGGCTGCGCGTCACCGCCGGCACCCCCGCCGAGAACGACGCCTTCCTGGCCGCCGTGTCCGCTGCAATCAAGGAGCTGTAACCCCGCAATGTCCCGTATCGGCCGCGTCGAACGCACCACCAAGGAGACCTCCGTCCTGGTCGAGATCGACCTCGACGGAACCGGCAGGACGGACGTCTCCACGGGCGTCGGGTTCTACGACCACATGCTCGACCAGCTCGGCCGCCACGGCCTCTTCGACCTCACCGTGAAGACCGACGGCGACCTGCACATCGACACCCACCACACCATCGAGGACACCGCCCTCGCCCTCGGCGCCGCCTTCAAGCAGGCGCTCGGCGACAAGGTCGGCATCTACCGGTTCGGCAACTGCACCGTCCCGCTGGACGAGTCGCTGGCGCAGGTCACGGTCGACCTGTCGGGCCGCCCGTACCTGGTGCACAGCGAGCCCGAGGGCATCGCCCCGATGATCGGCTCGTACGACACCACGATGACCCGACACATCCTGGAGTCCTTCGTCGCGCAGGCCCAGATCGCGCTGCACGTGCACGTGCCGTACGGCCGCAACGCTCACCACATCGTGGAGTGCCAGTTCAAGGCGCTGGCCCGGGCGCTGCGCTACGCCTCCGAGCGCGACCCACGCGCCGAGGGCATCCTCCCGTCCACGAAGGGCGCCCTCTGATGGCGACGGTTCTGATCTTCCTCGGCATCTTCGTCGCCACCGGCGTCTACTCGTTCTGGAAGCAGGACAAGCCGAAGAGCGTGATCCTCGTCCTCGCCTTCGCCTCGGCCATGTGCCTGGCCGCCGGCATCCTGCGCTTCTAGGAGCTCCGCGACATGACCAAGAACGTGGTGGTGCTGGACTACGGCTCCGGCAACCTGCGCTCCGCCCAGCGCGCCGTCGAGCGGACCGGTGCGAACGTCACCGTCACCTCGAACTTCCAGCAGGCGATGGACGCCGACGGCCTGCTGGTGCCCGGCGTGGGCGCCTTCGAGGCGTGCATGCGCGGCCTGAAGGCGGTGCGCGGCGAGCAGATCGTCGGACGGCGGCTGGCCGGCGGCCGCCCGGTGCTGGGCATCTGCGTCGGCATGCAGATCCTGTTCGAGAAGGGCGTCGAGCACGGCGTCGAGACCGACGGCTGCGACGAGTGGCCCGGCGTGGTCGAGCCGCTGGACGCGCCCGTCGTCCCGCACATGGGCTGGAACACCGTCGACGCCCCCGCCGACACCCGGATGTTCGCCGGGATGGATGCCGACACCCGGTTCTACTTCGTGCACTCCTACGGCGTGCGGCACTGGGTGCTGGAGACCCACTCGGAGAAGATCCGCGCCCCCAAGGTGGCCTGGACCACCCACGGGCAGCCGTTCGTCGCCGCGGTGGAGAACGGTCCGCTGTGGGCCACCCAGTTCCATCCCGAGAAGTCCGGCGACGCCGGCGCCGCCCTGCTGACCAACTGGGTCGACACTCTCTGACGCCCTCCGACTTGGGAGACCAACGGATCATGACCAACCGCCTCGAACTGCTGCCCGCCGTCGACGTCCGCGACGGGCAGGCCGTCCGCCTGGTCAAGGGCGCCTCCGGCACCGAGACCTCCTTCGGCGAGCCGCTCGCCGCCGCCCTGGCCTGGCAGAACGCCGGCGCCGAGTGGCTGCACCTGGTCGACCTGGACGCCGCGTTCGGCACCGGCAGCAACCGCGACCTGCTCCGCGAGGTCACCGGCCGCCTCGACATCAAGGTCGAGCTGTCCGGCGGCATCCGCGACGACGAGTCGCTGGCCGCCGCGCTCGCCACCGGCTGCACCCGGGTCAACCTCGGCACCGCCGCGCTGGAGAGCCCCGAGTGGGTCGCCAAGGTGATCGCCGAGCACGGCGACCAGATCGCCGTCGGCCTGGACGTGGTCGGCACCACCCTGCGCGGCCGCGGCTGGACCCGCGACGGCGGCCAGCTGTTCGACGTCCTGGCCCGCCTGGACGCCGAGGGCTGCTCCCGCTACGTGGTCACCGACGTCAACCGCGACGGCACCCTGACCGGCCCCAACCTGCAGCTGCTGCGCGACGTCTGCGCCGCCACCGACCGCCCCGTGGTCGCCTCCGGCGGCGTGTCGTCGCTCGACGACCTGCGCGCGATCGCCACCCTGGTGCCGGAGGGCGTCGAGGGCTCGATCGTCGGCAAGGCCCTCTACGAGCAGAAGTTCACCCTCGAAGAGGCCCTGGAGGCTGTGTCCCGATGACCGACGAAACCCCGGCCACCACCGCCCGCCACTCCGGAAAGTCCCCCTGGGAGGACGCGTACGGGAGCTCCCGGGCGGTGGCAGCCGGGGATTTCGTCCTGGTCGCGGGCTGCACCGCCTACGAGGACGGCGTCACCCTCGCCGAGGGCGACCCGTACGAGCAGACGATCGCCGCCTTCAAGGTGGCCTTCGACGCGCTCGACCACTACGGACTCACCGCCACCGACGTGGTCCGCACCCGGATGTACCTCACCCACGTCCGGGACTGCGACGCGGTCGGCCGCGCCCACAAGGAAATCTTCGACCAGGTCCGGCCGGTCACCACGATGGTGGTGGTCGAGGGCCTGACCGACTCCCGCATGATGGTCGAGGTCGAGGTGGAGGCCCACCGCCCCGGCCTGGCCCGCACCCTGGAAGGCACACAGTCGTGACACTCGCAGTACGCGTCATCCCCTGTCTGGACGTGGACGCCGGACGCGTCGTCAAGGGCGTCAACTTCCAGAACCTGCGCGACGCCGGCGACCCGGTCGAGCTCGCCAAGCTCTACGACGCCCAGGGCGCCGACGAGTTGACCTTCCTCGACATCACCGCCTCGTCCGGCTCCCGGGAGACCACCTACGACGTGGTCCGCCGCACCGCCGAGCAGGTCTTCATCCCGCTCACCGTCGGCGGCGGCGTGCGCGCCGTCGAGGACGTCGACAAGCTGCTGCGGGCCGGCGCCGACAAGGTCGGCGTCAACACCGCGGCGATCGCCCGCCCCGAACTGATCCGCGAGATCGCGCAGCGCTTCGGCCGCCAGGTGCTGGTCCTGTCGGTCGACGCCCGGCGCTGCGGCGAGGGCACCGAGACCGCCTCCGGCTACGAGGTCACCACCCACGGCGGACGGCAGGGCACCGGCCTGGACGCCGTCGAGTGGGCGGTGCGCGCGGCCGAACTCGGCGCCGGCGAGATCCTGTTGAACTCGATGGACGCCGACGGCACCAAGGACGGCTACGACCTGGAGATGATCCGGGCCGTCCGCAAGGCCGTCTCGCTGCCCGTCATCGCCTCCGGCGGGGCCGGCAAGCTCGCCGACTTCGCGCCCGCCGTCGACGCCGGCGCCGACGCGGTGCTCGCCGCCAGCGTCTTCCACTTCGGCGACCTGACGATCGGGCAGGTCAAGGACGAACTGCGGACCACCGGGCACCCCGTCCGCTGATCCTTCGCGGAGCCCGCCGGCCCACCGGTGGGCTCCGCCTTCTACCGGCGGGCTTCTACCGGCGGGGCTCCGCCTTCTACCGGCGGGGCTCCGGCTCCAGGATCGCGAACTGCGCGCCGAACGGGTCCGCCAGCACCGCGACCCGGCCCACCGTCGGGACCTGCTCCGGAGGGATCACGATGCTCCCGCCGGCCTTGCGGACCTGATCGGTGGTCAGCAGCGCGTCCGCGACCGCGAAGTGCACCAGCCAGCCGACGTTCACCCGCGGATGGACGCCCGCCGCGCCGCCGAAGGACGCCTCGAACGGGTCCGAGCCCTCGGCGGTGCACAGCACCGTGTAGTCGACGCCCGGCACCTCGCTGGCGCGCGTCCGCCAGCCGAACAGCCGCTGGTAGAAGCGCAGCGCCTTGGCCAGGTCGGAGGTGTGCAGCTCCGCCCAGCACAGCGCCCCGGGCTCCCGGACGGCCTCCAGGCCGCGGGTCCGCCCGGGCCGCCAGACCGCGAAGTTGCCGCCCGTCGGGTCGGTGAACTGGGCGAACCGGCCCTCCGCCATGACATCCGACGGCGGCACCCGTACCGTGCCGCCGGCCTCGGCGACGGCCGCTGCCGTGGCGTCGGCGTCCTCGGTGCGGAAGTACACCGTCCAGGCGGGCAGCGCCTCCGCCTCGGTCAGCGGGCCGGCCGCCGCGACGGTGCGGCCCTCGTTGCGGAAGAAGCCGTAGCCGCCGGCGTCCGGGCCGCCCGACTCGAAGGTCCAGCCGAACACCGCGCCGTAGAACAGCTCGGACTCGGCGAGGTCCGGGCTGCCGAGGTCGATCCAGTTCGGCGATCCGGTCCGGAAATCGGTGCTGACCATGGGTGCTCCAGGGAGGACGGGGTGGGCGGGGCCACCGCTCAGGCTGGCACCTCCGGCCGGGGCGGCGGCGGCCGACGCGCCGTCAGTCCTCCGGCAGCGGCAGGGCCTCGGCCAGCTCGGCGACCGCCTCCGGCTCGCCCTCCACCGTCACCGCGGCCTTCCCGCCCCGCCCGAACAGGAACAGCACCAGCTCGCCGGGCTCCCCGGTCACCGTCACCAGCGGCCGATCGTGCCGACGGACCGTCACCTCCCGGCCGTCCGGGCGCGTCAGCCGCAACGACACCGACGGCCGCGACTCGCCCAGCCGGGCCGCCACCGGCACCCGCCGCCACAGCGCCTCGACCAGCTCGGCCTTCGGCTCCTCCGGTTCGAACGGCACCGCCCGGCGGACGTCCTCCGCGTGCACGAAGTACTCCAGCAGGTTCGCCGCCTCGTCCACACCCGGCAGGTTGAACGGCGAGAAGGCCGGCGGGCCCGAGCGGAAGGACTTCACCAACTCCCCGTACGGGCGGGCCGCCGCGCGGTCCTGCACCCGCCGCGTCCAGCCCGCGAGCGGCCGCACCCTGATCCCGGCCGCCGCGTCCGGCCGGCCCTCCCGCACCACCAGATGGGCCACCAGATCCCTGGTCAGCCACCCCTCGCACAAGGTCGGCCCGTCCGGGCCGGCCGCCGACAACAATCCGGAAAGACGGGCACGCTCGGCCCGTGCAAGGCTCGACATGCCGCACAGCCTACGCAGCGGGTCAGGCCTTGAACGTCAGGGCGCAGGTGACTCCGCGCTCGCCCTGTCGGTAGAACTCCAGCGGCAGACCCACCGACGTTCCGTGCCGGGGGCCGTCGGTGGTGCGGGCCAGGGCCTGCTTGGTCGGCTCCTTGCACAGGTCCGTCATGCTGCGGAAGATCGCCGGCAGATCCGCCAGGCCGTCCGGGAGGACCGCGTTGGCGATCGCCTCCGCGTCGTGCTGCTGGTCGCACGGGACGGCCGTGGGCTGCTGCACGTTGCTGAGCCGCGGCACCTGGAAGCACGTCCCCGGCGTGAAGTACGGGTAGGGAATCGTCTTGGTCGGACTCGGTGAAGGTGCCGGGGAGGAACTGGGGGGAGGCGGGGGCGCGGCAGCGGCCGGGCGCTGCGGCTCGGGCCACAGCAGGACGGCGGCCAGAGCGGCGAGAACGACCGCCACCACCGTGCCCAGGACGGTCTTCTGTCGGCCAGTCATGCCAACCCCCTTGTTCCACCGCCATTGTGAGGGCGGGGAGGGTGCCGCGTCAGTGCTTTTCGGACATCTGTTTGCCAAGCCTTTGCATGCGGATCAGTAGGATGACCGGCTTGTTGTACAAGGTCGCCGAGGGAGGGCAACTGCCATGGGGGACAGCGGGTTTCGGGTGGAACCTGGCGCACTCGACCGATATGCGTCACTGCTCGCGGAGCAGTCCGAACAGCTGAGCAGGATCGCGTCGGTCACCGCCGCGATCACCATCTCGTCCGATGCCTTCGGACACCTGCCGAACGCCCAGCACCTGGCGTCGGCGTACGAGGAGCACGCGAGCGCCAACCGGGAGAACATCGGCGCGCTCGGCAGCGCCGTCAGCGGCACCTCGGAGGGGCTGACGGGCGTCTCGCAGAACTACCAGGACCACGAGGACTACGTGGTGCGCACGATGGGCGGTGGGCAGTAATGGGGAGTCCCTCCTCCGACAAGGCGAAGACCTCCACGAAGGCGCCGACGTCGCAGGGCCGGTCCAAGCCGTCGACCCCGTCGACTCCGGTGACGGATCCGCGGACGCTGCCCCGCCCGGGGCAGGGGCAGGGAGGGGCGGCGGCGCGCGTGCCGCAGACGCCGGCGCCGCCGCACGTCCCGCAGCAGCCGCAGCCGCCGCAGCCGACGCACGTCCCGCAGCAGCCGCAGCCGACGCATCCCCAGCCACAGCCGCAGGCACCGCAGCACCCGGCGGGCGATGCCGGGGACGGCGAGCCCGGGGTCGGGCCGATCGATCCGCGGGACGGGTGGTTCAAGGGCAAGCTGAAGGACGGGGCTTCGACCGTCATCGACAGCGTGAGCCAGCGTGCCGGCGACTGGGTGGGCGACCAGTTGTTCGGCCCCAAGGACCCGGCACCGGGTGCCGGCGCTTCGCCGTCGACCGGGCTGGACGGTGTCGGTGAGGGCGGTGCCGCCGGCGGCGAGGCGGGTGGCGGGACCGGTGGCGGGGTCGGCTCGATCATCGGTGCGGCGGCCGCGCAGGCCGGTATGGCTGCGGCGGGGCGCAACGGCCACGAGATGATCGGCTACGGCCCGTCGTCGGTGGGCATCATGGAGCGGCAGAGCGACGCCTATGCCTGGGCGCACGCCCGGGTCGAGGCGGCGATGGCGAACCTCGACCCGGCGAACCACCCGGACCGGAACGGTCTGGGCGGGATGCTCGACGAGGCGGTCGTGTGGGCGCTGGAGCAGTCCGGCCTGATGGACATGCTGGAGAAGGTCACCGGCGACCTCGCGCAGCTGAACGCCGCCGCCGAGGAGTGGCAGGCGCAGGCGCACGCCGTCCAGTCGGTCGCGGCCGAGCTGCGCGGCGGCGCGGTGCCGCTCTCCGCGGACTGGGCGGGCAGCGCCAGCGACGCGTTCGGCGGTCACATGGGCGAGGTCGCGGACGCGCTCGACCAGACCGCGAAGGGGATGCACGACACCGCGCAGATCATCAACTCGGCCGCGCAGGAGTGCGCGATGGCCGAGGGAATGGTCATCCAGATCATCAGCGAGGCGATCGAGGCGCTGATCGTGTCGCTGGCCGCGGAGGCGGTGATCGCGGTGGTCACCATGGGCATCGGCCTGATCGCGGACGCGCTGATCACGGAGGCGGAGGTCGCCGTCTTCGTGGCCCGGGTGGCGAAGGTCTCCACCACGCTGGCCAAGAAGCTGGAGGAACTGCTGAAGGCGCTCAAGGAGTTGGGCAGCGCCGTGAAGGCGGTGCGCAACATCGAGTCGGCGCGCAAGGCGATGACCGAGCTCAAGAGCGTGAAGACCGCGTTCGAGGGACTGCGGTCGCTGGAGGAGGGCGAGGGCCTCGCCGCGAAGGCGGCCAAGTACGCGGACGGGAAGATCACGGAGCAGGTGCAGCAGGGCTTCGACCACGCCCTGGGCATCGAGGACGACGACAACCTTCAGCGCGGCGACGGCACCTGGAAGGGCAGCCTGAAGGCGGCCGGCCAGTCCTCGCTGGCGGTGGCCAAGGAAGGCCTGAAGAGCGACGTCAACAAGGAAGCGATCAAGCAGGAGCTCCTGCACGACGTGGGCCTGGCCCACGACCCGGCGCCGTACCGGGTGGACGAGTCGCGGATCGCGACCGCCTTCGGCTGACCGGCCCCGCCGCCGGGGCGACGGCGGGGCCCGGCCGTACGGTCAGCGCCCCGCCGTCGCGTTGCGGAACGCCTCGCGCTCGGCGGAGTCCTCGAAGTCCAGGGCGATCCAGGAGCCGTCCGCGAACAGCAGGTCCTGTCGGGCGGCCCACACGTCGTTCGGGGTGTCGGGGCGCAACCACCAGCTGCCGAACGGGAGTTCGTACAGCGGGACGGCCCGGTAGTGCTGGGTGTGCTGCATGGTGGTCCAGCGGGCGAGGACCAGCAGGCGGCGGTCCGTCAGCAGCACCGTGAAGTAGTCGTGGTCGGCCCGCAGCTTCTCGCCGGGCGTGGTGCGCACCGCCCGCCAGAACTGCCACGCCGTGGTGCCCTCGTCGCCGTTCAGCGAGCCGCCGTGCAGCGGGCGGCGGAGCGCCCGGTAGGCGCGGCGGGTCAGCGACAGGCCGTACGGGCGCAGCAGGTAGATCCTCGGCATGAACAGGACGACGAACCAGCGCGGCATCAGGTGCAGCAGGAAGCCGTACCAGAACCTGACGAAGAAGTTGTAGATCCAGGCCAGCGGGGCGTGGCTCGCGGCGCGGACGATGTCGCGGTCCCACCAGAGCGGTGCGAGGCGGTCCAGCTTCATCGCCCAGGCGCCGATCATCGGCTCGCCGGGGTGGAGGTGTTCGCCCGCCGTCCGCTGGAGCAGGTAGTGACCGAACGCGGCGGTCGGCAGTGGTTGCGACTGGTACTGACTCACCCGGCAAATCCCCCATCGTGCTGAGCAGTTCTGTTGTTTGTCGGGGGTCAAACTACCGCCCGGCCGAGGTCGCCGGGGCAGGCCGGGGCGTCCTGCGAGAATGGACGGCATGTCGACCAACCCCGCCGCCCCCGGCAGCACCGCCCTGGACCCGGCGATCGCCGCCCGTCTCAAGCGCACCCCGGACGGCCTGGTGCCCGCCGTCGCCCAGCAGTACGACACCGGTGAGGTGCTGATGCTCGGCTGGATGGACGACGAGGCGCTGCACCGCACGCTGACCACCGGCCGCTGCACGTACTGGAGCCGCAGTCGCAACGAGTACTGGGTGAAGGGCGACACCTCCGGCCACGTGCAGCACGTGAAGCACGTCGCGCTGGACTGCGACGGCGACACCCTGCTGGTCAAGGTCGACCAGGTCGGCGCGGCCTGCCACACCGGTGAGCGGACGTGCTTCGACGCCGACGTGCTGCCGCTGTCCCGCTAGCCTGTCCCACACATCCGTCCGACACAACCGATCGGTGCCCCATGGAACTTGAGGCTTTCCGCGCGCTCGCCGCAGACACCCGGGTCATTCCCGTCACCCGCCGGCTCCTCGCGGACGGCCTCACTCCGATCGGCGTGTACCGCAGCCTGGCGGCCGAGCGGCCCGGCACGTTCCTGCTGGAGTCCGCCGAGCAGGGCAGCTGGTCCCGGTACTCGTTCGTCGGGGTGCGTTCCGGCGCGGTGCTGACGGTCGGGCCGGACGGCGGCGCGCGCTGGCTGGGCGAGCCCCCGGTCGGCATCCCGACCTCCGGCGACCCGCTGGAGGTGCTGCGGGCCACGCTGGCGGCCCTGCACACCCCCCGGCACCCGGACGACGGCCTGCCGCCGCTCACCGGCGGCCTGGTCGGCTACCTCGGCTACGACGTGGTCCGCCGGCTGGAGAACCTGCCGAACCTCACCCCGGACGACCTGAAGCTGCCCGAGCTGACGCTGCTGCTGGCCACCGACCTGGCGGTGCTCGACCACTCCGACGGCACCGTGCTGCTGATCGCCAACGCCGTCAACCACAACGACCTGGCGACCGGCGTGGACGAGGCGCACGCCGACGCGGTGGCCCGGCTGGACGCGATGGAGGCCGACCTGCGCCGCCCCGTCGAGCCGGGCCTGGCCACCTGGACGCCGACCGAGGTGGAGGCGCACTCGCCGTTCGGCGGCGCGCCCTACCGCAAGGCGGTGGAGGTGGTGAAGGAGCGGATCCGGGCCGGCGAGGCGTTCCAGGTGGTGCCCTCGCAGCGTTTCGAGGCGCCCTGCGAGGCGTCCGCGCTGGACGTCTACCGCGTTCTGCGCACCACCAACCCCAGCCCGTACATGTACCTGTTCCGCTTCCCCGGCCCGGACGGCGGCGCGGAGGGCGGCTTCGACGTGGTCGGCTCCAGTCCGGAGGCGCTGGTCAAGGTCGCCGAGGGCGAGGCGATGGTGCACCCGATCGCCGGCACCCGGCACCGCGGCGCGACCGCGCTGGAGGACGCCGAGCTGGCCGCCGAGCTGCTGGCCGACCCGAAGGAGCGGGCCGAGCACCTGATGCTGGTCGACCTGGGCCGCAACGACCTGGGCCGGGTCTGTGCGCCGGGCTCGGTCGAGGTGGTGGAGTTCATGGCGGTCGAGCGCTACAGCCACGTGATGCACATCGTCTCCACCGTCACCGGCAAGGTCGCCGAGGGCCGCAGCGCGCTGGACGTGCTCACCGCCTGCTTCCCGGCCGGGACGCTGTCGGGTGCGCCCAAGCCGCGCGCGATGCAGATCATCGAGGAGCTGGAGCCGACCCGGCGCGGCCTGTACGGCGGCTGCGTCGGCTACCTGGACTTCGCGGGCGACTCGGACACCGCGATCGCGATCCGCACCGCGGTGATCCGCGGCGGCACCGCGTACGTGCAGGCCGGGGCGGGCGTGGTCGCCGACTCCGACCCGCACGCCGAGGACACCGAGTGCCGCAACAAGGCCAAGGCGGTGCTGCGGGCGGTCGCCGCCGCCAACACCCTGCGCTGACCGGCCGCCGGGGCCGGTGGCGGGCGTCGGCGTGCGGTCGGGGACACTGGTCGGGTGAGTGAGACTGCCCCCGCCCCCACGTCGTCCCGCGGCACCCTCGCGCTGATGCTGCTGCTGACCGCGCTCGGCGCCACCCTGGTGCTGACCGCCGCCGGCCGCACCTGGGCGGAAGGGATCGCGCCCGGCTCGGTCGGCGGCCGGATCGCGATCTCCGCCTCGGGCAGCAAGCTGACCGGCCTGCCGACCGGCACGGCGCTGGTGGCGATGGCCGCCGCCGTCGCGGTGTTCGCGGTGCGCGGCCGGGCCCGGATGCTGGTGGGCCTGCTGATGGCGCTGGCGGGCATCGGCGCGGTCGCCGGGGCGCTGATCGGCCGCACCGAGACCGCCGGCCTGCACGACCTCGCCGCCGGGCAGCTCGGGCTGGCCAGCGCGCACGCCGAGCAGATCACCCGCACCGGCTGGCCGTGGGTGGCGCTGGCGGGCGGACTGCTGCTGGTCGTGGCCGGCCTGCTGACGCTGCGGTTCGGCCGGAACTGGCCCGCCATGGGCGCCCGTTACGAGGCCCCGACCCGGCGGCGTCCGGCCGGGCCGGTCGGCGGCAGCCCCGCCGACCTGTGGAAGGCGCTGGACCGCGGCGAGGACCCGACCGGCTGAGTGTGCTCGGGACCACGGCGGCCCCCGCTTGGGGACGCCGTGTTCGGCCCGGCACAATGGAAGCGTCAACCCGTCGAGCGAACGCCCCCCAGGACCGCCCGACCGGGGCCCAGGAGAAACAAGGAGCAGCATCAAGATGGCTTCAGCAGCGCACGGCCACAACCCCGCCGCGTGGACCGGCGTGGTCATTTCCTTCGTCGGTTTCTGCGTGGCCGGCGTGGCCATGATCATGCCGAGCGTCGTGCTGACCATCGCGGGCCTCGCCGTGGTCCTGATCGGCGGCGTGGTCGGCAAGGCGATGTCGATGGCAGGCATGGGCAAGCAGCCCAGCAAGAACTTCGCGCCGGTGACCACCGAGGAGCGCGCCGCGGTCTCCGCGGCCTGACCTCGGTCGAGCACGGTACGGACGGCGGGCCCCCGGCCCGCCGTTCGGCGTTTTCCGGGACGGGTTCCGGGTCGACCCGGGCACAATCGTGCCCGTGAACGCTCCTGCCGCCCCCGAACCCGGCACTGCCCCCGACTCCGGCTCGGTACCGCGCCGCCTGGTCCGCCCGCTGGCGGCGCTGGCCGCGGTGGCGATGCCCACCGCGTTCGTCGGCGCCGTCGACCCGAACACGCCCGGCCACTACCCGGTCTGCCCGCTGCTGCAGGCCACCGGCTGGTGGTGCCCCGGTTGCGGCGGCCTGCGCTGCGTGCATGCGCTGACCAGGGGCGATCTGCTGACCGCCGGCCACGACAACCTGATGGTGACGCTGCTGGCGCTGGCCGCGCTGGCCCTGTGGGTGCGCTGGACGGTGCGGGCGGTGCGCGGCCGCCCCGCCGGGGTCCGGCTGACCGGCCGGCAGACCGTGCTGCTGATGGTCGCGCTGGCCGTGTTCGCGGTGGTCCGCAACCTGCCGATCGGCGCCGGACTCGCGCCCCCGGCGGTGTGAGCGGCCCGTCGGACGGTCCGCAGAGCGAGACGTGCGCCGGACTGGTGCGCAGTGCGCCCCCCGGGCCCGATACCATCGAAAGGCCGAGGGCGTGCACCTGTGCCCCCGGCCACACCAGCGATACACGATGGGGGCGCACGCGTGACTGTGCTCGACGAGATCATCGACGGGGTCCGGCAGGACCTCGCGGAGCGCCAGGCCCGGACCTCCCTGGACGAGCTCAAGGAGCTCGCCGCCAAGGCACCCGAGGCGAAGGACGGCGTGGCCGCGCTGCGCGGCGACGGTGTCCGGGTGATCTGCGAGGTCAAGCGCTCCAGCCCGTCCAAGGGCGCGCTGGCGGCGATCGCCGACCCGGCCGCGCTGGCGGTCGACTACGCGGCCGGCGGCGCCGCCGCGATCAGCGTGCTCACCGAGCAGCGCCGCTTCGGCGGCTCGCTGGCCGACCTGGACACGGTGCGTGCCGCGGTCGAGACCCCGATCCTGCGCAAGGACTTCATCGTCACCGCCTACCAGCTGTGGGAGGCCCGCGCGCACGGCGCGGACCTGGCGCTGCTGATCGTCGCCGCGCTGGAGCAGCCGGCGCTGGTCTCGCTCATCGAGCGGGCCGAGTCGATCGGGCTGACCCCGCTGGTCGAGGTGCACGACGAGGAGGAGATCGCCCGCGCGGTGGACGCCGGCGCGAAGATCATCGGCGTCAACGCCCGCAACCTGAAGACCCTTGAGGTCGACCGGAACACCTTCGGCAACGTGGTGGACGCCATCCCGGCGCACATCGTCAAGGTCGCCGAGTCCGGGGTGCGCGGCCCGCACGACCTGATCACCTACGCCAACCAGGGCGCCGACGCGGTGCTGGTCGGCGAGGCCCTGGTGACCGGCCGCGACCCGCGGACCGCCGTCGCCGACCTGGTCGCCGCCGGCGCCCACCCGGCGCTGCGCAACAACGGACGGGGCTGACCCTCCGCCATGTCGATCGCCGTCCGCCTCGCCCCCGGTTGCCGCCCGCGCGGCTGCCGCGCGCCCGCACGCCGGGTGCTGGGGCGGCGGGTGCGGTACGTGATCGGCTGCGAGCCCGGACAGGTCCCCGGACGTCGATGGCGCGGAACCTGCGGCTGAGCGGGCCTGTCCGGTCGATCTTGTCGGAAAGGCGCGCGGCGTCGGGCGCCCGGCTGGGAGTGCCGGCGAACCGTCCTCGTACTGGGTGTACTTGGATGGTTTGTCGGTGCTTCCAGGCGGGATGATCCGGCGTCGCGCGCCCGGCAAGATCGGCCGGACAGGCCCGGGCCGCCCGTTCCATCTTCACGCCGTCCACTTCCAGACAGAGGACTGTCCATGTCCGAGCTCAACGTTCCGGGTACCCAAGTCCCGGACGCTCGCGGTTACTTCGGCGCCTATGGCGGCCGTTTCATCCCGGAGGCGCTGGTCGCCGCCGTCGAGCAGGTCGCCGAGGAGTACGAGAAGGCCAAGGCCGACCCGTCGTTCGCCGCCGAACTCGACACCCTGCTGAAGGACTACACCGGTCGGCCCAGCCCGCTGACCGACGTCCACCGCTTCTCCGCCGAGGCCGGCGGGGCGCGGGTGCTGCTCAAGCGCGAGGACCTCAACCACACCGGCTCGCACAAGATCAACAACGTGCTGGGCCAGGCGCTGCTGACCCGCCGGATGGGCAAGACCCGGATCATCGCCGAGACCGGCGCCGGCCAGCACGGCGTGGCCACCGCCACCGCCTGCGCGCTGTTCGGCCTCGACTGCACCGTCTACATGGGCGAGGTCGACACCAAGCGGCAGGCCCTGAACGTCGCCCGGATGCGGATGCTGGGCGCCGAGGTGATCCCGGTCACCTCCGGCAGCCGCACCCTGAAGGACGCCATCAACGAGGCGTTCCGCGACTGGGTCGCCAACGTCGACTCCACCCACTACCTGTTCGGCACCGTGGCCGGCCCGCACCCGTTCCCGATGATGGTGCGCGACTTCCACCGCGTGATCGGCGTCGAGGCCCGCCGCCAGGTGCTGGAGCGCACCGGGCGGCTGCCCGACGCGGTGGTCGCCTGCGTCGGCGGCGGCTCCAACGCGATGGGCATCTTCCACGAGTTCATCCCGGACGCGGGCGTGCGCCTGGTCGGCTTCGAGGCGGCCGGCGACGGCGCCGACACCCCCCGGCACGCCGCCACCCTGACCAAGGGCGACCCGGGCGTGCTGCACGGCTCGCGCACCTACGTGCTGCAGGACGAGGACGGCCAGACCATCGAGTCGCACTCGATCTCGGCCGGCCTGGACTACCCGGGCGTCGGCCCCGAGCACGCCTGGCTGAAGGACACCGGCCGGGCCGAGTACCGTCCGGTCACCGACCGTGCCGCGATGGAGGCGCTGCGGCTGCTGTCCCGCACCGAGGGCATCATCCCGGCCATCGAGTCCGCGCACGCCCTGGCCGGCGCGCTCGAACTCGGACGCGAGCTGGGCCCGGAGGCGACCATCCTGGTCTCGCTCTCCGGCCGTGGCGACAAGGACATGCACACCGCAGCCGAGTACTTCGGCCTCTACGACGACGCCGAGGGGACCAACTGATCATGGCCGACACCCAGCTCACCACCACCCTCGCCGCCGCCAAGGCCGAGGGCCGGGCCGCCCTGATCGGCTACCTGCCGGCCGGCTTCCCGACCGTCGACGGCGGCATCGCCGCGATCAACGCGCTGATCGAGGGCGGCTGCGACGTCGTCGAGGTCGGCCTGCCGCACTCCGACCCGGTGCTGGACGGCGCGGTCATCCAGACCGCCGACGACATCGCGCTGCGCGGCGGCGTGAAGATCAAGGACGTGCTGCGCACCGTCGCCGAGGTCGCCGCCGCCCACCCGGCCACGCCGGTGCTGGTGATGACGTACTGGAACCCGGTCGACCGCTACGGCGTGGCCCGGTTCGCGGCCGACCTGGCCGCGGCCGGCGGCGCGGGCTGCATCCTGCCCGACCTGCCGGTCGAGGAGTCCGCGGAGTGGCGCAAGGCCGCCGAGGAGCACGGCCTGGACACCGTGTTCGTGGTCGCCCCGTCCTCCAAGGACGCCCGCCTGGCCGAGGTCACCGCGGCCGGCTCCGGCTTCGTCTACGCCGCCGCCGTGATGGGCGTCACCGGCACCCGTTCCGCGGTCGGCAACCTGGCCGAGGACCTGGTGGCCCGCACCCGCGCCACCACGCCGCTGCCGGTCTGCGTCGGCCTGGGCGTCTCCAACGCCGAGCAGGCCGCCGAGGTCGCGGCCTTCGCGGACGGCGTGATCGTCGGCTCCGCGTTCGTCAAGCGCCTGCTGGAGGCCGCCGACCCGGAGGCCGGCCTGACCGCCGTCCGGGAGCTGGCCGCCGACCTGGCGTCGGGCGTCCGCCGCCGCTGACGGCTCCGCCGCCCCGGTGTTCCGCCGGCCGCCCCGCAGGGGAACGGCGGAACACCGGGGCGGACATGACGGTCGGTCACCGGAAAGTCACGCCATTTCCCGGCCCGCACCGGCGGAATTCCTGGCCGGAATTCCCCGATCTGGCCCGCAGTAGTCGGACCCTCACGCATTGTTTCACCGCCCGGTCTTTTGCCCGGCCCGCTCCCGCCGGGAATGCCCCGGGAGAACGGGCCCAGGGCCGGTCCGACCGGACAGGCGCTAGATCGCCAGGGAGGACTCGATCCGCTTGAGGCCGTGCCGGGCGAGCGCCAGGTTGCCGCGCGAGCGGTCCAGCGCCAGGTAGAGGAAGAGCGAGCCCTGGCTGCTGGCCAGCGGGCGGATCAGGTGGTACTGGCCGCTCAGGGTGATCAGGACGTCCTCGATGGTCTCGTCGATCGACAGCGCGGCCAGCGCCCGCATCTTCGCCCGGACGACCTCGGTGTTCGCGGCTGCCGCGATTTCCAGGTCGAGCTGCTGGCTGCCGCCGAGGAACCCGAGTGACATGCCGCTCTCGTAGTCGACCAGGGCCACCCCGATGGCACCCTCGATGCCCATGGCCTCCGCGAGCGCGCTGTCAATGTTCATGAGCTGTTCGTCCTTTGCGTGAATTCCGGGCAGAACTCCTGTGTGCAGGGGACAAGTTAGCAAGAAGAGTTGCCCCGGGGCATCGTGCGGGATTCGTGCAATAAAGTACGCTGCGCAGGAGTTCGGAAAGCGAAGGGGTACTGGTGCGCGCACTCGAAGCGTCCCTCTCCGAGGTGCTCGATTCCCCCGGGGCGGTTGGCGCCGTCGTCGTCGACGCCGTTTCGGGCCTCGGCCACCACGCCGTCGGGGAGCACCGGCCGCTGGGCACGGGCGCCGAACTCGCCGAACTGGTGGCGCTGGTCGGCGAAGGGCTCGGTGCGGCCGGGGTCGTGGGGGAGCTGGAGAGCCTGGTGGTCACCACCACCCGCCACCACCAGGTCGTCCAGCTGGTCCCGCGTCGGGGCGACCCGTTGCTGCTGGCCACCGTGCTGGACCGCACCCGCACCAATCTGGCCCTGGCGATCCGGCAGAGCGCCGACCTGGCCAAGGGCCTGCTGACGTGACCGATGCCCCGGGCGGCGCCGACCGGTCCGGGCGGTCCGCGGACCCGTCCGACCCGTCCGCCGCGCGCAACGTTCCGGCCCTGCTGCTGACGCTGCGCCGGGCGGAGTTCACCGGCTCGATCGTCGTCGCCAGCACGCCTGGCGGCACGATCCACCTGGAGCGGGGGCTGATCACCGCGATCGAGACCCCCGGCGCCCCCGCCGTCGGGACGCTGCTGCTCAGGTCCGGTCGGATCGCCGAGGCGGACTGGACGGCCGCGGTGGCCGACCTTCCCTCGGGCGCCCACGGGGACCTGGGCGCGGTGCTGGTGGCCCGGGGGGCGATCGGCGCCGCCGAACTGGAGACCGTCTGCGCGTCCGCCCTGTTCGACGCGGCCTTCGCCCTGGTGCTGAGCCGACCCGGCGGCTGGCAGGTCGCCGAGGCGGACGCGCCCGCCCGGATCGCGCTGCGGCCGGGCATCGAACCGCGAAGGCTCTTCGAGGAGACCGCCCGGCGGGTGTCCCTGCTGACCCGGCTCGGGAGTCCGCCCGGCGCACTGGCCCGGGTCCGGATTCGTCCCGCCGCGCAGGCCGGGGCGGCGACGGCGGGGATTCCGGCCCGGTACCGGGAACTGCTGGTCGCGGCCACCGGCCGACGTACCGCCCGCGACCTCGGATTCGCCCTCGGGCGCGGGGTGTTCGCGGTGATGCTCGACCTGGTCCGGATGGACGCCCGGCACCTGCTCCACCGGGAGCCGGCGCCCGCCGCCCCGGGCGGACCGGCCATCGGCCTGCGCACGCCGCCCGCCGGACCGCCGCCGGGCGTCACCGGACCACTGCCGCGCCGGATTCCGGGGCGTCGAGCCCCGGTCGCCGCGGACGGGACGCCGGAGCGCCGGGCCGAGCGGACCTGGCCGTCCGTGCAGGCCGCACCGCCCGTGCCCACCGAATCGACCTGACAGACCGAGTAGAGCGAGAAGAGCGCACCATGAGCAGTCAGACGTCGCCCGCCGCAGTCGTCGCCGAGCTGAAGTCCCTCCGTGAGCGGGTCATGGGGATCGCCGAGAGTGTGGTCTCGACCGCCGACGGCCTGCTGGTGGCCGCCGACACGGCAGCCGTCCACCCCGAGTCGGCCGCCGCACTGTCGGCCGCCATGCTCGGTCTCGGGCAGCGCACCGCCGCCGAGGTCGGCCTGGGCGGCCTGCGCGACGTCGTCACCCGCTGCAACGGCGGCTACGTCGTGGTGCTGGCGATCGGCGACCGGGCGCTGCTGATGATCCTGGGTGACGAGGGCCTGGACCTGGCCGGCCTGTACCGCGAGTCCCCCGCGACGATCCGCCGGCTGGGCGAACTCTTCGGGCTGGTCCCCGCCGTCTAGATGATTGATGCCAAGGGCTCGCTGGCGTGCATGAAATGACGCGAGGGAGTCCAAAGGTCGGTTGTGACGCCTGACCTGGACTCCCTCGCGACCGCACTCTACGTGAAGACCGACGACCTGCTGAAGGAATCGCCCCATCTGGCGCCGTGGCGGCCCGCGATCGGCCTCGAGCCACGGCTGAGCGACGCCGAACTGGTCACCCTGGCCGTGATGCAGGCCCTGCTCGGCTTCGCCTCCGAGCGCCGCTGGATCCGCCACGCCACCATCCACCTGCGGCACCTGTTCCCGTACCTGCCCGGGCAGTCCGGCTACAACCGGCGCCTGCGCAAGGCCGC
>NZ_JBHWID010000005.1:0-49864 GCF_042732175.1 Kitasatospora sp. NPDC059795
AGGATCCCAGGCCCTTCACATGGACCAAGTCCGCCGAAGAGATCCTGGGATCCCTCGCCCGTTTCTGCCAACGGATCTCAGGCGCAGGACACTAGGCTTCCGCCGTCACCGGCGATGCCGTAGTCATGAAGTTACGGCCGGTGAATCCAGGGTTCGACGGACTGCCAGTACGAGTTACCTGGACGACCGAGGCCAAGGGGGAAGGAATGGCTGGACGGACACCGCCGAGGCGCACCGAAACACTGACTGACAGTCCGTCCGAGGTCGTCAGGGTCCCCGAAGGGGTGATTTCCGGCTTCCTGTTCAAGGTCATCCGGGAACAGATCCCGAGAACTCAGGACGAGTTGGCCGTAGACCTGGGCATCGACAAGAGCACCGTCCAGGGCTGGGAGTCCGGCCGCCGGCCGCTCTCCTCCACCCGAGCCGGGAACCTGGTAATGCTGCGCCGGAAGCTGATCCTGCTCGGCGCGCCAAGTGGGCTGGTCAACCTGATCAGCCTTGCCATGGACGCAGACTTCGTCCTCAGCGAGATACTGCGCTTCAGGCCCGCGAGGGCCGAAGTTCTGGAGCATCCATTGGCCGGGTGGGTGCTTACTCGCGATACCACGCACATGATCGGCTGGGCCGTCAGCGAGGTTCTGCCCGGTGCGGTGGCTGCCGAGTTGAGCATCCCTGCCGCCCGACGCGGGCCTGTTTCCACCGCGCCGTTTCTCGGGCAGGACATGCGCGCGCGATTCTTCGACAACCTCCGGCATACCGCCGACCTGGTGGAGAGCGGGGGTGAGGAGACTGCCTTACTTCGACGGCAGGTCTGGTACCTGTCCTCCTACGACCGGGCCCGCGATGTGGCCGAGTGGTTCGGCGGGATGCAGCGTCGAGGGCGGATCCCCTCGGCGGGCTCGGGGTGGTCACCCCGCTGGGTCGAGGCGCGTTCAGTCGCGGCAGCACTGGCGAGGAAGGGAGATCCCGTGTTGCTCCGGGACTTCATCGCCCGCTCGATCACCGACAACGACGACTTCGAAGCCGCGAACCTGAACTACTGGGCTCACTGGCTCGGGCTCGATTCACGTCCCCGGACCAGCGATGACTTCATGGCCGAGCAGGAACGCCCTGCGTGGGACGCCTCCTCGTTGCTGCGACAGTTCGCCATCCGGCTGGACCGTGCGGGCGAGTACACGATCTGTACGTCCATTCGATAACAACCGATCCAACAGCGAAGGACAGCGATGACGGACGACAAGCAGGCGAAGGGCACCGCCGGCTACCTGTTCGAGGCGGGCATGCTCAAGCGGGCGAAGCGCTCCGGCTGGTGGATCGCCGGAGTCAAGGACCCTGAGACGATCGCCGAGCACTCCTTCCGGACGGGCATCGTGGGCGCAGTGCTCGCGATGATGGAGGGGGCCGACCCGGCCAAGGTCGCGCTGCTGTGCCTCTTCCACGACACCCAGGAGACCCGGGTCAGCGACATCCCCCACATCGGCCGGCGCTACCTCACCGCGGCCTCGAACGAACGCGTGACCGCCGATCAGGTCAGCGCCGCTCATCCGGCTGTCGTTGCCGGAGTGCAGGCCATCGTCGAGGAGTACGAGAACGCCGAGAGCCTGGAAGTCGTCGTCGCCCATGACGCGGACAAGTTGGAGTGCCTGATCCAGGCCGTGGAGTACCGCGAGCAGGGCCACCAGAACGTCCAGCCGTGGATCGACAGCAGCCTCGGCAGCCTCAAGACCGAGTCGGCGCGCACCCTCGCCGAGGCCGCACTGACCATGACGTCCTTGGAGTGGCAGAAGGTATACCTCGGCTGACGGCTCGCCTCCGCACCCCTGCCTCCATCGGATGTGGCGGTGCTCTGTGTCTTGGCCTCACGCTCGGTCACGACTCGCCGATGGGGCCTGGCGTCACCCGGTACTGCTCAAGTTCTTCCGGGGGCGGGAGCGGGACGGTGATGGACAGTTCGACGGCGGCGACCTGGCGGGTGAGGTAGCCGCGTTGGCCGGCGGCGGCTCCGACCCAGGCTCCGGCAGCGTTGCGGGGCATCCAGGCGCCGCCGTGTTTCTCCACGGTGCCGATCTGTTCGCCGAGGCCGCGCACCACCCGGTAGTGGCCTCGGCGGCCTTTGTGGTCGAGTTCGAAGAGCCGGTCGTCCCATCGGCCGTCGGGCAGCAGGTTGGCGGGGTGGATGGTCAGGGGTGGTTCCTTCCGTTCGGGCGGGTCGGGGTGGGGCCTGGCGTCGGCGGCCGGTGGGGCCGGTGGGGCACGGGCGGGTGGAGGCCGCGGGGGTGGGGCCTGGTGCCGGCTGCCCGAGTTCGACGCCGTCGGCGAGCAACTACTTGACGGCGGCCTCGGCTTGGCGGCGGTAGGGGTGTTGGGAGCGGAAGGGGCCGTTCTCCCGAATTTCATACATGCCTTGCGCGAAGTCGCGTTCGTTGAGGGTGCCTTCGAGGCGGCGTGCCGCGTTGCCGAAAGAGGTCCACGGCGGCCGAGTTGGCTCGGAGCACGGTCAGATCAGACTGATCGTGGCGACGACGTGGCGGTGCGCTTGGCGAGCAGGCCCGCGAACATGATGATGATCAGACTGATCCCCACCCCGCACAACGTCCACAGCACCCGGTAGCCCTCCGCGGCATAATCGGAGGGCTGCGGAAGGTCCACAAGGACGAGCACCCCCGCGGCGATTGCCGCACAGTAGAGCGCGTAGTTGTAAAAGCGAATCGCCGCCCCGTGCATCAGCAGGACAAGCGCGACCACTTCGAGTCCACGCTCGACCGTGAACAGTCTGAGTCCGTGTTCACTGGCTGGCACCAGCAGCAACAGCGCAGCCGCGACCGCACCGATCAACGTGCCGGCGAGGCGCTGCGCGGCTACGAGCGTGCTCTGACCCAGGCTCGGCTTCATCGCGACCATGGCTGCGATCGGCATCCAATAGCCGTGCGACAGGTTCAGTCCGAACGCAAGCGCGACGGTGCCGCCGATGGCCATGGCGCGGATCACCGCGAACATGACCATCGGCCCGGTCAGCTTCTTCCGCGAGGTATCGCCGGGGAGCTCTGCGACCGGCTGGGGCCGGTCCTCGCGCCCGCGGATCAGCCACGCAACGAACGTCACCGCGATCCACAGCGCCGACCCCCCAGCCCAGGCGAGCACCTGGGCCCAGGTGTAACTGGTGATGCGGGCATGCTGATGGAAGCTGGATGCGAGCCCGAGGGTGACAATGAACCAGAGGTTGAGAAGCAGGGCTGCGACGGATCTGTGCACCCCGAACGCGGCCGCCAGGCCGGCCACCAGCGTGACCATGAAAGCCGCAAGCACCAGCCAGCCCCAGGCGTCTGCTCCGATGCCGAACCCCAACGCGGTCACCCCAGCGCCGATCAGCGCAAAGACAGCGATGTGGGACGCGCGGTGCCCGTAGCCGCCTCCCGGGTCGGCCAGCCCCGCGAAAAGCAGGCCGAACAACGCGCTGAAAAGGTACTGCTCATGCCCGATCGCCCAGAAGACGAGCAGTGGCACCAGCGCAGCGTCCAGGAACATCACCGCGCGCGGCCAGTTGATCCCCGCGGGGCTGAGCTTGAACACGTTCGAGAGCCAGCTCATGATCTTCCTCCAATGAACGGGCCCGATCAACGCCTCACACGACCTGTGCACCATGGCCTCGGTGACCCGGACCGTGATCAACAAGCAAAGCGTGACGACCGAACAGCCCAACACCCCCGATTGCTCCAAAAGCGGCATGTCACACACCAACACACTGGGTGGTGCCCAACCACCCCGAAGAAGTCATCGGCGGCGACGAAGCGGTGGACGTCATCGCGATGGCCGTGCTCGTCGCCAACCCGGGCGGGGCGCCCGGTGTAGCGGTCGCCGCACGACAGGCACCGGACCACCCACCACTGGACCCGTTCGGTGCCGGCGGGGCCGACGCCGACCGGACAGGCGTCGCGCAGACCCCACTCCAGGGCGGTGCCGCCCCCGGGTATCCAGAGGGCGCGGGCGGGGATGTGCACTGGGGTCTCCTGGGGTTGTCCGGGTCGCACAGGACGTGGCGGCCGGGGTCGTCCACCACCGCGATGTGGGGGACGCCTGCGGAGGCGGTGGAGCCGAAGGTCAGGTGCCGGGGCAGGTCCATGACCCTCGGCGGTTCGGTGGCGGTGTGCACGGTGTTCCCTGGGGGTGGGGTCTGGTGTCAGCGGTCTGCGGTGCGCAGGTGGCGTCGGCGTTCCTCGTCCACATAGCCCTTGCCGGGGTTCTGGATCGACCGGCCGCAGACGCATGCGGCCTTGGAGTACGCGCGGCCGGGGCAGGGCGGGCGGGCGGGCGTCAGACGGTGTCGGGGGCGTCGAACACCTCGTCCAGCAGCAGGTCAAGGCCCCGGGCGAACTCCGGGTCGCGGCGCAGGTCGCGGAACGCGTCGAACATCGCGTGCACGTCGTCGGGGTGGTCCATGCCGAGGCGTGCGAGGTTGGGCCAGTAGCCGGACAGGCGGATCATGTCGGCGCGGGTCATGGGTGGTGCTTCCGTTCTGTGGTGCGGGAGTTGGGGAGGGTGGGGTCTGGTGTCAGGCCGCGCGGCCGTACACGGCGCGGTATCCCTGCGCCGTGTACGGCCGCGCGGCCGTCCTCCCGGTACGCGGCACCCTGCCGGGCGGCGTAGCCGTCGAGGTAGGGCGTCAGGACGGCCGTCAGCGGCTCGCCCGGGTTCCACCCGCCACCGCCGGTCAGGGTCGGTGCGGTCCAGCGCACGAGCAGCTGAAGGACCCGCAGGCCGTCCGCGCCGCGCTCATCGAGCTGTACGAGACCGAACTCGACCTTGAGCCGGGCGACTTGGTGGCGATCGACATCGCCGCGGCCATGCTCGCCCGAGCCGCCCAGCTCGACGCCGTGGTGAAGCGCGAAGGCCAGATGATCCCCGGAGGCAACCGCGCCGGGATGATGGTCCTCCACCCGGGCATCGCGCAGGCCCAGACCAGCCGGGCGAGCGCGGCCGGCCACCCCGCCAAGATCCGCGGTGAGGGCGACGGCCCGAAGCGCGGCCACAACGCCCGTGACGCCGTCGGCGCCCGCTGGAGGCAACCGAGTCTGAGAAGGGGCCCGCCGTGGCACGCCGCAAGACCCGGGCCTCCGGCCCCTCGGACGAGGCCCTGCGCCTCGCCCGGACGATCGTCTACTACGAAGCCTGCCTGGACTCCGAGGTCCCGCACGAGACGGCCCGGAAGCTGTGGGCCCACGACATGACCACGCCCTTCGCGGCCGGTGAGCACATCTCCACAGACGCCGCCCGACTGTTGGAAGAGCGCGCCCATAAGGAAGCGGCCCAGCCGTAGATCGGCGGGACCACTCCGTCAGCTCCGCGCGTACGGAGAGCAGGGAGCATCCCAGAAAAGCTCTGTGGTGGGCTGCGGCCCACCTCCGCATAGGCGGAGAACATCCCGGCAGCCCACCGGTCCAAGACCCGACCGATTCAGCAACTGTCGGCCGGCCGCCCGCAAGACGTGCGCACGCCCGGTCCTGACCGAACGAGTACCGTTCGGTCAGGACCGGGTGCTCTGTGCCGTCAGTCTCAGAATGCGCAGAGCCTGTTGGGGTTGTAGAGCTTGTCCCAGGTGCGGGCGTCGACGGTGCCGTTCCCGCCGATGCCGTTGCAGGCCTGCAGGTACGTCACTGCGCGGGCGGTCTTCTCGTCGAAGACGCCGTCCTCATTGAGCCACGATTCATAGCTGCTGTTGTAGTTGATCAAGCACTCGACCTGGTTGACCGCATCCCCGGTGGAGCCGATGGAGAGGGTGGGACGGTACGAGCTGGAGACGTAGTTGCACCCGGCAAACGCCCTGGGGCTGGCCACCGCAGGTGCGGCCGACGCGACCCCACTCAGAGCCAGGCTTGCGGAAACGACGCCAACGAGAAGCATTCCGATCCGGTTGCGCACGTATTCGTCCTCCGTGTTCTCCGTCATCAGCCCGCTGGTCCGCGGGCCACACGGAAGCTTAAAAAGAAGCAGCGGCCCATAGGATGATCGGGCGACCGAATAGCCCGATGGAGGGAATCTGGCTTGCCCAGCGGTCTTCCTGGGTACAGCCCGGAGCCCCTGAACATCGTTCCTGGTGTGGGTGCAGATCTTCGCCACGGCGGCCGGCCAGAACGTCAACACGATGTCGGCGCTGTCCTCGCTCTTCTCCCAGGCCGCGATCGACCGGTACGCGATCAAGCTCGGCCAGGAGGTCTGCTACGCCTCGCAGACCGGCACCGACGGCCGGCAGTGCCGCCTGGAGGCGAAGGCGTCCAGCTTCCGCGCCGCCGAGGGCGGGCTCGGCATCGCCCTGGTCTCCACCGCCGCCGCCCCGGGCATCGCCGCCCACACCTCCGCCGGCTTCCCCACCGCCCACCTCCTCCTCGCCGCCGCCCTCCTGACGGCCGCCCTCGCCCCGACCCTGATCCCCCCGGGCCGCGCCCAGCACCCGGTGGGCATGCACGCCCACTGAAACGCGCCGGGCCGGGCGCCGTCGGGTGGCCTGCCGGTAACGCCCGTGCGGCCACCCCCGACTCCCCCGGGGCCCGAAGGGGAGATCCCGGCGGCGCACACCAGGCCCGTCCACTCAACCCCGGTCGGACCGGCGCGCGCGACCACGCGGTCCGGCCAACCACCCTCCCGCCGCACGCAGTTGACCGGCCCGTCCGGGCCGCACGGCGTGCGCGGACCGTTCCACCCGGCCTGCCCGGGCCAGCAGGTAGCTCCCCCGACCCCGCGCCCGATCGAGCGTCTCCGCCCAACCACCCACGCACTGCGCACTGGTGGACGGCTTGCCGGCCCACCGTTGAGATCGCCGCCGGCCTTCCCCGTGCCACCGGATTCTCCAAGCCCCTCCGGGGGTCCGCGGGAGGCGGGCCCAGGCTTCCCACCATGGACTCCGACCAGCGCCGCGCCGCCGCGCCCACCCGGCGGGGCGGCTCCGGCCAGGCCCGGCGGGCCGACGCCGAACGCAACATCGCCGCGATCCTGGCCGCCGCCGGCTGCTTCGCCCGCGACCCGCAGGCCAGCATGACCGAGATCGCCGCTGCGGCGGGCGTCGGCAGGGTCACCCTGTACGCGCACTTCCCGTCCCGGGAGGCGCTGCTCGGCGAGTTGATGGACCGTGCGCTGCGCGAGGTCACGGCCACTGTCGCGGCCCAGAACCTGGCGGACTCTCCGGCCGACCAGGCCCTGCGCACCCTGCTGCGTTCGTCCTGGCAGCCGCTCGACCGCAACCTGCGGATGCTGCACGCCGCCCGTCGCGCCCTGCCCCCGGAGACCGTCGAGGACCGGCATGCCGACATCCTCGCCACCGTCGAGCAGTTGATCACCCGCGGGCAGGACGAGGGCGTCCTCCGTGCCGACCTGCCCGCCCACTGGCTGGTCACCGGCGTCTACACACTGATCCTCGCCGCGGGCGACCAGGTCGAGTCCGGCCGGTTCACCTCGGCCGAGGCGCTGGCCGTGCTCGAAGCGACCGTCGCCTCGGCCGTGCGGCCGGACTGACGCGCCGTCAGCGCTCCTCGCGCGGGCGCTCCCACTCCTCGGGCTCGTCCGGCCCGTACTCCGCCTCGGACTGCTCGCGCAGCTTGACCGCCCGCTTCTCGGACTCGGTGCGCTCCTCCGGCGACAGGTTCTCCGCCGCGGTCCGCATCTCGCCGAGCCGCGCGCCGATCGCCGAGAGGTACCGGTCGGACTCCACCACGTCCCGCATCCCGATCCGCCCGCTCAGCACCTCCCGGGCCATCTGCTGGAGCTCCGGCCCGACGCCGTCCGTCTTCGCGATCGTCCGCAGCGCCCGGTGCAACTCCGCGGCCTGCGACGGATTGTCGGCGACGTCGAGCAGGTCCGCGTCCGAGATCTCCGGCTCACGATCGTCTGCTGCGCCCATGGCTGCCTCCTCGGGATCGGTGAATCAGGCGATCATAATCCCCGTCCGGAGGGGGCGTCATGCGCGGCGGCGTCGAGGCGGCCGATCACCTGGCGGGCCGCTTCGGCGAGTTCGGGCGGTCCTTCGACGGTGAACGGGCAGTTGAAGGTGATGAGGAAACCGATGAGCCCCGACCAGGACCACGCCCCCATCCGGATCCGGGTGATCCGCTCGTCGATCGCTTCGAAGCTCGCCGCGCCCGGAGCCCACTTCGCCACCAGCGTCGCGGGGCACTCCATCAGGACGGTGCCCCAGCACGGCCAGGTGTCCGCGGTGTCCCCCCGGTCGGGCTGGAGCTGGACGAAGCGGGTGAGGTCCGCCTCCGGCACGTCACGGGGACCGAACCGCCAGGCGGTGGAGGTCGGTTGCCCGATGCGGTCGAGCCGATAGGTGTGCCAGGAGTTCCCGCGCCGGTCGTACCCCACCAGATACCAGCGCCCGGACCAGACGACGAGCCGGTGGGGTTCGACCAGGACCTCGTCGTCCACCGGGTCACGGTCGACGGACCGATAGGCGAACCGCACCAGCTCGCGCTGCTGCGCGGCGGCGCTCAGCTGCGCCAGCAGCGCGGGATCGACCTGGGGCGGGGCCAACTCCCAGGCGTTCTCCAGCTGTTCGACCGAGAAGGTGGCCAGTCTGCGGGCCAGGTGGGGAGGCAGCAGCTCCTTGATGGAGTGCAGCGCCCGCTTCGTGGCGTCCCCCATGCCGATCACCGAGGCCGGAGCCGTCTGCAGGGCCAGCGCGATGGCGACGGCCTGCTCGTCGTCGACGATCAGCGGGGGCAGCCGCGCTCCGCGGGACAGTCGGTAGAAGCCGGAGGGGCCTTTGCGCGCCGTGACGGGATAGCCCAGTTCGCGCAGTCGGGTGATGTCGCGCCGGACCGTCCGCGGGGACACCCCCAGCCGCTCGGCCAGACCGTCGCCGGTCCACTCCTTCTGGGCCTGAAGCAGGCTGAGCAGCTCCAGCGTTCGGTTGGCGATCACGGACTGCCCTCCGGATTGGTGTGAGTAGCGGTCAGATTACGTCCTCTTCTGCTGGCAGGGTGCCACTGGCTCGGAGGCCGGACGCCTCCCCGGCACCCCCTGTCTCGCCCTCGGCGACCGAACCGGGTGCACCCCCGTCGAACAGAACGGAAGAATGCCGTGCCCGAGAATGCTGTGCCCGAAAATGCTGTGCCCGAGAATGCCGTGCCCGAGAAGGCTGCCCCCGAGAACCCGGCTCGGCCCTCGCCCACCGATCGGCGCGCCTGGTGGGGCCTGGTCGCCATTTCCCTCGGCGTCTCGCTGGTGGTCGTGGACTTCACCATCGTCAATGTGGTGATGCCGCCGATCATCGACGACCTGGAGCTCTCGGCCTTCGGCGCCCAGTGGATCCAGGAGTCCTACGCGATCGTCCTGGCCGCCCTGCTGCTGGTGATGGGCCGTCTCTCGGACATCCTGGGAGCGCGCAGGCTGTTCGTGGTCGGGACCGTGGTGTTCGGGCTGGCCAGCGTCGCCGCGGCGGTGTCGCCCACCGGGGAGCTGTTGATCGCCGGCCGGATCGCGCAGGGCGTCGGGGGCGCGATCGTCATGCCGACCTCGCTGGCGCTGCTCAATCTGACCTTCCGGGGTCCGGACCGCGGCAAGGCGTTCGCCGTCTGGGGATCGACGATCGGGGCGGCCGCCGCAGTCGGACCGCTGCTGGGTGGCCGGCTCGCCGACTACTCCTGGCGGTGGGCGTTCGGCATCAACATCGCGGTCGTCGTGCTGATCCTCGTCGGCGTCATGAGGTTTCTCCGGCCCTCCCTCCGCCGACCGGGACGGATCGACGCCGGCGGCGCGGTGGCGTCGGTGCTGGGCCTCGGACTTCTCGCGTTCGCGCTGATCGAGGGACGCAATTACGGGTGGTGGGAACCGCGCAAGGACTTCGGTCCCTTCGGGGACGGCACGGGCCTGTCGGTCGTTCCGGTCTCCCTGATCGTCGCGGTGGTGTGTCTCGCCCTGTTCCTGTTCCTCCAGGTGCGGCGCACCCGGGGCAACGGCACGGCGCCGCTGATGGACACGTCGCTGTTCGCCATCAAGTCCTTCAGCACGGGCAACCTCGCGACACTCGTCATCGCCCTGGCCGAGTTCGGCATGCTCGCCGTGCTGCCGCTGTGGCTCCAGTACGCCCTGGGCTACTCCCCGGTCCGGACCGGGCTGCTGGTCTTCGTCGTCGCGGTCGGCAGCTTCTTCGCGAGCGGCGCGAGCTTCGGCATGGCCGAGCGGATCGGGCCGCTCGGTCTGGTCCGGATCGGCCTGGCCCTGGAGGCCGCCGGCCTGCTGGTGTTCGGCCTGCTGGCCGACCGCGACTCCCAGTGGTGGGTCATCGCCATCGCCCTGTTCCTGTACGGCATGGGGGTCGGCTTCGCCACCGCCCGGATCACCGACGTGGTCCTGGCGGACGTGCCGCCGTGGCAGGCCGGCCAGGGCTCCGGGATCCAGAGCGCCGCACGCCAACTCGGCTCCGCACTCGGTATTGCGGTCCTGACCTCGACGTTCTTCACGGCACTGGCCTCCGACCTGTCGCACCGGCTCGTCCGGCTGGGAACACCCGGGGCCACCGCCGACCAGCTGTCCTCGGCGGTCTCCGACAGCGCCGGCGCGATGATCTCCGGGCTCGGCAACGACCCGCGGACGGCGTCCGCCGCCGACGCAGCCCGCGACGCCATGTCCCACGCGGTCCGGATCAGCGGCTGGACCTGTGCCGCGCTGCTCGTCCTCGGCATGCTGGCGACCTTCCTCGTCCCCCGGCCCGGGCAGGGCACCCGGCAGCGGGGAGGGCTCCACCCCGCCGAAGCGGCATCGAACGCCGCGATCGACGCCGGCCGGCTCCACACCTAGGAACGACGCGTCTCCCGAGGGGCCGCCGCCGACCGGACCGCCGTCCCTCCGTGGATCGTCACGGCACGGAGGGAGTGGTGGTCAGATCGCGGCGGCCAGCCGGGCGGCGGTCTCGGTGGCGGTGCGGCCCCAGCGGGGGGCGCCGGCGGCGAGGCGGGTGCGCAGGCCGCGCAGTTCGTGGCGGACCAGGGCGGGGAGGGCGTCGGGCGGGGTGTCGAGGAGGGGGGCGAGGGTGGCGACGGCGGCGTGCGGGTCGTCCTGGCAGAGCTGGCAGTCGGCGATGCGGGCGGTCAGCATGGCGCGGGCGGCGGGGAGTTGGCCGGTGCCGAGCAGGTCGAGGGCGGTGTGTGCGGCGGTCAGCGCGCGGCGGGCGAGGCGGGGGTCGCCGCCGGCGACGGCGAGGTCGCGCAGGGCGGCGGAGGAGCCGGATTCGAGGCGCATCCGCAGGGCGGGCGGGGCGAGCCAGGAGACCAGCGAGGAGGCGTCCTCGGGCTGGTCGAGGTGGTGGCGGGCCAGGGCGAGGTGGCGGACGGTGGCGCGGACGTCGCCGGCGAGTGCGGTGGCGCGGGCCTCGCCGATCCGGGAGAGCGCGCCGGACCAGTGGTGTTCGGGTGCGGCGCGGCGGATCTCGCGGGCGTAGTCGCGGGAGGAGGCGGGGTCGTCGTCGAGCAGTCCGAGGACGGCCATGTCGCTGAGGGCGGCAACCTGGGTGGCGGCGTCGCCGGCCAGGGCGGCCCAGCCGACGGCGCGGTCGAAGCAGGCCATCGCGGTGGCGGGGCGTCCGCCGTGCAGGCGCAGGCTGCCGGCGGCGTGGGCGTGTTCGGCGGCGAGGCGGGCGAGGACGCGGCGGTGCCGGGTGGGGGCGTCGACGAGGCGGGCGACGACGGCGCGCAGCGTGGTCTCGATCACGGCGCCGGGTCCGCGTTCGCCCATGGCCCGTTCGGCGCTGTGGAGTTGGGTCCCGAGGACGGCGACGAGGGCGTGCACGGTGTCGGTGTCGAGCGGCGCGGCGGGGTCGTCGCGGAACGCGGCGTGCAGGGCCAGGGCGACGGCGGGCGGCGGGAGTTGGCAGCCGGCCGCGCCGTGCAGCGGGCACTGGAGGTCGTGGTGGGGCAGGCCGGTCGGCCAGTGGTCGGCGGCGACGACCGCGGCGGCGCTGTCGCCGGGCGGCAGCGGGGGGCGCAGCAGGTGGGCGGGCAGGGCGGGGCGGTCGGCCTCGGCGGTTTCGGCGCGTCCGTGGCAGCGGGTCAGTTCGCCGCTGGTGCACAGGAGTTCGTCGAGGCGGCGGGCGAGCCGGGGGGTGGCGCGGCGGGCGCCGTGTTCGAGGCGGCTGACGGCGGTGTGGTCGTAGCCGACGGCGGCGCCGAGTTGGGCCTGGGTCCAGCCGGCGTGGCGGCGCCAGTGGCGCAGCAGTGCGCCGAACTCCTGCCAGCTTCCGCTGTCCGGTGTGTCGACCCGGTCGGTTGTCTCCAGCATGCGCCGCCACCTCCCCGAAGGCTTCGCTGCGTCCGCCCGGGGTGGGGGCGGTATCGAGACGGTACCGAACGCACCCCGGCCGCGTACATGGCGTGGTCTGTACCAATTCTTTGCCAATGTCTCCCGGGGGCCGGGCATTTGACGGAACTTGCCAGCCCTTGGTGCAGGCTGTCCGCTCCGTTGACCGTGGCATGGCGAGGGTGTGAGGGTTCCGGGCACCCCCACACCTGTGGCACCCCCACACATAGGAGCTCTGAATGAAACGCAGATTGCTGACCGCCGGCACCACCCTGGCCGTGCTGGGCGGCATGCTGGGCGGTTTCGTCGGGCAGGCTGTCGCCTCCCCGACTCCCGCCCCGCTCGCGCCGACACCTCTGGCCGCGGCGGTCTCGGCCGCGGATCTGGCCGCCTCGGCCGGCCTGGACGCGCTGGCCAAGGGTCCTGACGAGGCGTACGAGCGGTCCTCGGTCACCCCGTTCGTCGGCGGCCTGTACTCGGTGTCGTACGAGCGCACCTACAAGGGCCTGCCGGTGGTCGGCGGCGACGCGGTGGTGCTCGCCGACGGGCAGGGCAAGGTCCGCTCGGTGCAGAGCGCGGCGTCGGGCCCGGTCGGGGTGCCGACGAAGGCGAAGGTGAGCGCGGCGGCCGCGGAGAAGGCCGCGCGCGCGAAGCTGGCGAAGGTGGACTCCGCCGAGGCGCCGCGCCTGGTGGTCCGGGTGAAGGACGGCACCTCGCGGCTGGCCTGGGAGTCGGTGCTGTCGGGTTCGACCGAGAGCCGGCCCAGCCACCTGCACGTGTTCGTCGACGCGATCACCGGCGAGGTCGCCGACAGCTACGACGACGTCAAGGCCGGCACCATCAACAGCAAGTGGAACGGCCCGGCGGGCCTGACCATCTCGACCACCGGCTCGGGCAGTTCGTACTCGCTGCGCGACCCGAGCCGTCCGGGCCTGCAGTGTTCGGACTACTCGACCGGTTCGGTCTTCAGCAAGTCCACCGACTCCTGGGGCACGGGTGCCGCGACCTCGAAGGAGACCGGCTGCGCCGACGCGATGTTCGCGGCGCAGAAGGAGTGGGACATGCTCCGCGACTGGCTGGGTCGCAACGGCCACAACGGCAACGGCGGCAGCTGGCCGGTGAAGGTCGGTCTGAACGACGTCAACGCGTACTGGGACGGCTCGACCATCTCGATCGGCCACAGCCAGGCCAACGAGTGGATCGCGGCGATCGACGTGGTGGGCCACGAGTTCGGCCACGGCCTCGACCAGTTCACGCCGGGCGGCGCGAACAACGAGGCGGGCCTCGGCGAGGCGACCGGCGACATCATGGGCGCGCTGACCGAGGCGTACGCCAACGAGCCGGCGCCGTACGACACCCCGGACTACACGGTCGGCGAGATGATCAACCTGGTCGGGCAGGGCCCGATCCGGGTGATGTACAACCCGTCGCAGATATCCGGCAACCCGAACTGCTACTCGTCCTCGATCCCGAACACCGAGGAGCACGCGGCGGCCGGCCCGCTGAACCACTGGTTCTACCTGCTGGCGGAGGGCTCGGCCCCGGGCGGCGGCAAGCCGTCCAGCCCGACCTGCAACTCGTCCTCGGTGACGGGCGTCGGCATCCAGACCGCGGGCAAGATCTTCTACGGCGGCATGCTGCTGAAGACCAGCGGCATGACGTACAAGAAGTACCGCACCGCGACCCTGACGGCCGCGAAGAACCTCGACTCCACCTGCAACCTGTTCAACCGCACCAAGGCCGCCTGGGACGCCGTCTCGGTGCCGGCCCAGCCCGGCGACCCGACCTGCGCCGGCAACCCGAGCGACTACTCGCTGGCGCTGAGCCCGTCCTCGGGCACCGTGCAGGCGGGCTCCTCCACCACGGCGACGATCTCCACCTCCGTCACCGCCGGCTCGGCCTCGACCGTCTCGCTGTCCGTGACCGGCGCGCCCACCGGCACCACGGCGACGGTCTCCCCGTCGAGCGTGCAGTCCGGCGGTTCGGCGACGCTGAACATCAGCGTCGGCGCGAACACCGCGGCGGGCACCTACCCGCTGACGGTGACCGGCTCCGGCCCGGCCACCCACACCGCGCAGTACCAGCTGACGGTGAACGGCGGGGGCAACCCCGGCGGTTCGGCCCCGGACATCAACGTCGCCAACGTGCAGGCGCACCTGAGCCAGCTGTACACGATCGCGCAGCAGAACGGCGGCAACCGCCGGGCGGGCAGCGCGGGCTACACGCAGTCGCTGGCGTACCTCAAGGGCAAGCTGCAGGCGGCGGGCTACACCGTCAGCGAGCAGACCTGCACCTCCTGCTCGTACAGCTCGAACAACCTGATCGCGGACTGGCCGGGCGGCCCGTCGGACCAGGTCACCATGTTCGGCGCGCACCTGGACTCGGTCTCGGCCGGCCCGGGCATCAACGACAACGGCTCCGGTTCGGCGGTGCTGCTGGAGAACGCGCTCGTCCTGGCGCAGCAGAACCCGAACATGACCAAGCACGTCCGGTTCGCCTGGTGGGCCGGTGAAGAGCAGGGCATGCAGGGTTCGGCGTACTACGTGGGCCAGCTGTCCTCGACCCAGCGTTCGGCGATCAAGGGCTACTACAACTTCGACATGGTCGGCTCCACCAACGCCGGCTACTTCGTCAACAACGTCAACTCGGCCACCGCGGCGCCGCTGAAGGCGTACTGGGACTCGCTGAACCTCCAGCCGGAGGAGAACGTCGAGGGCCAGGGCCGTTCCGACGACTACTCGTTCCAGCAGGCCGGCATTCCGACCTCGGGCTACGCGGCGGGCGCGGACGCCACCAAGACCTCGGCGCAGGCCGCCAAGTGGGGCGGCACGGCGGGCCGTTCGTACGACTCGTGCTACCACTCGTCGTGCGACACCACCTCCAACGTCGACGCGACGGTACTGAACCGCAACGCCGACGGCGTGGCGTACGCGATCTGGAAGACCTCGGTCGGCGGCACCACCACGCCGGTCAACGACTTCAACGTCTCGGTGAACCCGGCCACCGGCACCGTCCAGGCCGGCTCCGCCGCGACCGCGACGCTCTCCACCGCGACCACCTCCGGCTCGGCGCAGAGCGTGGCGCTGACCGCGAGCGGCGCGCCGTCCGGCACCACCGTCTCGTTCAGCCCGTCCTCCGTCTCCAGCGGCGGCAGCTCGTCCGTGACGGTCGCCACCTCCTCCTCCACCCCGGCCGGCACCTACACCATCACGCTGGTCGGCACCGGCGCCTCGGCCACCCACTCCACCACCTTCACCCTGGTGGTGAACGGCGGTGGCGGCGGCAACACCACCTGGGCCGCCGGCGTCAACTACAACACGGGTGACGTGGTCACCTACAACGGCGTCAGTTACCGCTGCCTGCAGGCGCACCTCTCGCAGAGCACCTGGACGCCGGACGTGGTTCCCGCCCTCTGGCAGCGCATCTAGCCGCGGGGCAGCAAGGCAGTACGGCGGGTGGTGCCGCGGCCGGTTGGGGGACGGGCCGCGGCACCGCTCGCTTTTTGATGTCGCGTCAGTTCGGCAGTCGCACCACGGCGGTGGCGGCCTGCGACTCGCCGAACCCCCAGCCCGCGACGGTCGAGCAGCCGGCGGCGTCCAGCACGTCGCTCCACGGTCCGTCGCCGGTACCGGTGAAGAAGCCGCCCTCGCTGCGCGCGTCGGCCTCGGAGCGGCACAGCACGCGCAGGTGGTCGCGGAGCGCGGGGTGCGTCAGCGCGCCGAGGCGTTCCTGCCAGGGCGCGGCGGCGGGACGGGAGGTGTCCATGTCGTACGAGGTCACCAGGTGGTCGGGGCCGCGTTCGGTGAAGGTGGCGGCCCGCATCGCGTCGTGCAGGGTGCCGTCGGTGGCGACGCGCAGCACGACGGTCAGCCAGTAGTTCAGCTTCTTGCACCGCTTGTCGGCCAGGTCGAGTCCGTGCCGTTCCAGCAGCGGCGCCAGGGCGGCGCCGGTCACCAGGGCCGCGCCGGTGGCGTCCTCGGCGGCCGCGGCGCGCAGGTCGGCGACGAAGGCGTCGTCGAACGGCCGGGGGCCCTTGTGGCCGTCCGCGCCCCACACTCCGGTGGCGGCCAGCAGATCGGCGTCGAAGCGGAACAGCGACGCGGCCAGGTCGAACCGCCAGTTCCACGGCGAGAACGGGTACGGGCCGTCCGGGTCCGGCAGGTGCCTGGGCGCGCCGTCCGCCAGCGCGTCGGCGGTGGCCCAGGTGCACGGGAACAGGAACTCGTCGAGGGTCTCCGAGGCGTAGTACACCCCGTATCCGGTGTCCTTCCCGTCGTCCGCCGCGCCGTCGAGCAGTATCGCGAAGGCGTCGGCCAGTGCCGCGTCCCAGTCCGTCCCAGTCGTCACGGGCGCATCTCTCTTTCCATTCGTACCAAGGGAGTTGACGCAAGGTACCGGCTCCCGACGACAGCCGCTTACGCCCGCCCGACGGGCCGCGTCCGTACGATGGCGCACGGCCGGGGCCGCGAGGGCCCGCTCGGCCTCCCGGGGGAAGGGTCGTCCGTTGCCGTACCGCTTCGCGCCGCTCGTCGGCGCCTCGACCCGGAAGCTGCGCGGGCTGGTGGTGCCGGCCGCGGTGGCCCTGCTGGCGGCGTTCGTGCTGAAGACCTTCGTGTTCCAGGTGTTCGTCATCCCGTCCGGCTCGATGATGGGCACCCTGCAGAAGGGCGACCGGGTCGCCGTCGACCGGTTCAGCCCGTGGCTGGGCGAGACCCCGCACCGCGGCGAGGTGGTGGTCTTCCGCGACCCGGGCGGCTGGCTCACCTCGGCGCCGGCCGGCTCGGGCGGCGTCCTCGGCGGGGTCCGCTCCGCGCTGAGCCGGGTCGGGCTGGCGCCCTCCGCGGACGAGAAGGACCTGATCAAGCGCGTCGTCGCGGTGGGCGGCGACACCGTCGACTGCCGCGCGGGCCACCCGCTGACGGTGAACGGCACCGCCCTGGACGAGCCGTACCTGTACCCCGGCGCGACGCCCTGCGACGACTACCCCGTCGGCACGGTCACCGTCCCGCCCGGGCACCTGTGGGTGATGGGCGACCACCGCAACGACTCCGCGGACTCCCGCTACCAGCGACTCCACAACCCCGGCGGCGGGTTCGTCCCCGTCGACCACGTCATCGGCCGCGCCCGCGTCCTGCTCTGGCCCCTCCCCCGCTGGACCTCCCTGCCCGTCCCCGCGACCTTCCGCCACGTCGGCTGACGCCGCCCCGCCCGGGAGCGGACGGCGCGGCCGAGCACGTGGAGCAACTACGCGTCCCCGCACGGAGTTTCGGCGCCTCGGCCGTCAGTCTGCCGCGGTCACCGGGGCCAGCCGCAGGCGTTGGAACGGGGGCCAGGGCGGCGGCTCGGACGGGCCGAACCAGGCGCGGACGTCCAGGCCGGTGCGGACGGGGAGTCGGGGGAAGTCGTTGACGGCGTGTTCGGTGCGGTGGAGGGCGTGGCGCGGGTGGAGGTGCCGGTCGGCCCAGGCGTCGAACGCGGTGGCGGTGGGCGGTCGGCAGATGGTCGCCTGCACGTCCGTCGTGCCCGGGTCGGGGAGGTAGCCGGGGCCGCTCAGCAGCAGGACGTCGTCGCTGTCGATCATCGTGGCGTTGGCCTCGTCGCGGTGCGCCCGCCAGACCGGGCCGGTGTAGAACGCCTCCAGGGCGCGCCGGCGGTGCGCCATGTCGGGGAAGGCGCGCAGCCAGACGAAGCGGTCGGGGTGGTCCAGGTCGCGGAAGCGGCCGCCGAGCGTGATGCCGACGGCCTGCTGGCCGGTGACGAACTCCCGCTCGAACAGGTCGATCAGGGTGTCCCGGGCGCCGGGGTGCAGGGTGTACTGGCGCAGTTCGACGATGCTCATGCGGCGGCTCCGTCGGCGGTGCGGGTGAGGTCCATGGTCCAGTTGAGTTCCCAGCTGCGGCCGCCGTCGGCGGAGAACTCCTGTTCCCAGCGGGCGGTGTCCGGTCCGAGGCGGCGCCAGACGAAGTGCACCCGGATCGGGCGGCCGTCGTAGTGGTCGTCGCCGTGGAAGTCGCCGCGGTCGCCGGTGAAGCGGCCGGCCATCGGCGGGTCGAGCCGTCCGGTGCGGCTGTCGGACCAGTGGATGGTCCACTCCTTCGCGGCGTGGTCGTACAGGCGCAGCGTCAGGCCCTGCCGTCCGAGGGTCGGGAAGTCGATCTCGTCGATGTTGCCCGCGCCGCCGAACAGCGGCCGCACCACGGCGAGGCCGGGGAACTCCTCCCAGGTGTCGGCGGCGGGTTCGGCGAGCGGGGCGGTGAGGCGGCGGTTGGCGACCTGCCAGGTGCCGTGCAGGAAGTCGAAGTCGTTCATGCGCCGCAGGTTAGGGCCGCTCCCCTGACATCCACTGTCAGGGGAGATCGGCACACTGGTGCTCATGCGCGCGAGCCGACTGGTCACTCTTCTGCTGCTGCTCCAGAACCGCGGCCGCCTGACGGCCGGTCAACTCGCGCAGGAGCTGGAGGTCTCCGTCCGGACGGTCTACCGGGACGTGGAGGCGCTGGCCGCAGCCGGCGTCCCGCTGTACGGCGAGGCCGGGCACGCGGGCGGCTACCGCCTGGTGGACGGCTACCGCACGCGCCTGACGGGGCTGACGGCCGACGAGGCGCAGGCCGCGTTCCTCGCCGCGCTGCCCGGCACGGCCGCCGAACTCGGCCTCGGCGAGGCCCTCGCCACCGCCCGCCTCAAGCTCCGGGCGGCGCTCCCGGCGGAGTTGCGCACGCACGCCGACCGCATCCAGGAGCGTTTCCTGCTCGACGCCCCCGGCTGGTACGGCGACGCCGACCGCACCCCGCACCTGACGGCGGTGGCCGGCGCGGTGTGGGCGCGGCGCGCGGTGCTGATGGGCTACCGCCGCTGGCGCGCCCCGGAGGAGATCTCCCGGCGGGTCGAGCCGTACGGGCTGGTGCTGAAGGCCGGCCGCTGGTACCTGGTCGCGGGCGGGCCGTCCGGGCCGCGCACCTACCGGGTCGATCAGATCCTCGAACTCACCTGCCTGGAGGAGGAGTTCACCGTCCCCGCGGACTTCTCCCTGCCCGTCTGGTGGTCCGCCCACCTGGCCGGCTTCCGCGCCCGCCTGCACACCGGCCACGCACTCGTCCGCCTCACCCCGGAGGGCGCCCGCCGCCTCGGCGTGCCCCCGGCGGCGGACGGCGGCTGGACGCAGGCCCGGGTCCCGATCGAGTCGGTCGACCACGCGCACGGCGATTTCCTGCGCCTGGGCGCCGACATCGAGGTCCTGGACCCGCCCGAACTCCGCGCCCGCCTCGCCACGACCGCCCGTACCCTGGCCGCCCGCTACGCCCAGGGGCCCGGGGCCTAGCCTGTGGGCGCGCTGCGCGCGTTGGGGTCGCGGGTCCTGGGGAGGTCGCGGGTCCTGGGGAGGTGGCGGGTGAACAGCAGGGCGCCGCCGGTGATGACCGTGCAGGCGAGGACGGCCGACCTGAGGCCCTGGATCTGCGCGTCCCGGTAGTGGCCGACGAGGGCCTCGGCCTCCTGCGGGGAGACGTCGGAGCGGGTGGCCAGCGCGGCCGAGACCTGGTCGGCGGGGACGAAGGCGATGCCCGCCGAGACGTGCGTGGCGGTCTCCTGCGCGACGGCCGCGCTCACCCGCGGGTCGCTCTCGATCCTGGTGGTGACGGAGGTGGCGAGGGCGCCGATGAGCAGTGCGCCGATCAGCGCCGTGCCCAGCGAGGAGCCGAGGTTCTGCGCGGTGTACTGCAGGCCGCCGGCCTCGCTGCGTTCCGCGGCCCGCACGCTGGACTGCACCGTGTTGCCGAGTTGGGAGGCGAGCATGCCCAGGCCGATGCCGAGCAGCGCCATCGCGCCCGCGAACGAGCCGCCCTTCAGCTGCGGCCCGATCGCCGCGATCAGCCACAGGGTGGCGGCGAGCAGCACCAGCAGGCCGCCCCGGACGATCGTCCGGGGCGAGGCGATCCGCAGCAGCAGCGAGCCGCACATCGAGGTGGCGAGCATCGTCACGGAGACCGGCAGCAGCCGCAGGCCGGTCTCGAACGCGTTCAGGCCCTGCACCACCTGGAGGTAGAGCGGGATGACGAAGAACAGGCCCAGCAGCACGGTGTTCTGGTTGAACAGCGTCACCAGCCCCGCGCGCAGCGGTCGGTTGTGGAACAGGTCCAGCGAGACCAGCGGTGTCCCGCCGCGCCGCTCCCAGTGCCGTTCGTGCACGCAGAACGCGTACAGCAGGACGCCGCCGAGCCCGATGGCGAACAGGGTCGGCGCGAAGCCGAGGACGGTGAACGGCGGGTTGCGCGGCTGCACCCAGCCCCAGCTGCCGCTCTGCAGCACGGCCAGGACCGCCAGCGCCAGGCCGGCGGCGGACAGCGCGGCGCCGAGGACGTCCAGCCGGGACCGCTCGGTGGGCGCGGGCTGCGGCGGGATCCAGCGCATCACCGCCAGGATCGCGACGACCAGGACCACCTCGCCGGCGAACACCAGCCGCCAGGTCAGGTAGGTGGTGACCCAGCCGCCGAGCAGCGGGCCGACGGCGATGCCCGCGCCGGCCAGCCCGCCGACCACGCCGTAGGCGATCGCCCGCTCGCGTCCCTGGTACGACCCGGCGACCAGGGCGGCCAGCGCGGGCAGCACCAGCGCCGCGCCCAGGCCCTCGATCACCGACCAGCCGAGGGCGAGCACGGCGACCGTCGGGGCCAGCGCCGTCAGCCCCGAGCCGACGCCGTACACGACCAGGCCGACCACGAAGACCTTCCGGCGGCCGACCATGTCGCCGATCTTGCCGCCGGTCAGCATGAAGGCCGCCATCACCAGGGTGTAGAGGGTGATGACGGCCTGGATGGTGGTGACCTCGGTGTGGAAGTCGGCGACCAGTTGGCTGATCGACACGTTCATCACCGAGGCGTCCAGCACCATCAGGAACTGCGCCGTCCCGAGGACGAGCAGCGGCTTCCACCTGTTCACCGTGCCGTGCCTCCTTCGGCCGCCGGGAGCGTCAGCCGCCGAGGATCCGGGCCTTCTGCGCGGCGAACTCCTGCTCGGTGAGCACGCCCTGTTCCTTGAGCGTGGCGAGCTGCTGGAGCTGGTCGAGCTTCTGCTCCATGCTCATTCCCGCCGGCGGCGGCGGGGGCGGAGGAGGCGGCGCGACGGGTTCGGCGTAGCCGACCTGCTGGGGCGCCTGCTGGGCCCACCGGCCGGCCTGCCGCCGGGAGACCCGGTTGGAGACGGCGGTGGCGGTGCCGGCGACGACCGCGGTACGGGCGACGCCGCGAAGCAGTCCGGGCATGGTGTTCCACCCTTCTGTGGGTTCTGTCGGTGGGGCGTTCCGCGCGGGCGCGCTCACCCCGTGCTTCCGGTCCCCTCGATCGCGTCGAGGTCCTCGATCACGTCCTGCAGCGGCACCCGCCCGCCGGCGAGCATCCGGGCGTCGGCCCGGCGCAGCGCGGCGGCCAGCGGGGCGGCCCACCGGTTCTCGTAGAGCAGGACGAGGGCGGAGTTGCCGGGGTCGAGCAGGGAGCCCGCCTCGGCCACGTCGTCGTCGCCGAGCAGGCCGGACGAGGCGCCCTCGAACACGGCGAGGTCCAGTTGTCCGTCGCCGTCGAGGTCGGCGACTTCGACGACCAGGACCGTGCCGTCGGTGTCCTTGCGCAGGAACGTCAGGTCGAGGATGCGGATGATGCCGCGGTCGACCAGGTCGACCAGCAGCGGCATTCCCTCGCCGGTCAGTCGGCTGCCGGGGAAGGAGATCACCAGGTAGTCGATCGGGCCGAGTTCGTCCAGGTCTTGGTTTTCCGTGCTCACGGCGGCTCCCGGGGAAGAGCGGGCGGCCGACTACGCGGCCGGCCGGGGCGGGGCCGGCGTCTTCGCAGCCGACCGGCTCCTCGTCCACGCTAGCCCTTGCCGTCGACCTCCGCCCTTCCGGGCCGCTACGGAGCGTGACGCCCCGGTGGGTGTGCCCGGCTCCGGTCGGGCGCGGTCGGCGTCACGGGTGGACCGGCCCGCAGGGCCCGGACGGGCGCAACAGGACCTCGCTGCCGATCGGGGTGAACCCGCAGGCGAGGAAGGCGCGCAGGGAGCGGGCGTTGCCGGGCGAGACGGCGGCGAACACCGGCTCGCCGGCCGGGACGAGGGTGAGCGCGTCGGCGATCAGCGAGCGTCCGAGGCCGGGCCGTCCGCTCTCCTCGGGCCGGTGCAGTTCGATGCTCAACTCCCGTCGCCCGGCGAGGCCTTGGGCGAGGGTGACCAGTCCGCGCCGGTCGCCGTACACGCCGACGTCCGTGCGCAGCTCCCGGGCGTGCCGCACCCGGTCGTGGCCGTCCAGGCCGTCCAGCGGCCCCAGTTGCGCGGGGCCACCGGCGCCGCGGGCGACCAGGGTCGCGTCGAGGCAGCCGATCCACCCGCCGGGGCCGGCCAGGTACCGCAGGAAGTCGGGTGCCATCGACTCCCCGTACCCGTCGGGTCCCTGGGCCCGCACCTCGGCCGCCGGCCGCGCGGTGGCCACCACCGCGTGCCCGGTGAACGCCACCGCGGCCACGAGTCCGCCCGCGAGCGCGGGCAGCACCGTCACCCCGCCGTCCACCGGCGGGAACGCGCCGTCGGCCGCGTCCAGGAAGTGCCCCAGCAGCGGATGCGAATCGCCCATCCTTCGACCACCGTCCGTCGGTTGTGGATCGTCGCCGGCCGGCCGGCCGGTGATGTCGGGGCCCGGGCTCAGGTCGAGTCCCGCACCACCAGCTGCGTTTCGAGGATGATCATGGGTCGGCTCACCGTCTCGCCGTTGATCCGGGCGATCAGCAGGCGCGCCATCTCCCGCCCCATCTTCTCCAACGGCTGGTGCACGGAGGTCAGCGGCGGATCGGTGTGGAGGGCGATCGGCGAGTTGTCGAACCCGACGAGGGCGACGTCCTCGGGCACGGTGCGCCCCTGTGCCTTCAGGACGCGCAGGGCGCCGATCGCCATGTTGTCCGAGGCCGCGAAGACGGCGTCGATCTCCCGGTCGAGCAGCAGCAGTTCTTCCATCGCGAGGGCGCCGGAGTCGGCGGAGAAGTCGCCGTGGGCGACCAGTCCGGCGCCCAGCGAGGCGTCGGCGAGCGCGTCCTGATAGCCCTGCAGCCGCTGCACCCCCGCGCGCATGTCCTGCGGGCCGGTGATGGTGGCGATCCGGGTCCTCCCCTGCTTCACCAGGTGCCGCACCGCCCGCCGCGCGCCGTCGCGGTTGTTCACGTCCACGCAGTACGTCGGGTCGAAGCCGGTGGGGGCTCCGGCGACCACCGTCGGGATCCCGCTCTCCTCCAGGAGCCGGGGCATCGGGTCGTCGCCGTGCAGCGAGGTCAGCAGCACACCGTCGACGTGCTGGGCCGTCAGGTAGTGCAGCAGTTGGTCCTTCTCCGGCTCCGACTGCGCGATGGCCAGCAGCAGTTGCAGGCCGGTGCTGGCCAGTCCCCGCTTGATGCCGCTCATCAGGCCGGAGAAGTACGGCTCGTCCCAGACCGTGTCCTCGGAGACGGCCATCACCAGGGCGACCGTGTCGGTGCGGCGCCGCACCAGCCCTCGGGCCAGGCTGTTGGGCACGTAGCTCAGTTCGTCGATCGCCCGCAGCACCGCCTCCCGGGACTTGGCGCTGACCTTCGACGAGCCGTTGATCACGCGGGAAGCAGTGCCGCGGCCGACGCCCGCGTGCGCGGCAACGGACTCCAAGGTCGGTCGTTGGCCCATAGTGGCATCCCCCTCTTGCCGAGAAAACCTCTGCTGTCGTCACCCGCCCCACAGGGGTGGTGACATGCCCGTCCGTGCAGGCTACCCGCTCCGCGGCATCGGCGGCCGAGCAGTCAGCATGTTCAACGCCGCACCGGCGACGGGGCGTTCGGAGCGTCCTGCGGGCAGGCGACGCCGGTTGTCGGGCCCGGTCGGCCGAGTTGGGACGCGGCGAACCTCACCGCCTCGGCGAACTCGTCCGCCACCCCCGCGAACGCGCCTACCGGCTCCCCCGGCCAGCCCAACTGCGCGTACCCCTGCGCGCCGTCCGCCACTGCTTCGGCTTCTTCGGTTCACGCAGCCGCCCGGCCCGTACCGCCGCTCCACCCACCCGACCTCGCAGAGATCATTTCGCTGAGAAACCTCAGTGCTCGGCGGCGTTGCGGAACTGGAGGGCGAGAGTCGACACCTGATGGATGTCGATGGCACCGGAAGCCATCACGGTGCCGTCAGTGCCGGCGTCCTCCCAGTGGCAGATGACGACGTTGCCGCTTGTGGTGTGGCCGCAGCGCATCAGCCCGCCGAGCGGGCCGGGGTCGACGTCCTTCGCGTCCTCGACCTTGGCGCCGGCGAAGAAGTTGACGAAGAGCCATTCCAGGGAGTGCTCAGACTTCTCGGCGGCGCCTTCCGGATCCCACGCGGCCGTCGATGCGGAGAACACGACACTGGGCTGCGTCCCGCCCGGAGCCTTCGAGTAGTACCAGAGATGTTCGGACGCCCTGCCCTTCGTCTTCGCGGCGAGCTGGGCCGCAGCTTCACCGGTGATGAGGTGATAGCCGGCGACGGTGTCGGGCGCGTCGACGGTCCGGTTGGTCGGCCCGGTCTCAGCCGCCGCCCCGTAGGGGGTTTCACTTCTCAGGTCCAGGACGAACTTCGCTATGAAGGAGGCGCAGATCACGACCGTGGCCAGAGCCAGCAGCATCTGGCGCTTCTTCCGCAGCGCGGTGACCCGGGGCAGGTCCTCCGGCATCAGGGCGACCGGATTGCGCCACCTTCGGGTGAGCACCCAGACGACGATGATGCCGACGGCCAGCACGGCGGCCAAGCCGAGGGCTTGTCCTTGCAGGAATGCGGTGGAATGGGTGTCGATGGCGAGAAGCATGCGCGGCACCCTAACGGTCACTCACATGCCGGCTACGGAGTTGCTGCCGGGCGATCACCGTGAAACAGGACGAACCGCCGACGAATGAAGGCGAATTCGTTATGCGCCGATCGACGCTGAAACGTGTATGCAGCGTGGCCCACGGTCCGTAGCGCTCGGGCACGTCTCGCCAGGCCGTCCCGGTTCGGAGCGTCCACACGATCCCGTTCAGGATCATGCGGTCGTCCAGCCGCGCCACGCCAGTGTCGTTGACGACCGTTCCAAGAGCCAATCCGGATCGAACGCCCTTGCTTTCGTTGATATGTGACGGACAGTCGGATCACTGCGGATGACGGTTCGTCACGGTCCGTCCGAGGTGCGACGCCGCGATCCCCCGGGGAAGTCGCCGGTCGAACACCGCCACGTTTGTCATCTACGCCTCCTACCAAGGGAGTTCACTCAACCGGCCGTGCCGCACCACCCACCGGCTCGGGCGGCGCGCGGCGGCGCACCCGGACGGCCGCACGCCGGGACGCGGTAGTACGTACCACCCGATCGGCCGAGTTGGGGCACGCTCGCATCGATCGCGCCGGTCTCGGGCCGCCATCATCGTGCCGGTACCCGAACCACCGCGTCCGCCACCGGCCATGAGCGGTGACGGTGCCTCCCGCATGGTCGCTCGAAAAGGAACACGCACGATGAACTTCCACAGCCTGGCCCGCCGCGCCCAGTCGATCGCCGCCGCGCTCGTACTCGCCGCCGGGGCCTTCACCGGCGCCTCCCCCGCCCACGCGACCGACTGCGGCCCGGACGCGCAGCTGCGCCCCGTCTCGACCACGGCAGGAACGGGCAGTTGGTCGTCGCCCCACGGGCACCCGCTGGCAGGCCTCTCCGGGGGCGCGTCCGGCGGCCCGACGGCCCACGACATCGCCGCTCGGCAGCACCGCTGACCGCCGGCCGGAACGAACCCGCGCTCGGCCCACGCGCGTTGGGACGCGACGCTGTCGTGGCAGGCGACCGCCGGCACGGTCGGGAGCGGCAGTCGCCCCGGCCCCCGGCCCCGGCCCGCTCCGCGACGCGGTGGCCGACGCGGCCGGTACCGTCCCCCTGGTCGGCCGCACTCGGCAACAAGCACGTAGAAGGCGCAACTGCCCTTCTCTGCTCGGCCAGTGCGGCTCCGGACCCGTCGGCGAACCGGTCGGAGATCGAGCTGGCGAAGCAGCTGCGGTCGGCCGGCTCGAAGACCAGGGCCGCCGGGACATGGTCGGGCATCGACCGAACCCCCAGCCTCGTCGCAAGCCGGGGTCGCCCGGGTTCCCATCGCCGGGGCAGCCGAGAACCGTCGGCGCTCTCGGCAGCCGGCTCGTCGAGGGCGGTCGCGCGTCGCGGCTCCGCCGCCGGCTCGGACGCCGGGCCCGCTATGCAGGCCGTGGGACCGGGTGGCGGGCCAGCAGGTCGCCGATCAGCCGGCCGTCGAACCAGATGCCGATGTGCCGCCTCGGCGGGGGTGGGTCGTCGCGGTCGAGTTCGGCGCGCAGCGGGCCGGGGACGTGGACGGCAGAGCGCAGGGGTGGGAAGGCGAGGTACCGCCAGATCGCGAGGTCGAGCGGGATGCCGGTGACGCCGGACGGGGTGGGCCAGGGCCGGCCGGTCTGCGGGTGGCAGGGCACGAGGGCGAGCTCGGAGTGACGGTTCGTCAGGGGGCGGCCCGGGCCGTGCAGGGCGCAGCGCTTCGCCGTCCCGGCGGTACCAGGCCGGTGGCGGCGCAGGCCGCGGTCGAGGAGGGCCGCGGCCGTGTCGTCCTCGAACACCACGGGCGAGCCCTCGGCGGCGAGGATCAGGGCGGCCAGGGTGACGCTCGCCTCCTGCTCGTAGCGGTAGCGCCAGCGGCCGTTCGCGTCGAGCGGCGGGACGGCGTGGCGGTCGTGGAGCAGATCCGTCCAGTCGGCGACGGGCAGCGCCGGACCGGCGGGGACCGTGCGTATCGCGTCCGGCTCCAGCCAGACGGCCTGCCAGAGCGAGCAGTCGTCCACCCGCGCGCCCACCGGGTGTCCGCAGTGGGCGCAGGCGAGGTTGGGGCCGTCCTGGCCGGTGACGCCGCAGCAGTAGCCCTCGTAGCGACCGGGGATCGTCATGGTGCCGATGTCGTCCCCGGGTGCCAGCAGGATGCGCCCGGGCGCGCCGTCGGACAGCCGGCGGTCCGGATCGGATCGGCGGGGTGGGTAGCCGCGGGCCTCGGCCAGTTCCTCCCAGGGCCTGTCCGGTCGATCTTGTCGGATCAGCGCGCGTCGTCGGGCGCCCGGCTGGGAGTGCCGCCGGAACGTCCTCGTACTGGGCGTACTTGGATGTTTCGGCGGTGCTTCCAGCCGGGATGATCCGGCGGCGCGCGCCCGGCAAGATCGGCCGGACAGGCCCTGGGGCCGCCAGGGCGGGCCGGACGGATCCGGGTCGGCGGCGTAGCTCCCGGACTCCATCAGGGCCGGCAGGGGCACGCCGTTGCCCACCTGGTGATGGGCGTAGACCGGGAACCGGACGCGGCCGACCGGCCGGGTGAGTGCGGTCGCGCAGTGCGCGCACGCGAAGAGCTCCAATGGGCACCCTCCTTCGACGACCCGCGCAAGGTCGCACACCGACCGCTGCGACCGCAAAGGGTTTCCGACGCCCTGTCAAGGCCGCGCCGAGGCCGCCGTGTTCAGCCCTGTTCGCGCAGCGCCTCGTCGACCTGGCGGCGCTCGTAGCCGATCCGCACGATGTCGAAGGCGGCGGGCCGCGGCCGCTGCTCCGGCGGCAGCGCGAGGTGGGCGTCGACCTGCTGCCGGTCGTAGCCGCGCCGCACCAGGTCGAACGCGGCCGGCGACTCCTCAACGGACTTGGCGGCGGCGGGAGTTCGACGCCGCCACCAGCGGGTGCGGTGTTCCTCGGTCATGGCGGCGGTCCTCCCCCGTCGGCGCTTCCTCCCTGGATGCTATCCGGCGCGCCGCGCGGCTCCGTGTCGCTCCCTCGCCAGGGGGCCAGCGGTGCCGGACCGGGGCTTCCCGGCCCGCACTGCCGGGTGCGTCACGGTCGGGGCCGGGGGCGTCATTCCACGCCTGCACGCCACCCGACCGGGGGAAACCGCTCAGAAAGGTCGCATACGAATCCGATGGAGGGCGCAGGGGACACCACTCACGAACGGAGCCACCCGACGCGTCGGATCAGCACCGCACTCACCGTCTTGGCCGCCACGGCCGCCACCCTCCTGCCCACCTCCGCCGGGGCGGCCGACCTCGGCCGCCCCGGGGTCGCCGCGGACCCGAACCCGAACTTCGCCGTCGACCGCGCCACCGCCGGCGGCGGCGTGCAGCAGACCGAGAGCTGGCTCTTCAAGCCCGCCCCGAGCACCGACGGCCGTAGCGTCTCCGCGACCCACCGCACCAGCTACCGCGGCTGTACGGGCAGTGCGAAAAGCACGCTGAACCAGAACGCGCCGGTCACCTGGAACTCCAGCTGCACGGACCCTTTCCCGGACTCCACCACCGAGACGGTCACCTACACCTGGGACACCGGCGACACCACCACGGTGAACTTCGACAAGGTGGCGGTGACCAAGGAGGCCGGCGGCAACGTGATCCGCTTCCGGATGCAGAGCACGGGCACCGTCACGGCGGGCAGCGGCGCCGGCAAGGCCGTCACCCGCAACACGCTCTTCGACCCGGTCGGCAGCGGGTGCGACAAGGACTCCACCGAAGTGTTCGGCGTCACCGCCGACTTCACCATCGGCTGAGCACCCTCGGCGCCGGGGGCCCGGGCGGGGGGGGGGACCCCCCCCGCGCCCGCGGCGGCCCCCCAGGGACCCACAAAGGCACCCCCGGGCCCCACAAGGCCCCCCCCGGGGGGGGGGGCCGGGGGGGGGGGCGCCCCCCGCGCTGGCCCCCGGCGGCGCCCACCTTGGCACACACATGGCACCGCGTGGCACCAAGTGGCACCGCGCGGCACCGGCCCGATCCGCCCGCCACCATCGCACGCCGCACCCATCCCCGCAGGTCAGGGTGGTCCACCCCGTACCTCCAACTACCGGCCCCCACAGGGGACTTGTCGTGGCATCAAAGTGATGCCACGATGGAGCCATGGACCTCACCCCGTATGTCGACAACCTCCGCCGCGAGTTGGCGGTGGCCGCCGAGGCCGGCGGGCCTGATGCCCGCGCTCTGGCCGAGCGGCTGACCGCCTCGCTGGAGTCGGCGACCCGGCTGACCATGCTCCATGTGCTCTCCGCCGCGATGGCCGAGGTCACCCGCGAGCTGGCCCCGGGTTCGGTCGATGTCCGACTGCGCGGCCTGGACCCGGACTTCGTGGTGACCGCACCGCTCCCCGAGCCCACCGCCCCCGAGCCCGCCCCCGCCACTGCACATGCCACTGCGCATGCCACTGCGCCCGCCGACCTGTCCGCCGCCGAGGACGACGGCGGGACGGCCCGGATCAACCTGCGGCTGCCGGCCCAGTTGAAGGCGCGCGCCGAGGAGGCCGCCGCCCGCGAGGGGCTGTCGGTCAACGCGTGGCTGGTGCGGGCGGTGGCGTCCGCCGTCGAGGGCGGCGCCCGTCCGCGCGGGCCGGTGGAGCGCTCGCAGACGTTCGGCCAGAGTTTCACCGGCTGGGTCCGCTGAGCCCGCGCCGCCACCTCAACTCCCAAGACTCCCACGACTCCCACGACTGCCGCGACTGCCGAAGCTCCACAGACCCCCAAGGACGGTACTGCCATGCCTTCGTTCGACACCCCCGAGCCGATCTCGCTGAACGCCCAGGTGTCCGCGGGCTCGGTGCACGTCGTCGCGACCGACCGCACCGACACCGTGGTCGAGGCCCGGCCGCGCGACCCGGAGCGCGAGGCGGACGTGCGCGCCGCCGAGCAGACCGCGATCGACTTCGCGGGCGGCGTGCTGACCGTCCGCACCCCCAAGCAGCGTCACCTGCTGGGGCGGACCGGCGTGGTGGACGTGTCCGTCGAGCTGCCGGCCGGCTCCCGGCTGGAGGCCGGCGGCGCGTGGGCGCAGGTGCTCGGCGAGGGGCGGCTCGGCGAGGTGCGGGTGAAGACCGCGTCCGGGGACATCCGGCTGGACCGCACCGGGCCGTTGCAGCTGACGGCCGCGCACGGGTCGATCACCGTCGACGAGGTGCAGGGCCGGGCGGAGATCACCACGAGTTCGGGCGCCGTCCGGGTGGGGCTGCTGGACGGCCCGGCGGTGGTGAAGAACTCCTACGGCAGCACCACCGTCGCGGTCGCCACCGGCGACCTGCAGGTGAGCGGCGCCAATGGCGACATCACGGTCGAACGGGCCGCGGCCTCGGTCCGCGCCAGCACCGCCCGGGGCACTCTGCTGGTCGGCGAAGTCGCTCGCGGCAGCGTGCAGTTGGAGAGCGGCTTCGGCGCGATCGAGGTCGGCGTCCGGGCCGGCACGGCAGCCTGGCTGGACGTCAGCGCGCAGCGCGGGCAGGTCCGCAACTCGCTGACCGACACGGACGCGCCGGAGCGGCACGAGGAGACCGTCGAGGTCCGCGCCCGCACCCGCTTCGGCAACATCGACATCCGCCGCGCCCGCTCCTGACGAGCCGTCACCACCGTCAGCACCATCAGCTAAGGCACCACCACCGCATCCGGTCCACCCAGGGGGGACACATGCCCACGTTTGTCATGCCCACACCCAGAAGGCTCCGGGAGGAGCCCCCGCGCCCGGCCGTCACCGCCGTCGGCCTGCGCAAGTCGCACGGCGGCCGGACCGTCCTCGACGGCATCGACCTCGCCATCCCCGCCGGGACGGTGTTCGCCCTGCTCGGGCCGAACGGCGCGGGCAAGACCACCACGGTCGAGATCCTCACCACCCTGGTGTCCGCGGACGGCGGCCAGGCGCAGATCGCCGGCCACGACCTGCGCACCGACCCGGACGGCGTGCGCTCGGCGATCGGGGTCACCGGACAGTTCGCCGCCGTGGACGACCTGCTCACCGCCGAGGAGAACCTCCGCCTGATGGCCGACCTGCTGCACCTCCCCCGCCCCCAAGGACGTGTCCGCGTACGGGAGTTGCTGGAGCGCTTCGACATCGCGGAGGCGGCCGGCCGGCGCGCCGCGACCTTCTCGGGCGGGATGCGCCGCAGGCTCGACCTGGCGATGACGCTGGTCGGCGCCCCGGAGGTGATCTTCCTGGACGAGCCGACCACGGGCCTCGACCCGCGCAGCCGCCGCACCATGTGGAAGACCGTGCGCGGCCTGGTCGCGGGCGGCACCACGGTCTTCCTGACCACCCAGTACCTGGAGGAGGCCGACCAGCTCGCCGACCGCATCGCCGTCCTGGACGGCGGCCGGATCGTCGCCGAGGGCACCCCCGACGAGCTGAAGGCCCGCATCCCCGGCAGCCACGTCCGCCTGCGCTTCGCCGACCCGGCCGCGTTCGGGCGCGCCTGCGCCGCGTTCCCGGGCGCGAGCCGCGACGAGGAGAACCTCGCGCTGCGCATCGCCGGCGACGCCGGACTGGACGCCCTGCGCGCCCTGATCGACCGGCTGGACGCGGCCGGCGTCCCCGCCGCCGACTTCTCGGTGCACACCCCGGACCTCGACGACGTCTTCTTCGCGCTGACCGGCAGCGCCGCATCCCGCCACCACGCCGAGGAGACCCCGCGATGAGCAGCACCCTCGCCCTGACCGCGCACGACTCGCTGACCATGCTGCGTCGCAACCTCAAGCACGCCGCCCGCTACCCGGCGCTCACCTTCAGCCAGGCGATGACGCCGATCATGATGCTGCTGCTGTTCGTCTACGCCTTCGGCGACTCGATCGGCGCGGGCCTCGGCGGCGGGCGCGACGCGTACCTGTCCTACCTGACGCCCGGCATCCTGGTGATGGGCGTGGCGGGCGGCTCGATGTCCACCTCGGTGGCGATCTGCTCCGACCTGACGGGCGGCATCGTCAACCGCTTCCGCACCATGAACATCGCCCGGTCCTCGTTCCTGACCGGCCATGTGGTCGGCAGTGTCCTCCAGACCTTGGTCGGCGTCGTGCTGGTGGTCGCGGTGGCGCTGGCGGTCGGGTTCCGCTCGGACGCGGGCGCGCTGGAGTGGCTGGCGGCGGTCGGGCTGTTGACGGCGGTCGCGGTCGCGGTGACCTGGCTGTCGGCGGCGCTCGGGCTGCTCTCGAAGACGGTGGAGTCGGCCAGCAACAAGCCGCTGCTGATCCAGTTCCTGCCGTTCCTGGGTTCGGCGTTCGTGCCGGCCGACTCGATGGCGCCGGGACTGCGCCTGTTCGCCGAGTACCAGCCGTTCACCCCGGTGACGGAGACGCTGCGCGGCCTGCTGTCGGGCTCGGCGATCGGCTCCGCCGGCTGGGTGTCGCTGGCCTGGTGCGCGGGCATCGGCGTACTCGGGCACGCCTGGTCGCGGCGGCTGTTCGACCGCGCCGGCCGGCGCTGAGCGGTTCCGGGGGCCCGGCGATCCGTCGGGCCCCCGGTGGCGTGCGGCGTCAGTTCACCGGGGCGTTGACGCGTTCGATCTGCTTGGTGCCGCTGCGGGTGCGGTAGGAGCGGGCCCACTTGGCGGTGGCGTCGGGCCTGGTGCGGTCGGACAGGACGTAGTAGTCCATCTGCGCCCGCTCGGCGGTGATGTCGAGGACGCCGTAGCCGTGCGAGTCCAGGTCGGTCCACTTGACGTGCCGGTTGGCGGCCTGGATCGCGGCGACGGCCACCAGGGAGAGCGTCTGCGGGGCGACCTTCAGGATGTCGTCGATGTTGTCGGAGCTGACCGAGGTGACCACGAACTCGGTGGCGGCGCTGCCGGACGCCGGGTAGGTCGCGGCCTCGAAGGGCACGTCGCAGGCCCAGGCGGAGTGGATGTCGCCGGTGAGGAACACCGTGTTGGTGATGCGGTGGTCCTTCAGGTGGCCGAGCAGTTCGCGCCGGTCGTGGGTGTAGCCGTCCCACTGGTCGACGTTGACGGCCAGGCCCTCGCCGGGCAGGCCGAGCAGCTGGGCGAGCGGGCGCAGCAGGTAGTCGGGGAGGGCGAGGAACGCGACGGGCGAGATCATCACCTCGTTGCCGACCAGCCGCCAGGTGGTGTCGGAGGCGGCCAGTCCGGCCTTCAGCCAGTCGAGTTGGGCCCGGCCGGTGATCGTGCGGTCGGCGGAGTCGACGTCGCCGTTGCCGATGCCGGCCTGCTGGGAGCGGAACGAGCGCAGGTCGAGCAGGTGCAGGTCGGCGAGCTTGCCGTAGCGCAGCCGCCGGTAGGTGGTGCCGGCGATGGACGGGCGGACGGGCATCCACTCGAAGTAGGCCTGCTTGGCGGCGGCGACCCGGGCGCTCCAGTCGCCCTCGGCGCCGGGGGTGTGGTTCTCGGCGCCGCCGGACCAGGCGTCGTTGGCGAACTCGTGGTCGTCCCAGATCGCGACGGTGGGGACGGCGGCGTGCAGCGCCTGGAGGTCCTGGTCGGTCTTGTAACGGCCGTGCCGGGTGCGGTAGTCGGCGAGCGTGACGATCTCGTTGGCGGGGGCGTGCGGGCGCACCACGGTGCCGCGGGTGCCGTACGCGCCGGAGGCGTACTCGTAGATGTAGTCGCCGAGGAAGAGGAAGACGTCCAGGTCGCCGCGGGCGGCCAGGTGGCGGTAGGCGGAGAAGTAGCCGGCCTCCCAGTTGGCGCAGGACGCGACGCCCAGGCGCAGCCGGTCGACGGCGGCGTCGGTGGCGGGGGCGGTGCGGGTGCGGCCGACGGGCGAGACGGCGCTGCCGGCCAGGAAGCGGTACCAGTAGGCGGTGTCGGGGCGCAGGCCGCGAACGTCGGCCTTGACGGTGTGGTCGGTGGCGGCGGTGGTGGTGACGGTGCCGGTGGCGACGACGGCGGTGAAGGCGCGGTCGGTGGCGAGCTGCCACTGCACGGCGGTGTCGGGTCCGAGTCCGGAGCCGGGGACGGCGGCGGCGCCGGGGGTGACCCGGGTCCACAGCAGGATGCCGTCGGGCAGCGGGTCGCCGGACGCGACGCCGTGCAGGAACTGGGCCGGCTCGGCGGCGGCCGCGCTGCCGTGGGCGGCGGCGAGCGGCAGGGCGAGAGCCCCGGCGGTGAGGGCGGCCGCCTGGATGACCTGGCGGCGCGCGGGGCGGGCGGTGGGCGCGGGAGCGGTGGGTTCGGTCACACCACAGGAGAATTACCGACCGGTAATGCCTTGTCCAGACCGCGAGTTGACTATTCGTCAACGCTTCACCACGATATCGCCAAGACATTCGGATCGGCTGCGAACCATCAGGTCGCAGGTGCGCAGCCATGGGGGTCGGCCGGTGGCCGGGGACGACGAGACATCAGCCGGAGCAGGATGCGCGGCGGACCCGGGCCGCACCCGTCCGAGCTGCTGGTGGCTGCTGGCTTGCCTGCCGGCGGCCTGGACGGGCAGCGGGGAACTGGTCCTGGCGGCCTTCGGCTACCCGGCCCCGTGCGTCCACACCCCGGCGAGCGCCTTTGCCGACGCCTTCACGCTCCTCCCCCACCTGCTGTTCGCCTTTCTCCTCCTCGCGCTGATGATCGGCGTCGCCCTGCTGCTGCCCGAACGCGGCCGGAGCCGCTGGTGGCTCCTGTTGTCGCTGCTGGTCGCCGCGCTGGTCCACATGACCGTCCGGATCCAACTCCTCCAGGGCCCGGCGGAGTTCTGCTGACTTCCCGCTACAGCGTCCCGGCCTCCGGCCAGTGCGACCAGTGTGTGGTGGGCGGCAGGACGGGCCGGCACCGGGCCGGGTCGGCGTGCGCCAGCACCTCGGCGAACAGCCGCGCGACACCCCGGACAGTTGCGGCACCGGTGGACCACGCCCTCCGGACTCCGCCGCCCTGTCGGGGGGTGGTGGGTCAGCAGCCGGCCAGGACGTTGGTGAGGGCCGTCTTCTCCGCGCTGTCGACGGAGAGGTTGTAGTAGTACTTCACCTGCACCCAGGCGCGGACGTAGGTGCAGCGGTAGGAGGTGACCGGCGGCAGCCACTCGGCCGGGTCCTTGTCGCCCTTGGAGCGGTTGGTACTGGCGCTGACGGCGAGCAGCTGGGGGCGGGTGACGTCGTTGGCGAAGGCCTGGCGCTGGGCGGTGGTCCACGCGGAGGCGCCGGAGTCCCAGGCCTCGGCGAGCGGGACTATGTGGTCGATGTCCAGGCCGGAGGCGGCGGTGATGGTGACGCCGTCGTACGGGGAGACCCAGGTGCCGGAGGTGGCGGCGCAACTGGCGTCGGTGACCACGTTCGAGCCGTCGCGCTTGAGGACGGTCTCCCGGGTGTTGCAGGTGCCGGAGATGGTGATCCAGGTCGGGAAGAGGTCGCGGTTGTAGCCGGTGCGGTCCTCGGCCTTGACGGTGAGCTGGCCGAGGTAGCTGCGGGCGGTGGCGGCGGAGATCGGGGTGGGGAGCGCGGCCTGGGCGTTGCCGGCGCTCGCGGTGACGACTCCGGCGGTGAGGGCGGCGGTGGCGGCGAGGGTGGCGAAGCGGCGGAGGAAACGGTTCGTCACGACGGGGAGCTCCTGGACTCGGTGCTGGGGCAGGGGGGTTGCGGTGCCGAGTCAGCGTGGCAGGCCTGGGTCTATGCGGGTAGATCCCCGGTCGTGAAAATTGCATTGCCGTCTGGTAGCCATATCCGTCCGCGATGTGAAGGTTCATCATCAATCGGGCGGCGTCCGGACCCGGCGTCCAGGTCCGGCGTCCGGATCCAGCGCCCAGGTTCGGCGTCCGGGTTCAGCGTCCGCGCGCCGCCGGCCAGCGGTCGAGCGGGAGCGGGCCCCGGGAGCGGATGGTGCGGATCGCGAACGTGGACCGGGCGTCCCGGACCGGGCCGATCGCCAGGATCTCGTCCAGCAGCACCAGTTCGTAGGTGGCCAGGTCCGGCACCGCGATCTCGACCAGGAAGTCGGCCTCGCCGGAGACCACATGGCAGGCGACCACGGCGGGGATCTCGGTCAGCGCCTGCTCGATCTGCCGCGACGTCTCCCGCGAGTGCTGCTCGACCCGCAGCGAGACGAACACCGTCAGCCCCAACCCGACGCGCTCCCGGTCGAGTTCGGCCCGGTACCCGGCGATCACCCCGTCCGCCTCCAGGGCCTTGGTGCGGCGCAGCGCGGAGGACGGGGAGAGCCGGACGGCCTCGGCGAGATCGACGTTGGCGGTGCGGCCGTGGCGCTGGAGGTGCTCCAGGATGGCACGGTCGATGCGGTCGTACTGCTGGCTCGGCATGCCGTGCACCCTAGTGGCCCCGGAGCGGTGGATTCTGCCGTTCCGGGCATCGGGTGCGGCGATATTCGCCAGCGAGTGCCGCGCGATCGGGGCCACAATCGCCGCATGACCGAGAAGATCACCGAAAGCCGTCCCCACCTGTCCACCGCCGGGGCGTCCGCGCTGTACATCGGGGCCCTGCTGGGCCCGAGCCTGCTGCTGCTCCCGGGGCTGGCGGCCCGCGCCGCCGGTCCCGCCTCGCTGCTCGTCTGGCTGGCCCTGCTGGTGCTGTCCGGGCTGATAGCCGCCGTGTTCTGCGCGTTGGGCACACGGCTCGGCTCGACCGGCGGCATCGCCGGGTACACCGCCGCCGGTCTCGGCGAGCGGGCCGGGCGGGCGGCCGCCTGGTGCTTCCTGGCGGGCGTGGTGGCGGGCGCGCCGGTGGTCTGCCTGATCGGCGGCAGCTACGCGGCGGCGGCGCTCGGCGCGGGAGAGTCGACGGCGATCCGCGCGGCGCTGGTGCTGCTGGGCCTGGTGCTGGCGGTCCGACTGCTGGGGGTGCGCACCGGAGCGGGGCTCCAACTCGCGCTGGTGTCGGTGCTGGTGGCGCTGGTGCTGTTCGCGGTCCTCGGCTCCGCGCCGCACTCGCGGGCCGCGAACTGGACGCCGTTCCTGCCGCACGGCTGGGCGGGCGTGGCGAGCGCCGCGCCGCCGCTGATGTTCGCGTTCGTCGGCTGGGAGGCCGCGGCCTCGCTCACCACCCGGCTGCGCGACCCGCGCCGGCAGCTGCGCCGGGTGGTGCTGATCGCCTTCGTGGTGACGTCGCTGCTCTGCCTCGGCCTGGCCGCGGCCACCGTCGCGGTGCTCGGCCCCGGCGCGGGCGGCGCCGTCCCGCTGGCCGACCTGCTGAGCGCGGCGATCGGCGACAGCGGCCGAATCCTGGCCGCCGGCGCGGCACTTGTGCTCACCCTCGCCGCCACCAACACCTACCTGACGGGCGCCGCCGAACTCCTTGAGGCCCTGCTGCCGCCCACCCCCGCCCCGAGCCGCCGCGGCTCCTACGCGGTCCTGGCCACCACCGCCCTGACCGGCGGCCCCCTGATCGCCCTGGTCGGCTCCGGCGTCCTGACCACCTCCCAGCTGGTCGCCGTCCCGACCGCCCTGTTCCTCTCCGTCTACGTCGCCTGCACCGCCGCCGCGGCCCGCATCCTGACCGGCCTCCCCCGGCTCGCCGCCCTCGTCTGCTGCCCGGCTGTCCTCGCCCTCACCCTCGGCACCGGCTGGCCCGTCCTCGCCGTCGCCGCAGTCGCCCTCGCGGCCGCCTTCACCGGCCGCCGCACGACCGCCCCCGCACGCGAGGAAGTACCGCTGCCCACACCCGAGTTGGACGCCCGCTGACCGCCCGCCGGGACGCCGCCGCGAGGCGCCGGCGTCCCACGTCGCGCGGTGCAGCAGGATCACGGACTAGAGCTTGATCCAGTAGCGCCGCAGAGGGCCGTGTTCGGTGTCCTGTACGCCTTCGAGGACGCCGCTGTGGCGCTCGATCGTCTTCACCGAGGCGAGGTTGTCGACTTCGCAGACGATCAGCACCTGGTCCAGGCCGAGCACCCGCGCCTCGTCGAGTGTCCGGCCCAGTGCCCAGGTGGCCAGTCCGCGTCCGCGGGAGGACGGCCGGATGCCGTAGCCGATGTGGCCGGACCGCAGCACCCGGTCGTTGAGCCCGTGCCGCAGCGCGATCCCGCCGTGCACCCGGTCGCCCTCGACGATCCATCGGTACGTACAGCCCCGCCCGGTCGCGACCGCTTCCGGACCCGAATCCTCGGCCAGCAGTGCCACCCAGGCCGCGAACCCGTCCGGCGAGTCGACCTCGTCCGACGGCCCCAGCCCGAATCCGTCCTCGTGGAGACCGGGACCCCACTCGGCATGCGCGTCGAGCCAGGCGGAGTGCAGACGGGTGGTGGGCGCGATGAGTTCAGGCATACGGCGACGATACCGACTTGGACGCCTGCGGGGCCGCCAGTCGGAGGAGTTGCCGGCGTCGCGGTTGATGCCGGAGGAGATCGTCCGCGTGGGTGGGGTGGTGTCGAACTGACGCCCCGGCCTCGTGCGGGTATTCCGGCTCGGGCGGTGGGTGGTTCACCGCCTCGTGGGGTTTGGGCGGGGACGGGTGTCGGGCCGGGTGGCGAGGGCCGGAGGATCGGGCAATGGACCCTGCCCCAAGCGCGTTCCCGCCGTTCCCGCGCCCATCGTGGCCGCCACCGCACTCCCACTGCCCGAGCCCCTCGCCCAGCCCGTCGCCCAGCCCGTCGCCCAGCCCGTCGCTCACGCCCCCGCCGACCCCGACCCTCACCCCGGCACCCGCACCGTCCGCGACCCCGTCGGCGACCCTGACGACGGCCGCCCCGGCGCCGCCGGCCGTCGCCTCGCCGCGTCATTCCCCGTCTCCGGCACGGAAGGCGGCCTCGCACGCACCCGCCCCGGCCGCCGCCGCACCCCCGCCGGAGCCCTCGCGTCCCGCCCCCGCCGCCCCGACGACCGCCGCCGTCCCGACGACCGTCGCCGCCGCGCCGCCGGCAGCAGCCGTGCCGGTGCACTCGGCGGCGATCGAGCCGTCGGTGTGGGCGACCGTGGTGGTCCTCACCGTCCTGCTGCCGGCGGCGCTCGCCGCGTTGGCCGGGCAGCATCTCGCGTTCTCCAGGAGGAGCCGATGAATCCCTCTCCGCTGCTCGGCGCACTGTCCGCGATGACGCTCGCCGTCGGCGCGCTCGCGATGGCGCACCGGATGCGCCCGAGGACGCCGGAGGGCGAGCCGCCCCCGGATCCGCATCCCGCGCTGGGCGCGATCGGCTCGGGGCTGCTGTCCGGGTTCACCCTGCTGACGGGGTTCCTGATCGCCACCGGCTGGGCCGCTCACAGCACGGGCATCGTCCCGCCGGACGGCCTGTACCTGGCGGACCTGGCGGCGGGCGCCGCGGTGCTGCTGTACCCGTCGCTCGCGGGGCTGCCGTTCACGCCGCGGTACGTGACGGCGGTGTGCCTGTTCGGGCTGCTGGTCGGCTATGTGATGGTGACGGCCGTTCAACTCCGGCCCTGAGCAACGGTGTTCGCCCCGCCGCCGCACCGGGTGGGGTGGGGCGGCGGGGCCGGGGAGGGGCGCGTCAGGACGTGGTGCAGGCCGACCCGTTCACGGTGAACGCGCTCGGGGCGCTGTTGTTGCTGCCGTACGTGCCCTGGAATCCGAACGCGGTGGACGCGCCGGCCGCCAGAGTGCCGTTGTAGCCCTGGTCGGTGGCGGTGACGGCGGCCCCGCTCTGGGCGACGGTGGCGTTCCAGGCGCTGGTGATCTTCTGGTCGCCGGGGAACGTCCAGGCGAGCTTCCAGCCGGAGATGGTGGTGCTGCCGGTGTTCTTCACCGTGATGTCGGCGGTGAAGCCCCCGCTCCACGAGTTGGCCCGGTACGCGACCGAGCACGACGCCCCACCGCTCGGCGGCTGCGACGTCGGCGGCTGCGACGTGGGCGGCTGGGAGGTCGGAGGCTGCGACGTCGGCGGCTGCGAGCTCGGCGGGCTGCTCGGGTCGGGCGCGTTCGCCGCCAGCTGGTAGGCGATGTCGGGGACGAACGTCCCGGCGGTCGCCGCGCAGCCGTCCGCCTCGCCCGGGGGCTTGATCCACAGGAAGGCGTCGATCGCGCTGTCCCCGGTGCTGGCCGTCGGGTAGCTGCCGATGGCCCGCCCGGACGGGTCGCACCAGACGCTGCCGGCGGGGCCGTTGCCGTTGCGGCTGGTGTCGACGACGGCGTGCAGGTTGCCGGGGTTGCCGAGCGCGGAGAGCACGTTGCGGGCGAACGCGGTCTCGCCCGAGGTGGTGTTGAAGTTGGAGACGTTGGTGAAGAAGCCGTCGGCGTTCAGCACGCCCGCGCCGCGCAGCCGGCTCGCCTGCTCGCTCGCGGAGTTCCAGGTGGAGTGCCCGCCGTCCAGGTACACCTTGGCGTTGGGGCCGGCGGCGCGGATGGCGGTGACGGCGCGCGACAGGGAGGCGAAGCGGTCGCTCTGCTGCTGGGCGTTGAGACACGTGGTGAGCGCGATCGAGTCCGGTTCGAGGATCACGATGGAGCGCGAACTGCCCAGTCCTGCCGCGAACTTGGCGGCCCAGGCGTCGTACGAGGCGAGGTCGGGCGCGCCGCCGGCGGACGCGCCGCCGCAGTCCCGGTTGGGGATCGCGTAGGCGACCAGCACCGGCGTCTGTCCGGCCTGCTCGGCGGCCGCCGTGACCGCGCGGACGTCCGAAGTGACGGTCGTGGGGCGGTAGTTGCTGAACCAGATGCCCTGCGGCTGGCTGGCGATCCGCTTGGAGATCACCGGCGTGCGGGAGTCGCCCGGGTTGGCGGCCACCCACTTGACGGCCTGCGAGGCCGGGTCCCGGTAGAACTGGGTGCCGGCGGGCAGGCTGCCCTGCACGGCGGCGTCGGCGCCACCGTTCAGGCCGACGACCAGTCCGACCGCGACGGTCGTGGCGGCGAGCGCGAGCGCGGCCGCCCGCCGGGAGGGGCGGCCTGCGGGGTGCGGTGGGACGGTGCTGCGCCGGCGGGGGTCGGGGGTGTGCACGGTGTCCTCCGGGGGTGCTCTCGGGTGGGAGAGGATGGACGCCCGCCCTGGCGGGGGCGGGCCGACCTGCGCCGCAGCGGGGAACGGAACGTGGGAGCGCTCCCGCAGCGGCTCGGCCGATGGTAGCGGCCGCCCGCCCTCCGACGGCAGGCCGCACCCACCGCCGACTCCCCTCGCGCCGCCCGCCGTTGACGCCTTCTCCCCCACCCCGACCTGCGCCCTTCCCGTCGCCCGGGGCCTTCGCGTCCCCGCAGGCCCGCCTGTAACTTTCTGTCGCACCGGCAGTCGCGCCGCGTACGGTGGACCCGTCAGGTGCGGACACACCGGGGAGGCGGACGATGCGCACAGCGGGGCGGGCGGTCGGGAGCGTGGCACTGGCGGCGCTGATCTGGGCGGCGGCGTACTTCGGGATACGCGAACTGGCCGCGTTCTCCTACCGGTTCAGCCTCCAGCTGGTCGCCCCCGCCGTGCTGATCACCGCCCTGATCCTGCTCCTCGCCGCCTGGTCGTCCCACCGGGACGACCCCACCGGCTGGATGGTCGTCCTGTCCGTCCTCGCCGTCGTCATGCTGATCGCCCACGGCCACCTGCTGGACGTCCGGGCGCTGCGCGACCACGGCCTGGAACAGCACGCCCGCGTCACCCGCGTCACCACCGAGTTCGACGCCAACAACTCCAGCTACCCGCGCCTCGCCCTGGAGGCCCTGGACGGCCCGCCCATCACCGCCACCGTCGACGGCAACCTGGGCTCCTCCTTCCGCGTCGGCCAGACCGTCACCGTCACCACCGACCCGGTCGGCCACGTCGGCCCGCAACTCGGCACCCTCCCGAGCGCCGCCAACCAGCGCTGGACGATCTGGATCGACGACACGACCGGCGCGCTGATGGTCGTGCCGCTCACCGGCTGGGCGATCGGCCGCATCCGCAAGCACCTCGCCACCGCGTGGAAGTCGCCTGCGGCAGCTCAGAGTTGACGATGCGTCAGCGGTTCAGGTCGAGCAGGGCGGCCATCGCGGCGAGCACGGACGGGGCGACCCGGTAGTACACCCAGGTTCCGCGTCGTTCCGAGCTGAGCAGGCCGGCCTCGCGCAGCTTCTTCAGGTGGTGGGAGACCGTGGGCTGGGAGACGCCGACGTCCTGGATGTCGCACACGCAGGCCTCGCCGCCCTCGTGCGAGGCGACCTTCGAGAACAGCCGCAACCGCACCGGATCGCCGAGCGCCTTGAACATCGCCGCCATCCGCACCGCGTCCGCCTCGGACAGCTCCGCCGACACCAGCGGCGGACAGCACGGCGCGCCCTCCGGCTCGGCCGTCGACAGCCCGACCATCGGCAGCTCGACCATCCGCAGCTCGGCCCTTGAATTCGACATGCATCAATATTGACATCTGTCGAACCAGTGGGCAAGGTCGAAGACACCAGCACATCGACATGTGTCGAATCAGGCGACTCGGCCCCGGAGCCGCAGCGCCCGGCACGAAGGGGAGAGATCCGCCATGACCTCCGACACCGGCCTGCCCGTCCTCGTCATCGGCGCCGGCCCGATCGGCCTGGCCGCCGCCGCCCACCTGCTGGATCGCGGCATCGAGCCGCTGCTCCTCGAAGCCGGACCGTCCGCGGCCACCGCCGTGCGCGAGTGGTCGCACGTGCCGCTGTTCTCCACCTGGTCCGAGGTCGTCGACCCCGCCGCCGAGAAGCTCCTCGCCCCCACCGGCTGGACCCGGCCCGACCCGACCGCCTACCCGACCGGCGGCGACTGGGTCGGCCGCTACCTCCAGCCGCTCGCCGACGCCCTCGGCGACCGCGTCCGCTACCACTCCCGCGTCACCGGCGTGGCCCGCGCCGGACGCGACCGCATCGTCGACGCGGGCCGCGACGGGCAGCCCTTCACCGTCCACGTCGAACACCCCGACGGCACCGAGGAGCGCGTCCTCGCGCGCGCCGTCGTCGACGCCTCCGGCACCTGGGCCACCCCCAACCCGCTCGGTGCGAACGGCCTCCCGGCCCTCGGCGAACGCGCCGCCGCCGGCCGCGTCGCCTACCGCATGCCGGACCTGAACGACACCGTCGTCCGCGCCCGGTACGCCGGGAAGCGCACGGCCGTCGTCGGCACCGGCGCCTCCGCGTTCACCGCGCTGGCCGCGCTCGCCGACCTCGCCGAGGACGAACCCGGCACCCACGCCGTGTGGGTGCTGCGCCGGGGCATCACCGGCTCCACCTATGGCGGCGGCAGCGCCGACCAGCTCCCCGCCCGCGGCGCCCTCGGCCAGCGCGCCAGGGCCGCCGTCGAGGACGGCCGGGCCACCGCCCTCACCGGTTTCCGCACCACCGCCCTCGAACCCGCCGCCGACGGCCGCCTGGTCCTGGTCGCCGAGGACGGCCGCAGCAGCGAACCCGTGGACCAGGTCCTCGTCCTGACGGGCCTTCGACCGGACCTGTCCTTCCTCACCGAACTGCGCCTCGGTCTCGACGACCGCCTCCAGGCCCCGACCGCCCTCGCCCCGCTGATCGACCCCAACCAGCACTCCTGCGGCACCGTCTACCCCCACGGCGCCGCCGAGCTCGGCCACCCCGAGAAGGACGTCTACCTCGTCGGCGCGAAGTCCTACGGCCGCGCCCCGACCTTCCTCGCCATGACCGGCTTCGAACAGGTCCGCTCCGTCGCCGCCGCCCTCGCCGGCGACCACGAGGCCGCCGCCCGCGTCGAACTCACCCTCCCCGAGACCGGCGTCTGCGGCGGAGCCGGCCTCTACGACGCCCCCGCCCAACCGCAGTCCGCCGAGTGCTGCGGCGCCCCCGCGCCGCAGTTGATCACCCTCGGCGCACCCGCCACCGCGGCTTCCTGCTCCACCACCGGCGGAGGGTGCTGACCCGCTCCGGGGCCGGTTGCCGACGCTCCTCGACGAGCCGTCCCGCGTGGGCAGTCGAAGCCCTACACTGCCCACCGTGACGCACACCCCGGCCGAGATCGCGGCCGCCGCAGCCGCGTTCGGCGCCGAACTCGACCGGACGGCCGCCGGCCTCGGCCTGACGCTGCCCACGCCGGACCGGCTCAGCCCCAGCGGCGCCGAGTTCCTCGACCACGGCACCGACTCCCGTGCCTGGATCCACGCCTGGGTGTCCAGGGTGAGGCCCGCCGTCCGCTTGCGGCGCGCCGGAGCGACCCTCGCCAACGGCCACGCGCCGAACCTCGCCGGGGCGGTGCGCGCCGTGGCGGCCTGGCAGGCGGGCGCCGACCTCGCGACCGTCCGGGGCCTCGCGCCGTTCCTGATCGTCCACGACTGGGCGTTCGCGCACGAGCGCGAGCCGCTCGACGCGGTGGAGCTGGCCTGGCGTCATCGGTTCGGCCACTTCGACACGCGGCTGATCGGACGCTACCCGCCGAACTTCCGGACGATGTTCGAGGCCGCCTTCGCCGAACCCCGGCTGCGCCGACTGGCACCCGTGACCAGCCACTACATGCTGTGGTTCTCCGCCACGCCGCCGCCGGACCACCGGAAGATCGGCGGATCCATCGAGCCGCGACACGACGGGAGCTTCCTGGTCCGGAGCCGCAGGGGCGGCGACACCGTCGAGGTCGCCACCGTCGAGGAGGCCGTCGCGCTGGTGCTGGAGGGCCTCCCGCCGGGCTACTGACGGCCCGTCAGAGCAGCCCGTCCCACAGCTGTTCCACGATGACGGCCCACCAGTTCTCGGGGTCGCCGAAGACCGTGGGGTCGAGGGCGGCCAGGTCGCGCTGGAGGGCGTCGACGGCGAGGCCGGCGGACTGCGGGTCGAGGCCGCGGAGCGCGGGGTGGCGGGCGGCGAGGAGGGACAGGCAGCGGAGGTGGGCGTTGAGCGAGGCGGTGAGGTAGCGGCCGGTGCCGGTGCCGGGGTCGACGGCCCAGATCCGGCCGAGGCCCGCGCCGGTGCCGGTGCCGCCGTCGCCGCACTGGACGGCGATCAGGGCGTGGCCGTCGTCGCCGAGCACCAGGTACTGGGCGAGCAGGGCGCGGGTCCGCTCGGGGACGCGGGTGCCCCCGCCGGTGGCGGCGAGGTGGTCGGCGACGGTGGGCAGGCCGGGCAGGTGGTGGAAGAACGCGGGGACGTCGGCGGGCAGTCCGGCCTCGGCGAGGGTCGCGGCGGTGGCGGCGGGCAGCGCGGCGGGGATGTCGCCGGCGAGCCGGTGGACGGTGCCGAACTGCTCCGCCAGCCGGGTGCCCAACGCGCTGTCGCTCTCCGGGGCGGCGGCGGGCACCGCACGCGGGAACGGGATCCGGTTGGGCCGGGGCGGCGCGGGGCGGCCGGCGCGGCGGAAGCTGTCCTCGGTGGCGTCGGCGAGGGCGCGGACGGCGGCGGCCCGGCGGTCGTAGCGCGGGCCGTAGGCGTGGCCGTAGTCGAAGGTGGCGGCGGGGAGTTCGGCGAGCAGCACGGGCGCGCAGTAGCCGCCGGGCAGTTCGCAGGGCCGCAGGTCGGTGTAGACGGACAGCACGTCCTGGGGGCGGACGCCCTGCTGCTGGAGAGTGCGCCAGGCGCGGACCTCGGGGTGGCCCTCGCCGGGCGCGGAGAGCTGGAACAGGCTCTGCTGTTCGCCGGCGGCGTCGCGGTAGGTGAGGACGACGGAGTTGCCGGGGCCGACCACCGGCGGGCGGGACGGGTCGTGGCTGCCGGCGCCGAGCTTGTCGCGGTAGAGCTGGACGACCTCGTCGACGGGCACCGAGGGCCAGTGGGTGAGTTCGCCGGTCTCCCGGTCGACGACGGCGCAGGCGGTGCCGATCTCGGCGGGTGCGCGGCGCTCGCCGACGGGCTGCTCGGGTTCGGCGCCGGGGACCGGCCACAGTACCCAGCCGAGGTCGAACTCGTGCACGCCGATCCGGTGCCACTGGTCCTCGGGCCGGGCGCCGTTGATCCACTGGTGGGCCGCCTCGATGGCCTGCTCACGGGTCGTCACGCGGTCGTTCTCCTTCGGGGCCGGTTGGTCGGTGTTCACAGTAGTGGACGGGTTCCGGTCACTGTCCGGCCGGTTGCAGCGCGGCGACGCCGTGGGCGTCGGCGATCAGCAGCAGCCCGTCGGTGGTGAGGTCGGCGCCGGCCAGGGGTGCGGCGGACAGGAACGCGGCGATCGGCCCGGTGACGGTGCCGTCGGGGTTGCGCTGCCAGAGCCGGACGTAGTCGCTGCCGGTGGAGAGCGCGAGGGCGCCGGCGGCGCGCTGGTCGCCGTCGGGGCGGGCGAGCCGCTCGGGGTCGGTGTGGTCGATCTCGCCGGTGCGGGCGTCGTAGGCCGTCAACTCCGGCTCCTGGCCGGGTCGGTGGGCGATCAGCAGCTGGCCGCCGTCGGGGCGGACGGCGGCGGTGACGGCGCCGACGCCGGTGAGCGGGCGGGCCCACAGGGTGCGCCAGGGCACGTCGAGGCCGGTGGTGTCGAGGCCGGGGAGGCCGTCCTGGCGGGCGGCGTGGTCGAGCAGCGCGGCGCGCAGTTCGACGCCGAGTTCCTGGCGGGCGAAGAGCGGGGCGAGGCGCAGCCAGGTGCGGCCGAGCGGCGGCAGCGGGGTGCCTTCGGCGGCGAGGAGGTCGACGGCGGCGCGCAGGCGGTGCTGTTCGGCGTGCAGCAGGAAGCCGGGGTCGGTGAGGAGTCGGTCGAGCAGGCCGCCGTGCAGGGCGTGTCCGGGGAGTTGTTCGCGGAGGTAGCCGGTGGCGTCGGCCCAGCGTCGGGGGGTGTCGCCGGGGAGGGTGGCGAGCAGGGCGGTGGCGATGCGGCGGTGGACTTCGCGGGCGGTGCGGCCGAGGCGTTCGCGGATCTCGTCGGCGACGGCGGGGTGGACGATGCGGGCGCCGGGTGTGCCGTCGCCGGTGGTGGCGAGGTCGAAGAACGGCAGCAGCAGGTCGCGTCCGCCGGCCAGGGCGGGGCCGAGGTCCTTGCCGGCGACGGCGGAGGCGACGGGGGCCCACAGGTCGAACGGGAGGGGTTGGCCGGGGCCGGCGAGGGCGAGGGGGGCGAGCAGGCGACGCAGGGTGAGTTCGTCGCTGCCGCAGCGTTCGGCGTGCAGGTCGAGGGCGTCGCCGGCGCTGCGGGGCAGCGGCAGCGGGCTGCCGGGGCGGGCCTGGACGGACCAGCCGGCCAGTCGGACCACCAGCGGGGTGTCGGCGACGGCGGCGAGTTGGCGGGCCACGGTGGGTTCGGGGAGGGCGAGTTCGGCCTGCCGGAGCAGGGCGTCGGGGTCGCGCCAGGGGTCCCGGTCGAGGTCGAGGATCTGCAGCTGGTCGGCGGGGACGTCGCCGGCGAGGCGTTCGGCCTCGGCGCGGGGCAGGTCGGCGAGCAGGCGGACGCCGGGGTTGAGGGCGAGGGGCAGCAGCACCTCGGTGGTGACTCTGGCGGGCTCGTCGGTGCCGGTGAGCAGGCCGGCCCGGTCGATGTCGGCGACGACCACGGCCTGCGGCTGCTCGGGGGTGCCGAGTCCGGCGAGCACGGCGGGCAGCCGCTCGGCCCGGTCGGTGCCGGGGGCGAAGGTGTCGGCGAGCAGCCAGCGCAGTTGGACGGCGGTGAGGCCGGTGGCGTCGAGGACGGGCGGTGCGGGGAGGTCGGCGGGCGGGACGGTGGCCGGGTCGAGGGCGGCGAGGTCGAGGCGGTCGCGGTGGGCGGGGTCGCTGAGCATCAGGAAGGCGGTCAGCAGCCGGGTGCGGCCGCTGCCGCTGTCGCCGGTGATCAGCACCGTGCGCGGTGCGTCGGCCGTGCCGGCCCGCCAGGCCGCCAGGGTGCGCAGCGCTGCCGCCCGGCCGCCGAGGTAGGGGTGGGGCTGGTGGGCGACGGTGGTGTCGGTCACTTCGGGTCTCTCCGGTCGGGGGGAGGGGAGGCGGCGGGGAGGCTCAGGCCCAGGTGTCGGGTTCGAGGACGTGCTGCCAGCTGTCGGTGGCGGCGGCGTCGGGGTCGATTCCGGCGACGCGGGTGCGGAGTTCGGTCAGCAGGTCGAGGCTGTCGGCCTCGCGGGGCCAGTAGACCGTCAGGTACTGGGCCTGGAGGGCGATCATGGTGAGGAAGCGTTCGAGGGTGGTGCCGATCAGGGGGTCGCGGGGGCGGGTGGTGGCGGGCCAGTGGGCAGGCATCATCCGCAGCACCCGGCCGTCGCTGCCGTCGAGCACCAGGTCGGCGCCGAGCCAGCCGCCGAGCAGGTGGTAGGGGCCGGTGCCGGCCCGTTCGACGCCGTCGGGCCAGGGGCGGGCGGGCAGTCCGTCGCCGGGGGTGAGCCAGTAGCCGGTGGGGCTGTCGACGGCGGGCAGGCCGACGGTGGCGAGCAGGTCGCGGGTCGGGCCGTGGGTGATGCCGTCGGGGACGGTGTCGATCCGGTGCAACTGCCCTGCGCCGAAGGCCTGTTCGAGCAGCTGCCGGAGGTCGGGCTGTTCGGCCGGGTCGTAGCGGCGGGGCATTTGGCGGCCGAACGGGCCGACCAGCGGGACGAGTCGGTCCTCGGGTGCGTCGCGCAGCAGTGTGACGTCGGGTCGGACGGCGTAGACGCCCCGGTCGCCGGCCAGCACCAGCAGGTCGCCGACCGCGCCGCAGGTCTCCGCGTCGGGGTGGTGGAACAGTCCGAGCGGCGCGCCGTCCGGGCCGTCCAGGACGGTGGCGTAGCCGCGTCCCGCCTTGACCGTCAACGCGGCGTCGACGGGCGCGAGTTGGCCTTCTGCCGCGCCGATCGGGCGGCCGGTGGCGGCGTCGCTGACGAAGGCGTTCTCCTCCTCGTCCTCGGTGACCACCACGGGCGTGCCCCGCAGTTCGGCGGCGTAGACCCGGTCGATCTCCTCGGTGTGCCAGGGCTCGGTGCGGGGGGTGAACGCGCCGGGGGGGCTCCACCGGGACCACACCGTGCGGAACGTCAACGGCTCGGGGCACGCGGCGGCGAGGGCCTCGGCGCGCCCGGACTGGCCCCGGGTGTGGGCGTCGTGGGCGAGCCGGGCGATCCACTCGCCGTGCGGCGCGCCGGCCAGGCCGTAGCCGAGGAGGTAGCGCAGCGCGGCCGCGTGCGTGCCGTACCGGAACTGCCCGTCGGCGTACGCGGCGCGCAGGGCCTCCACCAGCGCGTCCTGCGGGACGTGCGCCAGGGCGCGCGGGTCGTCGAGCAGGTCGTCGAAGCGTCCGGCCTCGACGGCGTGGCCGGGCAGCGAACGGGCGGCCCACGGGTCGGTCAGGTCGGCGGCGAGCAGGTGCTCCGTCATCCGGGCGTGGAACGCGGCGGCCTCGGCCGGGGTGTAGCGCAACTCCTCGACCAGCGCGGGCCGTTCGAGGCCGACCGTGCCGTCCGCCGCCCGGACCAGCGGCTCGGCGGGCAGCGCCAGCAGGTCGGCCTCCGTCACGGGGACGTCCGCGGCCCGGCACAGCTCGGCCCAGGCGGCCACCGGCACCCGGCGCAGCTGGGCGTTGGCCAGCGCCCGCAGGGCGGCCAGGGTCTGCGGGGGGACGGCCGAGGTCAGCGCCGCCAGTTCCTCCGGGCCGGTGCCGCCCGGCAGTCGGAGGACCTCCAGCCAGTACCCGGCGGGTTCGGCGGCGGGCGGCGCGGGGGGCTGCGCCTGTTCGACGACCAGTTGCAGCCGGCCCTCCTCGGCGGGGGTGGTGAGCGCGGCGACGACGGCCCGCAGGCGCTCGGCCCCGCCGCCGCAGGACAGCGTGCCGGCCCGCTGGGTGTTGGCGAGCAGCACGGTGCGGGGCGTCCGGTCGCGGCGCAGCGCCCGTTCCAGGTCGGACAGGGTGCCGTAGCCGCGTCGCCGCAACGCGCGGGTGCGGTCGACGAGTTCCTGCGCGACGGAGTCGGCGCCGCGGTCGGCGGCGTCGATCACGACGGCCTCCGGGAACGCCTCGGCGATCCCGGCGAGCACCGCGCTCTTGCCGCTGCCGGCCGGGCCGGTCACGTGGAGCCGGCCCCGGCTGCCGCCCTGCAGTCGTGGGGGGGGGGGGGGGGGGCCCCCCCCCCCCCCCCCGGAGACGCGCCCGGGGCAAGGGGCCCACCCCGGGGCACAGGGG
>NZ_JBHWID010000005.1:49874-53928 GCF_042732175.1 Kitasatospora sp. NPDC059795
CCCGGGCCGCCCCGGGGGGGGGGGCGCGGGGCGCGGGGGGGGCTCGGGGCGCCCGGGCCGGGCGCCGCGCTCGGTGGGGGGGGGGGGGGGGGGCCCCCCCCCCCCCCCACCGCCGTCTCGTCGCGCCCGGTCATCCGGCCACTCCCTTGCTCACTGGCTCATGGTCGTTCGTCGCTGCGGTGGGCCGGAGCGGCCCCCGGGCTCACAGGCCCTGGCGCTTCTTCTCCATCTCCATCCAGGCCCGGCCGACCTCGGCGACGTGGTCGCCGAAGTCCCGCTCCATCTTCTGCTTGGGCGTCAGCTCGCCCTGGGGCACCTCCACGTCGGCGCCCGCGCCCTTGCGGTACCCGGTCGCATAGTAGACCGGCACGCCGGTCTGTTCACGCGACAGATAGCCGGAGCAGTCCGCGTGACCTGGGCCGATGCCGCAGGGCTCGCGCTCGGTGTACAGGCTGAGCACCTCCGGCTGGTCCTTCTGGTCGCGGGTCGCCTTCAGGTGGTCAATCCAGCCGCCGAGGTGCGTCTCGGAGTGCAGCGGCGTGATCCCGGCGCGCGGGGTGCTGGGCGGCACCGAGCTGTCCACCACGAAGCTGACCTGCTTCGTCCTGGGGTCGTACACCTCGATCACCGCGTAGTTGCGCCCGGTGAGGTCCGGCCGGTGCGCGGCGTCCTTGACCGCGCCCTGGATGCTGCGCTTGCCGAACGTCTCCTTGATGTCGCTGCGGAGGTCGTTGTAGTTCGCGGACTGCTTCAGTCCCGCCTCGCCCTTGGACGTGGAGTGGTCGACGGCGCCGCGGCTGGAGGTGTCCGCCTCGCCCGGGGCGCTTCCCTGCACCCGGGGGTCGGCGTTGTAGGGGTACGACATCGGCTCGGGGCTGGCTCCGACGCCGTGGTTCTTGTGGAACTCGTCGCTCATCCGGCCCATGGCGGCGACGGCGGCGCCCTGCTCACCCGGGTCCATGTCCTTGAACCCGGGCAGCGCGTCCTCCAGCGCCTTGCGGTCGAACGTCTTCGGGTTGCCGGCCTTGCTCTTGTCGAGCACGTCGCCGAGTTCGCCGTTCTCCGCCCACTCGTTCAGGCGGTTGTAGACGTTCTCCATGTCGAGCTGGCGGACGTCGTTGGTGTCGCGCAGCTTCTGCTGGTTGGCGTCCGGCTCGACGCCGTAGAGCGTGTCCTTCGCGCCTTCCTTCGGATCGAGGTGCTCGTCGCTGCGGGCCGGCTCGTGGATCGGGTGGTCGGGGTCGTTCTTCCGGCGCTCGTCGACGACCTCCTTGTCGGTCTTCGGCGTGTCGCCGTCCGGGTTGCTGTGCGACGGGCCCGCTTCGGCGTTCCCGTTCCCGTTCCCGTCCCCGTCGTGCTTCTGCTTCTTCTTGGCCGCCCCGTCCTCGTGCTCGTCCTCCGCCTTGTTCTTGCCCGCCGGGTCCTCCGGCCGCCGGTCCGTCCTGTCGTGGTCGGTGGTCGGGCGGTCGGTGGTCGAATGGTCGTTCTTCGGCGAGTCGTTGGTGGGGTGGCGGTCCGGGTCGAGGGTGATCGCGAACACGCCGTGGTCACCGTTGTGCAGCGGCTTGTCGCTGCGCTGGCCGGTCTGGTTGTCCAGGTAGGTGATCTTGCCGTCGTGGTTGACGACGTTCCACGCGTGGGCCCGCCCGTCGGCGTCCTGCGTGATGATCACCGCCTGCGAACCGTGCCCGTCGTTGCGCAACTGGTCCTCGACCCGACGGAACGCCGGATCCCCGTTGCCCATGTCCCGGAACGGCGCGCCGAGCTGGTTCTCCGCCCGGTCCCGGCCGCCCCGCTCACCCTCCGGCCCGCCGTCCCGGCGCGGCGCGGCGGCCGTCGGATTGCCGCTGTAGGTGTCCGCCGTCGACAGCGCCACGTCGAGGCAGTTGTTGTCCCGCCCCGGCGCCCGGTGCCCGTCCCCGTTGACCGCCCCCGGCCAGTCCCCGTTCGGATCCGGATGCCGCTGCGGCGTCCCGTCCGGATTCCGCGGCACCCGGCTCTCCAGATCCGCCTGATGCTGCGGATCCGGCCGCTCCAGCCCGCCGGGCGTGTCGTACGGCCGACTGTCCGCGAGCCCGCCGTCCGGCCGCGGACTGTGCCCGTCGGGCACGGCGTCCTGGTGCGAACCGTCCGCGTCGGGGCGGTGATCGGCGTCCGACCGGTGATCGCCGCCGGGACCCTCGCCATCGGGTCGGTGGTCGGCATCCGGCTGGTGGTCGGTCTCGGGACGGTGGCCGTCAGGACGGTGATCGGCGTCGGGACGGTCGCCGTCGGGGTTCGCCGAGCCCGGACGACTCGAATCCGGCCGCGCCGTGTCGGAGTGATTGCCATCGGGGCGGGCAGCGTCAGGACGCCCACCGTCGGGCCGAGTTGAATCCGGACGCCCACCATCGGGGTGGCTACCGTCCGGACGGGCAGCGTCAGGACGCCCGCCGTCCGGCCGCGCCGTGTCGGAGTGATTGCCGTCGGGGCGGGCAGCGTCAGGACGCCCACCGTCGGGCCGAGTTGAATCCGGACGCCCACCATCGGGGTGGCTACCGTCCGGGCGCGCCGCGTCGAACCGCGAACCGTCCGGCCGCGCCGTGTCGGAGTGATTGCCATCGGGGCGAGCCGAATCCGGACGTGCACCATCGGGACGCACACCGTCCGGACGCGCCGGGTCGGGGCGACCACCGTCCGGCCGCGCACCGTCAGGACGCCCACCTTCGGGACGGCCTGCATCGGGACGTGAGCTGTCAGGCCGCGCTGCTTCCGGGCGAGTTGAGTCCGGACGCCCGCCCTCCGGGCGAGCCGTGCCCGGGCGTGCCGCATCAGGCCGTGCCGTGTCCGGCCGTCCCGTGTTCGGCCGAGCGCCGTCCGGGCCGCCGGGGCGGCTCGTGTCGGGGCGGTCGGCTGCCGGTCGCGGTGTGAACGTCGAGTTCCCGGTGGGCTGTTGGCCTTGGCGGTCGGGGCCGTGGCCCTGTCCCGGCACCGTCGGGGTGGTGCCCGGCCCGGACGTCGGACGGCCCGCGCCGCCGCCACCGGCCGGAGCGCCACCGGTCGGCGTACCCCCGCCGGTCGGCATCCCGCCGCCGCCCATCGGCATGCCGCCACCCGCGACACCTCCCCCGCTCACGGGGCCGGTGCCGTCCGGACCGGTCATCGTGGTGCCGCCGGCACCCGGCCGCTGGTCGGTGCCCACGTGGGGCGGCGGAGCGGTGGCCGTCCCGCCGAGACCGGCCACGTCCAGACGCGGCGGGACCTGACTGTGCGTCGAGGAGTCGGAGTCGCTCCGCTGCTCGCCGCCCCGGAACGGGGGCGCACCCCCAGCCATGGCGGGGGAACCGACAGGCGGACGCATGCCCGAACCATCGTGCTGCGCCCCGTCCGAACCCTGCTCGTGATGCGGACCGGGTGCCCCACCCGAAGGCCCGGGCTCACCCACCGCAACACCCGGCCGCTCATGAGACGGCGTCTCCCCGGGTCGCGGCGCGGGAATGTCGTGCGGACGCCCTGGATCGCTCCCGTGCGACGAACCCGACGGAGAATCGTCCCCGAAGCCGGACCCGGCCGGAGAGCTGCCACCGTCCGCATGCGGCTGGTGCAGTTCGAAGCCTGGCTTGTCCACTCGGTCGGAGTGGTCGACGGTGGCACCGCTGTGGTACGCGACACTCATCTGGTCGGTGCTCACCTTGATACCGTTGGAGTCCTTGACGACGTCGCCTCCCAGCGCATGCTCGTCGAAGGACAGGTGATAGTCGCGCTCGGGTCCACGCGACGGACCGTCGCTCCCGGCCGACCGGCCCGAATCGGCATCCGACCGATGCGGCGCACCGTCATGACCCCCCGGACGCCCGCCATCGGCACCCGTGTGCGACGCACCGTCATGCCCAGCGGGCCGACCACCATCAGCACCCGCATGCGACGCACCGTCGTGCCCAGCCGGACGCCCACCACCGACACCCGTGTGCGACGCACCCTCATGCCCAGCGGGCCGACCACCATCAGCACCCGCATGCGACGCACCGTCGTGCCCAGCCGGACGCCCACCACCGACACCCGTGTGCGACGCACC
>NZ_JBHWID010000005.1:54028-360320 GCF_042732175.1 Kitasatospora sp. NPDC059795
GGACGCCCACCATCAGCACCTGTGTGCGACGCACCCTCATGACCCGCCGGCCGACTCGCATCAGGCCCAGCCGTGTGCGACGAACCGTCATGCCCAGCCGGACGCCCACCATCAGCACCTGTGTGCGACGCACCCTCATGACCCGCCGGCCGACTCGCATCAGGCCCAGCCGTGTGCGACGAACCGTCATGCCCTGCCGGCCGACCCGCATCAGCGCCCGTGTGCGGCGCACCGTCATGCCCGGCCGGACGGCCACCATCAGCACCCGGGCGCGGCGCACCCTCGTGACCCGCAGGCCGACCCGCATCAGCATCCGGCCGATGCGGCGCGCCGTCATGCCCCGTCGGCCGACCCGCGTCAGCGCCGCTCTGACCCGCACCGTCCGCACCGGTCCGCGTCGGACCGTCGTGCGTCGGCGTCGGCGCTCCCGAACGGCCGTCGTGGCCGGGCGAGTTCACACCGTCCGCGCCCGTCCGCGTGGGGCCGTCGTGCGACGGGGTGGACGATCCGGCGCTCGTGTCGTGGGCGGGGGGCTGGTGGTCGGCGCCGATCCGGGTGCCGAAGGGGTCGAGCGCCGGACTGTTGTCGCGCGGCGGTCGGGCCGGTGCCGACTGCTCGTGACCGCTCCCCGTCGAACCGTTCGTACCGCTCGCGCCGCTCGCGCCGTCCGAACCGGACGAACTGATCGTCGGGCCGCTCCCGCCATTTCCGTGCTGCGAGGGCCCACCGGTGGACGAACTCCCGCCCCCGGAAGACGAGTTCGTGTGCCCGCCACCGGACGGCACCGACCCGCCGCCACCCGTGCCGACACTCGCCCCGGCCCCATCGCCATGCCCGGCCGACGACCCCGACCCCGAACCCGCCCCAACCCCGGAGCCGGACCCAACCCCGGACCCGGAGGCGGCCCCGGTGCCCGAAGACTCCCCTCCCCCGCTCCTCGCCCCGTCGTGCTCGCCGCCCGACGAGGAGTCGCCGCGCCCGGCCGCGTGGTCGATGCCGCTGCGGACGTGGCCGCCGGCGCGCGAGCCGAGGCCGTCGCGGAGGGACTCGGTGAAGGTCTGGCCGGAGTTCTTGACGGACTCCTTAAAGTCGTCGAGTCCGCGCTTGCCCGTGCGCCCCAGGTCGTAGCCGTTCTGCGCGCCGAAGCCCTGGTTGACGGTCTGCGCGATCAGGTCGCTGATCATGCCCTGGATCGCCGAGACGGCGGGCTCCTTCAGGGTCTCCATGATCGCTTCCATCAGCGCCTTACGAAGCTCCTTCAACAAGCGACGAACAATCATCTTCGTCGCCGCCGTCGCCCCGGCCGCACCCAGCTCCGACAGGCCGAGGGTGAACGGCGCGGCAGCCTGCGCGGCGATCAACTCGACCGCCAGCGCCACCAATTGGGCGATCACCGCCACCTTGCAGGTGATCACGATGACGGCGGCAGCGTCGAACGCCGCGGCGATCAGTCGGGAGGCCATCGCCGCGTCGGCGAAGTAGCCGTCCGAACCGCCGCCGGAGAACTTCTCCCAGGTCTTGCCGAAGGCGTCGATGCTGTCGCCGGAGTTGCTGGACAGCACGCTGTTGGCGGCGGTCGCGCCCCGGTAGTGGATCTCCTCGACCTGGTCGGCGAAGTCCCGCCAGACCTGCGCGGACTCCCGGAGTTTGTCCTCGTCCGCGGTCGGCCAGTCGAAGCCGAGCATCTCCAGGACCCACTCGACACTGTCCGGCAACATCAGCGACACTTCGCCAAACCCCCTGCGCCTCACGGGAAACGAACAAACGGACCAACAAACGGACCGACAAGCGGACCAACAAGCGGACGGACCAACAGACCGTCAATTCACCCCGACGGCACAGGGAAAGGGCCGACCTCGCCAGCCCCCGGGGCCCGAATACCGGACTCCCGGAAGCCCGGCGCCCAAAAAACCGTCAGTAGACCCGCGGCCGCTGCAACGACTGGATCCCGCCGCCGAGTTCGTCCGCGCGGGCCTCCATAGTGTGGAGGGTGTCCTCGGTGTCGGCCTCGTTGGACTCGTGACTGGCCGCCATGTTCTGCAGCTTGTCGCCGATCTCGCCGATCCGGGTGCCGAGGGACTCCATCGACTCCTTCATGCCGTCACGCAGGCCCTCGTAGACGATGCCGAACTTCTCGCCGAGGTCGTCGTCGCCCCAGGGCGGCGTGTCGCCCTGTTCGAGGGCTTCGAGTCGGCCGGAGAGGGTGCCGAGGGCGGAGAGGAAGTCCTGCCCGACGGCGGCCATGTTCCGGCCCTCGGCCCGCAGGTTCTGCGAATCGACCACGATCTGCTGAGACATGCCCGCCCCCGACTCGGACCACCGGGGCCGCTCGCACTGCTGACCCCGTGAGTTCGGGACCCCCGGGTCGGTTCCGACGGCGGCGGGTCCAATTTTGGTCCCTGCATCATAGGGCCGGAACCATTGCCAAGCCATGCCGCCCACCAACGTCGCAAAAGCTTGTCACCACACCTCCACCGCCGTGCAGTTGACCCGCACCGGCCCGGATCGCCCGCCCGAGCTCCACAGGCCTTGATCCGCAAAGGCGCTCCGCCGACGAAGTGCCCCACCGGCCCCACCGGTACCGGACCCGGAAGGCCCACCGCCACCCCACAGGGCCTTCACATCACCGCCACCGGCCGCACACGCGGGCAAGTCAGGCCGCCGCCCCGCCCGCGTCCACCGGCAGATCCGCGAGCCGCCACTCCAGCATCCCGTCGTCCAACCGGATCGCCCGCCGCCCTCGCGCGGTGAGCAGCCGGACGGCGTCGTAGGCGAGGGCGCAGTACGCGCCGCGGCAGTAGACGACGACCTCGGCGTCCTCGGGGAGTTCGCCGATCCGTTCGGCGAGTTCCTCGACGGGGATGGAGAGTGCGCCGGGGATGTGCCCGGCGGCGTACTCCTCGGCGGGACGGACGTCGAGGGCGACGGCGCGGCCGGCGGCGATCCGGGTCAGCAGGTCCTCGCGGCGGACGGCGTCGGGCTCGTCGCGGGCTTCGGGGCCGAGGTAGGCGGTCCGGGCGGGGGCGACGGCGGCCTGGTGGCGTTCGGCGACGCGGCGCAGCAGGTCGAGGAGTTGGGCGACGTCCTCGCCGGCGAGGCGGTAGTGGATGCGGACGCCCTCGCGGCGGGTGGCGACCAGTCCGGTCTGCTTCAGGGTCTGGAGGTGCGCGGAGGCGGTGGTGAGGTTGAGTCCGGCGGCTCTGGCGAGCGCGTCGACGGTGCGTTCGCCCTGGGCCAGCAGGTCGAGCAGTTCGAGTCGTTTGCCGCTGGAGAGGGCCTTGCCGGTGGCGGCGAACGCCTCGTAGAGCTCGGTCTTCGCGGCCCGGTCCGCCATGGCTGCGACCCCTTTCTCGGCAATTCTATGGAATAAGGGTACTCCGCCACCGCGCAGCCCCCCGGCCGAAGCAGCGGAAGAAGTGCCGAGGAATCGTCAACACCCGCTGACAAAAGGCCAGTTGAGCCGGGCCGTGCGCCCTGGTGCGGCACGCCCCGGTGCGCCAGGCTTCTCCCGAGGGCTCCCCCCTGCACCCCTGCACCCCCACACCCCCACAACCCCCGCGTCGCTTCGCCGGGCGGATCCCCGGTCGGTGCACCGGACAGAGAGGTGGAGTCACATGACAGCGCTCCCCAGCGGACGGGCCGGATCGCCGGGCCGCCTTCGAAGGCTGCGACACCGAGCGGCGGTCGTCCCGGTGGCCGTGTCGGTGGCCGTGTCGGTGGCCGTCTCGGTGGCCGGCGCGCTCGGAGCCCTCGGCGTGGTCGTGCCCGTGTCCTCGGCGCACGCGGCCGGCGAGGTCGGCGAGGCCCCCTCACCCGGCAGGGCCTCCGCGCACCGGCTGGTCTACATCGCCAACTCGCGCGCGAACTCGGTCACCGCCTACGACCCGTCGACCGCCTCGGCCGTCGCGACCATTCCGGTCGGCACGTACCCGCAGGCGGTGGCGGTCTCCCCGGACGGCAGCGAGGCGTACGTCGTCAACAACGGCAGCGGCACGGTGTCCGTGATCGACACCGCCACCGGCACGGTCGGCTCGACGATCGCGGTCGGCCGGCTGCCCGGACCGGTCTCGTTCTCCCCGGACGGGACGCACGCGTACGTCGGGCACTACGTCAGCGCGCGGGCCGGCGGCGTCGATGTCATCGACACCGCGACCCGGACGGTCATCACGACCGTGGCGGTCGGCAGCCAGCCGTTCGGCATCGCCGTGGCCCCCGATGGGGCGCACGCGTACGTGGCGAACCTGATCGGCGGCTCGGTCTCGGTGATCGACACCGCCACCAACAGCCTGACCGAGACGATCGTCGACAGCCGGGCCCGGATGCCCGCCGCCGTGGCGGTCTCGCCCGACGGCGGCCGGGTGTACGTCGCGAACTTCGCCAGCGACAACGTCTCGGTGATCGACACCGCCGGTAACGAGATCACCGGCGTCGTCCCCGTCGGGGTCGGTCCTGGGGGCGTGTCGATCACCCCGGACGGCGCCCACGCCTACGTGGCGAACCAGAACGAGGACACCGTCTCGGTGATCGACACCGGGACCGGCGGCGTCAGCGACACGGTCGCGGTCGGCGCCACCCCCGTCGGCGTGCTGGTCGACCCGGCCGGTGGCGCCGCGTACGTGGCCAACAGCCGCGCGGGCACCCTGTCGGTGATCGACACCGCCACCCGCAACGTCACCCGTACGGTCGACACCGGCAGCTCCCCGTACGGCCTGGCCGTCGCCACCGTCGCGCCCACCGTGACCGGGGTTCGGGCCGGCCACGGGCCCGACGCGGGCGGCAACAGCGTCACGATCGTCGGCGCCCACCTGGCCGGCGCCGGGGCGGTCATGTTCGGCGACACGCCGGCTACCGGCGTCACAGTCGTCAACGACTCCACCCTCAGGGCGACCGCACCGGCGCGGCCCGGCGGGGCGGTGAACGTCACGGTGACCACCCCGGCGGGCACCAGCCCCGTCAGCACCGCCGGCCGATACACCTACGCGTATCCGTTCAGCGGCTTCCGGCCGCCGGTCGCCGACCCGCCCGCCGTCAACCGGATGAACGCCGGCCGGGCGGTCCCGATCAAGTTCGGCCTGGGCGGCGACCGCGGCCCGGACGTCGTCTCCCGCGACTATCCGACCGCCACGCGCGTCGACTGCACCACCGGCGCACCGCTCGGCCCGCCCGTGCCCACCGCCGCCACGGACGGCGGGCTGCGGTACGACCGGGCCGCCGACACGTACAGCTACGTCTGGAAGACCGATCGGGCCTACGCCGGCAGCTGCCGGCTGTTCACCCTCGGCCTGAACGACGGCACCCTGCACACCGCGCTGTTCCGCTTCAGCTAGCCGAGGCCGGGGCCGGGCGGCGGGCCGGACCCTCCTCGCCGCCCGGCCCTGTCCCCGCCTACCCTGCCGCGGCGGGCCGGGCCTGCGCGGGGAGCCGGCCCGCCCTCGCCGACGCCCACTGGAACAGGACGGCGGCCATCGTCAGGGCGATGACCGAGGCCTGGACCAGGGCGCTCGCCGACCCGCCGCGCAGCGCCGCCGAGAACGACAGGGCCAGCACCGGGACGGCGACCGCCGGACCGGCCGCGTACCAGGCGGCGAAGAACGCGACACCGGTGCCCCCGGACGGCTGCGGGCGGTACAGCAGGTCCCGGCGGGCCGCGCCGCGGCAGGCGTTCACCAGTGCGGCCGCGACCAGGGGCGGGACGGCGATGGGCGCCAGCCAGGCCGCCGGCCCGCCGCCGAGCAACAGCGTCACGGCCGACCCGGCCACCGCCAGCACGAGGCCGAGCAGGGTGGGCACCACCGCGTGGCGCTGCATCAGGCCGGCGAACGGGTACGGGGACCAGGACGCCCGGCGCACGTCGTCGGTCTCGATCCGGGCGGGTTCCAGCAGTTGGGCGACCGCCAGGTAGTCGAAGGCCAGCGCGACCACGGTCACGGCCCAGGACAGCACGCCGCCGGTGCCGTGCGCGAGGACCGCGCAGAGCACGGCCGGCACGGTCAGCAGCACCGCGCGCCCGAGCCGGGCGGGCGTGCGGAGCAGGGCGAGGGCGTCCCGCCAGTACAGGATCAGCCAGGCCTGCCGGGGCGCGGGCAGCCGGAACCGGAGCTGTCGGCCGTTGCCGGACGCGCCGCTCACGGCCAGCCGGGCGGCGCGCAGTTCGACGGTCCGCAGCGCGGCCAGCACGCCGGCCGCCGCCCGGGCGCGCTCGCGCAGCAGGGGCAGCGGCAGGGTGCCGGCGGCCCGGTCGGCGAGCACCAGGGAGGCCGCGGTGGCCACCACCAGCAGCGCGGCGGCGGGCGCGGCCCCGGGGACCGCGGCGGGCGTCGGGCCGAGCGCGGCGAGTCCCGCCCAACCCCACGGGCCCGACCACAGCTCCGCCTGCTCCAGCCAGTGGACGGGGTGGCCGGCGACGGCCAGCGCGCTCTGCGCCGCGAGCGCCAGGATCAGCAGGGTCGCGTACGGGGTCAGCCTGCGTGCCCAGCGGGCGGCCGACGGGCTGCTCTGCACCAGCAGTCCGGCGCAGACGCCCAGCAGGGGCAGGCAGAGTCCGCCGACCAGGCACCAGCCGAGGGCGGCGGGCAGGCCGACGCGCGCGGTCAGGCCGAGCGCGACCATGCCGCCGACGGCGATCACCAGTCCGGGGAAGGCGGCCAGTCCGCAGGAGAGCCAGAACCACGGGCGCAGCACCGGGCGGGGCCGGACGGGGTGCGCGAGCAGCCAGTCGGTGGTGGCCCGGGGCGGCAGGACGGGCCCGCGCCACAGTCCGTCGCGGACGGCCAGCAGCAGGGTGGCGAGTCCGACGGCGGCGATGCCGCTGGGCATGGCGGCCAGCAGGTCGGGGCCGTGGCCGGTGTAGTCGGCGCCCTCCGAGGCGTGGACGAAGAGGCCGAGGCTGGGGAGACCGCCCCACATCACCAGGATGAGCACGGTGCAGTAGAGCGCGAACCCGACCTGCTTGGCCCGGTTGCGCCGGTGCGGTGCGCGCAGGGCGCGCAGGACCGCCAGTGCCTCGTCGGTCCAGTCGTCGTCCTCGGTCCACTCCGCGGCGGTCGCACCCCCATCCCACTCGTCGCCGCCGGCCCGCGCGTCGTCCCCGCCCCGGTCGTCGTTCTCGGCCTCGCCCGTCGCGGAGACCTCGTCCGTCGCCGCGGCCTCGTCCGTCGCCGCCACCCTGTCCGTCGCCGCGGCCTCGGGGCGGCTCATCGGGCGCCCGCCGAGGCGGCGCGACCGGCCGTGCCGGTGCCGTCGGCGCCGAGGACGGCGGCGGGTGCGCCCTGCCGGACGATCCGTCCCTCCTCCAGGACCACCACCCGGTCGGCGACCTCCCGTGCGAGGTCGGTGTGGTGGGTGACCAGCAGCACCGCGACCCCGTCGGCGAGTTCCGCCGTCAGGAGTTCGGCGAGCCGCCGGCGCGCGTCCGGGTCGAGGCGCTGCTCGGGCTCGTCGAGCAGCAGCAGGTCCCGGGGCCGGACGAGGGCGCAGGCCAGCAGCAGGGCCTGCATCTGTCCGGAGGAGAGGGCGGACGGCAGCGCGTCGGCCCGTTCGGTGAGGGAACGGTTCTCCAGCACCTGTGCGACCCAGTCGGCGGCGTCGGCGACGCCGTGCGCGACGGCGACCAGCAGCAGGTGCTCGCGCACGGTCAGGTCGGGGTAGCAGGCGACCGTGTCACCGACGACCGCGACCCGGGCGCGGATCCGCGGGTCGTTCTCGTTCATCGGCAGACCGTCGAAGCGAACGGTTCCGGTGGTCGGCAGGTCGCGGCCGGCCGCGATGCGCAGCAGGGTGGACTTCCCGGATCCGTTGTGCCCGAGCAGCGCCACGCATTCACCGGCCGCCAGTTCGAGACCGACGGGGTGGAGCACTTCCCGGCCGCCGTACGCGCGGCTCACCCCGGTCAGTTTCAGCAACGCTGGACGGGCGCCGGCACGGGGTGCGGCGGATTTCTTGGCCATGTGGACGGCGCCTCTCGACGGATTGGTCGACCAAGTATCGCCCGCTGCCCGCGCACGGTTTTCCGCCCCTCCCGGTCCGACCGAACGCCGGTGCGGGCGAGGCGAGTCCACCCGGCCCTCGGGGCATGCGCAGCCCGCCCGCCCCCGAGGGCCGAGGTCTCACTCCGCCGGCGCTTCGCGCAGCGTCGAGGAGGTGAGGCCGAAGGTGTCGCGGAGGTCGCTGTCGTCCACCAGGAAGGGGCGGTCGAACAGGTGGCTCACCTCGATCGCGGCGAGGATCGACGCGAACAGCGGCGGCATGGTCTGCGGCCAGGTGCGGTAGGCCGTCATGGCGGCGTTGAAGACGGTGCCCGCTCCGGCCGGTGCCTCCGCGCGTCCCTCGGCGCGGCCCGCGTACAGGCACCGGCCCAGGCCCAGGCCCAGGCCCAGACCCAGACCCAGACCCAGGCACCGGCACCGGTGGGCCGATGACCGTACCGGCAGGCCGTCAGACCGCAGGCCCGCCCAGCACCATCTCGTGCTCCACCGAGGCCTCGTCCCCCGGCATGGGCACGGACAGGCCGCTGCGGGCGAACCCGATCCGCCGGTAGAACGCCTCGGCGCGCGCGTTGTCCTGGTGCACGAACAGCCGCACCCGCGCGACCGAGGGCTCGTCGAGCTGCCGGGCGAACGCGATCGCCGCGTCGAACAGCTCGCGCGCCAGGCCGGTGCCGCGCTGTTCGGGGCGGACGAACACGCCGACCAGGTGGGCCTGGTCGACGAGGGCCGGCCCGCCGAAGACGTCCTGGCGGCCGGCCCGCTCGATCAGCACCGTCACCGACCCGTCCAGGCTCCCGTCCGGCCGCTCGGCGACGAACTGCTGGGAGATCATGTCGCCGCGGGCACCGGCCGCGCGCCCCTGCCAGTGCTCGTCCGGCTGCGCGGACGCGGCCTCGTAGGTGTCCAGGAAGGCGATGTTCGCGACCGGGTCGCGCAGCGCGTCCAGGCGCAGTCCCTTGGTGCGCTGCCAGTCCGAGGCGGTGGTGGCTCGTATCACGTGGTTCATCGTCCGATCCTCGCTGAGCTGCGGGAACGCGGGCAACCACTTTTCACCGCCGGCCGCCCCGCACCGCCTCACACCGGCCCGCACCGCCTCACACGCCTCACACCGCCTCACACCGCCAGCCGGCTCACACCGGCTCGGGCAGTTCCAAGGTGGCGACGTCCTTGCCGAGTTCGAGCATCCGCCGCAGGATCCGCCCGTTGCTTAGCAGGGCGTTGCGGGCCCGCAGTCCGACGGCGGTGCGCGGGGCGAGGAACGGGCCGGTGCGGTCGCCGCCGCGCTGGCAGCGTTCGGCCCAGGGGCGCACCGTCCGCTCGTAGCGGGCGAACGCGGTGCGGTGGTCGCCGTCGGCGCGGGCGAGTTCGGTGGCGAGGACGTAGGCGGCGACCAGTGCGGTGCCGGTGCCCATGCCGCCGATGGTGGCGCCGCAGGCGGCGTCGCCGAGCAGCGCGATCCGCCCGTGGGACCAGCTGGGCACGTCGGCGCGGCTGATCGAGTCGAAGTAGAGGTCGTCGGCGTCGCGGAGGGTCTCCAGCAGGTGCGGGACAGGGCGGCCGAGGTCGGCGAAACGTTGCTGCAGCAGGGACTTGAGGGCGTCGGTGTCGCGCCGGTCGTGGTCGACCGGCGGCGAGGCGAACAGCAGAAACGCTCCTGCACGGTCCGGATCGCGGGGGTTTGCCCCGGCCGCGGCGAGCCGGCCGGGGGTGTTGACGCCGGTACTGCCGGCGGGCAGGCCGAGCCGGTTGGGGAACTGCCAGGTGGCGGCGTAGTAGCCGAGGTGGCGGACGTAGTCCTTCTCGGGGCCGAAGGCGAGGGCGCGGATCCGGGAGTGCAGTCCGTCGGCGCCGATCACCAGGTCGAAGCGGCGTTCGGGGCCGTAGCGGAAGGCGGCGCGGACGCCGCGGTCGTCCTGCTGGAGCGCGGTGACGGTGTCCCCGAACAGGTACTCGGTGGTGGATTCGCTGTGCCGGTACAGGAGTTGGGCGAGTTCGCCGCGCGGGATCTCGATCTCGCCGCCGGCGAAGTCGGCGGGCAGCCGGAGCCGGACGCGGCCGTGGCGGTCGGTGAAGGTCATCGGGCTGCCGCCGGTGTCGAGCGCGCGCAGCTCGTCCAGCAGGCCCATGCGTTCGAGCACCGTCAGGTGGGTGGGGCCGCGGAAGTCGACGGCCTGGCCGCCGGGCCGCAGCGCGGGTGCGAGTTCGACCACGGTGGGGCGGTGGCCGTACCGGCCGAGCCAGTGGGCGAGCGCCGGGCCGCCGATACCGGCGCCGGAGATCAGGATCTGCACGGTGTTTCCCCCTCGGAGAGCAGAGTCCAACGGGCCCTCCCCGGGCCCGGAACAGAAAATGTGTCTCGCGGACACTGTTTGCTGCTGTGTACCGTAGACACAGTTTCCGGCCGGACGCAAGGCGGTCCCGGCCCGGCACCAGGGAGGGCCAGTGAACGAACAGGACGCGGCGGTACGGCTGCTGTGGGGTCCCCCGGCGCGGCCGACCCGGGGGCCGAAGCCGGCCCTCACCCTGGAGTCGATCGCCCGGGCCGGGGTCGAGATCGCGGACGCCGAGGGCCTGGCGGCGGTGTCGATGCAGCGGGTGGCGGGGCTGCTGGCGTACACCAAGATGTCGCTGTACCGGTACGTGCCGGGCAAGGCCGAGCTGATCGCCCTGATGGTCGAGCACACGGTCGGCGAGCCCCCGCCGCCGAGCGCGTCCCCGTGGCGGGACCAACTCACCGACTGGGCGCACCGGATGGCCGCGCTGTTCGCCGCCCACCCCTGGGTGCTGGACGCGCTGTCCGGCGGCCCGCGGCTCACCGGCCCGCGCGAACTGGCCTGGCTGGAGCGGGTGGTGGCGGCGCTGGACGGCCACGGGCTGAGCGGCGCCGAGCGGATGGACGCCGCCGTGCTGCTGGTCGGCCACGTGCGGACGATCGCCGCGCAGCAGCGGCAGTCCCGGGAGGGTTCGCCGGAGGCGGAGATGCTGCGCGCGCTCGGCGGGTTGGTGGCGTCCCACGCGGAGCGCTACCCGGCCCTCGCCGCCGCCATGGCCGAGCCGGGCGAGGGCCGCGACAACGCCTTCGACTTCGGCGTCGAACGGATCCTGGACGGCCTGGCCGCCCTGATCGACCGCCGGAAGCCCCTCGACAACCGGGCGGATTGACCGACCTACCGACGTTTCACGGGGCCGGACGGCGCGGCCCGGCGCGATGGCGGCCGCGCCGGGCGGGGGTGCGGGTGGCGCTCACGGCGCCGGCCAGCACGAGGGGGGTGAGCAGCAGAACCATGGTCAGGTGCATGCGGTGCCTCCGGGTGGTCCGGTTCCTGCTGGTGGCCGTTCCCGTGCCGGGCGCGGCCATGTGGGCGCCGACGTGGGATCACCCGCCCGGACCGCGTCGCGGTCCGGATCTCTCCCGGTCGGTCGTCCCCCGGCTGTGGATCTTCCCGGGCCGACGATCCGTCAATCTGCTTCGCGGGGGCGCTCGGGCAGCACGATGGGCGCGCCCCCGTGCGGGTGCGCCAGTACTTCGACGGGGTGCCGGTAGACCCGGCTGAGCAGTGCGGCGTCCAGGACTTCGCCGGTCGGGCCGACGGCGACGGTGCGGCCGGCGTCGAGCAGGGCGATCCGGTCGGCGTGCGCGGCGGCCAGCGTGAGGTCGTGCAGCACCACGATCACGCCCCGTCCTGCTTCCGCGCGCTCCCGGGCGATCCGCAGGACGAGTTCCTGGTGGCGCAGGTCGAGGGCGGCGGTGGGTTCGTCGAGCAGCAGCAGCGGGGTGTCCTGGGCGAGGATCCGGGCCAGCGCGACCCGGGCCCGTTCGCCGCCGGAGAGCGCCGTGAACGGCCGGGCCGCCAGGTGCGCGCAGTCGGTGGCGGCCATCGCGCGGGCCACCTCCTGCTCGTCCTCGCCCGCCCGGGGGGTGCCGGCCCAGGGCGCGCGGCCCATCCGGACCACCTCCCCGGCCGCGAACGGGAACGACACCTCGTGGTGCTGCGGCAACAGGGCGCGCAGCCGGGCGAGTTCGGCGGGCCGGTAGGCCGCGAGCGGCCGCCCGTCCAGCCGCACCCGGCCGTCGGTGGGTCGCCGGTCGCCGGCCAGCACCGACAGCAGGGTCGACTTGCCCGCGCCGTTCGGGCCGAGCAGCGCGAGGATCTCGCCCCGGCGCACCGTCAGCCGGACGTCGGCGAGCAGCGGCCGGCCGCCGACGGTGCAGCCGACCGCGTCCGCGTGCAGGAGTTCCGTCATGCCCAGCCTCCCTGGCGGCGTCGGGTGCGGCGCAGCAGCCAGAAGAAGAACGGGCTGCCGATGAGTGCGGTGAGGACGCCGAGCGGGAGTTCGGCGGGTGCGGCGAGGGTGCGGGCGGCCAGGTCGCCGGCGACCAGCACCAGTGCGCCGCCGACGGCGGAGGCGGGCAGCAGGAACCGGTGGCCCGGCCCGGCGAGCATCCGCAGCAGGTGCGGGACGACCAGGCCGACGAACCCGATGATGCCGCTGACGGCGACGGCGGCGGCGGTCAGCAGCGCGACCACGGTGATCAGGACGATCCGCATCCGTTCGACGTCCACGCCCAGGTGCCGGGCCGGCCGCTCGCCGAGGGCGAGCAGGTCGAGGCGGCGGGCGTAGCGGGGGGCGACGGCGAGTCCGAGCGCGGCGAACGGCAGCACGGCCAGCACCTTGCTCCAGCCGGCCTGCGAGAGCGAGCCGAGCTGCCAGAACGTCACCTGGCTGATCGCGGCGGTGTCGGCGGTGAACAGCAGCAGGCCGATCAGCGCGCCGCAGAACGCGTTCACGGCGACGCCGGTGAGCAGCAGCGTCACCACCTCGGTGCGGCCGCCGCTGCGCGACATGGCGTAGACGGCGCCGACGGTGAGCAGTCCGGAGGCGAACGCGGCGGCGGTGACGGTCCAGCTGCCGAGGGCGTCCAGGCCGAGCACGATGCAGGCGACGGCGCCGACCGCGCCGCCGGAGGAGACGCCGATCACGGCGGGCTCGGCCAGCGGGTTGCCGAACACGCCCTGCATCAGCGCCCCGGCGCAGCCCAGCGCCGCGCCGACCAGCAGGGCGAGCACCACCCGGGGCAGCCGGACGTTCCACAGCACCGACTCGGGGACGCGTTCCAGCGGGTGGCCGCCGAGGTGGGCGCGGTGCGCGAGCGAGGCGAGGATGTCGCCGAGCGGGATCCGGTACGCGCCGGTGCCGGCGGCGAGCAGCGCGCAGGCCAGCAGGGCGACGCCGAGGGCGGCCAGCAGCAACGGCCGCCGGTCGCGAACCGCCCTGCCCGTCTTGCCGGTCGACGTCTCTTCGGGTTTCACGACGGTGGTGGTCACCGGGCGCCGTCCCGGTGCAGTCCGGCGGCGAGCTCGCGCAGCACCTGCGGGGTGCGCGGTCCGTAGGACAGCAGCCGTCCGTCGTCCACGGAGACGATCCGGCGGTCGAGTCCGGCGGGGGTCTGGGCGACGCCCGCGAGGTCGAGCAGTCCGTCGACGCCGCCGACGGAGTCGAGGCCCTTGCTCATCACCAGGATCGCGTCGGGCGCGGCCTTGACCAGGGCTTCGCTGGTCAGCGGGGTGAAGTCGCCGGTCAGCCCGGCGGCCGTTCCGGCGTCCTCGCCGCCGGCGGCCTCGATCAGCGAGGGCGCGCCGGAGTCCGGGCCGCCCAGCAGGAACACCGAGGCGCTGCCGCGCAGGTAGAGGAATGCCACCCTGGGGCGCTTCGCGGCGGCCGGAATCCCCGACCGCACCTCCGAAATCTGCTGCTCCGTACGGGACTTGAGCTCGGCGCCCGCCTCGGGGACGCCGAGGGCGGCGGCGACCCGGTCGATCCGGGCGCCGATGTCGGCGAGCTGCTTCGCGTCGTCCACCACGATCAGCGGGACGCCGGCGGCCCGGATCTGCTGCACCGCCTCGGCCGGGCCGGTGCTGCGGTCGGCGAGCACCACGGTGGGGCGCAGCGAGAGCACGCCCTCGGCGGAGACCTCGTGCGCCTGGGTGATCACGGGCAGCTGCGCGGCCTGTTCGAAGGTGGTGGACACGTCGCGGGCCACCGCGTGCGGGCCGAGTCCGAGACTGAAGACCAGCTCGGCGAGGCTCCCGCTCAGCGGAATGATCCGCTCGACGCTGTCGACCGTGACCTGTCGCCCGTCGGCGGACGGCACGGTGACGGGCAGTCGGGGCGTCGGCGTCCCCGGCAGCGCCTCGATCCGGTCCGGGCTCGCGGCGCCGCCGGCCGCCGTCGGCGCGGCGGCGGGCTCGCCGGTGGCGCAGGCGCTCGCGCCGAGCAGCAGCAGGAGCCCCCCGAGGGCGGCTCCGGCGCGGGCGCGCAGGCGGGTGCGAGGAGCGCGTGGACGGTGTGGGCTGCGAGGGCTGCGGGGGCCGCGGGGACTGCTCAACGTCGGGCCTTTCTGGGTGCGTTGACGTCCCGTCGAGGCCGACCGTGCGGGTCGTGGGCGGAACGCATGACCCATATATTAGGTTAGCCTTACCTCACCTCGGCAAGCGGGCTGTCCCCGCGCCCCTGCCGCTTCCCCCTCCCCGAGGAGTGATCCGCCATGCCCGTCCCCGGACGGCCCCCAGCTCCGGCCCGCCTCCGCGCCGCCCTCACCCTGCCGTTGGCCGTACTGCTGACCCTGCTCTGTCTCCCCGGCCGGGCCGTCGCGGCCGACCCGGCGGTCTCCGGCGGACGGTTGGACTGGGGAATCAAGGCGAGCTTCCTGACGTACGTCACCGGCCCGGTGGCGAACGGCAAGTGGGCCCTGAGCGGCGGCGCGTCCACGGTCGGCGGCTCGGTGTTCCGCTTCCACTCCGCGACCGGCAGCTACGACCCGGAGACCGGCCGGCTGTCCGCCGCGTTCCAGGGCGGCGTCCGCTTCACCGGCCATCAGGAGAACGGCGGCAACGCGCTCGACCTGAGCATCTCCCGCCTCACCGTCAAGGCCGACCCCGACGGCGGCGCCGCGCTGTACGCCGACGTCAGCTCCAAGTCCCGCCAGACCGGCAGCACCTCGTCCACCGCCCAGTCCCGGCTGGCCGACCTCTCGCTCTCCGGCGTCTCGCTGAAGGGCGCGTCCGGCACCGTCACGCTCAGCCGGGTGCCCGCCACCCTCACCTCCGCCGGAGCGGCCGCGTTCGGCGGCTTCTACACCGCCGGGACGGCCCTCGACCCGCTCACCTTCTCCGTCACCCTCAAGTCCGCCCCGACGCCCGCGCCCTCCGCGCCCGCGCCCTCCCCCTCCGAGTCCTCCTCCGCCGCCGCACCCTCCTCCGCGCCCTCGACCTCGGCCCCCGCCTCCTTCACCAACGGCGCCCTCGACTGGGGCGTCCGCCGGACCTTCCGCGACTACGTCACCGGCTCGATCGCCCAAGGGAGTTGGCAGCCGGCCGACGGCGCGGCGGACGGCGGGGCGTTCTTCCGCTGGACGCCCGCCCACGGCACCTGGGACGCGTCCGCCGGTGCCCTGGACGCCTCGTTCACCGGCGCCGTCCACTTCACCGGCCTGCGCCAGGGCGACACCCTCGGCCTCGACCTGACGTTCGCCAACCCGCGCCTGTCCGTGACGGGCGGTCAGGGCCGCCTGCTCGCCGACGTCAACGGCCGCACCCCCGACGGCTCCACCCGCAACGCCCCCGCCACCGAGCTCGCGACCTTCCCCGCGACCGAGCTCAAGACCGGGAACGGCCTGCTCACCGCCACCGACCTCCCCCTGACCCTCACCGCCTCCGGCGCCCAGGCCTTCGGCTCGCTCTACCCGGCGGGCACCGAACTCGACCCGCTCACCTTCGCCGTCGCCCTCGACCCGTCGGCCGCCCTCCCTCCGCTCCCCGACCTCGGCAGCCCCACCACCCCTTCCCCCTCCTCCGACCGCGCCCCGATCGCCGCCGCCACCACCGCCTCCCGGCCCACCGCCGCCCTCGTCCTCACCGCGACCGCCCTCCTCGCGGCCGCCGCCATCGCATTCGCCCTCCGCCGCCGACGCCGCACCTGACGCGCCGCGTCTCCCCCGCGCCGCCCCTGACCACCCCCGTCCCCCCTGCTCAAGGAGCCCATCACCCATGTCCCGCACCGCCACGTCCCACCGCAACCGCACCCGTCTGGCCGCCCTCGCCGCCGTCACCACCGGCCTCGGCCTGACCGCCTTCGGCCTGCCGAGCCTCGCCTTCGGCGCCGGCGCGCCCACCTCCGTCAGCTACGACACCGGCTCCCTCGACTGGGGCGTCAAGGCCAGCTTCCGCACCTACGTCACCGGCCCGGCGGGCGGCGGCAGCATCGAACTGACCGGCGGCGCAACCCTCAACACGGACGGCACCTACCACTTCAACCTGGCCTCCGCCGGCTACGACCCGACGACCCACTCCCTGAACGCGGCCTTCGACGGCGGCGTCCGCTTCCTCGCCCACGGCGGCGCACTCGACGTGGCCCTCAGCGACCTGCGCATCACCACCAGCGGCACCACCGGCACCCTCACCGCCGACACCGCCTCCAAGGAGACCGTCGGTGCCCCCGCCCCGACGCTCCGCCAGGACGTCCCGCTGGCCACCTTCACCGTCGCCCGCGACACCACCAACGGCACCCCCACCCCCGCCAAGCTCACCGAGGCCGGTGCCAAGGCCTTCGCCGGCTTCTACCAGCCCGGCGCCGAACTCGACCCGCTGTCCGTCCTCCTGAAGCAGTCCCCCGCATCCCCCTCCCCCTCGCCCACCCCGACCACCGAACCCTCCACCCAGCCCACCACCGAACCCACCACCGAACCCTCCACTCAGCCCACCACCGAGCCGTCGACCCGGCCCACCACTTCGCCGTCCCCCTCTCCCTCCACCTCCCCGTCCCCCTCCACCCCGCCCAGCACCGAACTCGCCATCGCCGACGGCCGCTTGGAGTGGGGCGTCAAGGAGGGCTTCCGCACCTACGTCACCGGTCCGATCGCGGCCGGCAAGGTGCAGTTCGACGGCGGCGCGAGCGACTACCGCTTCGGATCGGCCACCGGCAGCTACCGCACCGACTCCCACGCCCTGACGGCCGACTTCGCGGGCTCGGTCCGCTTCCTCGGCCACCAGTCCGCCGACGGCCACTACGAGTTGGACACCCGGCTCTCCCGCCTGGGCATCCGGGTGGACGGCTCCGGCGCGTACCTGGTCGCCGATGTCGCGGCCGCCACCCGTGGCGGCGGTGCGCCGGTCGCCCTCAGCGGGGTGCGCCTCGCCGAACTCGACCTCTCCAAGGCCGACTTCAGGCCCGTCGACGGTGTGGTGACGCTCCGCCAGGTCCCGGCCAGGCTCACCGCCGCCGGCGCACCCGCCTTCGGCACCTACCCGGCCGGCGAGACCCTCGACGCCCTCACCGTCACCCTCGCCTTCGACCGCAACGCCACCCTCCCCACCCCCACCTCGACCCCCACCTCGGGCACCACCACGACCGACACCACCCCCACCCTCACCACCTCCTCCACCACCGACGGCGAACTCGCCTTCACCGGCGGCGGCAACTCCCTCCCCCTCCTCGCCACCGCCGCCGGCCTCGTCCTCCTCGGCGGCGCCACCACCGTCCTGGTCCGCCGCCGCACCACCGACTGACCACCCCACCGGCCCCGGGCGGCCCCCAACCCCCGCCCGGGCCCCTACTGACCACACCGCAGCCCTCCGGTCCCGAACTCTGCCCGGCCGGCCCGGATCACGATTCGGACGATCGGCCCTGCTGACGGGCCGCCCCGGCATACCCTCTGCCAAAGCATTCGGCAGAACGATCGGGCGGTAATCAGTGGCAGTTGTCGACAGCCGACGCGTACAGACGGCCGTCATCGGTGGCCCGGACTCGGACCGGCCTGTCATCGTCCCGGAGCAGCCGCACAATCTGGACGAGTTCCGACGCCACTACGGCACCGACGGGTTCTGGTGCGGCACGCAACTCGGCGGCTGTGGCGAGAAGTTGATGACCAAGCGGTACGAGCACAAGGTCTGCCACTTCTCCCACTTCCCGGACCACGACGGCACCAAGCCGGCCTGCCACCGCAGCTCGACCGGTGCCGAGAGCGCCGACCATCTGTTCATCAAGCGCGATGTGAAAGCCTGGCTGGCCGATCAGGGGCATCTGGCCCAGGCCGACCTGTGCAGCCTCGGGCACGGGTCCTGGGACGCCGTCGACTTCTGGCTGCGCGCCACCGGGCAGCACCTGCGCTTCGCGCTCCGTCCCGGCGACTACCGGAACTGGCGGCAGGCCGTCGAGAGCCTCGGCGCGAAGACCGGCCGGGTCGAATGGGTCTTCGGTCATGGCGGCGCCGTGATGGACGACATGGTGGCACGGCGCGGCTACGCCCTGCGGGTCCGTTGCGAGACGCAGGGAAGCGACCGCCGTGTCCTGATCGGCCTGGTAACCGACGGCACCGCTGCTGTCCAATGGGTGCCGTTGGAGTCCTGTCGGATGACCGTCGACGGCCTCGTCCACCCGGCGCTGGACGCCCTGCGGAGCAACGTACACGTCCGCGCCGCAGGAGAGACACCGTTCCCGGCGACCCTGCCGCTCCGGGACACCGGCATCGTCTTCGCGGTGGACCCGGCCTCGGCTCCCCCCGCCCCGCCACACCTGGTCGTACCCGGCCGCTACCTGGTCGCAGTGTTCGCGAAGGCACCCGCCGGCCGGATTGTGCGCGCGTACGTCTCGTTGGCGGAGGCCGTGCCGGTTCCCACCGAGCACTTCGTCTATCGACTCAGCGGCACGGCCCGGCTACTGGTGGACGACTTCGACGGCTCCGGAGGGAGTGGCGGCTGGGCCATCCACACCGACGGCCTCACAGCCCTGAACGGGTTGGACGCCGAACGGACCGGCCTGTGGCGCCCCGAGGTCGCCCTGGAGGATCCGGCCTCAGCCGATCCGCCGACTCCGGCCGCGAAGGACGTGCCACCCCTGGCCGGGACCGGGCCCGACAGTGCCCCGCGCAGCCCGCTCGCGGAGCTCCTGCGAGGGGCACTGATCGAGGTCGCCCGCGAGGGCAGAAGCACGTCGTGGGAGGAGCTTTCCGGGCGGATCGCGTTCGATCTGTCGCATATGCCGGACCCGAAACGACGCTCCCTGCTGGTCGAGGTCGACCAGCCTCTCCTTCCGCAGCAAGCCCCGCTCTGTGTCCTGGTGAAGAGCCGATCCGGCCGCGTTCTCCCCTACCTTCCCACCGTGCTGCGCCAGTTGGACGCCAGTGCGCCGGTGGCGGAGACCGCCTTCCGACGGTGGTGCGAGCGGGCTGTCCGTGAGGTCCACACCCGGTATAGCCCCGCGTCGGCCTCGACGCCCATACGACGCGCCCGGCTCGATGCGGAGGAACCGCCGACGGTCCAGGAGCTGCGGCGGGCGCTGAGCGAGGCCCTAGCCCTGCGGCCGCGTACCGAAGGCCGGCGGGCGAAGCGGCTGGCCGCCGCGATCCCGAAGGCGGAACGGCAGCTGCGGGACTTCGAGACGGCCCGCGCCAGGGGAGTTGTCGCGCTTCCCCATTCCGGCGTCCTGGACGAACTCACCCGGGTGCTCGGCCACGCCGTCCCGGCGACGCCGACGGCCGCCGCCCGCAGCAGTGCCGACCGGGCGACGAGGACCGCGGCCACCGCCCGGCCCGAACGCACCGCCGCGGCGACGGACGCCTCCAAGACCGCAAATGTCGCCGGCCCGGCCCGCGATGCCGGGACGAAGCATGCCGCCGCGGCAGGGCCCACCGATGTCCCTCCCGCCCGCCGGACGGATCCGCCCTCGCCCGTCCACGCCGCCCTCGCGGCCGGACTGGCGCACCGCTTCGCCGAGGCCAGGGCCGCCGACGACCTGTCCGCCGCGGCCGGCATCCGTGAGGAGCTGGCGCACGCCCTCGGTATGCCCGGGCTGCCGCGCCAGACTGCGAAGACCCTCCGGCGGCTGGCCGGGGACCTGCACCAGTGGATCGCCTCGCGTGAGACGGACGACGTCCTGCTCCGCATCCGCGCCCTGTTGGAGAGTGCCCGCCGAGCCGCCGAGAACGGGGACCGGCTCGCCCGGCGCAGCGCTCTGGCCCATGCCAGGATCCTGCGGCGCAAGGTCGTCGGCGGTGTCCCGCAGGATCTTCAGGAGCTGTTCGAACTCTGCTCCCGGACGACGATCGAGGAGAGGCCCGGCAGGACGGCGGCGGGCCACGCCCTTCCGGAGGCCACGCTCGTCGAACTCGCCGGGTTCGTCGGACCTGTCCTGCGGGACGTCGCCCGGCACCAGTCGACCATCACCTGGTCAGGCATCAGCCGCCGCCTGGAGCGCGAACTCCCGCGCCTCCAGGGCCCCGACCAGCGTGACCTGCTCACCAGGATCGACGCCTCCACGCCGGCCGACGAGCCGCTGCTGTCCGCCCTGGTCGTGACGACCGAGCACACCCCGCTTCCCATCTACCGCGAGGTCGCAGCGAGGCTCGGCAGAGAACTACCGCGCGTACCGGACGGGCTTCACCAGCACTGGCAGATGGACGTCCTGCGACTGCACTCGCTGTGGCGTCACCGCCGCGCACAGACCCGCTAGCGTTCGGCGGCCAGCACCGCGAGTTCGCGGAGGCGGGTGAAGTACTCGCTCGCCTCCGGGTCGTCGGCGAGGGCGGGGAGGATGCGGTGGAGGGTGGCGATGCCGTGGCGGAGGGCTTCGCGGCGGCGGTGGTCGAGGGGGCCGGTGAGGGCGGAGGACACGCAGCCGGCGAGGTGGCTGTCGAGCAGGACGAGGTCGTCGCCGACCGGGGGCTGCCGGTAGCAGCTGCGCGGGAAGGGCAGGGTGAGGAAGTCCTGCCACAGGCGGGCGAGCCGGTCGGGGTGCGTGTCGCTCATGGCGTCGATGATGCCCGAGCGAACGGCTGCCGCGTCACCCCGTCCCGGCCCGCGGGCAGCAGGCAGCGGTCAGGCCCGACGGCTCAGGCCCGACGGCTCAGGCCCGACGGCTCAGGCCCGACGGCTCAGGCCTGGCGGCCCGCCGGGTGGCGTTCGGCGAGTTCGGCGAATATCGCGCCGTTGAGGCCGAAGGCCGCCTTGCACTCCGCGGCGACGCGCTCCCGCTCCGCTGCGTCCAGCAGTTCGCCCGCGGCGTCCAGCTTGGCGCGGTAGTCGCGCTTGAACGCGGCGGGGTTGTCGATCTCCTCGAAGACGTAGAACCGGACGCCGTCGCCCTTGCGGGCCAGGCCGAAGGTACGTTCGGCGACGCCGCGGATGATCTGGCCGCCGGACAGGTCGCCGAGGTAGCGGGTGTAGTGGTGGGCCAGGTAGCCGGCCGGCCAGTCGGTGGCGAGGGTGTGGATGCGTTCGGCGCAGGCCGCGGTGGCGGGCAGCGGGGTGAGGGTGTCGCGCCAGTGCGGGCCGGCCAGGTGGTCGAGGTCGCGTTCGATGGCGGCGGTGCGCAGCAGAGCGCGATCGGTGAGCGGTCCGGTGACGGGGTGCCGGGCGAGGGTGTCGAGGTGGGCTTCGAGGGCGCGGTAGACGTACCGGAGTTGGGCGGTGAGGTCGGTGTAGGCCTGGATGCCGAGCCGCCCCCCGAGCAGGTCGCTCATGAAGGAGGACTGTTCGGCCGCCTGGTGTTCCTCGGCGCTGGCGGTGCGCAGTTGGACGGAGAACGGGGCGGTGACGGGGGCGTGGACGGGCATGGTGGGGCCTCCAGAGATCGAGTACCCCGATTATTTAGGTAAGGCTTGCCTTAGTCAAACCTCTTGCCGACGCCGCGTCGGAAACCCCGCACACCGTCAATTCGCTCGCTCGCCGACGCCCCACCTGCTTGGATGCCTGGCATGAACAGTTCATTCGACGAGCTTCTCGCCGAGGCCGAGGCCGCCCCGGTCGACGGCTGGGACTTCTCCTGGCTGGACGGCCGGGCCACCGAGCAGCGCCCCTCCTGGGGGTACCGGCGGCTGCTGGGCGAGCGGCTGTCGGGGGCGTCGGCCGCACTGGACGTGCAGACCGGCGGCGGCGAGGTGCTCGCGGGCGCGGCCGCCCGCGCGGCGGGCTTCCCGCGCACCATGGTCGCCACCGAGGGCTGGCCGCCGAACGCGGCCCGGGCGACCCGCCTGCTGCACCCGCTCGGCGCGGTGCTGGCGGCCGTCCCGGAGGACGCCCCGCTGCCGTTCGCGGACGGCGCGTTCGACCTGGTGACGAGCCGTCACCCGGCGGTCGTGCACTGGGCGGAGATCGCCCGGGTGCTGGCGCCGGACGGCAGCTACGTCGCGCAGCACGTCGGCGGGCGCACCAACGTCGAGCTGAGCGCGTTCTTCCTCGGCCCGTTCGAGCCGGCCGACGCCCGCGAGCACGAGGTGGAGGCGGCGCAGGCGCGGGCGGCGGGGCTGGAGGTGGTGCAGTGCCGCAACGAGCGGCTGCGGCTGGAGTTCTTCGACGTCGGCGCGGTCGCGTGGTTCCTGCGCAAGGTGATCTGGACGGTGCCGGACTTCTCGGTGGACCGCTACCGCGAGCGCCTGCGCGAGCTGCACGAACTGATCGGCCGGGAGGGCGTGTTCGTCTCCACCATGTCCCGCACTCTGATCGAGGCCCGCAAGCCCGCCGCCTGAAGCGTCAGCGCACGAACCACCGCACGGGGTGGCCGGCGGGGCCGGTGGTGAGCCAGCTGCCGTCGCCGAGCGGCTCCAGGTCGTAGGGGTGCTCGCCGTGGGTGGCGAACTCGCCGAGGACCCGGCCGTCGTGGGCGTCGACCCGGTAGGTCCGGAACCACTCCTCCTCGTCCTCGGTCTCGCCGACCAGGACCAGCAACAGGGTGTCCGCGTCGAGGTAGCCGCCGCTCCATTCCACCACGGCCTCCCGCTCCTCGGCGTCGGGGCCGAAGTCGCCGAGGGCGACGGTGAGTCGGACCTCGCCGTCGGCCAGCGCCAGCACGGTCGCGTCGTCCTGCCCGTGGTCGACGGTCAGCAGGTGGCGACCGTCGGGCGACAGGCCGATCGCGCACCGGTCGTCCCAGGGCAGGCGCTCCACCCGCAGGCCGTCCTCGGTCAGCGTGCCCCGGTGGACGGTGGTGCCGTCCTGGCCCTCGCCGACGCCGAGCAGCATCGCGCCGCCGCCCGCGTCCACCCACTGCTCGCCGCCGTGGCCGGCGGTCTCCAGGTCGGCCTGCCCGAGCAGCGCACCGGTGGCCGCGTCCAGCACCGCCCACCGGTCGGCGTCGGCCCGCCCGGCCATCGCGTCCGGTTGGTAGACCCAGACGGTCCGACCGTCAGGTGCCACCACGCAGTTGGGCGTGTGGTTCCACGCCCCGCCCTGCGCCGGCTCGAACGCGTAGCGCCACAGCTGCTCGCCGGCGGGGTCCACGCACACCACGGCGTCCGAGGTCGCGTAGTACGCCCGGGCGAGGTCGGCGGGCACCGCGCGGCTCACCGGCTCGTCGCCGGCGACCGGCCGGAACACGGCGACGGGCGCCAGCTCGACCGAACCCGCGCCCGAGTCTGTACTCGCACCCGCACTCGCGCCCGAGCCCGGGGCGGCGGCGGGAGTGGCGGTGTCGGGCCGGTAGGCGCAGATCTCGCCGTCCACCATGCGCGTGACGACGGGACGCTGCTGCGAAAGGTCGCTCATGGCGGGGACGTTAGCGCGCGCCTCCGACAGCGCCGCGCTCCCCGCCGATCGACGGGGTGCCGGACCGTCACCTTCCGCCCGCAGAACGATCTTCCGCGCCGGCTCCTCCTCCCGGCGACGGATGCCGCGCGGACGGCGCAGCCGTGAAGCTGACCTGCGACGAACCCCTGTCCGAACGTCAGAGCGTTTGTCGAAGGAGAATCGTGTGAAGAGTTACCGATCCGCACTGCGGCTGGCCGCGTCCGTGCTGGCAGGTGTGTCGGTGTTCGCCCTCGCGCCCGCGGCCGGAGCGGCCACCACGGCGCAGGCCGCCACCACGCCGGGCGCCACCACGCCGGGCGGGCCCGGTTCCGTGCCGGTGCCGCAGCGGTCCGTCCTCCAGCAGGGCCTGGACGCGCTGACCGACCGCGCGGGCGCCACCGGCGCGATCGCCGAGGTGCGCGACCACGGGCGGGCGGTGTGGCGCGGCACGTCCGGCGTCGCGAGCCTGTCCACCCGTCAACCTGCCCCGGTGAACGGGGAGTTCCGGGCGGGCAGCATCACCAAGATCTTCGTCGCCACCGTGGTGCTCCAGCTCGTGGCGGAGCACCGCCTCGGCCTCGACGACCCGATCGAGCGGCACCTGCCGGGCCTGGTCCCGAACGGCGACGCCATCACGGTCCGTCAGGTGATGAACCACACCGCCGGGCTGTTCGACTTCCTGGAGGACCCGCGGTTCGCCTACGAGTCGGACGACGCGCTGCGCCGGCTGCTCGCCGTGGACCGGTGGAAGACCCTCGCGCCCCGCGACCTGATCGCCGTCGGCGTCTCGCACGAGCCGTACTTCGCGCCGGGCGGCGGCTGGCACTACTCGAACACCGACTACCTGGTGCTGGGCGAACTGGTGCGTCAGGTCACCGGCAACGACTGGCGCACGGAGGTCGACCACCGCGTCCTCCAGCCGCTGGGCCTGCGCCACACCTTCCTGCCGGGCACCTCGACCACCGTCCCGGGACCGCACAGCCACGGCTACCTGCCGCTGCCGGACGGCCCGGCCGACATCACCGAGCTGAACCCGTCGATGGGCGGCGCGGCCGGCGAGTTGATCTCCACCACGGACGACCTGGCCCGCTTCGACGCGGCGCTGCTCGGCGGCCGGCTGCTGCCACCGGCGCAGCTCGCCGAGATGACGACCACGGTGGCGGCGGACGAGCAGCCGCCGACCCGCTACGGCCTGGGCCTGATGCAGCTGCGGCTTTCGTGCGGCGAGGTCTGGGGCCACCCGGGCGGGATCTACGGCTACGTCACGTACCTGTTCGGCGACCGCTCCGGCACCCGCCAGATCGCGATCTCGGCGAACCCGTACGACCCGCAGAAGGGCGCCGAGTTGACCCCGACGGTCATCGACCTGATCGACCGGACCTTCTGCGGCCCGAAGCCCACCTCCTGACCCGACCGCAGTGACGGAGGCCCCCCGCTCCCCGTCCGAGCGGGGCGGCCGCCTCTCACTGCCGGGGCTTCTCGGCCGTCACCACGTGCAGGGTGACGGTGGCCAGGAACGGTCCGCGCGCGAGGTGGTCGAGGAACTCCTCGGCCTGTGCGGCCGTCAAGTACCCTGCGGCGACCGCCCGTTCGGTGTTGCGCTGGAGCCCGAGCAGCTGGTCGGCGGCCCGCACCTCGCGGTACACCGAGGTGACGGGCACGACCGCGCGCACCTCGAAGCCCGACTCCCCGAGGAGGCGCGGCAGTTGGCGTCCGATCACCGGGTTGCGGACGATCCGGTCGGCGAGGTGCCTGGTCCAGGCGCGGGCGATGCCGAGGTCGGGGTGGTCGACGGCCAGGGTGTCCCAGTCGGGTTCGGCGACGGCCAGCCGCCCGCCGGGGCGCAGCACCCGGTGGGCCTCGGCGAGGGCCCGGGGGACGTCGGCGAGGTGTTGCAGCAGCCGGTCGGTGCGGATCCGGTCCGCGCTGTCGGCGGCCAGCGGCAGGGCGTGCACGTCGGCGCGCAGGACCGAGGCCGGCGTGGTCGCGGCGGCCTGCCGGACCATCGCCGGGTCGTGGTCGATGCCGAGGACGCGGCCGCGGGCGGTGACGGCGCGGGTCAGGGCGTCCAGGTCGGTGCCGGGGCCGCAGCCCCAGTCGAGCACGAGCTGTCCGGGGCGGGCGTCCAGGGCGTCCAGCAGGGTCTGCTTGTAGGCGCGGACCTGGTCGGTGGCGGCGAGCCGTTCCTGGTAGGCGATCCGGTCGGGGACGACGGTCTCGAAGAGCCGTTCGGCGACCTCGGCGAGTGCGCCCAACTCCCGTGTCAGCGTGGCCCGTCCGTCATCGGTGAGCCGGATCGGGCGGCGTCGGCCGTCGCCGTCCAGGTAGGCGATCAGGCCTTTGTCGCGCAGCCGGGCGAGGGCGCTGGAGAGGCTGCCGCGGCCGAGCCGGGCGCCGGTGGTCCGCTCGATGGCGGTGTTGACGGCGTACCCGTGCAGCGGGCCGTCGGCGAGTGCGTTCAGCACCAGCATCTGGGCGTCGTTGGTGCGCACCTGGCTCCCGTTCCGGTTCCCGATAACACGCGGCGCGTGCTATTCATGGTCCAGTATGCACCGCCGCCCACCGACCCTCGAAGGGCCGTCACATGCGCCTCGCCGCACCGCTGTACGCGCTGTACACCCGCCGCCTGCGCCGCCGCCTGGCCGGCGCCGAACTGCCCCGCCACATCGGCCTGATCATGGACGGCAACCGCCGCTGGGCCCGCGAACGCGGCCTGGCGGACACCCGTCTCGGCCACCGCTTCGGCGCGCAGCACGTGGGCTCGGTGCTGGGCTGGTGCGAGGCGCTGGGGGTGCGGCACGTGACGGTGTTCGTGTGCTCGGCGGAGAACCTGCAGCGGCGCGGCGACGACGAGATCGGCTACCTGATGCGGGTGATCGAGGAGGTCCTGACCGCCCACCTGACCGTCCCCCGCCCGCGCTGGCAGGTGCACCTGGCGGGCGACCTGGACACCCTGCCGGACTCCACGGCCCGCGCCCTGAAGCACGCGGCGGAGGCGACCGCGGACTGCCCGACGGGCGCCCAGCTGACCCTCGCGGTCGGCTACGGCGGTCGGCAGGAACTCGTGGACGCGGTACGGGACTTGCTGCACGAGGAGGCGGACGCCGGCCGCTCGGTCCGGGAGATCGCGGACGCGCTGACCGCCGAGTCCGTCGCCCGCCACCTGTACACCGCGGGCCGGCCGGACCCGGACCTGGTGATCCGCACCAGCGGCGAGCAGCGGATGTCCAACTTCCTGCTCTGGCAGAGCGCCTACGCGGAGCTGTACTTCTGCGAGGCCTACTGGCCGGCCTTCCGCGAGCTGGACTTCCTGCGCGCGGTCCGCGCCTACGCGGCCCGCCGCCGCCGCTACGGCGCCTGACGGCGAACGCCCTCGGCCCCGACAGCGGACCCCGGGGATCAGGCGTCGCGCAGCATGCAGGTCAGGCGGCAGCTGCTGATGCGCTTCCCGGTCTCGTCGCTGATGGCGATCTCGTAGGTGGCTGCGGTCCGGCCCCGGAAGACGGCGGTCGCGACGCCGGTGACGTGGCCGGAGGTGGCCGGCCGGTGGTGGGTGGCGTTGAGGTCGACGCCGACCGCGTACCGGCCGGGCCCGGCGTGGAGGGCTGCGCCGATCGAGCCGAGGGACTCCGCGAGCGCCGCCGAGGCGCCGCCGTGCAGCAGGCCGTACGGCTGCTCGTTGCCCTCGACCGGCATGACGCCCACGACCCGGTCCGGGGTGGCTTCGAGGATGCGGATGCCGAGCCGTTCGGCGAGGTGGCCGAGCGGGATGAGGCCGGGGTCGGCACCGGGGCCGGCGAGGCGGTCGACGAGGTCCTGGGACGGGTTGAACGGGAGCGTCTGGCCTGTCATGGCGTTCCTTTCGGCAGGGGCGGGTACGGCCGGCGGGTCTCGGAGGGCTCGTGCGCGCCGGTCCTCCCGACGGGCCGCCAGGATGCCCCGAAAGCCGCGGGGCAATTGCTTCAGGACTGTAGCTACAGTTGTGTAGCTTTCACAAGGCGGCACGATAGGCTGGTGCCATGGCTCGCCCCCGCACACCCGCGAAGCGCCCGTACGCCCCGCGGATGGCCCCCGCCGAACGGCGGGAGCAACTCCTGGACACGGCACTGGAGATCATCAACCGCGACGGCGTGGCAGCCGTGTCGGTGGATGCCGTCGCCAAAGCCGCCCAGGTCACCCGGCCCGTGGTCTACGGGCAGTTCACCGACGCGGACCACCTGCTGCGCGCCCTGCTCGAACGCGAGGGCCGGCGGGCCCAGGCCCAGATGGCGGCCACGCTGCCGGACGACCTGAACGGAGCGGACCCGGTCGAGGTCTTCACCGGCGTCGCCCGCGGCTACTACGACGCGGTGGTCGGCGCCCCGAGCCGCTGGCGCGCGATCCTGCTCCCGGTGGACGGTACGCCACCCGCCGTGCGCAGGTACAAGGAGCGCAGCGACGCGCTGGTCCGGGAGCAGTTCGCCCAGGCGATCCGCTGGTTCCTCCGCGACTCCCCCGACGCCGCCGACCTCGACGTCGAGCTGCTGATCCGCGTTCTGCTGGCGGCACTTGAGGAGGGCGGCCGACTCGTCCTCGGCGACCCCGACCACTACCCGCCCGAACGCCTCACCGCGATGGCCCGGTTCCTCGCCGAGACCTTCCTGCACCGCTTCCCGCACACCGCACCCTGAACCCGACGGGCCCGCCGGCGCCGCTACGGGCGTCCGACGGGCGTCAGGGGTGCGGGGATCAGGCGGGCTTGACGCCCGGGTTGCCGGCCTCGGTGACGAAGGAGGCGGCGGTGAGCAGCGTGCCGTCGGGGCGGGTGATGTGGCTGACGGCGCGGTAGTCGGCGCGGGCCTGGTGCCGGTCGAGGGTGACCACGGTGTAGCCGCGCCGCCCGTCGTAGAACTTCATGTGCGGGTTGGCGGCGGTCAGGGTGGCCCAGTTGGACGGGTGGGCCTCGCCGTCGCCGTCGCTGCTGATCGAGGTGCCGACGAACTCGACGCCGACGGTACGGGAGTTCGGGTCGTCGAAGTCGCGCTTGACGTCGAGCGCGTAGGCGACGTGGACGTCGCCGGTGAGCAGCACCAGGTTCTTGACGCCGGCCTGCTCGACGGCGGTCAGGAAGCGCTCGCGGGCGGCCGGGTAGCCGTCCCAGGCGTCCATCGACAGCTTGGAACTGGCGGCGGTGGTGTTCTTGCGGCGGGAGAACACCACCTGCTGCGGCACCACGTTCCACACCGCCTTGGAGCGGCGCAGGCCGTCGGCGAACCAGCGTTCCTGGGCGGCGCCCATCAGGGTGCGCTTCGGGTCCGCGGACTCGGGGGTGGGGTACTGCCAGCCGTCGCCGTTGGCCTGGTCGTCGCGGTACTGGCGGGTGTCGAGGATGTCGAACTGCGCCAACTGCCCGTACTGGAACCGGCGGTAGAGGGTCAGCTCGGTGCCGTTGGGCTTGGGCATCCGCAGCGGCTGGTTCTCCCAGTAGGCGCGGTAGGCGGCGGCCCGGCGGGCGACGAACGGCGCCGGGTCCTGGTTCTTCTCGGGGATGCCGTTGGCGTAGTTGTTCTCGACCTCGTGGTCGTCCCAGGTGACGTACCAGGGGTGGGCGGCGTGCGCGGCCTGCAGGTCGGGGTCGGTCTTGTACAGCGAGTACCGCAGCCGGTAGTCCTCCAGCGTGGTGGTCTCGTGGCCGAGCGCGGCGGGCAGCACCCGGTCGGTGTACCGGCGGTCGCCGCCGACGGAGTCGATCCCGTACTCGTAGATGTAGTCGCCGACGTGGAACACCGCGTCCAGGTCCTCGTCGGCGAGGTGGCGGTAGGCGGTGAAGTAGCCGTCCTCGTACGCCTGGCAGGACACCAGCCCGATCTTCGTGCTGTCCAGCTTGCGGCCGTGCGAGGGCGCGGTGCGGGTGCGGGCGACGGGGCTGCTCCACTGGCCGACGGTGAACCGGTACCAGTAGGCGCGGCCCGCCTCCAGGCCGTCCACGTCCACGTGCACCGACCAGTTGAACTCGGCGTGCGCCCGCGCGGTGCCGCGCCGCTCGACGCGGCGGAACCGCTCGTCCCGGGCGACCTCCCAGCCGACCCGGATGTTCCCGGCCGGCGGCAGTCCGACGCCCGGCTCCAGCGGGCGCGGCGCGAGCCGGGTCCACAGCACCACCGCGTCCGGCAGCGGATCACCGGAGGCGACGCCGAGGGTGAACGGGTTCTCGGTGAGGGTGCGCGGCGCGAGTTCGTTCGCCTCCGCGTGCGCGCTCGGCAGGTTGACGCCGAACGCGAGCGCGGCGGCGGCCGAGGTGACGGTCAGGAACCGTCGGCGGTCGAGTCGGGCCGCGGCGGCACGCAACTGCTGGTCGGGCGTGGGACGGTGGGCACTGCTGCTCATCGGACGGGCGCCTTTCGCTGAATGGGCCGGTGTGCGAAGCACATCCGATCCGTTCAGGTGGTCCGCCCGTGGTCATCGCCCCGGCAAACGAATGATCATCTGATGGCAAAATCGTGAAGGCCGCTGTTTCACTGGTCGACGGTGAACACCACGGCCCGCCCGTCCTCGGCCGCGCGCCGGTAGAACTCCTGCAGCTCCGGCAGGAAGCCCACCGTGTACCCGAGGTCCTCCTCGCCCCGGGCCCCCTCGTAGTCCTCGAAATCCAGCTCCGCGTACCGCTGGCGCAGTCGTCCCTCGTCGACCTGCTCCAGCGCCGCCGCCACCGCCCGTACCTCGCCCGGGTCCACGTAGCAGACCACGTAGTCCTCGCCGTCGTACAGCGGCCGCCCGCCCAGAATGACGTGCGACAGCGGGAACTCCCCGTTCCCGAACTCCAGCCGCCCGTCCGTCAGACACCGGTGCAGCGCGTCCCACGCCTTGTCCACCTCGCACACCCAGGGCTCGGTCCAGGCCTCCTCCACCTCCCCCACCAGCGCCAGCACGTCCTCATCCCCGCCGCACGCCGCCAACCGCTCCCGCTCGCCCTCCGTCAACGCGAACAGCACACCCCGACACGCCATCCCGGCGCCTCCTCTCCGTCCCGCACACCCAAGCACCCGGCGCTGACATCCCGTCGGCCCGACAGCGGGTTCAGACGCTGGCGACGGTGGCGCCTGCCGCTTCGAGTGCGGCGATCTCGTCGGCGGGGGCGGCGGTGTCGGTGACGACGGTGTGCAGGAGTCCGACAGGGCCGACGTGGGCGAAGGCGGTACGGCCGAGCTTGCCGCTGTCGGCGGCCACGATCGTCCGGCGGGCGGCGGCCATGGCGGCCTTCTTCACGGTGGCGTCGTCGAGGTCGTAGGCGGTCAGCCCGTCGGCGGCGCTGAGGCCGCAGCAGCCGAGGACGACGGTGTCGAAGCGCAGGGCGGAGATCGAGGCGAGGGCGAGGGGGCCGGTCAGCGCGCCTTCGGTGGCGCGCGGCTGCCCGCCGGGAACGAGCAGGGTGGCCGGTCCGGGAGCGTCGCCGAAGACGTGGACCGCCGGCAGCGACAGCGGCATCACGGTGACGGGGCGCTCGCGCAGCAGGCGGGCGACCTCCACGCAGGTGGTGCCGCTGTCGAGAAGCACGGTCTCGCCGTCGGCGACGAGAGCGCAGACCGCGGCGGCGATGCGGCGCTTGGCGTCGACGGCCTCGCGGGCGCGCAGCGCGAACGGCGGTTCCTCACCGCGCAGCAGCAGGGTGCGCGCGCCACCGCGAAAGCGTTCCAGGGCTCCCTGGGCGGCGAGCGCGTCGAGGTCGCGCCGGACGGTCATCTCGGACGCGCCGGTGAGCTCGGCGAGTTCGAGGACGGTGGCGCTGCCCGCGTCCCGGACGGCCTGGGCGATCAGGGTGTGGCGCTCCGCGGTGTTCATACCGAGATTGAACCGCACCCCGCAACGCACAGACAAACTGTTCGATGGATGGGCTTTCGAACACTTAGAATGTTCATTATGGTCGATGGCATGAAACGCTCGCTCCAGGCCGCACGCGTCGCGACCTACGTCTATTTCGTCCTGTGCGGCACCCTGATGGGCGCCTGGGTGGTGCACATCCCCGCCGTCGAGACCCGGGTCGGCATCGGCCACGCCGCGCTCGGCGGCCTGCTGGTGCTGCTCGGCCTCGGCGCGTTCGCCGGCATGCGGGTGGCCGGCCGGCTGACCGACCGCCTCGGCGCCCGCACCGTCGTCCCCGCCTCCGGCGCCGTGTGCGCCGCGTCGCTGGTGCTGCCCGGCCTCGCGCCGAACCCGTGGACGCTGGCCGGCGCTCTGGTGGTCTTCGGGTTCGCCAACGGCTGCCTGGACGTGAGCATGAACGCTCACGCCGTCCACGTGGAGAAGGCCTACGGACGGCCCGTCATGTCCGGCTTCCACGCCACGTTCTCGGTCGGCGGCGTGATCGCCGCGCTGGCCGCCGCCGCGGCCGGCGCCGCCGGCCTGGGCCCGGCCGCCACCCTCGCCGTCCTCGGCGCCGCCGGCCTCGTCGTCGCGCTGCTGACCGCGCGCAGCCTGCTGCCCGGCACCGCGCCTTCCGGCGACGACGCGCCCGCGACCGAGGCCCCGGTGCCCGCCGCCGGGAACGGCGCCAGCCGGCAGATCCGGGTGCTCGCCGTACTGGCCCTGCTGGTCATGCTGTGCGAGGGCGCGGCCAACGACTGGAGCGCCCTGCACCTCAAGGACGTCCTCGGCGCGCCCGCCGGCACCGCCGCATTCGCCTACGGCACCTACGCCGCCGCGATGACCACCGGACGCCTGCTCACCGACCGGATCGTGACCCGCTACGGCTCCATGGCCGTCCTGCGTCACGGCGCGCTCACCGCCGCCGTCGGCATCACCCTCGTCGCGCTGACCCCCTGGGTGTGGGCGGCCTTCGCCGGATGGGCGCTGTTCGGCCTCGGGCTGTCCGGCTGCGTCCCCCAACTGTTCAGCGCCGCCGGCCACGCCGACCCCGCCGCCGCCGGGGCCAACGTCTCCCGCGTCGCCGGACTCGGCTACCTCGGCATGCTCGCCGGCCCCGCCGTCATCGGCTGGCTCACCCGCCTCACCGCCCTCCACCACGCCTTCCTGCTGCTCACCCTGATGTGCGCGGCCACCGCCGCCACCGCCGGCATCCTGCACACCACCCCCACCCCCGGCACCGACCCCCACCCCACTCCGACGCCGGCCGGCAGCACCCACTGACCGTCCGCACCGCCCGGGCCGGGGCCGCGGCGCCGCCGTCGACACCTCGCCTCAGGCCCCGGCGTGCAGCACCGCCTCCGCGATCTCCCGCACCCGCTCCATCGAGATCCCGCTGCGCTGCTCGACCGCCAACGGGTGGTCGGTCGGCTCCGGTTCGACGGAATCCTGGATCGACCGACATGAGGCGCGAGCCTATCCCCGGTCGACGAACTCCCCCACGTCCGCCGCCAGCGCGGCCATTTGCTCCCCGCCCTCCAGCCACGTCGTCACCGACGCCTCCCAGCCGCGCTGCGCCGTCCGCCACGGGCGCAGCACCCAGGTCAGGCCGACGTGGCCGCCGGAACGGAACACCGCGCGGACCGTCAGGTCCCGGTCCGGCGTCCGCCAGTCCCGCTCGCCCTCCCAGCCGCGGAAGTCGTCCGCCAGTCCCGCCAGGAACGCCGCGAGCCCGTCGGTCGCCCCCACCCAGCCGACCACCCCGTCCAGCCGCGCGGCCAGCCCGGGCGCCGACAGCTCCACCGCGAACCGGACCGCGCCCGCCTCCGGCCCCGCCCGGTCCACCAGCCGCACCCCGACGCCCGCCGCATCCGCACACCGCACCGCCACCACGCCCTGCACGTCCACTCCTTCGCCGGCCCTGCTCATGTGCCCGAGACCTCGTCCAGTCGCGCGACCGCCTCGGCCGGCAGCTCCAGGGTGAACCCCGCCAGGTTGTCGACGAGTTGACCGACCGTACGCGGCCCGAGAATCACCGACGTGACGCCGCTCCGCCGCCGGAGCCACGCCAGCGCAACGGCGGTGGACGTCGCCCCCAGGGCCGCAGCGACGTCGGCGACCTCCTCGGCGATGCCCAGGTTCCGCCCGGTGAGCAGGCTACCGGCCCACGCCCGCGCGAGCGGTGACGGCGAGCCCAGCAGCCGCCCGATCCGCGACGAGCCGTCAGGCGCCGTGCCGCGCGCGTACCGTCCGGCGAGGACTCCCCCGCCGAGCGGCGACCAGGCCAGCACACCCGGACCGTGACGGGACGACGTCGGAAGGCCGTGACGGCCCCCGCCCCGGAGGGCGGCCCCGGTATCACCGGTACGGCATGCCCCTGCCGGGCAGGTCGCCGGTCGAGCGCCGATCGCTCCCGCCGGCCACCTCGCCGCGCCGCCGCACCCGACTCGTACCGCCGCGCCCCGGGTTGTGCTGCCGCCGCGCCCCGGGTTGTGTCACCGTCCGGTCATGATCACGCAACAGCCGCCGCCCCGCCGCCACTTCCCCCGTACGCTCCCCGCATGAGCCTGTCAGTTGCTGATGTCGCCGCCGCCGGTGCGGCCTGGGTGTGGATGCCGGACGACGCCGAGGTCGTCGCCGATCCGGAGTTCACCATGCTCCGGCTGCCCGACTACGTCGCCTTCGACCTCTCCGTCGTGTCCTTCACCCCGACTCGCCCGCTGCCTCGGGTCGTTGACGCCGTGGTGGCCCGGGCCCGGGCCTTCGAGGTGCCCACGCTCGACTGGCAGGTGCTGCTCGGCGACCCGCCGGGCCTGGGCGCCGAACTGGCGGCGCGCGGCGGCCGGGTGAAGCTCGAACTGGAGATCCTCGCCGCCGACTTGAGCGACGGCGGACCGGCCCTCCGCCCGCCGACAGTGGACGTCGACCTCCGCTGGGCCACGGACACCGCGACCGCCCGCGACGGGCTCGCGATCGAGGCCGCCGGCTTCCGCGGCGAACTCCCGCCCGCCGAACGGATCGAGGCGGTCGCGGCCCGGAACGCGGAGACCGTCCCGGCCGGCCGCGGCGGCCTGCTCGTCGCCTACGTGGACGGTGAGCCCGTCGGCACCGGCGGCGTCGCGGTCGTCGACGGCGTCGCCCGCCTCTCCGGCGGCGTGGTCGCCCCGCCCTGGCGCGGCCGCGGGGTGTACCGCGCCGTGCTCGGCGGCCGGCTGTCCTACGCGGTGACGCACGGCGCGACGATGGCCCTGGTCAAGGCGAACCCGACCACCTCCGGCCCGATCCTGCGCAAGGCCGGCTTCACGTCCTTCGGCCCGGAGCCGGTGTACGCCGTCCCCCTGCGCGCATAGCCGCCCGCACGCGCCCTCAGAGTCGTGTCGCCCGCAGCACTCCCGTCAGCATCGGCACCACGAACTCGCCGCCCGCCGTCTCCGGCCGGCCCGCCAGGTAGTCCCGGGCCTGCGCCAACCGCGCCTGCCGCTCGGGCTCCGGCATGACCAGCAGGCCCGCCTTGGTACCGAGCGTGGCCACCAGCGACTCGGCGGTCCGGCGCTGCCCGTGCGGGAATTCGGCCTGCCCGGCCGCACCGAACCGGGCGGGCCCGCCGGACGGCGGCAGGTGCATCGCGGCCGTCGCGGCGCGCCAGCTCACGGGCACGTCGCGCGGACCGATCGCCTCGCTCCCGCCGACCTCGGCGAGCCCGGCCACCCAGGGGACGCCGTCGTCGAACAGGTTCCACAGCCCGGCCAGCACACCGCCGGGCGCGAGCACCCGGGCGATCTCCGGCCCGGCCGCGTCCATGTCGAACCAGTGCATCGCGTTGCCGGACACCACTGCGTCAACTGCCCCGTCCGGCAAGGGAATCGACTCCGCACTGCCCGTCAGCGCCCGGACCCCCGGCAGCTCCCGGCGCAGCTCGGCCAGCATCGCCGGGTCGGGTTCGACGGCCACCACCTCGACCCCCGCCGCGAGCAGGCACCCGGTGAGCTTGCCCGTCCCGGCCCCGAGGTCCAACACCCGTCGGCCGGGCGCGAGTTCGAGCGCCCACCGGACGGCTTCCGGCGCGTAGTCGGGCCGGTGCGCGGCGTACGCCCGGGCGGACGCGCCGAACGACGAACCGTGCCTCGCCCGCTCGTTCTCCTCCCCGGGCCGGGTCACCGCGTCCGCCCCGACGCGCCGGGCCGGGGGACGCCGTCCACCGGCGCCACGACCACCGGCTGCCTGCTGCGGATCAGCGGCAGCATCGACGAGCTGCTCGGCCGGAACTCGACCGTGGCCCCACCCGCGACTCTCGCCGCCACACTGCCCAACACTCCCATCCGCCGAGCGTGACAGCACCCGCCCGGACCGCGCCACGCAATTTCGAACTGCCGTCCGGAAACTCTGGCGAACGGCGCGCCGCACACGGAAGAATGCGCGCCGGGGAACGGCCCGTCCGGGGCCAGCCACTGTTCTATGGAGTGTTCGCCGTGAAGCGTCCCGCCCTGGTTCTCGCCGCCGTCATGTTCGCCGCCACCGGGGCCTTGACCGCCTGCGGCACCACCCACGTCACCGACGCCGGCTCGGGTTCGGGCCCGGCCCCGGCCCCGAAGGCCCAGAGCTCCGAGTCGGCCCCGCCGCAGCACTGGCAGCGCAACCCCGCCAGCATGGACCAGAAGCTCCCCGACGTCTCGAAGCTCTGCACGGACGCGCCCGCCGGGCAGGCCGGCACGACCCCGGTCAACGGCGGGAACTGCGGCTGAGCAGGCACCGCCCACCGGAACGAGGCTTCGGCTCCAGGACTTCGGCTCCGGGGCTTCGGCTCCGGGGCTGAAGCCTCGTCCCGTGCCACCCGCCCGGCCTCCTACTCGTACTCGGTGCCGCCCTTGCGCGTCAGGTAGCCGCCGCCGACCGCCTTGACGATCGCCCGGCCGCCCAGGACCGGGCTGTAGCGCTCGACCGCCGGCCGGACCACCACGCCCTCCCGGGTGTGCAGTTGCCGCCCGGAGACGGTCTCGCGCCCCTCGGCGAGCTCCAGCACGCGTTCCGCGTCGAACGGTCCACGCCACAGCTCGGGCACCAACGGCAGCTCACCGGACAGCAGTTGGGCCGCGTCCAGCCAGTGCAGCTGACCGTCGATCACCGCCGACACGTCGAACACCGCGTACCCGGGCGGCTGCTCGGTTCGGCTGCTCGCCCCGTACCCGAGGTCCTGGACGCCCTGCCCGAACACCTCGCCGAAGATCCCGATCCGGCTCGCCCCCAGCCGATCGGCGAGCCGGGCCGCCGACACCGGTATGCCGTAGGCCCGGACGGCACGCCAGTAGAGGTTCCCCCCGTCCTCCTTCAGCGCGAACCCCTGCGCCCCGAGCCCCTTGGACGAGACCTGGACCGCGCCGGTGTCGGCGTGGAAGGTGAGCAGGCAGCAGCTTCCGTGCAGCTTCTCGGTGACCACCACCGGCTCGCCCGGCTCGAAGACCTCGGGGAAGCGCTTGACGTTCTCGATGTCCACCCAGGGCAGCAGGTCGGGCGCCGCCTCGACGTCGCCGCTCATCATGGTCGGCACCGGCGGCGCCCACTTGGTGACGCCGAGCAGCTCCGCGAAGTCCGTGCCCTCCTCGGCCGACCGGGCCAGGTCGACCCCGGCCAGGGCGCGGGGGCGGCAGACGATGCCCTGCGACAGCTCGCCGCGCAGCCGTACCGCCTTGACCCGATCGGCATTGCTGCCCGCGAGCCGGCCGGTCAGCCCGAGTTCCTCGATCAGCTCGGACGGCAGCACCGACTGCTCGGGGATGTAGCACGCGAAGTCCCCGGTCCGGAACACCCCCTTGGCCACCACGGCCCGGTAGAGGCCGACCTGCGCCAACTCCAGCGCGTCGGCGTTCGGGTGCTCCAGGACAGTCAGACGCTCGGCGGTCACCCGCAGTGTGGACATGGCGGTTTCGTCCTCCTCTTCTCGACATGTCCGCGAACCGGACGAGATCCACTCTGCCGGGCGGGCACCGCTCGCCGCCAGGGGTTTTCCACGGCGCGGGCCACGTCCGAGCCGTCGCCCCGCGGGAGCCCCATAGGAGCGACCGTGCCGCAGGACGCACGGCCGGCCGGTCCCACCGACCGCCTATCCGTGCGAACCCCGAACCGGTCCCGTCACGGCCGGGGCCGGGGCCGGGGCCGGGGCCACGGCCAGGGCCAGCGCACGGTCGAGCGCCGCCCCGGCCTCGCACGGCACATCGGGCCGCACGCCGACGCCCTCCCAGTTCGCGCCCGAGACGGGGTTGACCGCGCGCGCGACCGGCACGGCGAGCTCCAGGTGCGGGTGCACCGTCCAGCCTTCGCGGGGGTGCGCGCCGCCCCGGGTGGTCTCCCCGACGATCACGGCGCGCCCGAGCTGCTGCAGGTCGTAGGCGAGTTCCTCACCTGCGGAGAACGTGTCCGCGCTCGTCAGCACGTAGAGCGGCTTGCTGCCGCCGTACCGGGCGCCCGGCACGAACGGCGGCGTCCAGAACTGCTCGGCGACCTCCCCCTGCCGGGAGACCAGCGTGTTGAGATGCGTACGCCCGTCGAGCAGGTACCCGCAGATGAACGCGACCGTGCTCGGGTCGCCGCCGGTGTTGCCGCGCAGGTCCAGAATGAGCGCGCGGGCGGGGGCCACCAGCGAGAGCCCCGCGGTCAGCGCCTGCGCCGACCAGTCCAGCGGGAACATGTTGGGCGCGATCTCCAGGACGGCGACGCCCTCGTCGAGGAGTTCCACCCTCGGCACACCGCCCAGCGAGGCGTCGAACCTCCGCCGCATCGCGGCCATCGCCGCCTCGCCCCGCTCACGCGGCACCGGCACGGCATGGTGCTTGAGCGACAGGTGCAGATCGCCGTTGACCGACCGCAGGTCCGCAGTGACCGGCTCCGCCAACTCCTCGGCGGAATCCGCCCGGTAGGCCCCCTCGGCGCTCCGGCGCCGCAGCAGGTCCGCCAGTTCCCGGGCGACGTCGGGGAAGACGTAGTTCGCGTGCACCAGGTCGGCGATCGACTCGACGACGGCGGCAACGTCCAGCGCAGGCTGCGAGGTGGTGGAGGTCATGGGCGGGAGTAGATCAGCGGCTTGCCGAAGCGTCAATCACACTCGACGCTTGATCGGACGCACCGGCAGCCGGCGCCAAGCCCCGTCCCGTCGCGACGCGTTCACCAGGCCGAACCCCCGCAACCCGGACAGCAGATGCACCACCGGCTTCGCTCTCCCCGCGCCCCCAGGCTACGACCGCGGCCGGCCGGCCTTCGTCCAACCCCCTGCTGGCATCCGGTGCCGCGGTAGGGACAGCCACAGGACGGATACGCCTGCTGGCCGGACTGCGGCACGAGGGCGACCGAACGTAGCGTCGGCGACATGAAATCCCCCTACCGGGCAGGCACGTTACGGTCCGCGCTTCGTCGGCTGAACGTCGGGACGGCTCTGGCCGTCCTGGCCGCCGCGACCGTGACGACGGGAGCCGCATCGGCGGAGCCGGTGCACCGAAGCGATCGCGGACGGTTGGTGTCCGCCCAGCAGACGACCACCATGGCCACGAAAGAAGACGTCGCCGCGGCACTCGCCGCCGTCGGATACGACCCGAGCACGGTCCGGTTCGGCGTGGACGCCTACCGGCTGGTGTACGAAACCGTGGACCCCGGCGGCCGGCCGATCACCGCCAGCGGGCTGCTGGTGCTGCCCCGCGGCGGCGAACACGAGCTGCGGACGGTGTCGTTCACCCACGGCACGACCAGCTACCGTTCGGACGCTCCCTCCTCCATGGTCAAGGCCGGGTTCGCGTCCTCGCCCGCCCTCACGTACGCCTCCGCCGGGTTCGCCACTGTCGCCCCGGACTACCTCGGCCTGGGCGCCGGCCCGGGACTCCACCCCTGGATGGATGTGCCGTCGGAGACGACCGCCTCCCTCGACATGCTCCGGGCAGCCCGCACCTTCGTCTCGACCACGGGCCGCGCACTGGGCCACGACGTACTGGTCACCGGGTTCTCCCAGGGCGCCTCGGCGGCGATGGGCCTCGCCCGGGCGCTCCAGGCCGGCGACGACCGGTGGTTCCGGCTCCGGGCCGTCGCCCCGGTCAGCGGCGCCTACGACTTCCAGCACGCCGAACTGCCGGCACTGCTCGGCGGCTCTCTCGACGCGAAGTCAAGCGTGCTGTACTCGGCGTACCTTCTCGTCGCCTGGAACCGGCTGCACCACCTGTACGACTCCCCGGACGAGGTCTTCCAGCCGCCGTACGCCGGCACGATCGAGGCACTGTTCGACGGTTCGCACACCGGCCCGCAACTCTTCGCAGGCACGCCCGACACCCTCGACGCACTGCTCACCCCGCACGGCTTCGACATGCTCCGCCACCCCACCGGCCGCCTGGCCGAGGCCCTCCGGGTGGCCGACAGCACCTGCGACTGGACCCCACGCGTCCCGGTCCGCCTGTACGTGGCCGACACGGACGAGCAGGCGGCCCCCGCCAACACCGACCACTGCGAGGCCACCCTCCGATCCCACGGAGTGAACCCGGCAGTCGTCAACCTCGGCACCCCCGACTTCGCCGGCTCCACCCATCTCGGCACCAACGTCGCCGCCACAGCAGCCATCGTGCGCTGGTTCAGCCAGCCACACTGACCACCCTGCCGGCCCGCCCCCACCCACGGAACGGGCCGGCGCCCGCCGTATCGGCCACGATGCCTGACCGCTGTCCAACCTCGGGTTCCGGTCCAACTCCTGTGGCGCAGAGAATCGGAGTGCCGGGCGCGCGGCGCAGCGGGCAGGATGCGACGATGACGAACTCACCACTGCTGCAGTCCGTTTGGCGCCGCTGGGAAGGCCTGGCCGGCGTCCCGGCCCCCTTCCCCGCACCCGGCGGGGCCACCGTCGTGGTCTCCCCGGACTCCGGCCTCTGCCCGCCCGGCTGGGTCGGGCTGATCGCACTGGGCGGTGCGGTCCTGGCGACCGCGCCCGACGAGCGGCGAGCCGCGCTGGTCCGGGCCGCCCTGCGCGAGCGTCCGGCAGAACTCGCCGGCGACCCTGAGCAACTGCGCCAACTCCTACCGCTCGCCGGGACGTTGGGCCCGGCTGCCCTCGCCTACCTCCCCCCGGACGGACTCCTCCCCCAGCCGCCCGCCGACCTGACCGTCCATCAACTCCCGCCCACCGACCCCCGCCTCCGCGACCTCGAACGCCGCACCGGCAGGACGGACGCCGAGGAAGCCGGCCTCGACGGCCTCACCTCCCCCGCCTTCGCCGTCCTCACCGCCGACGACCGCGTCATCGCCGCCTGCGGCTACCGCGCCTGGCCCTTCGACACGGCCCACTTCGCCGTCCTCACCGACCCCGCCCACCGCAACCAGGGCCTCGCCCGCCACACCGCCACCGCCGCCGCCCACCACGCCCGATCCGCCGGCCTCCTCCCCCAATGGCGCGCCCGCATCCCCGCCTCCCAACGCGTCGCCACCCACCTCGGCTTCCACCCCCTGGGCACCCAACTCTCCGCCCACGTCCCCTGACCTCCCGACAACCCCGACCTGCGTCCGGTGGTGGCACGGCACGTCGATCTCGTCCAGCAGCGCGCGAGCGAAGTCGCCATGGGTGACCCGGGCCGCGAAGACGCCGGCGGCGAGGGTGTAGCGGCCGGTCGGTGCGGCGGTGTGGTCGAAGTCGCCGGCGGGGCTGATGATCAGCCAGTCCACGGGGGTGGTGCTGGCCCGGAGGGCGGCGGTCGCGGTGGCGTGGGCGGCGGCGAAGGGGCGGAACTCCTGCGGGAAGCCGGGCGCGTCCATCAGCGGTGTGCCGGGGGCGAGTTCCAGCGTCGCGGCCAGGCCGACGGTGATCAGCCGCCCGACGCCGGCCCGTCCCAGCCCGTCGAGCAGGGCGTGCGCGGCCGCCACGAAGAACTCCTCCGGCCGGGCGCCACCGTCGTACGCGGCCGCGATCGCCGCGTCATGCCCGGCCGCCAGGTCGGCAACGACACCCGCGTCCGTGACGTCACCGTCCACCAGGCGGACGCCCGGGCCCGCCACGTCCCGGTGCGCATCCGGGTTCCGCACCACCGCCGTGACGCGGTGCCCCCGCCGGACGGCCTCCGCGACCGCCGCCCGTCCCACACGCCCGCCCGCACCGAACACCACGATCTCGCTCACGAAGTACCGCCGATCTCTCGAACCGTCCGTCGGCCTCTCCGCCGACCTGTCCGAAAGCTAGCCACCCCCGTGGTTACCTCCCGGATACCGCACTACCGTGGCACGGTGCGCGAACCCCTGGATCCGGAGATGTTCGACCCGGTGTGCCCGTCCGAGCTGATGCCGATCCGGATCGGCGACAAGTGGGGCGGCATGATCGTCCAGTGCCTGGAGGGCGGCCCGCGCCGCTTCTCCGAACTCCGGGTCCCGCTGCGCACCGTCACCCCGAAGGTGCTGACCGCCTCCCTCCGCGCGCTCGAACGCGACGGTTTCGTCCTCCGCACCGTCCACGCCCTCCCGGCCCGCCACGTCGAGTACGAGCTGACCCCGCTCGGTCGCAGCCTCCTCGACGTCGTCGCCACCGCCCGCGCCTGGGCCGAGACCCACCTGCCCGAACTCCTCGACGCCCGCGAAGCAGCCGACCGCCGCGCCTGACCTCACCGCCGCGCCGACACCAGCACCGCAGCGTGCGGCAACGCCAACTCACCTTCCACGCCCATGAATTCGCCGGCCAGCCGCTCGAACTCCCGCCGCACCCCCACCCGGGCCTCCGGCGACTGGCGGCGCAGCAGTTCCCCGAGAAACGCCACCCCGCCGGCGGGGCCGCCCCACCACGCCTCGACGCTCGTCCGGTGGTCCCACCGCACCACCCGCCCGTCCACCGCACCGAACCCACTGTCGGCGAGCAGCGCCCGGAACCCCTCCACCTCGGTGACGGCTGCCAGCGCGGCGGGTGGTGAGGGCAGGTCGGCGGGCCGGACCGCCCCGGCAGCCTCGAAGGCTCGGGCCAGCAGCGACTGCCCGGGCGGCGCGGGGGCGGCCCAGGCGGTGAGCCCGAGCCGTCCAGCCGGGCGCAGCACGCGCCGCAGTTCCGCCAGTGCCGCCGCCGGCCGTCCGACGTGGTTGAGCACGAAGTTCCCCAGCACCACGTCGAACGTGCTGTCGGCGAACGGCAGTTCGGGCAGCGCCGCAACGACGGCCTCGGGCACGGTCCGCCCGGCCTCGGCCACCATGGCCGGCTCGGCGTCCACGGCGACGACGCGCGCCCCGCGGGCTCGGGCCGCCGCAGCTACAGCGCCTGTCCCCGTGCCGACGTCGAGCACCGCGACGCCCGGCCGGACGTCGGCGGCGTCCAGCAGCGCGGGCACGGTGTGGGCGCACAGCCGGGCGACGCTCGCCGTGTACCCACCGGCACTCGCCGCCCAGATCCGCCGCTCCAGCGCATCGAACGCGTCGACCGCTTCCACCGCTTCCACCGCTTCCACCGCGTCGACCGCGTCGACCGCGTCGACCGCGTCCACGAACCCACCCCTCCCACGAAATGCCGCACCCGTTTGCCTAAACCATTTAGGCAAACGGATAATCACCGAGCGTACGACACGATCAAGGAGCAGGAGGCGGGTCCGGTGGCACGTGCAGGTCTGTCGGCGGAAGTGCTCACCAAGGCGGGTGCGGAGCTGGCCGACGAGGTGGGCTTCGAGCAGGTCACGGTGACGGAGGTGGCGCGGCGTTTCGACGTCAAGGTCGCGAGCCTGTACTCGCACGTGAAGAGCTCGCAGGACCTGAAGGTGCGGATCGCCCTGCTGGCACTGACCGAACTCGCCGACCGGGCGTCCGAAGCGATCGCGGGACGGGCGGGGCGCGACGCGCTGGCGGCGTTCGCGGAGGCGTACCGCGGCTACGCCCGCGAGCACCCGGGCCGCTACCAGGCCACCCGGCTGCGGCTCGACCCGGAGACCGCGGCCGCCAGTGCGGCGCCCCGGCACACCCAGCTGACCAGGGCGATCCTGCGCGGCTACCACCTGCCGGAGCCCGAGCAGACGCACGCGGTGCGCCTGCTCGGCGGGGCGTTCCACGGCTACATCGAACTGGAGGCCGCCGGCGGCTTCGCCCACACGCCGGTGGACCCGCAGGCGTCCTGGGACTGGATCGTCGACTCCCTCGACGCCCTGCTCCGCGCCCGCGCCGACCGCTGACCCAACCCCGAAGAGCCCCGGCCCGAGACCCCCCGACCTGCCGTCAGGCCCCGTCCCGCACCGGCAGCTTCCACCCGGGCCTCGGGTAGTGGCAGGTGTAGCCGTTGGGGTAGTGCTGCAGGTAGTCCTGGTGTTCGGGCTCGGCCTCCCAGAAGTCGCCCACGGGCGTCACCTCGGTGACCACCTTGCCGGGCCACAGGCCGCTCGCGTCCACGTCGGCGATGGTGTCGAGCGCGGTGGCGCGCTGCTGCTCGTCGGCGTAGAAGATCGCGGAGCGGTAGCTGCTGCCGATGTCGTTGCCCTGGCGGTCCACGGTGCTCGGGTCGTGGATCTGGAAGAAGTACTCCAGCAGCGTGCGGTAGCTGATCCGCTCCGGGTCGTAGACGATCTCCAGCGCCTCGGCGTGGCCGGGGTGGTTGCGGTAGGTGGCGTGCGCGTTCTCGCCGCCGGTGTAGCCGGTGCGGGTCGACTGGACGCCGGGGAGTTTGCGGATCAGCTCCTGCATCCCCCAGAAGCACCCGCCGGCCAGGACAGCCCGGTCCGTGGTCATCTCGTTCTCACTCCTCGCGTGGGACGTCCGCACCCCTGGTGCGGTGCGTGGCCCGTCCGCCCGGCGTCGCCGGCGGGGAACCATCCCGTCCAACCTCCGCCGTCCGCCCGGTGTTCCCACCGCACCGCCCCACGTCGGCCTGCCGGCCCCTCCAGCGGTGCCCCGCGTCGGCCGGCCCCACCACCGGCGCCCCGCCTCAGCCCGCCAGCCCCTCCAACACCACCGCACCGGGCAGCGCCGCAAGCGCGGCGCCGGGCAGGATCAGCTTGCCGCGCCGCCGCCCGCTGCCGATCAGCACCCACGGCGTGGCGGCGACGGCGGCGTCGATCAGCAGCGGCCAGTGCGCGGGGAGGCCGACGGGGGTGATCCCGCCGTACTCCATGCCGCTCTCGCCGACGGCGGTGTCCATCGGCGCGAAGGAGGCCTTGCGCGCCCCGAGGTGGCCGCGCACCGCCTTGTTGACGTCGAGCCGGGTGGTGGCGAGCACGACTCCGGCGGCGAGCGTGGTCTCGCCGCCGCGCTTGGCGGCGACCACCACGCAGTTCGCGGACGCCTCGGCGGGGACGTCGTACGCGGCGCAGAACACGGCGGTGTCGGCGAGTTCCGGGTCGGTGTCCACGTACCGCACGGCGTACGCCAGTTCGGGGTCCCACTGCTTCAGCGCGGCGGCCACCGGCCCGACCAGATCGGCGTCGACCGCCCGCCGCACCTCGGCGAAGTTCCCGAACGGTGCCGTCACCTGCATGTCCAACGGAGTGCTCTCGTCCATGTGGCCCAGCCTATGGCCTGTCTTCGAACCCGCGCCGCGGCCCCTCGGCGTCCGGTGGGGGTTCGAAGACAGGCCCTGGCGAACCGTCCGGGGTGGCCCGTTGGGGTGAGCGGCCGTGCGCCGCCGGGTGGAGCAGGCGACGTGCCCGGGCTTGGCGTCGTGTTCGTCGTAGGCCAGGACGACGGTGGCGCTCGACGGTGCCGGCGAAGGGAACCTCGCGCCGCTGGGGATCTCAGGGTGTAGCCAGTACCACCCTCAAGACGGAAGCCTGCATGATCGAACGTCAGGGCGGGGCCGGGCAGGATCGTTCCCGTGAACACCACCTCGCACCGCAAGCGCCGTATCAGCGCTGTCGCCATCCTGGGTCTCGCCGCATCAATGGCCGCGACCGGCACCGGACTCGCCGCCACGACCCCGCCCTCCGCCGTGCACGCGACCGCCGCCACAGCTGCCGCCGCGCCCCCGCGGTCCTTCCAAGGCACGCTCCCCGCGCCGACCGGCCCCTACGCCGCCGGCGAGGACGTCATCCACCTCACCGACGCGAGCCGTCCCGACCCGTGGGTGCCGTCGTCCGGCCCCCGCCAACTGACCGTCACGATGGTCTACCCGGCCGTCCCCGGGACCGGGAATCCGGCCCCCTACACGACCCTCGCCGAGGCAGCCGGAATCATCCAGCGCCGGAAGTTGCCGACGGGCTCCGGCATCACCCCGCAGAACCTCTCCGGCGTCACCACTCACGCCTTCGACGGCGCGCGGCCGCAGCGCGGCAAGTATCCGCTGGTGGTCCTCTCACCCGCGGCCGAGAACCCGCGCATGATGCTCACCTCGCTCGCGACCGACCTGGCCAGTCACGGCTACGTCGTCGCGCTCGTCGGCCACACCTACGAGGACAGCGGCGAGACGCTGGCGAACGGCCGGACGCCGCCGTGCGCGATCTGCGACGACCCGACGCTCGACTTCGACTCCGTCGCCGCAGGCCGCGCGCTGGACGTGTCCTTCGTGATCGACCAGCTGACGCACGGCAGTACCGCGTGGCGCCTGGCACACCTCATCGACAAGCACGAGATCGGTATGGCCGGACACTCCATCGGCGGAGCGGCGGCCGCCGCCACGATGATCGCCGACCCGCGGATACGGGCCGGAGTGAACATGGACGGCTCCTTCCACCCGGCCCCGCTGCCCGGCCGGATCAACCGGCCGTTCCTCATGCTGGGCACGGCCGAGAACCACCCGGTCGACGGCCACGACACCACGTGGGGGCAGGCCTGGCCCGCCCTCGGCGGCTACAAGAAGTGGCTGACGGTAGCCGGTGCCGACCACTTCAGCTTCGCCGACCAGGACCTGCTTCTGGCGGAAGCCGGGTTCCCGACGTCGCCACTCTCCCCGGAACGCGGAGTGATGATCACCCGCGAGTACGTGACAGCGTTCTTCGACCAGACGCTGAAGGGAATCCACAGCCCGCTCCTGGACGGCCCCTCGCCGAACAATCCGGAAGTGCTCTTCCAGTCCTAGCCGCAGCGCCGCGTTGATCCTTCGGGGGTTCATGCGGCAGTGAACGGGCTGCCGTCGCAGGTCCGGCGGTAGGGCTTCTGCTTGGCGTCGTGTTCGTCGCAGGACAGGACGAAGGTGTCGATGGCCGCGGCGTAGTGGACGTCGGCTCAGGGTGGAGACGAACAGCTCGACTTGGTTGAGCCGGCAGGCGTGTTCGGGGGTGTGGTGGGTGTTGAAGCGCGGACGGGCTGCGCCGTCGGCCGCTATCTCGGCGACCCCGCCGACTGACCGGCGACCCCGAAGGATCAACGCGGCGCTGCACTGGCGGACCGCCAGGGGTGGCCCGTTGGGGGTGGCCCGTTGGGGTGAGCGGCTATAACGCCGCCGGGCGTCGCAGGCAGCGTGCCCGGGCCCGCGTCCTAGCCTCGTCGGAGGCCCCGGCCGGGGGTCGAGGTGGTGTCGAACCGGGCGGAGTGACATGGCGAGTGGAATCCCCCCGCAGGTGCACGCCCCGCAGGCCCGCGCGGGGCAGGTGCTGCGCCGGTGGAAGCTGTGGCTGATCCCGGGGGTGCTGAGTGCGCTGGTGGCGCTGGTGCTGTCGCTGCTGTACATGGGCGGCATCCTGACCCCGCAGGACGATCTGCACCGGATGCCGATCGCGCTGGTGGACGCGGACGCCGGCCCGCCGCTGCCGGGGCAGTCCGCGCCGCTGGGAGCGCAGGTGGCGGACGCGGTGGCGGCGGGGACGCCGCCGGGCCAGGTGCAGTGGCGGCGGGTGTCGCGCGCGGAGGCGCAGGAGCAGTTGGCGTCGGGCCGGGTGTACGGGGCGCTGGTGGTCCCGGAGGACTTCTCCCGCACGGTGGCGGGCCTGCTGTCCGATCAGTCCTCGGCGCGTCCGGTGCTGTTGACGCTGACCAACCCGGGCGTGGGCTCGCTGGCGTCCTCACTGGCGTCCCAGATCACCCAGCAGGCGGCGCACCGCTCCTCGCTGGCGATCGGCCACCAGCTGACGTCGGCGGCGCCGAACGCCTCGGCGACGGCGAAGCTGCTGCTGGCGGACCCGGCGGACGTGCAGGTGCAGCAGGGGCATCCGATCGCCCGGCACACGGGGTTGGGCCTGAGCGCGTTCTACTACACGCTGCTGCTGGTGCTGGCCGGCTTCCTGAGCGCCAACCTGGTGCACAACGGGGTGGACACTGCGCTCGGCTACGCGGACAGCGAGATCGGCCCGTGGCACACCCGGCGGCCGACGGTGCCGATCAACCGCACCCAGACGCTGATCGTGAAGATGGAGATGACGGCGGGCCTGGCGGCCGTCACCGCCACGATGATCATGGTGGCGACGATCGGCATCCTCGGCATGGACGCCCCGCACCTGCCGCTGCTCTGGCTGTTCTCGTTCGCCGCCTGCGCGACGGTGGGACTCGGCGCGCAGGCGATCAACGCGGCCTTCGGCTCCCTCGGCCAGTTGGTCGCGATGTTCGTCTTCATCGCGCTGGCCCTGCCGTCCTCCGGCGCGACGATCCCGCTCCAGGCCACCCCGTCCTTCTACCGCTTCCTCGGCGCGTTCGAGCCGATGCGGCAGGTCGCGGGCGGGGTGCGGGCGATCCTGTACTTCGACGCGCAGGCGGACGCGGGGCTGACCCGGGCCTGGGTGATGATCGGAGTGGGGTTCGTGGTGGCGCTGGTCTTCGGCTTCGCGATGACGACCTACTACGACCGCAAGGGCCTCCACCGCATGGTCCCGACCCCCTCCTGACGGGCCGGACGGGTCACTCCTGACGGGCACGACGGCCCCCTTCCGCCGGGCAAACGGGCCCGGGTCACTCGGGCAGCGCGGCCTTCCACCCCCAGGACTCGCGCCGGGCCAGGCCCGGCAGTTCGCCGCGCCCGGTGCACCACAGCAGCACCGGCACCGGGTCGCCGTCCGGCGCGTCGGGGAACAGCCGGGCCAGCACGGCGGCGTACAGGGCGGGCGGCGGCGTCCGGTCGAGGCCGAGGCCGGCGGCGATGTCGTGGGTGTGCAGCAGGATCTCGGCGACGCCCATCGCGGCGAAGCCGCCGGGGTCGGTCGGGCCCCAGTGCCAGGCCCGCAGCGCGGGATCGGCGGCGGCCAGCGCGACGGCCAGCAACTCGCCGCAGGCGAGGGCGATCTGCAAGGTGGTGGCGGGGTCGGCGCCCGGACGGACCGTCAGGTCGAACGGCAGGTACCGGTCGTCGGGACGGGCCGCCAGCTGGCCGGCGTAGGCGAGCAGGTCGTGGCCGATGTGCGCCAGCGTCTCCTGGCACGACCACTCCAGCCCGCCGGCCGGCCCGCTCCAGTCGGCGTCCAGGTGCGGGGCGAGGGTGAGTCGCAGCTCCGCGAGGGCTGCGCGCAGATCCCGATGGTCCATCGGTCCATCCTCGCACCCGCACCTCAAGTGGCCTACAGGTAGGGGCGGGTGATCAGTTCCAGGAAGTGGCCGGCCGGGTCGAGCAGGTACACGCCGCGTCCGCCGTGGCCGGTGTTGGTCTCGCCGGGCAGCTGCATCTGCGGGTCGGCCCAGTGCGGGATCTCGCGCTCGCACAGCAGCGCGTAGGCGCGGTCGAAGTGCTCGTCGTCGACCAGGAAGGCGTAGTGCTGGCGCTGGATCTCCACCGGCGGCTCGGCGAACTGCAGCAGCACGCCGTCGGCCAGCGTCAGGTTGGTGAACGGGCCCCAGGAGGGCGCCTGTTCGGCCTCCAGCAGCTCACGGTAGAAGTCCGCGGAGACGACGCGGTCGGTGGACGCGATGATGGTGTGGTTGAAGGCAGCAGACATGACTCTGGATGAACCTCGTTCCGGTTTCGGGGAGTTGACGCAGGGCTCAGTTCCGGGAGGCAGTGCTCCCGGGACCGGGCGGTCCCCGAACCGGCGGGCGCCCCCAAGGCACCCGGGGCGGCCTCAGCCGCCCACCGGGTCACCGATCCGTGCATGGCCCATGGCCGTTCCGGTGTTCACGCGCACACCGTACGCAACACCCGGCCCCGACGGCAACGGATTATTCACGCCCTGCCGAAACCCCCGCCGAAACCCCTGCCGGAAACCCTGCCGGAAGCCCTGCCGAAACCCACGGGCACCGGCCCGCCCACCGGACGTACCCTCGCCGTCATGGCTGACGAATGCTTCACCCATCCTCGGCTGGCCCCGCTCTACGACGCCCTCGACGCGGACCGCTCCGATCTGCTCCCCTACCTGGCCATGGTCGACGAGCTCGGCGCGCGCAGCGTCCTCGATCTCGGCTGCGGCACCGGCGTGTTCGCGCTGCTGCTGGCCGGGCGCGGCATCGAGGTGACGGGGGCGGACCCGGCGGCGGCGTCCGTCGAGGTGGCGGCGGCCAAGCCGGGCGGCGACGCCGTCCGCTGGATCACCGGCGACGCGACCGCCCTGCCGCCGCTCCGGGTGGACGTGGTCACCATGACGGCCAACGCCGCCCAGTCGATCACCGACCCGGCCGACTGGCGTGCCACCCTGCGCGCCGTCCACGACGCGCTGCGGCCCGGCGGCCACCTGGTGTTCGAGACCCGTGACCCGTCCCTCCGCGCCTGGGAGACCTGGACCCGCGAGGCCTCCCACCGCGTCGACGAGGTGCCGGACGTCGGCCCGGTGGAGACCTGGGTGGACCTGCTGGACGTCGACGGCCCGCTGGTGACGTTCCGTTGGCACTACGTCTTCGCCGCGGACGGCGAGCACCTCACCTCCGACTCCACCCTGCGCTTCCGCGACCGCGCCGAGATAGCGGCCGACCTCCGCACCGCCGGCTTCGACCTCCGCGAAGTCCGCGACGCCCCCGACCGCCCCGGCCGCGAACTCGTCTTCCTGGCCCGCCGTACCTGACGGTCCGTCACCGGCCTCGTGCCCCCGGCCGGTTGCTCGGGTCGGTGGGCGGCGAAGGCGGCGGCGTTCTCCGTCACCCACTGTCGGAAGCTGCGCTCGGGCGTGCCGAGCAGCGTCCGGATGGTGTCGCCGAACGTCCTGGAGGGCACCCGCGACGCGGAGCACGAGGTCACCGTCGGCGGCCTCGCCGAACTCCTCGGCGTCGACCCCTCGGTCGCGAGCCGGATGGTCACCGACACCATCAAGGCCGGCTACCTGTTCCGCGCCCCCTCGCAGCACGACGGCCGCCGCACCGTGCTGCACCTCGGCCCGGCCGGCGGCGCGCTGATGGCGCACGTCCGCCGCCGCCGGCGCGCCGCGTTCGAGCGCATCGCCGCCGACTGGGACGAGCGCGAGCGCCCGAAGCCGGCCCGGCTGGTGCTCAAGTGCGTCGCGTCGCTCGGCCGGTTGCATGTGGGCAGGCAGTTCGGAGTCTGACGTCAGGCCGGTTCGACTCCGGCCGCGCGCAGCTTCCGCCGGATCAGCGCGGTGAGCGTGGTCCATCCGGGCCGGTCGTCCTCGCCGTGGCGGGCGAGCAGGTCGCGGCGGGTGGCGGCGTCGTCCTGGTCCTGGAGGCCCGTCAGGGTCGGCAGCAGGGAGGGGTCGTCGAGGAAGTGGCGGGCCATCTCCTCGGCGAGTTCCTCGATCCGGGGGTCGTCGGCGGCCCAGCTCCCGGCGCTCCAGGTGAGTTTGATCAGCGCGACGTGCCGGGGGTCGTCCAGGCCGTGCTCGATCTGGGCGAGGTACTCGTCGAAGCCGTCCGGCATCATCGTCCGGACCAGGACGAGTCCTTCGCGGGCGGTGGTGACGTCCGCGGCGGAGAAGCCGAGGCCGGGCATCCGGTCGAGGATCGCGCAGGCCCGGTCGGGCAGCAGCAGCCGGTCGCCGGTGGCGAGTCGGCGCAGCGTGGCGCGGCGGGCGGTGAGTTCCTCGATGCGCCGGGTGAGGTTCTCCTCGACCTGGTCGAGCGCGGCGGTGAAGTCCTCGCCCTCGGCGTCCAGGATCGGCCCGATCCCGGCGAGCGGTACGCCTGCCGCGGCGAGGGTGCGGACCTGGACCAGGCGCAGCAGGTCGGCGGTGTCGTAGCGGCGGTAGCCGGAGCTGTCGCGGCGGGGTTCCTCGATCAGGCCGCTGCGGTGGTAGACCCGGATGGTCTTCACCGTGATGCCGGCGAACGCGGCGGCCCGACCGATGGTGATCCCGTCTGTCATACCGTCAGAGAATCTCACTGCGCGGTGTCCTGGCAAACCTCCCGGACGGCGGTGGCGATGGCGCGGAAGTCCTTGCGCACGATGGTGGTGTGCTTGCTCGGGACGGTGGCGCCGACCGTCACGTGCGGGTTGCGGGCGAGGATCGGGTCGAGGGTGGCGCGCATCGCGGTCAGCCCTTCCTCGGTGCCGCCGAGGCTGGCGCCGGTGGCGACCAGGAACCGCATCGGGAAGGCCACCAGGTCGAACACCGGGTCGCTGTCGGCGACGATCTCGTTGAGTTCGATGTTGATCTCGGCGTGCTGCGCGGCGGACATCCGGGCGGCCATGCCCAGCGGCCGCACCAGCGGCATGATCCGTCCGAACTTCCGGAACATGCTGCGGATCTGCTCGCGTCCGGCGTCCCGGCCGCCCTCGACGGTGGCCAGGTAGTCCCAGGGGTAGCCGCCGTCGACCATCACCGCGCCGGCCGTCCGCCCGGGGTTGCGGGTGCTCCAGTGCAGGGCGAGCGCCGCGCCGTAGGACCAGCCGACCAGCAGCGGGCGTTGCACGCCGGTGGCGTCGAGCACGGCGTCGATGTCGCGCAGGCATGCCTCGAAGGAGTAGTCGGCGGACGTCTTCGAGCGGCCGCGGGCGCGCTCGTCGAAGGTGATGTGCCGGTAGCCGTCGCCGAGTTCGGCGATCACGTGCCGCCAGTTCCGCTGCGTCGCGTAGGAGCCGTTGAGGTAGAGCACGGGCTGCCCGGCGCCGCCGGTGTCGGTGACGGCCAGCGCCGTGTCCTCCACCGCGATCAGTCCGGTCCGGGCAGTCGTCGCGTTCGCGTTCCTCGTCATGCCGTCAGCCTGGAGCTTGACCTCGGGTCAAGGTCAAGCCCGGGGTCCGCTCACCAACCGGCGACCGCCGGCGGCACGTTGTCGAGCCGCTGCCAGGCCGCGTCGAGCCGGGCCAGCCGGCCGGCCGCGGCGATGCCGCACAGCCCGGCGACCTTGCCGTCGCGCAGGTCGAGCACCACGGCGCCCCGCACCCGGCCGTCGACCAGGGCGAGCACCGCGGGGGCGCCGTTGACCTCGGCGATGTACAACACGGGCGTGCCGCCGGCCAGCCGGATCTTGGCGGGGGTGGGCCGGAAGCCGGCCCGGACGTTGGCGGCGATCTGTTCGGGGCCGGTGAGCCGCAGCAGCCGCCTGGCCAGTCCGGCGCCGTCGGAGACCGCGGTGGCGTCGGCGGTGAGCATCGCCACCAGCCGGTCCACCCGCCCGGAGGTGGTGGCGGTCAGGAACTCCTCGACCACCCGGCGCGCGGACGCCGGGTCCACCTCCGCGCCGCCGCCCCGGCGTTCGGCGGCGACCCGGCGGCGGGCCCGGTGGACGTGCTGCTGGCTCGCGGACTCGCTGATGTCGAGGATCCCGGCGATCTCGGCGTGCGGGTAGCAGAACGCCTCGCGCAGCACGTACGCGGCGCGTTCGACCGGCGCGAGGCGCTGCATCACCGTCAGCACGGCCAGCGACACCGAGTCGCGCTGCTCGACGGTGTCGGCGGGCCCGAGCATCGGGTCGCCCTGCAGCAGCGGTTCGGGCAGCAGGTCGCCGGCGGCCCGCTCGTGCCGGGCGTGGGCCGAACGCAGCTGGTCCAGGCAGAGGTTGGTGACCACTCTGGTCAGCCACGCCTCCGGCACCTCGATCCGGTCCCGGTCCGCGGCCTGCCAGCGCAGGAACGCGTCCTGTACGGCGTCCTCGGCGTCGGCGGCGGAGCCGAGCAGACGGTACGCGAGCGAGGCCAGCCGGCCCCGGCCGGCCTCGAAGCGGTCGATGGCGACGCTGTCCATGCGCAACAACTTAGGCGGCGCTCCGCACGGAGGGCCGCGTGGGGGCGGCCGCCAGGCGGTGCTTGCGCTTGGGCAGACCGTACGTCGGGTGGGCGATGGTCCACCCGGCACCCTTGATCACGCCCGACTTGAACCGGGCGGCGGAACGGCCGCCCAGGTACCAGGACTTGGCGCGCACCTCGGCGTCCACCATCTGCACGATCGCATCGTGCGTGCCGAGGCTGATGTGGTTGCCGTAGTACTTCAGCGCGGAGACCTGCACGTCCCGGCCCGTCAGGCGGGCGATGATCGCGGCGGTGGCCTGCCCGGCGGTGAGGCCGGCCGTGGCGCAGGACATCGGCAGCGGGCGGCCGTTGACGCCGACCGCGTGGGCGCTGTCGCCGACGACGTACACCTCGGGGTGCGAGACGGACCGCATCGTGCGGTCGACCGCGATCCGACCGTCCGCAGCGACCTCCAGCCCGCTCGCGGCCGCCAGCGGCTGCACGGCGAACCCGGCCGTCCAGACCGTCGCGTCGGCGGGCAGGACACGGCCGTCGGCGGCGAGGGCCCGACCGGGCTCGACGGCCGCGACCGCGGTGTGCTCGTGGACGGCGATGCCGAAGCGGGCGAAGGAGGCACGCAGGTGGCGGCGGGCCTTCGGGGAGAGCCGGTCGCCGAGTTCACCGCGGGCGGCGAGCGCGACCTTCAGGTCGGGGCGGGCCTCGGCGATCTCGGTGGCGGTCTCGATCCCGGTCAGCCCCTCCCCCACCACCAACACGCTTGCCCCGGCCGCGAGTTCGGCCAGCCGCTCGCGCAGGCGCAGCGCCGACGGCAGGCCGGTGACGTCGAACGCGTGCTCCGCCACGCCGGGGACGTCGTGCCGCTCCACGGTGCTGCCGAGCGCGTACAGCAGGGTGTCGTAGCCGAGTTCGGCGTCGCCGCCCTCGCCGGTGACGGCGACGGTCCGGCGCTCGGGGTCGAGCCCGGTGACGCGGGCCACCCGCACGGCGATGCCGGTGCCCGCGAACAGGTCGGCGAGCGCGCGGAGGCCGACCGGGTGGCCGGTGGCGAGCTGGTGCATCCGCATCCGCTCGACGAAGTCGGGGGCGGCGTTGACCACGGTGATCTCGACGTCGTCGGCGGACAGCCGGCGGGCCAGGTTTCCGGCGGCGAAGGCTCCGGCGTAGCCGGCGCCGAGGACGACGATGCGGTGCCTCATGGGGTGCTCCTGTCTGGTTCGCGTGCCCTCTGAACGGGACGGCGCACCGATTGCTGACAGCACCCGCACGTGACGCGCGTCACCCCGCCGACGCGCCCTCTCGCCGCCGCACCCGCGCCCGCGCTGCGGGCCCGGCGGCGCGGGCCCGGTCGTACAGGTGCATGCGTTCGGTGTCGTCCAGGCGCAGCGCCGCCGCGACGACGTCCAGCACACTGCCGGAGACGCCCTTGAGGTTGCCGCGCTCCAGCCGCGTGCAGCACTCGACGCTGACGCCGGCCGGCGTCGCGACCTCGCCCCGGCGCAGCCCCGGCCGCTCGGGGGTGATCCGCTCGCGGCGGGAGCGCAGGAACGCAGCGGCCTCCTCGACAGCCTGGGACTGGACCACCTCGACGTGGACCTGATGCACCAGCCGTTCAACGACGTCTTCGGCACCTGGCGGCCATGGAGTAACTCCTCGACGAGGGACGCGTCCGGGCCATCGGCGTCCCCAACCTCCACCCCTGCCGCTTCCTCGACCTGGTCCACCCACAGCCGGGTTGCCCCACCGTCCACCAGTGCGAGACCCACCCCTTCCATCAGCAGACGCGATCTCGGCCCCGTGCACGACCGCCACGGCACCGTCCTCCCGCCCCGGGGCCCGCTCGCCCAGGGCAACCCCGACCTGCACGCCGACCCGGTCCTGCGCCGCATCGCCGCCGCCCACGGCCGGACCGTCCTGACGTACGCCCAGCCCGCGCCCAGCGCGTAGTACCTACTCAGCCCGTAGTACCTGCTCAGCCCGTAGCGCGTAGCGCGTGCTCAGCGCGGCCAGTCCGGGGCGGGGTCCTCGTCCAGCAGCGGCCGGATCGCGCCGAGGACCGCGCCGATGCAGACGTCGCGGAGTTCGGCGCGGGTGCAGTGCGGCTCGATCAGCCAGTCCACGCACAGGACTTGGACGAACACCAGCCAGCTCTTCAGGACGCCGGACACCGCCTGCCGGGCCCGGTCGTCGCCGATCGGGAGCACGCCGAGCAGCCGCTCGCGCAGGGCGTCGAGCTCGTCGTCCATGATCGTCCGGACCAGCCGGTCGCCGGCCAGCACCCGGTTTGCGGCGAGCACGGTGTTGCGGTTCTCCGCGAAGTACTCGATGTGCGCGTCCAGGCCCTCGGCGAGCTGCTCGACCAGGGAGTCGGCGGGGTCGAACCGCGTGCTGGCGAGCAGTTGGTCGGAGACCTGCCGGTAGAGCGCGGCGAACAGGTCGCGTTTGCTCGGGAAGTACCGGTAGAGCAGCGCGCGGGAGACCCCGGCGCGCTCCGCGACGTCCTCCATCAGCACCTCGTCGTACGGTTGCGCTGCGAACAACTGCGCTGCGACGCCCAAAAGTTGGGCACGACGGTCGGTGGGGCTGAGACGCTGGCGGGGAGGCACGGACCCATGCTACTTGACACGTGTCTACCAGTGGCGCGTAGCCTGGCAGCACTGGTTGACACGTGTCTACTAACACGGGGGTGGCACTGCCATGACGAAGGCCAAGGCACTGCGCGGGCTGATGCTGACCATGGGGTACGCGTGCGTGGCGATCGGACTGTTCCACGTGCTGGCCGGCAACGCCGCGATCCCCGGCGAGAGTTCGGCCGACGCGACCGTCGACAGCCTCGGACGCTTCTTCGGCGCGATCTTCGCCGGCTACGGCGTCGCCTGGCTCCGGGCCGCCCGGCAGTCCCCGATCCGCACCACCGCCGTCCGCGGGCTGGCCGGCATCTTCTTCCTCGGTGCCCTCGGCCGGCTCCTCTCCCTCGCCGTGCACGGCTGGCCGCACTGGTTCCAGATCGTCCTCGGCGCCGTCGAACTGGCCCTGCCGCCCCTCTTCCTCTGGCTGGCCGACACCGGCCCCGAACCGCACCGGCCCGCCGAGAGCACCACCTGACCTGCGACGATCGACCCACCGTCCACGTCCGGCACCGCGCGGCGTCCGGCCGGGTCCCGCCCGCACCACCCGACCTGCGACGATCGACCCACCGTCCACCCCCGGTCGGCGAAGCCCGTATCACCCGGAGAGGACCCGCCCGGTGGAGGAAGCGCCCCACGAACGGCTCTGCTGCTACTTCGTCGCCGTCCCGGAGCCCATGATCGGCCCCGGCCTCCCTCGGGTCGAGCGACTGACCACGGCGTCCGCCTGCCTGATCGACCAACTCCCGGCGGACGACACCCGGTTCGCCACCCCGCAGGACGCCCTGACGGCCTGCGCGCCTCTCCCCGCAGACGCACGCCTCTACGCCCTGCTGGTGCCGGTCGCCCACCTCCCCGCCATCCTCGCCGACATCCGCACGGGCCAGGCCCACGAACCGGTCCTCCTTCCCCGCGTCACCGACCCCACCCCCACCGGCGACGACCGCGCACACGCCCTCGCCGCCACTCCGGGCGGACGCGAACTCGGTTGGGAAGTCCTCGGATACGATTGCGGTTGGCTGCACACCTGGCTCTGCAACGACCTCCACCACGACGCCGTACGCGACCTCGACATCCGCACCGACACCCGCGGCCTCCTCCCCGACCACCCCACCGCCGCCCGCCTCGCCACCTGGGCCAACACCCGCACCGACACCAAACCGGTCACCTGGTTCCCCGCCTCCCTCATCGAATGGGACATCCCTCCCGCCTACCGCAGTCGGCCCAACCCCCCTTCCCCGCAGCACCGTTGACCTTCCGACCACCGCGAGGCCCCCCACCGACGGCAACACGGCCGCCGAACAACCCCGCAGCGAATCTCGCCGCCCCCGCATGCCCCGCCTGCCGGGTCGGCCGAATCGAGCGATCCTCGGTCCGTCCGTTCATGAAAGGAGCCCGGACCCTCCGAAGGACCGGCCCGAGCCCCGGTCCGCCCGCTCAGACGCCGAGCTCCCGGGACTGTCCGGCCCACCGGACCACGAACGGCATGGCCAGGCCCGCCGCGACGAAGACGCCGCCCATGACCAGCCAGCCGGGGACGCCCCAGCTCAGGCAGAGCAGGCCGAGCAGGCCCGGAGCGACGGTGTAGCAGAGGCCCATGCCGATGCCGAACACGCCGGAGTACTGCCCCTGCGCGTGCGCGGGGGCCAGCCGGAACCGCAGCTCCATCGACCCGGCCGCGTGCCACAGCGAACCCACGGTGTGGATGGCGACGCCGACCGTCATGATCGCCGCGGCGGCCCAGCCCGGCAGGCCCGAGGCCGTCGCGATGACCGCCATGCCGACCAGGAACGCCAGCCCGGCGCGCCGGGTGGCCCGGCCGGCGACCTGGCCGCCCTTGATCCCGCGGCTGGTCCGGATCTGAAGGACCACCACCATCACGGTGTTGACGGCCAGCGCGATGCCGGTGAACCAGCGCGGCGCATCGGTGTGCAGGACCACCCACAGCGGCAGGGCGTAGGTCACCACCTCGCCCTGGATCCACAGGATGCCGTCCAGCACGACGAACGCCATGTACGGCTTGTCCCTGAGCGCGAGCCACCGGTTCGACCCGGTCGATGCGGGCAGCGGTTCCAGCTTGGGCACCCGGAGCATGACGGCCGCGCAGCCGATGAACGTCAAGGCGTTGACGACGATGAGCGCACGATAGGCGGAGCCGGAATCGAGCTGGATCACCACACCGGCGGCCAGCGCGCCGAAGGTGCTGGCCAGGAAGGCGGTCGAGCGCAGGTAGGAGCGGAACTTCGGCACCTCGTCACCGCCGAACCGGCGGATCATCGGGCCGCGCGCCGCACCCCCCGAGGCACCGGCCAGGTCGGTCACCGCCATGGACACCATGAACGCCACGAACGAGTGGGCGAACAACAGCGACAGCACGGAAACGGCCTGGATCAACAGGGTGACCAGGAAGACGCCGCGAGGGCCGCGACGGTCGGCGAGATGCCCGACGGGCGGACCGGCAAGCAGACCGACCACTCCCGCGACCCCGAGCCCGAGTCCGACCTGCCCGATCGGCAGGCCGACCACCCGCAGCGCGTACAGCGGCGCCGTCGCCAGGAAAGCCGCAGTGCCGAGCTGGTTGACGAAGCCCCCGAACGCCAGCCTGCGCTGCGGGCCGGACTCCAGGAGCAGCCCTCGACGCACCAGCCAGGGCCGACCGTCCGAGGCTGCGTCCTCCTGACGGCCCTCGGGGGACAGTGTGCTGGTCCGACTCACGTGGTACTCCTGCATGTTGATCACGGCTGGGCGGGGACGGACGGCGCGGCGCGGCGCAGCGCCCGGGAGCGAGCCGCGCGTCGAACGCCTCGGCGAACCCGGGCGCGGGGTTCAACCGAAGCCGCCCCTGTTGATCCGCTCATCTGATCCGCTCACCGCGCCCCCGGTCGGCAAGCCAAGGCTTCATGATCATCTCAAGAAAGAACGCTCGCCGCTCCCGAACCTGACCAGCCGTCAATCCTCTTCTGCAGAAGCTCGCTGCCCCACGCCGCCCTGATCGCAGCAGCCGCCCCTGCCAACCCTTGCCTCGCACCAGGCTGCTGCCCCTCGAAGAGCTCGTCGACGTCGGCGGACCGGGCATCGCAGAGACTCGGCGCGATGGCGCGATCACCGGGCAACGGGATGCCGGGCCCGAATCATGTCGCCGGCGGGTTGAGCCGAGCGAGGCCGGAAGCCGAATGCCTCGCCGGCCAGGAATCGATCCGACTCCATGACTCCGAGAAGCCGCTGTCGTACCGATCCTGGCGTCGCTGTTCCGTTCCTTCGCACCGGTCGACGCCAAGGCTCTCCACCCGCCGCCGAGCAGCACGTTCACGTTCTTTCAACAGCCCCATCACCGACGGCATCCCGGCACCGCCACCGCAGGGACGACACAACACCTCGGTGCCGCCGCCGAAACACCGACCCATACCGCCCACCGGCCTGCGCGCGTCGAAGGCCTCCAAGCTCCCCACAAGAGAAACCTGGCCCGCCCAAAGCGATTCAGGCCGGCGAGAACCGCGCCACGTACTCGGCGAACGGCGGGATGCCGACCTCCGCACGCCGCTCGTCCATGCGCTCCGGGTCCTCACAGGGCCACGGAACCGGCGCGCCGTCCCTCACCCCCGCGATCTGCGTGCCGTAGACCTGCTTCCGCCCCTCGTTCACCAGCGTGCGATCCCGCAGAAACGCCAGCTCACGCGGACTGGCCCCACCCGCGCCCACCGCCCGCTCCATCAACCCCAACGCCCGCCGCTGCACATCGAGTTGCCGATCGGCGTGCTGCGCAATCAACCACGCAGCCCGCGCCGCGTCCTCCCCCACCAGCTCCGCGGTCGGCCACCCGTGCACCTCCATGATCTCGCCGAGCCGATCCGCATGCCGCGCAGTCAACCGCCGCCACGCCAACTGCTCCACCGGATCCTCACTGTTCGCCAGCCCCACCGCCCCGTGATCCGCCGCCGCCATGGCGGTCAACTCAGCGGCCAATGCCTCGAATTCGGATGCCATTTCCCCACTCCACGTCAGCTCGCGGTCCCCTACCGGTCATCCGCAACCCTAGGCACCCGAATCGCGCCAAATCTCCTTCCAGGGAACGGTGACAACCCCCTCCGAACACCGGAATACTTGAACTCACCGCCCCTCCACGCCCCAACGCCCGGATGCGACGAAGCACTCGCCGAACGCTCGCGAGGCAGCCCGTCCTGGATATCCACCTCCCCGAAGGCTTCAACCTCTGACCCGTCACCGCAGCCGGACCGTTCGCCCGAGGCTGGGCAGGTCGTCCTGGCGGCCACGTCGAGCCGTTCCGGGGAGCCGCTCGCCCTGGCGCTCGGTGAGCATGACGGCGAAGGAACGGACTGCCGCATCAGGCAACGTTCGCCCTGGCATGACATGTCGCCCGGTTGCTGTGCCAGGCGGCACCGGGCCGTCAGAATGATCACGTGGCTGAATGCGTGCAGGTCCGTGGGATCGATGACGACGAGGGCAGACAGCTGCTACGGATCGTCCGCCGGGGCACTGGGTCGGTGGTGACCTGGCGGCGGGCCCAGATGGTGCTGTCAGCGGGCCAGCACCGCCCCGAACCGGCCTCCGCCCTGCACCGGAGCGTGGTCCCGAGCCCCGTCCTCCCGTCCTGGTCGGTCAGCTCGGGGGCGCAGAGGCGCAGCAGACCGTCCATCGGGCCGAACCCGCCGTTTCCCACCGTGGTATAGAGCGCGGCAAGGAGCGGGTGCAGCGGGAACCCCAACTGCCGCTCCACCGCCTCCAGTTCCCCCGACGTGATCGTGTTCCCGAGGTCCTCGCTGTCCGCTCAGCGCGTCGCACCCGTTCCAGCAACACCTCGGCATCGCTCATCCGACATCCTCCTCCACCCGACCGACAGCACCGACCGGGCCGACCCAGGACAGACGGCCGCCCGGGTGACGCCACGTCACGAATAGCAGCGCCCGCGTACCCGACCCGATCAGCTCTCGTTGGTGGGGCATGACGAAAATGATCACTCGCACGTCGGCCGGGCTGCTCCTCGCCATCACCACCGCCACCGCCACCGCCACCGCCACCGCCACCGCAAACCCGGCCGACGCCGCAAACATCCCGCACACCGGCGGCCGGATGACGCACGGCCAGGGCGTCGCGGCCTGCCCGCCGGACTCCTTCTGCCTCTACGAGCACGAGAACTACAACGGACGGACTCCCGGCCGGGTCTGGGTGTACGAGCAGCAGAACCACGGCAGCGCACCCACGCCCCGTCTCGACCTGACCCGGGCGGGGGCGGCCGGCTTCGGCCGTTCCGCGGTCGCCAACGACCCGGGGTTCACCACCGTCCGACTGTCGCCGAACAGCTGCGCCACGGTGCACGACCCGTCCCGCGACTGGGAGTACCTGATCTTCCTGCCGCGCAGCAGCCGCCCGGAACGCACCGCACGCCAACCGGATCTGGACGGCGTCAAGGGCATCCACCACACCGCCCGGGACGTGGACAGGGATGGCCGTCAGATCATCTCCGGACGCACCCTCGACCTGGACAATCGGGCTCGCTGCCTGCTCTTCGACGAAGCCACCCCGGGCCTGTAACCGCCGCCCCCCTCCCCGGCCCTCCCCCACCCCCCGGCCCGACCCGGCCGACGCCAACTGACCAACCGCCCAAGGCCGAGGCGAATCGTTCCGCCTCGGCCTCGAACAACCGCGCCTCCGCAGGCAGCCTCAGTGCCCGGCGTGGTGGACGAACACGTAGGTCTCCCGGTCGAGTTCGGTCACCTGGACGCAGAACGCGGCCGGCACCCGGATGTGCGAGCGCAGCAGGTCGGTGATCCGGACGGACAGTTCGCTGCGGGCCTCGGCACTGCGCCCGGCCAGGATCTTGATCTCGACCAGGACGACGGCCTCGCCCGACGAACCGTCACCGACCAGGTGCGTGGCGGCCGGTCGCACCAGCGTCTTGCAGTCGGCGGTGGCTGTGTCGATCACCTCGGGGATCAGCTGGTGGGCTTCCTTCGCGAACGCCGTCGCGTCGAAGTCCAGGCCGGGCGAGTGGTCGATCAAAATCTGTGGCATGGCGGGAGTCCTCCTGGACGCGCGGCGGCCCGGGAACCTCCCGGGGGCGGTGGCGTCCGTGATCGAAAACATAGCCTCGCGATGTCACTGTCGGCAGGCATACTGGCGCAATGTCCGACCATCGCCCGCCCGACGCCGTCGAACCGCCGGACCCGTTCGAAGGTCTGGTCCTGGACGAGGAGTTCGTCCGCTCCGCCACCGTCAGTGAGCCGTCCGCGCGGGCCCGGATGCTGGCCGAGCGCTGGCACCACGAGCCGCCGGTCGACCCGGGCGGCCGCCGCTGGTCGACCGCCCGCCCGTCCCGCCGCGACCCGGGCCGCAGCCGTCGGTTCCGCGACCGCTTCGCGCACCGCTTCCGCCGCCATCGACGCCACCGCCACCACCCGGACGCGGCCCAACTCCCGTACCGCAGTGCCAGCTTCGGGCGGCTGAGGGGCTTCCGCTCGCTCAGCCGGGGCGAGCAGTGGACGGTGGTGCTCGGGCTGCTGATCGTCCTGATGGTGGCCGGCGGGGTGCTGTTCGTGCCGCAGCGCGCCCACACCCCGCAACTGGGCCGCGCCGCCGGCAGCCCGGGCAGCCCTTCGCCCTCGACGGACCGCGCGCTTCCGGGCGGCGGCGTGTTCACCGGCAGCCGGTGCGGGACGCGCGGCTACCACCGCTTCCCGACCGCCCCCGCCTCGCTCACCGTCGAGGGGGCGTCGGGGCCGGCACTCCTGCTGGCCGCCTACGGATACCAGCGCCTCGACGCCGGCCGGCAGGAGGAGTTCACCTTCGACCTGCGGCTCAGCTCTGGCTCCGCGACGCCGATGGTGCTGTCCGCACCGCTCGGCCCGGAGGGCGTCGCGGTGGAGATCGAGGGCCCGGACGGGCTGGTCGCCGCCGCGTACGGGTTGCCCGCCACGATCGAGGGCGCGAAGCACACCGCGGACGGCAAGGGCTGGCTGGTCTCCGACTACGGCGCGGTGGCGCACGTCGTCCTGCCGGTGGCGGCGCTCTGCCCGGACGTGGAGGCGCAGGCCCTCTCCGCCGGGCTGATGGTGCGCACCGACGGTGCCAACACCATCACCGGCCCCGCGCCCTACACCGTCACGGTGTCGGTGGCCGACCCGGAGGTCGCCGAACTCCGGCGTGCCACGGGCGTGCAGCCGCGGGGCGAGGTGCTGGCGGTCACCAACCAGATCCCGGCGCACGCCACCAAGCCGGTGTGAGCCGTCGGCGGACCGACTGCCCGGTGCCGCCTCAACCCCCGGGCGTCTACCGGGGGTTGGCAGCCGGGTGATGGTGGGGATAACCCCACCTCGAAGCCTCCTGCCCCCTTCATGGCGGGTGACCTGCGGTTTTCCTAGCGTTGGCGATGCCCCGGAAGAGAGGACCCCCGGGGCGTCACCTCCGAGGAAGGCCCCACCATGTCGCCCCGCCTGCGCCGCTCCCAGCCCGGCCGGCCCGCCCACGAGCCCGCCTTCGACGCCGCAGCAGCCGCAGCAGCCGCAGCCGTGCCCGGCCAGTCCGGATGGTCCGGACAGCCCGGGCCGTCCGCCTCCGAGCTGCCGGCGGTGGAACTGCGCGGGGTGCGCCGGACTTACGGTCGCGGCGCGGGTGCGGTGCACGCCCTCCGCGGGGTCGACCTGGCGCTCGCCGCCGGCAGCTTCACGGCCGTGATGGGCCCGTCCGGCTCCGGCAAGAGCACCTTCCTGCAGTGCGCCGCCGGGCTCGACCGGCCCGACGCGGGGCAGGTTCTGCTGTCCGGCCGACCGATCAGCTCGCTCGGCGAGGACGCGCTGACCAAGCTCCGCCGCCACCGGATCGGCTTCGTCTTCCAGGCGTTCAACCTGCTGCCTTCGCTGACGGTCCTGCAGAACGTGCTGCTCCCACAGCGTCTGGCCGGCGGCCGACAGGACAAGGCGCGCGCCCACGAACTGCTCGCCCGGGTCGGTCTGGGCGAGCATGCCGCCCGCCGCCCCGGCCAGCTCTCCGGTGGGCAGCAGCAGCGCGTCGCACTGGCCCGGGCGTTGATCACCCGGCCCGACGTGATCTTCGCCGACGAACCCACCGGCGCGCTCGACACGCGCAGTGCGCACGAAGTCCTCGGTCTGCTCCGCAACGCGGTGGACGGCCTGGGCGCCACGGTGGTGATGGTGACGCACGACCCGGTCGCCGCTTCCTTCGCCGACCGCGCGGTCTTCCTGGCCGGCGGCCTGCTGGCGGGCGAACTCCACCATCCCGACCCGCGCACCGTCTCCGACCGCATGCTCACCCTCGCCGCCCGGCCCGCCCGTCCCTGACCGCCGTCTCCCCTTCGCCTCCTCGGAGTTGACCGCATGACCAACGGCCTGGCCCGCGCCGCCGTACGCTTCCGACCCGCCTCGTTCGCGGGCACCTTCCTGGCGCTGCTGTTCGCCTCCGCCATCGTGACCGCGTGCGGCGTGCTGCTGCAGACCGGTCTGACCGCGTCCGTCAAGCCCGACCGGTACGCGGATGCGCCGATCGTGGTCTCCGCCGACCAGCACGTGAAGATCACGGTCGTCCACGGCAAGCGGCCCGACACCGTCACCCGACCCCTGCCCGAACTCGCCCGGCTGGACGCCTCGTTGACGGCCGTGGTGGCCGCCGTGCCGGGCGTCGGCGAGGCCCGCCCCGACTCCGCGTTCCCGGTGTCCGCAAGCCGACCCGGCCAGCCCGGCCAAGCCGGCCAACCCGAGCAAGCCGACCTGCCCGGGCTCACCGGTCTGCCCGGGCTCACCGGTCGCGGCTGGGCCGCCCTCGGCATCGCCCCCGGCGAGCGCCTCACCGAGGGACGCGCCCCCTCCGACGGCGAACTGGTGCTGGACGCCGCCAGTGCCCGCGCCGCCCACCTCGCCCCGGGCGCCACCCTCACCCTCGACACGCCTGCCGGCACCGCGCCCTACCGGATCTCCGGTCTCGCCGAGGCGCAGCCCGGCCGGGCCACCGTCTGGTTCCCGGACGCCACCGCCGACCGGATCTCCGGTCACCCGGGCCGGATCGACGCCCTGGCGGTCCGCCCCGCGCCGGGCGCCGACCCGCGCGCGCTGGCCAAGACCCTGCGCCAGGCGTTGGACGGCAAGGCGCAGGTGACGACGGGCCTGCAGCGCGGCGAGGTGGAGCAGCCGGCGCTGCTGGAGGCGAAGGAGGTGCTGGCCGGGATCGGCGGCTCCTTCGGCGGGACGGCCACCACGGTCGCGGTGTTCGTACTGGCCGGCACCATCACGTTGGCCACCGGTCAGCGGGCCCGCGAGTTCGCGCTGCTGCGGACCATCGGGGCGACGCCCCGCCAGATTCGCCGTTCGATCGCCACCGAGGCGGGCCTGATCGCCCCGGTCGCCGCTGCGATCGGCGTCCTGCCCGGGGTGCTGCTGGCCCGCTGGTGGTTCGGCGAGTTGGTCTCTCGCGGTGCGGTGCCCGCCGGGGTGTCGCTCGATGTGGGACCGCTGCCGTTGCTCGTCGCGGTCGCCCTCTGCACGGGGACGGCGCTGGCCGCCGGTCTGGTCGCGGCCCGGCACAGCGCCCGGATGCGGCCGACCCAGGCACTCGGCGCGGCCGACATCGGGCCGGGTACGCCGAGCGTGGTACGGGCGGTGTTCGGTGGGGTGTTCGCCGCCGGCGCCGTCACCCTGGCGGTGGCGGCGGCCGGGATGGCGGGTGCGACGGCCGCCAACCTCGCCCTGGGTGTGGTGCTGTGCTTCCTCGTCGCGGTCGGGCTGCTCGGCCCGTGGCTGGTGCGCGGCGCGGTCGGCCTGGTGGGTGTGCTGCTGCGCGCCGCTGGAGCATCGGCCTCGCTGGCAGCCGACAATGCTGGGTCCGCCTCCCGCCGGCTGGCTTCCGCGACCGTCCCGATCGTGATGGTCACGGCCTTCTGCGGGACGCTGCTGTTCCTGCAGTCCAGCCTCGACCATGCCGCCTCGGTGCAGGTCCGCGAGGGGCTGACGGCGGACCGGGTGGTCACCGCCGTCTCCGCGCCCGGCCTGCCCTCGGACGTCGTGGACCGCGCGGCCGACCTGCCGGGTGTGGACTCCGCGGTCGGCCTGCTGCCCACCGGCCTGGTGTACTCGTCCTCCGGCGCGCTCAGTTCGGCCCCCGCCGTCGCGGTGGACGGCGACCCGGCCGCCCTGACGAAGGTGCTGGACCTGGGTGTGACATCCGGCGCACTGGCCGACCTCTCCCGTTCCGCCGACACGGTCGCGCTGGACTCCTTCCTGGCCGAGGGCCTGCACGTGAAGGTCGGTCAGCGGGCGGCGTTCTGGCTCGGTGACGGCACCCGGGTCGAACCGACGGTGGTGGCGATCTACGGCCGCGGTCTCGGTTTCGGGCAGGCGCTGCTGCCGAAGGCGGCGGTCGCCGCACACACCGATTCGCCGTACCCGGCGCGCCTGCTGGTCGCGGAGGCTCCTGGCGCGGACGGCGCCGCCACCGCGAAGGCCCTGTCCGAGCTGGCCCCGCAGGGCCTGTCGGTGAAGGACCGCCAGGGCTACGCGCAGCAGGACGACCAGGACCGCGAGCTGAACAGTTGGGCGAACAACGTGATGGCAGGCGTGCTGGCCGGGTTCGCGGCGCTGACCGCCGCGAACACCCTGGTGATGACCGTCCTTGACCGCCGCCGCGAGATCGCCCTGCTGCGGCTGGCCGGCACCACCCGCCGGCAGGTCCGCTCGATGCTGCGCTGGGAGGCGCTGCTGATCGCCGCGATCGGTCTGGTGACCGGCGCCGCGATCGCCTGGGCGACGCTCACCCCGCTCACTCGTGTGCTGACCTCCGATGCCCCGCACGTTCCGCTCACCTCCGCCCTTCCGCTCGTCGCCGCGACCACGCTCCTGTGCCTGGCCGCCACCGCTCTCCCCGGGCGCGTCCTGCTGCGCGCCCGTCCCACCACCGCACTCTGACTGCCCGCCCGGCTGCCGCCCAGCCGGGCGGCCGTCATGGTCGGCCGAGGAGTTGGTCCCGGCCACGCTGCCGGTGCGGCCGGTGAAGAACTCGGTGAAGCCCCGGACGCACTCCTCCTCCGAGGGTGCGGCGCAGCGTGGAGTCCGCTTCCGCCTGCGCGGTGTGCGTCATGGGTCCGTACTCCCTTTCGCTCCGGTGGCCCGACGGCCGCTCAATGACCGTTCGGCTTCGGCCGGTTCCGGATGGTCCGAAGCCTAGGGGCGGTTCCCGGTCAAACCTGCTGGTCCGGGCCTCAAACCACCCCGCAGGGTGAGCCAACGGCCAATTCTCCGCCCGCACGCGTGAATCGGGCTCCGCCAAAGCTGACGCTCTGCCATCTCCGCTCTCAGATCAGGGAGTTGCCGGAGTCCCGAGTCCCGGTCAGTCCCACCAGAAGGACCACTGCTCGGCGTTGATCAGGCCGGGGGCGTAGTCGGCGATCGTGCCGACGCCCTGGAAGATGTTGTCCGGGCAGAACGCGAGGTGTTCGGCGGCGATCCGGAGCGCCAGGTCGTCGTCCTCGGGCGGCGCTCCAACGCTCAGTTCGAGGTCGGCGAAGCCGACCTGGACCAGTCGGGTGCCGTAGCGGCGTTCCCAGTCGAGGAGCACGGCGGAGACTTTGGCGATGTCGCCCTCGTGGTTGACCGGCCCGGTCCAGCCGCAGGCGGCGAGCGCCTCGGCGCCGGTGGCGGCGGGGACCAGGCCGATCCGCAGGTGCGCGTTGTTGGCCAGCAGTTCGCGGGCGAGGGCGCGGGCGGCCCGGTCGGGGTCTCCGGGTCCTTCGGGAATGGGCGCCGTTCCTGGCCAGCCGTCGGTGAACGGGGCGATGCTTTCGGCGAGTTCGGCGCTCTCCTCCGGGTCGGCCTCCCCGTCCTCGCCGCCGGGGGTGGTGGAACACTCCCAGCCGGTGCGCAGCAGCGCGGCGGGGTCGTACCAGTCGGGTTCGCCGGCGTCGCGCGGCTGGAGTTCGCCGGATCCCCAGGGGCGGAACGCGGCGTCGGTGGTGGAGAGAGGGGCGAGCAGCAGCGGCCACAGCCCGGTGTTCGGGTGCTCGCGGTGGAGCTTCTCCCAGAGGCCGAGGGGCGCGGGCCCGTCGCTCATCCAGAGCACGGGGGCGGTGTCCGCGTCGTGGTCGTCCGGCGTCACCAGCCGTCCGGCGGGGAGCAGGGCGGCGACGGCGGTCAGGTCGGCGTAGGGCCGCAGGTGGCGCAGTTCGTGGAGGGCGTCGGTCATGCGTGCACGCTAACGAGCCTCGCCGACAGGGCCACTTCCTACTGAGAAGTAATCAATGCCGGGCCGTCTCGGCCCAATTGGCGACCTGCGGAAGTGGACGTGGAGGCCCTGAGCTGATTACGGTCTGGCCTCAAACTCATTGTCGGATTATCACGCACACTGATGCACTCGACCGGAGCAGAAAGCAGGAACCGCATGGCTTCCCATCGACGCCCGAAACAAGCGAGCCGCGCCCGCACTTACGTCCTGACCGGTGCCGCCGCCACCGCGGTGGCCCTGTCGGCCCAGGTGAGCGCGCACGCCGCCCCGGCCCAGCCGAACAAGAACGAGGTGAAGGCGCAGGTCGACAAGCTGCTGGAGGAGCAGGAGCAGGCCGCCGAGAAGTACAACGGCGCCAAGGAGAAGGCCGACCAGCTGCGCAAGCAGGCCGACCAGCTGCAGGACCAGATCGCGCGCGGCCAGGAGCAGCTGAACGAACTGTCCACCGGGCTGGCGGCGGTGGCCGGCGACCAGTACCGGCAGGGCGGCATCGACCCGTCGGTGCGCCTGATGCTCTCCTCCGACCCGGACCGGTACCTGTCCCAGGCGTCCTCCTTCGACCAGGCCGCCAGCACTCAGGCCGAGACCCTGAAGGCGCTGGACGAGCAGCAACGCCGGCTGAACCAGCAGAAGCAGGAGGCCTCGGCCGTCCTGGCCGACCTGGACGGCCAGACCCGGGCGCTCGACGACGCCAAGGGCACCGTGCAGTCCAAGCTGCAGGAGGCACAGCGCCTGCTGGCCACGGTGTCCGCCGCCGATCGCGCGGAGATCGTCCGGGGCACCGACGGTTCCGCCTCACGCAGCGCCTCCCGGGTCGACCCGACCACTCTGCCCCCGGCCACCGGCGCGGCCAAGGTCGCGGTGGAGGCCGCGCTCAGCAAGCAGGGCGCGGACTACATCTGGGGCGCGTCCGGCCCGAGCACCTTCGACTGCTCGGGCCTGATGGTGTGGGCGTACGCGAAGGCCGGCGTCGCGCTGCCGCGCACCTCTCAGGAGCAGGCCACGGTCGGCACCAACGTGGGCACGGACTGGCACAACGCGCAGCCCGGCGACCTGGTGATCTACAAGTCCGACCGGGGTCACGTCGGCATGTACATCGGCAACGGCCAGGTGGTGCACGCGCCGAAGGCCGGTGACGTGGTGAAGGTGATGAAGGTCGACGCCATCTCGATCAATGTGATCCGCCGGGTCTGACGAGCCGGGCGAAGGCCGCGACATCCGATCGCCGATCAGCTCCGGGCGGGGGCGGGGCGGCGGTCGGGCAACTGTCCGGCGACGATCGAGGCCAGTGCGAGGGCGAAGCCCACCAGCTGGACCGGGCCGAGGGTCTGGTCGAGCACCACCGCGCCGAGCAGGGCGGCCACCAGCGGAGAGAGCAGCCCCAGCACTGCGACGTTGGTGACGGGAAGGCTGGTGATGCCCTGGAACCAGAGGGCGTAGGTGAGCAGTCCGCCGATCAGGCCGAGCCACAGGTAGCCGAGTGCGGCTCGCCCGTCGACGGCCGGCGGGGCGCCTTCGAAGAGGAAGGTCAGCGGGAGCAGGAACAGGCCGCCGGAGGTGAGTTGCCATCCGGTGAGCGCCAGCGGGGAGACGCCCTCGGGGCGGCCCCAGCGCTTGGTGAGGGTGACCCCGAGCGCCATGGTGGCGGCGCCGCCGAGTCCGGCGGCCACGCCGACGGCGTCCAGGGCGGCACTCGGGCCGATCACCACCAGTCCGACGCCGAGCACTCCGACCAGGCCCCACAGCAGCCGTCGGCCGGAGAGGCGTTGACGCAGCACCACCACGGCCAGCACGGCGACGATCATCGGCTGGGCGGCCGCGAGGGTTCCGGCGACTCCGCCGGGCAGGCGCTCGGCGGCGGTGAACAGCAGCGGCAGGAACAGTCCGATGTTCAGTACGCCGAGAACGGCCGCCTTGCCCCACCAACTGCCGCGCGGCAGCGTCCGGGTGACGGCCAGCGCTATCAGGCCCGCGGGCAGGGCGCGCAGCAGGGCCGCGAACATCGGATGTCCGGGCGGCAGCAGCTGCGTGGTGACCACGTAGGTGGTGCCCCAGACGGCGGGCGCGATCGCGGTCAGCGCGGTGCGCGGCAGGACGCCGGGGCCGCGGCCCGAACTGCCGGACGGTGGACGGGTGGTGAGCTGGTCGGCGGACGGGGTGGGGACGGTCGCTGTCATGTCGAAAAGTCTGGCGTTCACCCGATCGATGAGTCCAACACATGTTTGTCAGCGCATTGATCCGGAATCACGATGGATACAGGATGGGTTCATGGAGCTTCAACAGGTGCGCTACGTCCTCGCGGTCGCCGAAACGCTCAACTTCACCCGCGCCGCGGAGCGCTGCCTGGTCGTGCAGTCGGCGCTCAGCCACCAGATCTCCCGCCTCGAACAGGAGCTGGGCGCCCGGCTGTTCGAGCGCACCAGCCGCCGGGTACGGCTGACCCCGGCGGGCGAGGCCTTCCTGCCGGCCGCCCGCCAGTGCCTGGAGGCCGCGGAACGGGCGGCGGCCGAGGTCGCGGCGGCGGTCGGCGAGGTGCGCGGGCGGCTCGCGGTGGGCCTGATTCCGACCGTCACCGCCGTGGACATCCCGGCCGGGCTGCACGCCTTCCGCGGCCGTCACCCGCAGGTGCGGATCAGCCTGCGGGTCGGCGCCAGCGACGACCTGATCGAACAGGTCCGGCGGGGCTCGCTGGACGTGGCCTTCCTCGGCCTGCCGCCGACGCTGCGCCCGCCGGGGGTGACGGCACGCGAGCTGGCCCGCGGCCGCCTGGTCGCGGTCGTGGCGCCGGACCATCCGCTGGCCGCCCGCCGCCGGGTGAGCCTGCGCACGCTCGCCGCCGAACCGTTCGTCGACCTGCCCGCGGGCACGGCCGGCCGCACCCAGACCGACCTGGCGTTCAACGCGGCCGGCCTGGTCCGTGACGTGGCGTTCGAGGTCAGCGACGCCGCGTACATCCCCCGCCTGGTCGGCCCGGGGCTGGCGGTGGCGATGCTTCCCGCCGCGTACGTGTCCCGGTTGACGGGGGTGGCCGTCGTCGAGGTGTCGGACGCGCCCACCCGGGTCGAGACGGCGGTGTGGAGCCGGTCGGGCCGGACTCCGGCGACCGCCGCCTTCCTCGACCTTCTGGGCATCCCTCCCGAAGCCCCGACCGCCTGAAATCACATAACCTGACTGTCCGATGATGCACCGTCAGGTCTCCTGGATGTGTCGTCGCGTGTCCCCCCATGTCCACTCCGACGATCCGCTGGCGGGTCGTTCCCGCGCTGTGCTTACCTGACGCCGTGACCGTCCCGGCGGCCTCCTTCCGCCGCCCGAACATCCCGACGGTCCGTCGCCCCTCCTCCCGTGACGGCTCCGCCCTGCCCGCGCAGCCGTCCGCCCCTCCCCGCACGCGTACAGGAGCAGCATGTCCGAGCAGAGCCCTGCGGCCACTCCCGGCTGGTCGTTCGAGACCCGGCAGATCCATGCGGGCGCGCAGCCCGACCCCGCGACCGGGGCCCGGGCGGTGCCGATCTACCAGACCACCTCGTTCGCGTTCCGGGACACCGCGCACGCCGCCGACCTGTTCGCCCTCGCCGAACCGGGCAACATCTACACCCGGATCCACAACCCGACCACCGACGTGCTGGAGCAGCGCCTGGCCTCCCTGGAGGGCGGCGTGGCGGCGGTCGCACTGGCCTCCGGTCAGGCCGCCGAGACGCTGGCTCTGCTGACGGTCGCCGGGGCGGGCGACCACCTGGTCTCCTCGGCGTCGCTGTACGGCGGCACCTTCAACCTGCTGCGGCACACGCTGCCCCGGTTCGGCATCGAGGTGAGCTTCGTCGACGACCCGGACGACCTGGACGCCTGGCGGGCGGCGATCCGTCCGAACACCAAGGCGCTGTTCGCCGAGTCGCTCGGCAACCCGCGCGGCAACGTACTCGACGTGCGTGCCGTCGCCGATGTCGCGCACACCGCCGGGGTGCCGCTGATCGTCGACAACACCGTGCCGACTCCCTTCCTGCTGCGGCCGATCGAGCACGGCGCGGACGTCGTGGTGCACTCGGCGACCAAGTTCCTCGGCGGGCACGGCACCACCATCGGCGGCGTGGTGGTGGACGGCGGCACCTTCGACTTCGGCGCCCACGCCGAGCGTTTCCCCGGCTTCACCGAGCCCGACCCGAGCTACCACGGCCTGCGGTTCTGGGACGCCCTCGGGCCGGGCGCGTTCGCCGCCAAGCTGCGGGTGCAGCTGCTGCGCGACCTCGGCCCCGCGCTCGCCCCGCACTCGGCGTTCCTGCTGCTGCAGGGCATCGAGACGCTGTCGCTGCGACTGGAGCGGCACACCGCCAACGCGCTGGAACTCGCCCGCTGGCTCCAGGCCCGCGACGAGGTCGCGGCCGTCCACTACCCGGGTCTGTCGTCCAGCCGCTGGCACGCCGCCGCCCAGCACTACCTGCCGCGCGGCGCCGGCGCGGTGCTCTCCTTCGAGCTGCGCGACGGCGTCGAGGCCGGGCGGCGGTTCGTGGACGGGCTGGAGCTGTTCAGCCACCTCGCCAACATCGGGGACGTCCGCAGCCTGGTGATCCACCCGGCGTCCACCACCCACAGCCAGCTGGACGCCGAGCAGTTGGCGGCCACCGGCACCGCGCCCGGCCTGGTGCGGCTGTCGGTCGGGCTGGAGAGCGTCGTCGATCTGAAGGCGGACCTGGAGGCGGGCTTCCGTTCGGCGAAGGGCGTGTCCTGAACAGCACTGTGGGCCTTGCCGTCCCGCCTGCCACCGGGGCCTGGCGGGACGGCGACCCGGCCGGCGGGCGGCGCTGGTTCGCGCTGCCCGGGCCGCTCGTCCTGGAGGCGGGCGGCACCCTGCCGGACGCGCGACTGGCGTACGAGACCTGGGGCTCGCTCGCACCGGACGGTTCCAACGCCGTCCTGGTGCTGCACGCGTTGACCGGCGACAGCCACCTCGCCGGGCCCGCCGCGGCCGGCCACCCCACGGCCGGCTGGTGGGACGAACTGGTCGGCCCCGGGCGGCCCTTGGACACCGACCGCTGGTTCGTGGTGGCGCCGAACGTGCTGGGCGGCTGCCAGGGCTCCACCGGGCCGTCCTCCCCCGCGCCCGACGGGCGGGCCTGGGGCGGGCGTTTCCCGCTCCTGACCCAGCGCGACCAGGTGGCCGCCGAGGCGCTCCTCGCCGACGCGCTCGGCGTGGCGCGGTGGGCGCTGGTGGTCGGCGGGTCGATGGGCGGGATGCGGGCGCTGGAATGGGCGGTCGCGCACCCCGAGCGGGTGGGCGGGCTGCTGGTGCTGGCGACCGCGGCGGCGGCCTCCGCCGAGCAGATCGCGCACGCCTCCACACAGGTGCACGCGATCCGCACCGACTCCGGCTGGCACGGCGGCGACTACCACCATCTGCCGCCCGGCGCCGGGCCGCACCGCGGTCTCGGCCTGGCCCGCCGGCTCGCCCAGATCACCTACCGCAGCGAGACCGAACTCGCGACCCGCTTCGGCCGCGCCCCACAGGCCGGCGAACACCCTTGGCGCGGCGGGCGGTTCGCCGTCGAGTCCTACCTCGACCACCACGCTTCGAAGCTCGCGCACCGCTTCGACGCGGGCAGCTACGTCGTCCTCAACGAGGCGATGAACGCCCACGACCTGGGCCGCGGCCGGGGCGGGACGGCCGCCGCGCTGCGCCGGGTGACCGCGCCCGCGCTGATCGCCGCCGTCGACTCGGACCGGCTCTACCCGCGTTCCCAACAGGCCGAACTCGCCGCGCACCTGCCGCACGCCGACGCCCTCCGGGTGATCTCCTCGCCGTACGGCCACGACGGCTTCCTGCTGGAGACCGGCCAGGTGGCACCACTGCTCGCCGAACTCCTTCCGGCCACGCACCGATGACGCCGCGACGCGCCGTCGGAGGCGGCGGCCCGTCCGGCGATCCGCCACCTGTTCCGTCAGGTGTTCCGTCAGGTGTTCCGTCAGGCGATCGAGGCGGCGACGATCGCTGCGGCAGCCAGGTTGCAGCTGGCCGACACCCACACCGCCGGGTGCGGTTCCTTCGAGACCAGGATCGCGCCCAGCCGACCGGGGGTGAGCACGTCCAGCAGCCAGAACGCGAGCGCCATCAGCAGCAGCCCGAGGACGCCGAAGCACAGCGTGGAGACCAGGCCCTTGCCGAAGTCGTCGTAGGTGGTGCGGATCGCGGTGTACACGATGCCGCCCACGCCGAGGAGCGCCGAACTGAGCAGCAGGGCGGCGTTGCGGTTGCCCTCCGCCCAGATCAGCCGGCCGAGCTTGCCCGGGGTGAGCACGTCGATCAGCAGGTAGCCGAGCAGCAACAGCAGCAGGCCGACCAGGCCGTAGACGGCGGCCGCGCCGAGGCCGTGGACTATCTCGTTCATCAGCGGGGCTCCCCCGGGGTCGCGCGGCCGCGCCGGGCCGCGCCATGGTCAAGGATTGGCAAAAGATAGCCCATCGTCCTGGCAGGTCGTCAGTTTCCGACGGGAATGGTCCGACCATCACACCCTCCGCGTACGATGGTCCGCCATGACACCGCCGCCGCCCGCCGCTCCCGCCCCGGACCAACCGATACCAGGTACCCGCCGCCGGTCGGGCTTCGTCACGCTGGGCATGGTCGGCACGCTCGCCCTCACCCTGTCCGGCTGCTCCTCCTCCAGCACTCCGCCCAGCCGCTGCGTCGACCCGACCACGCTGAAGGTGCTGGACAGCCACTCCTGTTCGGCCGGCGGTGCCGGCGCGGGCCGCTGGTACTACTGCGGGTACGGCACCGACACCGTCAACGGTGGCACCTTCGACAAGGCCGCCACCAAGCGCGGCGGCTTCGGCTGCCCCAAGGGCAGCAGCAGCGGCTCGGGCGGCGGCTGATCCCTGATGCGCCGTCACACCATCACTCCACGCGCCGACTGGCTGGCCACCGTCGAGTCCCAGGGCCTCGTGTACGCGATGTGCTCCGACCCCTGCAACCAGGGCGGCCCGCACCCCTACTGGGACGAGAGCGCCTACTACGAGTTCTCCCTCCCCGAGGTCGAGGCCCTGGAAGAGGTCGTCGAGGAACTCCACGAACTCTCCCTCGCCGCCGCCGACCACGTGGTGCGCACCGGCCGCTTCGCCGACTTCGGCATCACCGACCTCCGACTGGCCGCGGCCGTCGCCGAGTCCTGGCACCGCCGCGACGAACAGCCCAGCGTGTACGGCCGGTTCGACCTCGCCTACGACGGCACCGGCCCAGCCAAGCTGTTCGAGTACAACGCCGACACCCCGACCTCGCTGATCGAGGCCGCCGGACCGCAGTGGTTCTGGATGGAGGACCGCTTCCCCCACGCCGACCAGTGGAACTCCCTCCACGAACGCCTGATCGCCTCCTGGCAGCGCCAGAAGCACCTGCTCCCGCCCGGGCCCGTGCACTTCGCCCACTCCCGCGGCGACACCGAGGGCGAGGACTGGCTGACCACCCTCTACCTCCAGGAGTGCGCCGAACAGGCCGGTCTCGATACCGTCGGCATCGCCATGGAGGACATCGGCTGGGACGGCCTGAGCGGCCGCTTCGTCGACCTCGAACACCGCTTCATCCGTTCCGCGTTCAAGCTCTACCCGTGGGAGTGGCTCGTCGAGGACGAGTTCGCCGACCGGCTCCTCGACGTCATCGACCTCGGCGGCGGCACCGGCTCCACGCTGTGGATCGAGCCCGCCTGGAAGATGCTGCTGTCCAACAAGGCGCTGCTGGCCGTCCTGTGGGAACTCAATCCCGGCCACCCGAACCTGTTGCCCGCCTACCTCGACGGCCCGCGCGAACTCGCCGACCCCGACGGCCCCGGCTACGCAGCCAAGCCGCTGCTGGGCCGCGAGGGCGCCGGCATCCGCATCGTCGAACCCGACGGCACCCAGACCCGCCTCGCCGACTGGGCGGGCGACCCGGACCGCTACGGCTCCGAAGGCCACTGCTACCAGCAGTACCACCCCCTCCCCGACTTCGACGGCAACCGCCCCGTCCTCGGCACCTGGGTCGTCGACGGTGAATCCGCCGGCCTCGGCATCCGCGAGACCGACGACAGCCCCATCACCCACCAGGGCGCCCGTTTCCTCCCGCACATCATTCGCTGAACCTCCTCACCCGCCGACCCACACTGCGACTACGTACTCTTCGCCGCTCCGGATGGGTATCCCCTACGCATTGATCAGCCCACCGACCCACGGCGAAGCTGGTGTCCGCTCTCCCCACCCCCAGTCAGGAGATCCGGATGACCCGCCGCGAACGCTTCCGCCTCTACGCCAGCGAGCACTTCACCGCCCCCGAGCACCCCGCCGCGCGCTGTCCGCGCCGCGGCACCGTCGAACGCCAGACCCGCCGGGCCACCCTCGCCCACCTCGCCCGCCTGCCCCACCACTCCCGCACGGTCGACTGACCGTCACCTGGCGGCCAACGCCTCCGCCACCTCCTTCCGCCCCACCCCGAGCTTGCGCAGGACGCTCGCCACGTGGTGCTCGACCGTACGCGGCGACAGGAACAGCGCCTGCGCGATGTCCTGGTTGCCGGCCCCCTGCGCGACCAGCTCCGCCACCTGCCGCTCGCGTGGCGAAAGAGCCTCGCCGTAACCTCGCCGCCCCGGCGAGGCTGTCCGCCCGAGGCCGAGATCACGCCGGACGTGCTGGCAGCGCGCCGCGTCGGACGCCGCCCCGAGCGTGGTGAAGGCCGCCTCCGCGGCGGTCAGCCACTCGGCCGCGGCCTGCGTGTCGTGCTCGGCCAGCACCCGGGCCAGCCGCTCCTCCGCACGGGCGGCCTCGTACGGGCGGCCGATCGCCCGCCAGGCGTCCCGTGCCCGTCGGTACGCCTCGGCCGCACCGCCGCCGGCTTCGGTGCCGGTGCCGGTGCCGCCGAGGCCGTCCAGCAGGTGGCCCCGGGCCAGTTCGAGTCCGGCGTACGCGGCCGGTGCATCGACACCGCCCAGTGCCTCCGCGGCTTCCTCCGTGAGGTGCCGGGCGGCGTCGATGTCGCCGATCGCTCGTGCCGTCTCCACTGCCACCGGCAGCAGTTCCCCGCTGCGCGCCCAGGCCCCCGCCTGCCGGAGGATCGCCACGGCGGGTGCCACCACGACTGCAGCCGCCGCCCCGCCGTGCTCGGCCAGTTCGAGCGCACCGAGACCGGCCGCGGCCCGCAGCGCCGCGGTGACCTGCGACTCCCGCTCCCCGTACTCGGCCGCGCTGGTGAACTCCGCTCTGGCCACCGCCAGCCGCCCCCGCGCGGCGGCCAATCGCCCCAGCAGCATGGCGCGTTCGACACCGGCCATCGCCACGTCCGGGAACTCCGTGCCCAGCGCCGCGAACCGTTCCTCGAGACCCTGCCAGCGCCCGGCCAGCCCGTCCAGCCGCAGCAGGGCGATCCGGCTGTAGCACTCCAGGTAGGAACTCGCGGCCTGCCGGGCCAACGCCCGGCTCTCGGCGAGCAACCGGCCCGCTCGCTGGTCGTGCCCCGTGTCGAGGGCGATGTCGCCGACGTTGTACAGGGCCCGAGTGGTCTGCCGAACCAGCTCCGGGTTGGTGGAGTCACGTGGCAGCCGGTCCAGTTCGGGCCACAGCGCGGGGTCGCCCTCGCGGGCCTGGAAGGTCAGCAGGGTGGCACGGTAGGCGGCGGCGACCTCCTCGTCCGGCTCGACCTCCAGCGCCGCGGCGGCCTTCGCCATGTGCTCCCGGGCGGCTGCACCCGCACCGTCGCGTTCGTTCATCGCCAGCGCCACCAGCGCACGCGCGGCCCTGGCGGGACGCTCGGCGAGTTCGTCGGCGGCCCGCTCGATCTGCGCGAACCCGGCCCGGTCACCGCCCTGGACGGCCACCCGCAGCCCGAGCGTCAACCGGATCTCGCCCCGGTCCGCGACCGGCAGACGCGGGTCGGCGACGATCCCGCCCAGCGCGGCAGTGCTCGCGGTGTCGTCGGCGGCGTTCGCGGCGATGGCCGACAGGGCCCGAGCCACCCGCACCCGCCGCTCGGGGGCCAGATCCGTCTCCGCCAGCAGCTCCCGCAACAGCAGCCCGGCCGCCGCCGGGTCACCCTGCTCGGCCGTCTGCCCGGCGGCCTCCTCGGCCACCCCCTGCCAGGCGGCCCGGTCACCGAGGGCCCTGGTGTGCGCGGCGATCCGGGCGAGCGGCTGCGGCTCGGCAGCACGCAGCACGGCGATCACCCGCCGGTGCAGCGCCGACCTCACCGGCCCCGGGATGCGCCGATACGCCACCTGCCGGACGGGCTCCCGGCAAAACGCGTACCGGGCCGCCGTGGGCTCGGCCAGGACCCCTGCCCGCAGCGCGTCCACCAGGGCCGTCGCCACCCGTTCGGCCGACAGCTGCGCCACCTCGCCGATCACCTCCTCGCTGGTCGGCGCGTCCAGCACCGCCACCGTCTCCGCCACCGCGAGAGCATCCGGTCCGAGCCCGGCCAACCGTTCGGCGACCACGTCCCGCAGCCCGCGTGGCAGCTCGGCCTCCGCCAGTGCCATCGCCGGCTCAGAGTGCGGACCGCTCTCCCGCAAGGCCGCCAGGTCCTCGACAACGAGGGCCGGAAGGCCACCGGACCGTTCGCCCAGCACGGCCACCAGCTCGGGCACCGCCTCCGCACTCCACTCCCGGGCCGCCAGCTCCCGTACCTCTGCCTCCTCCAGCGGCCCGAGCTGCACCAATCCGCCGGCCACCCCAGGCGGGCAGCGGTAGGCCGCGCCCAGCACCGGCGCACCCGCAGCCAGCTCCTCCGCCCGGTACGTCACCAGCAACGACAGACCCGGCCGAGGATCCCTGGCCAACAGCAGCAACAGCTCACGGCTCGCCCGGTCCGCCCACTGCGCGTCCTCGACCACCAGCACCACACGGCCCAGCGCGTCGAGCAGCGCCCGGATGCCCTGCACCAACCGATGCCGTTCGTCCCCGCCGTCGGATGCGTGCGGCAGCCACGCTCCGAGTTCCGGCAGCCACGACCGAAGCGCGCCTGTGCTCGCCGGCAACGGCGCTGCCTCCGCAAGTAGCGGACCGCTGGACCGCAACGCATCCAGCACCGGCCCGTATGGCATCGGCTCGGCGATCGGATGGCAGTACCCGCTCAGCACGCGCTCCGGTGCCGTCCCGGCCACCGCCAGTGCCTGACGCACCAGTGCGGACTTCCCGGTACCCGCCTCGCCTTCCACCAGCACCACCGAGGGCGCCGCCCGCAACGCTGCGGCCAGCCGAGCCAGCTCACGCCGCCGCCCGACGAACCCCGGCACTCCGCCGCCCTTCATCACTGCGCACCTCCTCCGTTCGCCCACATCGTTCCCGCCCACCGCACCGACCGACCAGTCCGCTCGATCTCCGAACCACTCACATTCCCTGCTGCACCACCGACCCGACCAGCTCCGCCCTCCGCCTTCCGCCGCTGCCGTCCCGCCTCGGCACCACTTCGCACTCAACAAAGCCGACGCCGGTCCAGCTCCGCCCATCGCCCAACCAGTGCCCCCGCTCACTCGCCTCCGCCCAGCTGTCCCGCAACGCATTCCCAGGCCGCCGCCACCGCGTCCTGTTGCGAGCCGGGTGGCTCCCTGGCAAGCATGAAGAAGCTGCGTGGGACCTCACCCCGAGTGACGAGGACAGGTGTTGTCATGACCGACTGGGACTCCCAGGACCCGGATCCTGCCGAGGACGACGGCGTTCTCGAACCGGCCGACTCCCTGCTCACGGACCGGCTCGACGACGACCCGCTGGACACCGGCATCCTCCCCTCCGACCGCTACCACGGCGCGACCGCGTACGGCACCACGCCCGGGGAGGCGGCACGCGGGGAGTCCCTGGAGCAGTTGCTGTCGGAAGAGGAACCCGACGAAAACTCCGAGGTGGTCGACGACCGTTGGACCGCCGGGCCCTCCCCGCGTGCCGGACGCCTGGTCGAGGACGGAATCGACACCGCCGGCTCCGACGTGGGCCCCGACGGCGGGGCGGCCAGCGCCGAGGAGGCCGCCGTGCACCTGGTCTACCCCGACGAGGACGCCGAGGCCGAGTTCGACGACGCCGTCCCCGACGAGCCACTGCGCGAAGCGGTCGGGTTCACCGTTCTCGACGACTTGGCCGACCGGGTGCCCGACGACGAGTACCGCTGACGTCCGCCGCCCGTTCCCGTCCGTCTCACCTGTTCATCCGAACCTCCAGGTCGGCCACCAGCAGCTGCGGACCGGTCTCGTCCGCCTCCGCCACCACAGACCCGTCCGGTGCCCACACAGCACTGCCTCCACAGCCCGTCCACGGCCCGGCGACACCGACGTGGTTGGCCAGCACCACGTGCATCCCGCTCGCCTTCGCGATCGCCGGATGCACCGTACGCCGCTCTTCCCGCCCGCCCGCGGTGCCGTACAGCGAACTGGCGAGGTGGACCTGGCACCCCAGCTCAGCGTTCCGTGCCGTCACCTCGGGAAAATGGTTGTCGAAGCAGGTGGCCAGCGAGTAGCCGACCCCGTCCAGCCAGAACCGGCCGCCACCGCTGCCCGCCGTGAACACCTCCTGCTCGTTCTCGTACAGGTGCTCCTTCGCGTACGTCGTCACCACGGCGCCGTCCCGCCCGAACACGGTGCTGACGATCTGCGGCTCACCACCCGGACCCGCGGCAACGCCGTTGACCACCACGGCTATGCCGACCTCGCGCAGCGGATCGAGGCGCCTGTCGTCCGGCTCCGTCCACAGCCCGTGGTCCGTAGCGATCATCTCGAGCTCGTACCCCGTGAGGCAGAGCTCCGGCCCGAACGCCACAGCTGCGCCGGCCTTCCGCGCCTCCCGCGCCAGCTCCGTAATCTGCTCGACGTTCGCTTCCACGTCTCCCGGCACGCACTCGAACTGCGCCGCCGCCACCCGAACCTGCACCATGCCGCTTCCCTTCCCTGACACTCCGACCGCCCGCTTTGACCGACCGCCATCGCCCCGGCCTCACCCGGAAGCCGAACGAGGCTACCGACCTGCGCCTTCCCGCAGTCGCCCGAAGGCGGTCGACTCCGGTTGGTTCGGCAGGAACGCTCTGATCTGCTCGGCGCACTCGCGGGGTGAGTACGCTCCGCTGTCACACTCCAGGTCGTAGTCGCCATGACGGTGCACCAGGTCGTACTGAACGGCCGCCAGCCCGGATGGCCGGTTACCCCTCGCGGTCTCACGTCGAATCAACTCGTCCAGGCCACAGCGAACCCCTACGAACAAGACCCGGTAGGGGCTGAGCACGTCGAGACAGTCCGCCAGCCGCCACGGTTCGCTCAGGACGTGGTCGACGACCACGTTGTTCCCGACTTCCGCCATCGCGGCGATCGACCGATGGAACCCCATCCTGGTCCGCTTCAGCGCCTCGTCGAACTGAGCCTGCTCCATGGCCCGCTTGGTCCGCATCGCGTTGAACCTGTCGACGCCGAGATGGAACCAGACCTCGTCGTCGAGCACGTCCAGCAGCTCGTACGCAACGCTCGACTTCCCCGAACTGGATGTGCCATTGAGAAAAATGATGCGCCCCACCGTCTCACCCACACGACCACCCCTGTCACGTTTCCGACTGCAGCCAACCTTGCCAGATCAGCAGACCTCACCACTCGGCAGCCCCCGGAATCGGCGCAGCCAGGGGCAATGAGCTTTCCACTATGAACACCGAACACTCGCCTTTCCTCCTGATTCGAAAATCGGCCAGACGATTTCCTCGACCGCCGGCTGAATCCGCACCCGCAATGCAGGCGGCACATTCCGATCGCCATCAAAAGAGTCATGATTAGCTGACAATCAACAAAGGCCCTCCCGGGACACCACCCGATGGGGGCACAACACGGCTCACCCCAGTGCCCACACCGCCTTGCCCACGTTGGACCTTGCGGCATCGTCGACTCACTGACCGACTGCCGCACCCGATCGGTTCAACGGAGGTAATCCATGCCCACCATCACCGTGTTCACCTTCAACGGAATGAGCTGCGGCCACTGCGGGCGCACTGTCACCGCCGGGTTGAACGCGCTGCCCGGCATCACCGGTGTCAGCGCCGACATGCAGGCCGGCCGAATCATCATCGAGTCGGCTCAACCGCTGGATGACGACCAGGTCCGAGCCGCCGCCACCTCTGCCGGTTTCGCCCTCGGCGACCGCCTCTGACCTACGGCATCGCCGTGGGGCGCCTCAGCCCCTAGCAGCTGCCGTCCACCGGTGCCGGCCCGTCACTCTGCCCACTCATCGGCCGGCACCTCCTCTCAAGCTCGCCGCCGCCATCGCCAGTTCTACCGCCACCGCAGCCTCACCAATCTCGCTCGGTGCCAGTATTTCCGGGTCCACTCTTTCGGGTAATTAGCTGTAACACCCAAGTCCGCCGCCTTCAGGACCACCGAGGCCCTGCGAAAAGTCCCCCGAAAAATAATTTGCAGGCGGTCCGACAGCCCTCTAGGCTTCGAGCCACTGACGGCAGGTCGGTTCTACCGAGGGTTCGATACCGGCCCAGCAAAGAACTGATGCCGAGCTTGCGCTTTCAGCTTTCGAGAGGAGGTTCCGCGGTGGTTCCGATAGCTCGTCCCAGCCCCACGGCGCACCCGATCGCTCGCGCGACCACCTGATCCACCACCTGCGGGGGGTCATCACGGATCGTCACGATCGGGATCGCCTCCCACTCTTCCCTGTTCCGGAGGCCCTGTGATCTTCCGTCCGATCCTTCCCCAAGAGCTGGACGCTGTCCTTTCCTACATCCAGCCCGACTCATCCACCATGCTCTCCGCCGACGTCGTCCGGTCCCGGCTCGCCGACGGCGAGTACCGTCCGGAGTGGATCTGGGTCGCAGAGGCAGGTCCTGGGCGAGCGCCGTTGCTGCTCGCCATCTGGTGGGGCATGCCTGGCGACGCCTACCCCCGAAGCCTGGACGGCCTGTTCTCCACCGCTGCTTCATCGGTTCTCACCGGTCCCGATGCGCGCACGTTCCCTCCGTCCCAGCCTTCCGGCGATCCGCGCATCGCAACTACTGCTGCCTTGCTCACCGCCGCCCATCAGGTCTTCGCCGCCGACGGCCTCACCGCCCTGCCGGAGTACCACCTGTTCCTGCCGCCGAGTTGGCGCGACCAACCCGAGACTGCGGCAGCAGTGAAGTGGCGCCGCGAGGCGTCGAAGGCGGCCGGCCTACGCGTTGTCACCGAACGTCTCCGCTTCGAATGGACTGCGGAAGGCCCGGTCCCCTCCGTCTCGGAGCGGCTCGTCTTCACGCCGGAGCCCGACGACGAGGTGTTCGTCGATCTCCTCCGCCGCACTCTCCCCGGGAGCCTGGACGCGGCCACCACACGCGAGGCGTTGCTCGTCGGTCCCGAGGAGCAAGCCCGGAACGATGTCGCCTTCTACCGCCACGACATGCTCGGTGAACGCTCCTGGTGGCGAATAGCCCGGATGTCCACGGGTCAGGTGGTCGGCTTCGGGATCCCCTCGCGCAACTCCAACACCTCGGTGGTGGGCTACCTCGGTGTCCTCCCCGAGTTCCGCGGACGGGGCTTCGTGGCCGAGATCCTCGCCGAAATCACCCGAGTCCTCGCCACCGAGGCCAAGGAGACCGTCGTCCGTGCCGACACCGACCTCACCAACCACCCCATGATCGCCGCCTTTGAACTGCTCGGCTACAACGAGATAGCGCGCCGGCTGGTTCTCTCCGCTGGCTGATCAGCCCCACCGCATACCCAGTCGGGACAACCACCCATGACTGCCGTCGGCCGGACGGCCCGCCCCCGCCGCCGTTCCAGCTCGCCGTCCGGCCGACGCTGGCCACCTGCCGGTGCCTGACTCGTAGCCGTCGTCTTCCATGGAAAGGAGTTCGCCATCAAGTACGACTTCCTGCACAGCACTCCGCGCAGCCTGAGGTCGGTCTCAACTCAACGAGAACGCGCCCGCCGGTGGGGGCGGCGAGTCCTCGGCGGTCGCATCTGTGACCGGCTCGGAAGCCTGCTGCGGCGATTCCGTCAGCCGGGCCGGGAAGGGGTCGGAGGCGAGCAACCGACTCAACTCCTTCGCGGGCAACGGCTCGTCGGAGCCGATCAGCAGGACGTTCCCGTAACGGCGGCCCCGCAGCACGCTGGGCTCGGCCACCAGGCAGACGTGGGCGAAAACTGCAGCAACGGTGGCCACTTGGGCCTTGGCGAATGCAAGCGGCGGGCCGTCTGCGAGGTTCGCCGCGTAGCATCCGCCGGGCCGGAGCGTGGCCGCAGCCAGCCGGACGAACTCCACGCTGGTGAGATGCGCCGGCGTCCGCGAGCCTCGGAACACGTCGGCGACCACCACGTCGAACGTTCCGGGCGCCACGGATTCGAGTGCCGACCGGGCGTCGCCGACCACCACGTCGATACCGGGCGGCCAGGGGAGGTGCTCTGCGATGAACTCGGTCAACGGGCCGTCGACCTCGACCACTTGCTGCCGCGAGCGCGGCCGAGTCCGAGCGAGATAGCGAGGCAGAGTGAGCGCGCCACCGCCAAGGTGCAGGACGTCGAGCGGCTCCCCGGGCTCCGCGATCACGTCCAGCAGATGAGCGATCCGCTGGACGTACTCGAACTCGAGATGCGTGGGGTCCTGAAGATCGACATACGACTGCGGCGTGCCGTCGAGGGTGAGCAGCCAACCGCCCTCGTCATCGATGTCGGGCATCAACTTGGCTGTCCCCAGCGCCACCTCGCGCTCCACAGGGCGCGGGTCCGGCAGTCCGGCCGGTCCGGTCATCGGACAGGCCTCCGGAACGTGACGGGGCGGAAAACGATCGACGAAGGGACAGCCATGCGGGCAGCTTAGGCCCGACCAGGGCAGTCTTCCCAAACGGAGCGACCTACCGCCCGGTATGGTCGCGGAAGTGGTACCGCCTCGGAGAGCCCGGGGCGGCGCGGCAGAGCAGGAAGTGGGTGTGGCTGGCATGGAGTTCCGCGAAGACATCCTGGGTGCCCCGTACGAGGCGGCGGAGCTCCCACTGGTCCCGGACGAGGAAGGGGCGGTCAGTGCCACCCTGGTCCGCCGGCTGGTCCCGGGTTCCCGCCGGGCGGTGCTGTATGTGCACGGCTACACCGACTACTTCTTCCAGACCCACCTCGCCGACCACTTCGTCGCCGCCGGCTATTCCTTCTACGCCCTGGACCTGCGCAAGTACGGCCGGTCGCTCCGGCCTCACCACTCCCCCAACTTCGTCACAGATCTCGCCGTGTACGACGAGGAGTTGGACGAGGCGATTCGCGTGATCCGGGAATTCGACGGCCATACCCGGCTGCTGGTGAACGGGCATTCCACCGGCGGGCTGGTGACTGCGCTGTGGGCGTCCCGGCGCGCCGGGCGTGGGCTGGTCGACGGGTTGTTCCTCAACAGTCCGTTCCTGTCGATGCCTGCCTCGCCCGCGGTTCGTACGCTCGGGGCTCCGGCTCTCGATGCCCTCGGCCGCGCTTCCCCCACCCGGAAGCTGCCTGCCCCGCTCAACCCGCACTACGTCCACAGTCTTCACCGCGAGCACCGGGGCAGCTGGGATTTCGACCTCGCGATGAAGCCGGCCGAGGGCTTTCCGCTCTACGCCGGCTGGCTGGCAGCGATCCAGCGTGGGCACCGCACGCTCCGGCGCGGGATCTCCGTCGACTGTCCGGTACTGATGATGGCTTCCACGGCTTCCACCGTCACCAGCCGGTGGGATCCCGCTCTGATGCACACCGACGCGGTCCTGCGCGCCGATGACATCGCCGCGCTCGCACCGCGCCTCGGCCGTCATGTCACCACCATCCGCATCGAAGGCGGCATCCACGACCTGGTCCTCTCAGCCGAGCCGGTCCGGGCCCAGGTGTTCGTGGAGCTCGACCGCTGGCTCGCCGCCTACTTCCCCACTCCATAGCCGCCTCGCGGCGAGCACCTCAGTTCTCCGAGCGCTGTCGCTTGCGGCGGCTCGCGGGCACCCACGGTGTCTCCGCACCGCCGCGCAGTACTGCCACCACTCCGAGACCGGCCGCGCTGACCGGAACGGCGAGCAGCGCTCCGATGATTCCGGCGATTCCGGAACCGGCCACCACCGCAATCATGATCGTCGCGGGGTGGAGCTCGACGGTCCGGCTCTGAATGACCGGCTGGAGGATGTTGCCCTCGATCGCCTGTACCGCCAACACCACACCGAGAGCCCAGAGAGCGGTGCCGAGACCACCGTTCGCCAGGGCCACGAGGACCGCGACCGTCCCGGAGAGAAAGGCGCCGACGAACGGAATGTAGGACCCAAGGAAGACAAGAGCGCCCAGGCCTGCTGCACCCGGGACGCCGAGGAGCAGCAGTCCGATGGAGATGAAGGTCGCGTCGATCAGCGCGATCAGGGTGGTGCCGCGCATGAAGCCGGCCATGGCCGCGAAGGCCTGCTGACCGCAGGCGATCACGGTGTCGGAGTGCTTGCCCGGCATCGTTTCGTGAATGGCGTCACCGAACCGGTGGCCGTCGCGCAGGAAGAAGAAGACCAGAGCGAGGGCGAGCACACCTCCGGTCAGCAGCTGAGTGATCAGGCCGAGTCCGGACAGCACTCCGTTGGCGAGGGAGTCCACCAGGGTGCTTCCCGAACCGGCGCTCTGCCGAAGTGCGTACTGGATCCGGTCGCCGAGCGGTCCGAGCCAGGAGGCGATCCGGTCGCCCGCCTGCTGAAGACCCGCGGCGATCTGCGGGGCGCTGCTCACCAGTGAGTTGACCAGCAGTCCGATGCCGCTGGTGACGACCAGCACCAGGGTGGCACAGGTCAGCCCTGCTGCGGTGCCACGGCTGACGCCCCGCTTCACCAGCCATGGCATGACGGGGTAGAGCAGGGCGGTGGCCAGCAGGGCGATCAGCATCGGGATGGTGGCTGCCCTGAGTTCCACGACCACGAACACCGCGAACCCGGCGACGGTGATGAAGAGGATCACCGCTGCCGACCAGGCAGCGGCCGCGCGGATGGACGGCGGCAGCATCAGGGCCGGTCTCCGATTGTCCGGTGCCGCACTTCCGGTGGTGGCCACCGCCGCACCCGCACCCATACCCGTACCCGTACCCGACGAACTCTCAGTACCTATGGAGGTGGTTCCACTTGATGTCGATCGCTCGCCAGATGCGTGCGCCGCGCCGGGTCCGGCAGCCCCACGGTCGCTCTCCCCTGCCTTCCCGCCGGGGACAGCACCGTCGGACCGCTCTCCGCTGGCCGCACCGGTTGCGCCGTCGTCGGCATCGGCATCGGCATCGGCTGGACCGTCCTGTCCGCCGTCCGATGGCCTGCGATCAGCCGGCTCTGCTGCTGACGGACCCCGATCCGAGCCGTTCCCCTCGGGCTGCTCCGGACCGCCCTCGTCGTCGGGCTCTGTCGGCGGTCCGCCGTGCTCGTTCGACTCGTGTGGTTCCGGGGAGCCTTCCATTGCCACCGCCACCTCCACCGCTGACGCGCCGTCATGATCGTCTCATTTCAGCACATAACGGTCATCGCAGCAGATAGCTGGCTGCGGTGCGTGCAGTGCGGCGCACCGCACGCACCATCGTCGCCACCACCACCACCACCACCACCGAACGAGCCACCACCTGGCCGGACCGCTCGGCTTCACCCCTGCCGAGACCCCCTCCTGACCACCAACCGCGCCCACGCGCCCTCCCCGAACGCGCCGCCGGGCCGACAAGCAGATCGGACACCTCTATGACTTCACGCGCCATCACGGCCGTCGGCCTTCTCAGGCCGCTGGCCGGAGCCGCCACTCGGGTCGCCGGCCGCCGGGCCGATCGGCGACGGTCAGCCGTGGTGCTGGTCGATCGTCCGGCGCAGCAGCGCCACCCGGTTGGAGGTGAGCGAATCGACGCCGAGGTCGAGCATTCGCCGCATCGTCCTGCGCAGGTCGACGGTCCAGGTGGCGAGCGCAAAGCCTGCGTCGTGCACGGTCGCGACCAGGCGCTCGTCGACCAGCCCGAAGGGGGGATTGAGGTAGGTCGGACGCAGTTCTTCCAGCAGCCGCTGCTTGGGCAGTTGAGGCCGGCTCCAGGTCAGCGAGATCTCCGCCTGGGGAGCGAGCTCCCGCACCGCGAGCATCGCGAGAACGGGCCCGCAGAACGCGACACGGTCGGCCAGTCCGAGGTCGCTGACGGTCCGCCAGGTCGCTGCGGCCGGCTGGGCGTCGTCCAGGTCGATCAGCAGCTGTCGGCCGTCGGTCTGCGCGACGACGGTGAGCGTCTCCGCGAGGGTGGGGATCCGCAGGCCGGGCGCGGCCACGTCGGCGAGCTGTTCGGCGGTCACGCGGTTGATCGGGCGCGGGTCGTTCCAGAGCCGCTCCAGGGTCCGGTCGTGGAGCAGTACCGGCACGCCGTCCCGGGTGAGTTGCACGTCGACCTCGACGGCGTCCGCTCCTGCGGCGAGGGCAGCGCTGACCGCAGGCAGGGTGTTCTCGCGGTGCTGATACGGCTCGCCTCGGTGGGCAACGGCGCGCACGCGGCTCTTCAACGGGGTCGTCCTCTCGCACGGTCGGGCAACTCACACCACGGGCCGCTTCGCCAGCGGTTGGCCGCAGGACTCCGCATCCTAGGCGGCGCCTGTCCGGCACTGCGCAGGTACCTCCGGCACCTGCTGGCGGCCGCCGCGTCCCGCCGGTCCGGAAGGCCGTCGGGCCACCGGCCGCGGTTCAGCGACCGGGCAGCGGGTCAGCGACGCTCGACGACCACGTTGGTCGACTTGATGACGGCGGTGGCGGGTGCACCGGGCACCAGGCCGAGTTCCTCCGCCGAGTCCCGGCTGATCAGCGAGACCACTCGGAACGGCCCGGCCTGGATCTCCACCTTTGCGGCCACGTCGCCCAGCACGACCGCGGTCACGATCCCGGGGAACCGGTTCCTCGCCGAGGACCGGCCCTCCGCATCGCTGTTCTCCGGGCGCGCCAACTCGCGTGCAAAGGAAGCGAGTTCGGCCCCGGCAATGATCCGGTGTCCGTGTTCGTCACGGGTCGCGGGCAGGCGCCCCGCGTCCACCCACCGTCGCATGGTGTCGGCACTCACCCCCAGCATGGAGGCCGCCTCGCCGATGCGGTACGGGTGGACGGGCCGGTCGGGGATGGCCATGAATGCAGCTCCTGGGCGGCTCACGGTAGGCGGGACAGACTCCGCCATCCTGCCGTACTGGCAGCCGCCCCCGTGCACACCCCACTCTCGGCCGTTGCCGGAGCCTCACTCGCCTCCGAAGAGTTCGCGTCGCGCCGCGTCCCCGGCGGTCAGCACCGCGCCGGCCAGCACCGCGCCGCCGCCCGCCGTGCCGGCCCGGACCTCGGTGGCGAGCGGAGAGAGCCGGGCCAGCTGGCGTTCGACTCGGGCGGCCAGTTCGGGGCCTCCCGCCTGGCCGATCTCGCCGCCCAGCACCACACAGCCGGGGTCGAGGACCACGCAGATCGCGGAGGCTCCGACGGCGATCCGCCCGGCCAGTTCGTCGAGGAAGTCGTCGGCTCCGCTCCGTACAGCGAGTCGGACGACGGCTTCGGCACCGGGCTCCGATCCGTCGGGCTCGGCCGTCAGGCCGTGGCGGGCGCCGAGTTCGCAGATCGCGGCGCTGGAGGCCAGCGAGTGGAAGCCGCCGTCGCACCGGGTGGCGTCCGGCAGGCCGCTGGTCCCGGGGACGGGCAGGAAGCCGATCTCGCCGGTTCCGCCGGAGGCGCCGCGCCGCAGCCGGCCGTCCAGCACCACCGATGCGCCGATGCCGTGGCCCAGCCAGATCAGGGCGAAGTCCTTGCGGCCCCGGGCCGCGCCGATCCGATGCTCGGCGATCCCGGCCAGGTTCACCTCGTTCTCCAGGATCACCTCCGTACCGGGACGGGCACGCAGGGCCGCGAGCAGTTTGCCGTGCCACTCCGGCAGCTTTCCGGAGTTGTTGAGCGAGCCGCTCACCGGGTCCACCAGCCCGGGCGCGCCGACGGCGACGGTGTGCAATTCGCGGGCGCCGACCTCGGCTGCGGTCGCGAGCAGCGTTTCGACGGTCCGTTCCACGAGCAGGTCGCCGTCCCCCGCCCCGCCCTCCGCGACCTCGCCCGCTTCCGCGCGGGCAGACGTCGAGGCTGGGCCGTCCGCCCCGGCCGATGTCCGTGCCGTGGCCGCGACAGTGGCCGTGCCGAGGGTCTGCCCGGTCAGATCGGCCACCACCAGACTGACCCCGGTGGCCCGGATGTCGATCCCGGCGAGGTGGGCACGATCGGCGACCAGTCCGTACAGGCGGGCGTTGGGGCCACGGCGGAGTGCGGCGCTCTCCCCGGCCTGGGCGACCAGTCCGCTGCGCTGGAGGCGCTCGAGCAGATCGGCGACGGTGGGCCGGGAGAGTCCGGTCAGCGTGCGCAGGTCGGATGCGGTGAGCGGGCCCCGTTCGAGCAGCAGGTCGAGAGCGAGCCGGTCGTTGATGGCCCGGGCGGTGCTCGGCGTGGCGGTGCGAGCGGTCGTCATGAGCCTGCATCCTTCCAGAGGTTTCTATCAGGCAGGGTACCTGATAGTTTATTGCCAATCCGACCGACCCAAGGGGGAGCCCGGCATGGGCGAAACTCTCAAGGACGTCCGGCGCGCAAGACTGAGCGTGGCGCTGGTGTTCGCCGTCCACGGTGCCGTCACCGGCACCTTCGTCAGCCGCATCCCGTGGATCAAGGACCAGCTGGATCTGAGCCCTGGTCAGCTCGGTCTCGCCTTGGTGTTCCCGGCGATCGGCGCGTCGCTCGCGATGCCGCTGGCCGGTCGCATCGTGCACCGCGTCGGTGCCCGGGCGGCGCTGCAGGGGTTGCTGTCGCTGTGGTGCCTCTCGCTGGTGCTGCCGGCGTTCTCCCCCAACCTGGCGGTCCTCTGCCTGTCGCTGTTCGTCTACGGCGCGACGTCCGGCATGTCGGACGTCGCGATGAACGCCCAGGGCGTCGAGGTCGAGGAACGGCTCGGCCGGTCGATCATGTCGGGCCTGCACGGAATGTGGAGCCTGGGCGGCCTGGTCGCCTCCGGGTTCGGCGTGCTCGCGGCGCACCAGCAGGTGGACGCCCGGGCCCAGTACACGGTGACGGCGCTGATCCTGGTCGTGCTCGCGCAGGTCGTCTCGCGCGGCGTGCTGGACGTTCGACCGACCACCGACCAGGAGGCGCCGCCCCGCTTCGCACTGCCGCCGAAGGAATCCCTGGTCATCGGCCTGGTCGGTTTCTGCGCCGTCTTCGCCGAGGGCGCGTCGATGGACTGGAGCGGCGTCTACCTGCGCGACATCACCGGCGCCTCCGCGTCGACCGCCGCCGCCTGCTACACGGCGTTCGCCGCCACCATGGCCGTCGCCCGGCTGGCGGGCGACGCGGTGGTCCGGCGGCTCGGCCCGGTACGCACAGTGCGGGTCGGCGGCGTGGTCGCCACTGTCGGCGGCCTGCTGGTGGTCCTCACCCGCAGCCCGTACGCGGCCATTCCGGGGTTCGCGCTGATCGGTATAGGCATCGCGGTGGTGGTTCCGCTCGCGTTCGCCGCCGCCGGCCGGGCCGGCAGCAACCCGAGCCAGTCCATCGCCGGTGTCGCCACCATCACGTACACCTCCGGCCTGGTCGCCCCGGCCGTGGTGGGCGGCATCGCCCAGTCCAGCTCGCTGACGGTCTCCTTCACCGTCGTCACGCTGCTGGCGGCCGCGCTGGTTCCGTCCGCCACTGCCATGCGCCACCGCAAGGAGGCCGGCTCCCCGGACGGAGCCGGTTCCCTGGAGCCCACCGGCTGAGGTCGCCGAGACCGGACCACGGCCCGGCCCGGCGGCACCTCCCGCCGGGCCGACAGCCGACCCTGCCGCACGAGGAGCGCGGCCCCGGGCCTCCTCCGTCACCGGCGGGCGCGCCACGGAGCACGCCGAGCGCACGGACCCACGCCGCCGCGCCCGACGGCCCGTTGCCGAACCTCAGCCTGGCCGTCGCTGCGTCACACGCCACAGCCGGCGCGGCAGGTCGCCTTCCTCGAACGGTTCGACCTCGGCCGGGCCCCAACCTGCCGCGAGGTGATCCACCAGGTCGCGCGAGAAGAAGTGCACCGCGAAGCCGCCGTGCTCCCAGATGTCGTCGCCGTGGCCGGTCCCGGCTCCGTAGTGCGCGTCTCCGGTGTGTCGCACGGTGTACACCAGCACGCCTCCGGGGCGCAGCACCCGCCGCACCTCACCGACCAGCGCCTCCAACTCGGCCGTGGTCAGCGCCATGCAGAACAGCATGTGCGCGTACACCGCGTCGACCGACCCGTCCGGCAGGCGCAGCGGCCGGCGAACGTCCTGCACCAGGGTGGTCACCGCCAAGCCGTCGGCGACGGCGCGGGCACCGAGCTGATCCAGGCCGACGGGGCTGAAGTCGGCCGCGATGACGGCAAAGCCCCGGCGGGCGAAGAACAGCGCGTCGCGCCCATGGCCGGCGCCGAGCTCCAGAACGACTCCCCCGGGCGGGAACACCGTGGCGGCGTACTCCGCCGACTCCGACGGCCGGTCCCCGTACATGCCGGGGTGCGCGGAGTACGTCCGCTCCCAGTGCTCACGCTGCGCCCGCGCCAGCGAATCGCCCATCTGCTCTCGCCTCTCCGTCCCATGGTCCGCCCGCCGGCCACCCGACCGACCCTGCGAGGCCGACCCGACCAACACCATGAGGCCGACCCCGCCGACCCGGCCGAGCCAGCTGCGCCGACGAAGCAGGCCGCTCCGGCGGAGAGCCGTCGTCGACCCCGGTGACCAGCGGGTCCATCCTGCCGTGGGATGCTCGTCGCCATGAATTCCGCCCCGCGAAACCCGATCGGCGCCCATGTTCCTGTTGCCGGGAAGGGGCTGGTGGGGACGGGGTTGGCCTACGCGGCCAAGGTCGGCGCGGAGGCGGTGCAGGTGTTCGTCGCCAATCCGCGCGGGTGGGCCACGCCGGCCGGGAATCCCGCGCACGATCTGGCGTTCCGGACGGCCTGTGCCGAGCAGGGCATCCCGGCGTACGTCCACGCGCCGTACCTGATCAACTTCGGGTCGGACTCCTCGGCGACCCGCGAGCGTTCGGCGGAGTCGCTGACGCATTCGCTGCACCGCTCGGCGGCGATCGGCGCGCTCGGTGCGGTGGTCCACACGGGATCGGCGCTGTGCGGCACCCGGCAGGAGGCGCTGGCCCAGGTTCGCGCGCACGTCCTGCCGATCCTGGACGGCCTCGACCGGTACGGGGACGACGCCCCGCGGCTGCTGCTGGAGCCGACCGCCGGTCAGGGCAGCTCGCTCTGCGCGCGGATGGAGGACCTCGCCGCCTACCTGGACGCGCTCGACCACCATCCCCTGGTCGGCGTCTGCCTGGACACCTGCCACGCCTTCGCCGCCGGTCACGACCTGGCCGCCACCAACGGCGTCGACGAGCTTTTCGACGCGCTGCACCGGGCAGTCGGCCCGGACCGGCTCAAGCTGATCCACGCCAACGACTCGCAGGACGTCGCGGGCGCCCGCAAGGACCGCCACGAGAACATCGGTACCGGCCACATCGGTGCCGCCGCGTTCGCGGCTCTGCTGGCGCACCCGGCCACTGCCGGCGTCCCGCTGATCATCGAGACTCCGGACGGCCGCCACGACCCCGAGCGCGTCGAAGGCGTCCGCCACGCCGCCGACATCACCCTGCTGAAGAAACTGCGCCGGCCCGCCGCCTGATCCCGACCCCGCCCATGAGCGCGTCCGCAGCGAGGCGCGAGTGCCGAGAGGCCCCATGGTGCTCGACGGCCGCCCGCGTGGGGCGACCGGTCCCCTGCTGAGAGCTCCCCTCCCACGCCCACTCGGCATTTCGCCGAGGCCCCTCGGTGCCGCGCACCCCCTACCGGGGCCCCTCGACAATTCTCGGTCACAGCGCCGGTTAAGCTCCCCGAGTGCCAGCCCCGCAGCCGACACCCGGCCCCACCGCGTCACGCCCCGCCGACGCCGACTCCAGCGCGACCAGCACCACCCCGAGCGCCGGCCCGAACAGCGACGCGCCCACCGACCACTCCCGCACGAGCCCCCACCCGCACCCCCACCCGCACCGCCGCGCGCTGCTGCGCCTCGGTCTGCTGGTGGCCGTCCTGGCCGCCGCCGCGGCCTCGCTGCTGCTCTGGAGTCCGGCGGCGGTGCTCGCGGCGGCAACCGGTCCGTGGCGGATGCCGATCGCGTTGGCGGCCTACGCGTTCGGGACGGTGGCGTTTCTGCCGCGTCCGGCGTTGAACGCGGGGATGGGGCTGCTGTTCGGGTCCCTGTGGGGCGTGCCGCTGGCGGTGGCCGGGTCGGCGATCGGCGCGATCGTGGCATTCGCGCTCGGCCGGTCGCTCGGCCGGGAGGCGCTGCGGCCGCTGGTGCGCGGCAAGGTGCTGAGCGAGATCGACCGCCGACTGTCCGAGCAGGGTTTCCGCAGCGTCCTGTTGGTCCGGCTGTTCCCGGGGGCGCCGTTCCAGGCGGGCAACTTCGCGTGCGCGTTCTCTGGCGTCCGCTTCTGGCCGTACCTGGCGGCGACTGTGCTCGGTGTCGTCCCGACCACGGCGGCCTACGTCATCGCGGGGGCGAGCGCGAGCTCGCCCGGTTCCCCGGCCTTCCTGATCTCGGCGTCGGTGATCGCGGCGATGTGCGTGTTCAGCGCCGTCTCGCTCTGGCGTGCCCGCCCCCGCCGCTCCGTCTGACCGCCTCGCCTCACCGCTCGAACGCGGTCACTCGCTACCGCTCGATCTCCGGCGACCACTCGCCGACGAGCCGCAGCCACACCGTGTTGACGATCATCAGCGCGCCGAGCCAGATCGCCCAGCTCACGTGTCCGGTGACCGCCAGCAGGGCGACCGAGCCGCCCCAGATCAACAACTGGACGCCGTACCAGGCCGCTGCCGAGTCGCGCACGGGCCGTCGCGGCGCCGCGTACCGTCCCCACAGCACGGCCGCCACCACCGGAAGCGCCAGCGCGATCAGCACGCGCACCACCACGGGGCCTCCGCCCCACAGCCCGTAGCCGCCGACCGCCAACGCCACCAGTGAGGCCAGCTCCAGCAACAGACGTAGCGCCAACTGCGCCCCAGTCATCACCCTGCGCACACCCGCACCCCCACCCACATGAACAAGCAACGACTACCCCGATCATCGCACCACACCCCTCGCTCACACCCACCCCGCGCCTCCCCACCCCTCACCCCGCCCCGCCCGAACCGCACGGCACCCCGACTACCCCGGACCACACCCAGCCCGCACCCAAAACGGCTCGCCCGCCTCCCCGTCCCTCCCCCACCATGGCGACATGACAGACAACCCCGCCCCCGCCATCACCCGCACCAACCCGCCCTTCGCCTCCGACGAGGCGACCATGCTCACGTCCTGGCTCGACTTCCACCGCGCCACCCTCGCCCTCAAGTGCGACGGCCTGACACCGGACCAGCTCCGCGAACGCTCCTGCCCGCCGTCCCCGATGTCGCTGCTCGGGCTGGTCCGGCACATGGCGGAGGTGGAGCGCCACTGGTTCCGCCGGTACCTGAACGGCGAGGATCTCGGGCCGACCAGCCGGTACTGGTCCGAGGCATACCCGGACGGCGACTTCGACCTGGTCGAGGACGCGGACCCGGTGGCCGACACCGCCGCCTGGCAGGAGGACGTCGCCTACGCCCGCGCCGCCGTCAAGGACGTCCCGCTGGACACGGTCGCCAAGCTCCCGCGGCGCGGCGACGAGGTGACGCTCCGTTGGATCCTGGTCCACATGATCGAGGAGTACGCCCGCCACAACGGCCACGCCGACCTGCTCCGCGAGCGGATCGACGGCGCCACCGGCGAGTGACCCCACCGAACGCCGGCCCACCCCCGCTTCCAGGGTTCCGGCCCCGCCGACCCCCACGACACGCGGTCGGAAGAGAGCACAGTCCCGCGAACCGACCGCCCAAGGTGAACCCCATCAGGTGAAGCCGTTACATGATTGTTGACACACAGTCAACTGTCCTCCGGCCGCCACCGATAGTGTCGTCGCGCGCAACCGTTCACCGGCCGACTGCGTCGTTGCGAATATCCGGGCAAGCACGGATATTCGCCCACGCCACAACCTGCTGGGGCGTCGCGTGCGGGCACTTCGACAGTGATCAGTGCGATACTCGGACAGTTCCAACAAGTGGATGACGTGTCAAAACGACCGTTGTCCCCCGGGGGACGAGTACGGAACGAGACAGGGAGGCGCGGCTTATGGGAGCACTTCGCGACGAGCACCACAACGGGTGGCTGATGCCCTCCGGCAGCTACCCGGCCGCGATGTACGAGGAATCGTGGGACGGCGAGGAGACGCTGCCGAGCGGGCAGCCCGGGCCGTCCAAGATCGTCTCGCTCCGGCCCACCGGGTTCGAGGCCGCCCGCACGGTCGGCGAGCACATCCGTGCCGCCACGCCGGTGGTCATGGACCTCACCGAGATGAACGACGCCGAGGCCAAGCGGATGGTCGACTTCGCCTCCGGTCTGATCTTCGGCACCCGCGGCGGCATCGAGCGGATCGCCCGCCGGGTGTTCCTGCTCACACCGGCGGACGTCGAGGTGATGGTGATCGACCGCCCGCTCGACGAGTCCGGCTTCTACAACCAGAGCTGACGACCAGGCCTGACGACCGGGCCTGACGACCAAGGCCGCCACCAGCGCTGACCAGCAGCACCGGCCACTGAGCCGGCCACCCTGGCAACCCGATCCGACGCCCCGGCCGCACGGCAATACCACAGCGCCACCCCCGAAGACCCCGCGCCCCGCGCGGGGTCTTCGTCGTGCGCCCCCCTCCACACTCCCACCACCATTGAGACCTCCACCCCCAAATTGAGACACCAATGTCTCACCTGCGCTAAGCTGCTCTCATGGCAACCGACCGCGACTCCGTCCTTGAGGCAGCCGTCGGCGTCCTCTCGCGACGCCCGACCGCCCATCTCGACGAGATCGCCCGCGCCGCCGGCATCAGCCGCGCCACCCTGCACCGGATCTTCCCGGGCCGGGAGGCCCTGATCCGCGAGGTGGGCGCGCTCGGTCTGCGTCGCTTCTCGGCCGCGCTGCACACCGCGCAGGTGGAGGAGGGCGACGCCGAGTCCGCGCTGCGCCGACTGGTGGACGCGGTGGTGCCGGATGCCGCGCTGTGCGCCTTCCTGGCCGGTGAGAACCAGCTGTACGACGATCCCGAGATCAACGACCTCTGGGAGCTCCAGGACGCCCGGGTCCGCGCGCTGTTCCTGCGCGGCCAACAGGAGGGGGCGTTCAGGGTCGAGCTCTCGGCCGGCTGGCTCAGTGAGGCGTTCTTCGACCTGGTGGCCGGCATCGGCTGGGCCGTCCAGGAAGGCCGGCTCGCCCCTCGCGAAAGCGCATTCTCGCTCGCCGAGTTGTTCCTCGGCGGCGCTCTACGGAGACCTGATACCCGATGAGTTCCCCCCTCCCCACGACCCCGCCGGGCCCGCCCGGCCACCTGCCGCCCACCCACGACTCGACTGCCGACACCGAGGCCGCCCCCAACCCCACCACTCACAACTCGCCCGCCCACCCGACCACCGGCCGCCGCTGGACCGGCCTCGCCGTCCTCGTGCTCGCCGTCACCCTGGTGGCGGTCGACGCGACGGTCCTCTCCCTCGCCATCCCGTCGATCACCGAAACCCTCCGCCCCTCCGGCACCCAGCTGCTGTGGATCGGCGACGTCTACTCGTTCGTGCTGGCCGGCCTGCTGGTGTCGATGGGCGCGCTCAGCGACCGGCTGGGCCGCAAGCGGGTGCTGCTGGCGGGCTCGGCAGCGTTCGGCGCGGCCTCGCTGCTGGCGGCGTACGCGCCGGGTCCGGGCTGGTTGATCCTGGCCCGGGCGCTGCTCGGCGTGGCGGGGGCGACGATCATGCCGTCCACGCTGTCGCTGATTCGCGCACTGTTCCCGGACGCCCGGGAGCGGGCGACCGCGATCGGTGTCTGGGGTGCGGGCGCGACGGCGGGTGCGGCGCTCGGGCCGCTGGTGGGCGGGGTGCTGCTGGAGCACTTCTGGTGGGGCTCGGTGTTCCTGCTGAACCTGCCGGTGATGGTGCTGCTGCTGGTGTTCGGCGGCTGGCTGCTGCCGGAGTCCCGCGATCCGCGCCCGGGCCGCTGGGACATGCCGAGCGTGCTGCTGTCGATGGCGGGCGTGATCGGCGCGGTGTACGGGATCAAGGAGTTCGCCGCGCACGGCCTGTCCGACTGGACGACCCCGGCGGTGTTCGTCCTCGGTGCGGCGGCGCTGGCGCTGTTCGTGCGGCGTCAGCTCCGGCTGGCGACGCCGCTGCTGGAGGTCCGGCTGTTCCGTGACCCTCGTTTCACCGCGGCGGTGCTGTCCTCGCTGATCAGTCTGATCGGCCTGTCCGGTGTGATCTTCTTCATGTCGCAGTACCTCCAGCTGGTCCGCGGCTACTCGCCGCTCTCCGCGGGAGTCGCCGAACTGCCGGCCTTCGTCGGTTCGGTGGCGGGCGGTCTGCTGACGGCCCGGCTGGCGCGGCGGGCCGGTGCGCGCCGGGTGCTGACGGTCGGCCTGCTGGTGATGGGGCTGGGCATCGCGGTGCTGGGCATGATCCACGCCGACAGCGCCTACCTGCTGATCGGCTCGTCGTTCCTGGCGCTGGGCACCGCCGAGGGCGTGGTGTACACCCTCTCCTCGGACCTGGTGCTGGGTGCCGCTCCGGCCGACAAGGCCGGCGCCGCTTCGGCGGTGTCGGAGACGGCGTACGAGCTGGGCGCGGCGCTCGGCATCGCGCTGGTCGGCTCGATCGTGACGGCCCTGTACGCGGGGTCGCTGACCGTCCCGGCGCACACGGACCCGGCGCTCGCCGACCAGGCCGGGCAGTCGCTGGGCGGCGCGGTGGAGGTGGCCTCGACGCTGCCGGCCGGCCCCGCCGAACAGCTCCTGGCGGCCGCGAACACGGCGTTCGTCCACGGCATCAACGTCGCCGCGTGGATCTCGGCCGCGCTGCTGCTGACCGCCGCGGCCCTCGCCCGCCACCTCCTGCGCCCCCGCACCGAGAGCGCCGCCCGGAGCGCCACCGCTCCCCGGCACGACCCGGTCCGCCACTGATTCACCCCTGTTCCCGCAGGTGGGCCACCAGCCGCTCGGTGTCCGCCGAGCTCCACCCCTCGGGCGGGACGATCCGCGCCCAGGCCTCGACCGGCATCAGTCCGTAGCGGTGCCCGTGCCCCTCGGGCACCGCCTCGGAGGCCGCCAGGTCGCAGGTCACCTGCCAGAACGTCACCAGCGGGTACCAGCGCATGGCGGGTGAGACGTCGTGGGCGCGCTGCCCGTTCAGCCAGGCGGGGCGGCTCCAGATCAGCGCGGGCTGCCACCACACCACCGGGTCGCTGCCGTTCTGCAGGTACACCACGCGGGGCTGCGGCCACGGCGCGTCGGGGACGGCGAAGTCGGAGGGCTGCTGGGCGAAGCGCACGGTGCGGCCGTCCTGGTAGACGGGCCGCCAGACGGGGCTGCCGGGCGCCCGCCCGTCGGTGATGGTCCTGCGCAGCGGGTTGTCGGGGGTGGGCCCGACCAGCAGGGCCCCGCCGGTCTCGGCGGCGAGCTGGTCGACGCCGTCGGGGAAGGCCCGTTCGACGGCGTACGAGCCGAGGCTCTCGCCGGCGACCAGCAGCCGGGGGCGGCTGTCGGCGGGCAGCTGCGACCAGTGCGCGTGGACGGCGTCGTAGAGGGCCCGGCCCGCGTCGGTGGCCTCGCCCTCGGTCAGGAAGGAGATCCAGCTCGGCAGGTAGGAGTACTGGAAGGCGACTTCGGCGCTGTCGCCGTCGTACAGGTACTCGGGCGGCTGGGCGATCCGTTCGTTGACCCAGCCGCTGCCGGTGGTGCCCATCACCACCAGGACCTTGCGCCGGAAGCCGCCGGCCCGGTCGAGTTCCGCGACGGCCCGCCGGGCCCGGTCCTCCAGCACGTGCATCGGGTCGGTGAGGCCGATCCCTTCGCCGGAGCGCAGGCCGACGTAGGCCCGGACGGGGTCCTTGGCGGGCCGTCCGGTGAACGCGGAGATCTCGGCGGCGGTCGGGGCGTGGCCGACGAAGTCGCGGCCCTTCGCGCCGAGGCTGTCCCAGCTCTCGAACGAGGCGGGGCTGCCGGAGAGGGTGGGAAGGTCGGGACGGACGATGCCGGGGGCGGTCGAGCGGTCGGCGAGGGCGGCGGCGCGTTCGGCCACGCCGAGCAGGCCGCGCAGCAGGAAGCCCTCGACGAAGCCGGAGACCAGGACGGCGGCGAGCGCGCCGGCCCCGGCGGCGGCCGCCCAGCCGGGGACGGCACGGCCGAGGAGCCGCCGCAGCGTCCGGGTGCCGAGCCGCACGGCCCGCGCGGCGAGCACCAGCAGCGCGCCGAGCAGCGCGGCGACGGGGAGCACCAGCGCCCACTGCCACCAGCCGATCCGCGGGTCGAGACCGACGGCCCGCCGCGCGTCGCCCTGCCAGCGCACGCTCCAGGCGGTGACCGCGACGACCGCCCCGCCGCCCACTGCGGCCAGTGCCCACCACCCGGCGCGCCGCACGGCCGGCGCCGGCCGCAGCCCGCACCGGCGGGCGACCAGGCCGAAGAACGCGCCGAGTCCGTAGCCGAAGAGCGCGGTGATCGCCCCGGCCGCGGCCTGCAGGTGCCACGGGCGGGGCAGCAGCGACGGCGTGAAGGACAGGCAGTAGAACAGCACCGCCCCGACCAGCGCGCTCCAACTCGGCCACCGCCGTACGATCCGCTGCTCCCCCACTGCCCTCGGCGCTGTCGCCGCGCTGCTTCGCCCATCGGTCACCCGCCATACGTATCCGTCGCCCGGGCCGTCGATCTGACGACCCGTCGGACTCCTCCCAATGGCGCAGCGCCGCTGGCTCCGGGGGTTGGCGCGCTCCGACGATGGGGACGGTGGGCGGAGCGTCGGTTCCGCACGTCCTGGCGCGGGCCGACGGCTCGCCCGATCGACCGCGGCGCACAGTGGCCGGCGCGGTCCTGAGCGAAAGGGTGCAGCGCGATGCGAGACGCGGACCAGAACAGTTCCCCCACCGGCGCGCCCCGCGGGCCGCTGCTGCGCCAGGGCCGGGTCGGCCCGCCGGTCCGGCCGGTCCGGCCCGGCCGGCCGGCCCGCCGCGGGGTGCGGCTGGCGCTGGCGCTGGGCGCGGCGACCACCGGGATCGCGGTGATGGCGTCCTGCGGCGGCACCTCGGGCGAGAACCCGACCCAGGCGGCGATGTCGACGTTCACGGTGGGGGCGGGGAACTTCTCGGGCGAACCGGCGTCGCCGCTCGCCTCGGTGCACTCCTCGGCGTTGGCGTCGGTCTCGTCGGCGCAGGCGTCGGCGTCGCGGCAGGCGGCGGCGTTCGAGTCCTCGGCCAACGCCCAGCTGGCGGCGGGCCGGGAGAAGGCGACCCAGGTGCTGGCGGGCGTCCCGGACGCGGGCAACGCCTTGGGCGACGTGACGCTGACGGGGGTGCCGACGCAGGTGACCGGCGGTCTGACCGCGGCGAAGGTGACGGTCCGCAACAGCACCGGGGCGACCGCCTCGTACGCGATCCAGGTGGACTTCACCGACGGCTCGGGGCAGACCGTGGACTCGGCGGTGGTGGGCGTGGAGAACCTGGCGGCGGGCGCGACCGAGAACCCGGTGGTGTTCTCGACGAAGAGCTCGGACACCACGCTGGTGCCGGTGGTGGTGAAGGCCCAGCGCTACTGACGTCCGCGGAGCTGAGTGCCCCTCAGCGCGCGGTGCCCGCCGTTCGACCGTGGCCGAGCGGCGGGCACCGCGTGCTGAGGGGCACTCAGTTGACCGACCGGAGGATGACGTCGTCGTAGTCCCAGGCGGGGTCCTCGGCGTCCGGCCAGACAGCGGTCTCCGCTTCGGTCTCGGGGCCGACGTCCACGGCGGCCTGTCGGGCGGCGAGTTCCTCGTCGAGCCGGTACTCCTCGCTGCGTTGCCGCTCGGTGCGGTAGTGGTCGGCGGAGTGCGGTTCGGCGGGGAACAGCTCGGTGCGGCCGACGCCGGTGGGGCGCAGGTCGTCGGGGGCTGGGTCGGTGTGTTCGGCGATTCGTCCACTTTGCATGTTCATGGGTCCATAGTGGTTCGGTGGGCCTGGGCGGGCCCGGTGCCCGGCCGGTGTGCCCCCCGATCGGGTGTACCGGGGGTCCGGGCCCGTCGGGCCACCCGGTCGGCGGCGTGCGCAACTCTTGCGACCGAACCCGGCTGGCCGCGGGCGGGGCGCGACCATAGCTTCGAGGCGGCGGGCGCGCGCCAAGGCCGTCCGCGACCGCGACCCCTGGAAGCCGGCTTTCCCAGATGACTTCTCTCTTCGCCCCGGCGCGTCCGCGCATCCGCCTCGCCGCCGTTCTGTTCGCCACCGCGGCCACCGTGCCCGCCCTGCTGGGCGCCACGACGCCCGCCCCGTTCACCGTCGACAAATCCCCCTGGCTCGCCCCCGGCCACGCCCCGGGCGCAACCGTGCCCGGCACCACCGTGCCCGGCGCAGCAGCCGTGCCGGGTGCAGCCGAGCCCGGTCCAGCCGCACCCGGCAGCGCCGGCCGCCCGAACGTGCACCACCTCGCGCCCGGCGCCTCCGTGCAGGCCGCCGTGGACGCGGCCCGCCCGGGCGACGTGGTGGAGCTGGCCGCAGGCACCTTCCCGGGCAGCGTCACCCTCGCCACCGACGGCGTGACGCTGCGCGGGCAGGGCAACCGCACCGTGCTGGTGCCCGACCCGGCGGACCGCAGCGCGTGCGCCGCGGCCGGCAACGGGCTGTGCGTGACGGGTGTGGCGGACGACCGGGGGATGCCGGTGCGGCCGGTGTCCGGCGCGGTGGTGGAGTCGCTGGCGGTGGCGGGTTTCCCGAAGAGCGGGATCGCCGCGGCCGTCACCGACCGGTTGACGGTCCATGAGGTGTCCTCGCACGACAACGGCCTGCAGGGCATCAGTGTCGAGATGTCGACCCGTACGGTGCTGACCGACAACGAGGCTCGGGACAACGGGCAGGCGGGGATCTTCGTCGCCAACTGGTTCGACCGCAAGGGCGGTGCGTTGGAGACCCGCGGCACCCAGGTGGCGGGAAACCGACTGACCGACAATCGGATCGGCCTGCAGCTGCGCCGGGTGCGTGACCTGACGGCGATCGGCAACCTGGCGTACGGCAACTGCGGCGGCATCTTCGTGGTCGGCGACGACGGGGTGCCGCGGGCCGGATCACTGACCGTCTCCGACAACGTGGTGCGCGCCAACAACCGTTACTGCGCGCCCAATCCGCGCCTGGACGCGGTCCAGGGCACCGGCATCCTGCTGACCGGCACCGAGGACGTCGTGGTCTCCGACAACCAGGTCGCCGACCACTCCGGCACCTCGCCGATGTCGGGCGGCATCGTGCTGTACCCGAGCGTGGTGGGCGCGCCGAACGCCCGCGCGGTGATCACCGGCAACATGCTGAGCGACAACCAGCCCGCCGACATCGCCGACCTCGACCAGGACACCGGGAGCTCCTTCACGAACAACGCCTGCCGCACCTCCCAGCCCGCCGGCCACTGCTGACCGGCCATCCGAGCCCTCCAGCCCTGACGAAAGGCCGCCGCGCCCATGACCTCCGCCCCGACCCGACCCGTCCCGTCCTCCCCCACCCCCGCCGCCACCTCTCCCATCGCCGCGGCCACCGCAGCAGAGGAGGCGGCCGAGGCAGCCGAAGTCGCCGGTGTGCCGCCCGCGATGGTGCTGCGCGAGCTGGTCTTCGGCGCCGCCTGCGCGGGCGCGGTGCGCGCCGCCGCCAGTCTGGGGCTGGCCGACGCGCTGGACGAACAGCCCGCCACCGCCGAGGAGTTGGCGTCCCGGCTGGGCGTCGAAGCCGGCCCGTTGGAACGGCTGCTGCGGGCCCTGGTCTGCTACCAGGTGTTCGACCGGGCCGCCGACGGCCGCTACCGCCACACCCCGCTGTCGCGGCTGCTGCGCGCCGAGGAGCCGGGCAGCCTGCGCGACATCGCGCTGTGGTGCACCGAGCCGTGGACCTGGCAGTCCTGGTCACGGCTGGACGACGCGGTGCGCACCGGGCGCAGCGTGTTCGCCGACGCCTTCGGCAAGGAGTTCTTCCAGTACCTGCACGACGACGCGCCGCAGTCGGCCGCGCTGTTCAACCGGGCGATGACGCAGTCCAGCCGGCAGTCCGCGCAGGACCTGGCGGACTTCCTGGATCTGGCGGGCGTCGCCACGGCGGCCGACATCGGCGGCGGCCAGGGGCAGGCGCTGGCGGCGTTGATGGAGCGTCATCCGGCGCTGCACGGCACGCTGCTGGATCTGCCGAAGGTGGTCGAGCACGCCGATCCGCGGCTGCTGCCGGGCGGTGCGCTGGCGGAGCGGGCGCGGCTGGTGCCGGGCGACTGCCGGGTCGCGATCCCGGTGCAGGCCGATCTGTACCTGGTGAAGAACATCCTGGAGTGGGACGACGAGTCCACCCGCCGCACGCTGCGCAACCTGCGTCAGGTGGCCCGTCCGGGGGCCCGGGTGGTGATCGTGGAGAACCTGGTGGACGACTCCCCGTCGATGCGTTTCACCACGGCGATGGACCTGCTCCTGCTGCTGAACGTCGGCGGCGCCAAGCACACGCTGGGCAGTCTGACGGCGCTGATCGAGGAGTCCGGCCTGCTGCTGCGGTCGGTGGCCCCGGTCAACGCGTACCTGCACGCCTTCACCTGCAGTGTCCCCTGAGGCACCGTCCCCCGAGGCCCCTGACCGGTGCCGACGGAGAAGCCGTCCGGAGGTCGTCCGGACGGCTTCTCCGTTGCACGGGAGCGCGAGTGCGCGGGAGCGCGCGCTACACCGCCTCCGCCGCCATCTCGGCGACCAGCGCGGTGGTGTGCCGGCCGGCCCGGAAGCGCGGGTCGGCGAGGGTGCGGCGCAGGTAGTCGGTGGTGGTGCGGACGCCGGGGCCGTCGATGCGGAACTCGGCGAGGGCGCGGTCGAGGCGGGCGACGGCCTGTTCGCGGTCGGGCGCCCAGGCGATGGTCTTGGCGAGCAGCGAGTCGTAGTCGGGGCCGATCGGCCAGCCGGGGTAGGCGTGGGTGTCGACCCGGACGAACGGGCCGCCGGGCGGGACGAATTCGGTGAGCAGTCCGGGGGTGGGCAGGAAGCCGCGGTCGGGGTCCTCGGCGTTGACCCGGGCTTCGACGGCCGCGCCGCGCGGTGCGACGGTGTCCTGGCGGTGGGTCAGGGGTTCGCCGGCGGCGATGGTGAGCTGTTCGCGGACGAGATCGATGCCGGTGACCATCTCGGTGACGGGGTGTTCGACCTGGAGGCGGCAGTTGACCTCCATCAGGTGGAAGGAGCCGTCGGGGCCGAGCACGAACTCGAAGGTGGCGGCGCCGACGTAGCCGACGGCGAGGGCGCCGCGGACGGCGGCGGCGCAGATCTCGCGGCGCAGCGGGTCCGGCAGGTTGGGTGCGGGCGATTCCTCGATCAGCTTCTGGTGGCGGCGTTGCACGGAGCAGTCGCGTTCGCCCAGGTGGATGGCGTTGCCGTGGTGGTCGCAGAGCACCTGGACCTCGATGTGCCGGGCGCTGTCGACGTAGCGTTCGAGGTAGAGCCGGTCGTCGCCGAAGACGGCGCGGGCGTGGGCGCGGGTCTCCTGGAAGGCGGTGGCCAGGTCGGCGGCGTCGCGGACCACGGCCATGCCGCGCCCGCCGCCGCCGGCGATGGCCTTGAGGATGACGGGGTAGCCGGTGCGGGCGGCGATCTCGCGGGCTTCGGCGGGGCCGCGGACGGCGCCGGTGGAACCGGGCAGGACGGGCAGTCCGGCTTCGGCCATCAGCCGGCGGGCCACGGACTTGTCGCCGAGCTGTTCGATGACCTGCGGGGGCGGGCCGATGAAGGTGAGGCCGTTGGCTTCGCAGATCTCGGCGAAGTCGGGGTCCTCGGAGAGGAATCCGTAGCCGGGGTGGACGGCCTGGGCGCCGGTGAGCCGGGCGGCTTCGACGATGGACGGGATGTGCAGGTAGCTGGCTCTGGACGCGGCCGGGCCGAGGTGGACGGCGCGGTCGGCGAAGCGGACCACCGCCGAGTCCCGGTCGGCGGTGGAGTGCACGGCGACGGTGCGGATGCCCATCTCCCGGCAGGTGCGGGCGATCCGCAGGGCGATCTCGCCGCGGTTGGCGATCAGCACGGTGGTGAACACGCCGTCCTCCTAGGCCGGTTCGACGGCGATCAGCCGCTGCTGGAACTCCACGGCGGTGCCGTCGGCGACGAGGATCTCCACCACCCGGCCGGCGGTGTCGGCCTCGACGGGGCTCATCATCTTCATCACTTCGAGCAGGCCGATCGGCTGGCCGGGGGTGATGGTGTCGCCGATCTTGACGAACGGCGGCGCGCCCGGTTCGGGCGCGTGGTAGAAGGTGCCGATCATCGGGGCGCACACGTGGTGGTGGCCGTCCTGCGGTTCCGGTGCGGCGGCGGGCGGCCGGCCGGCCGTCCCGGGTGCGGCCGGAGCGCCGTCCCCGTCCCATTCGACCTCGACGGCGGTGCCGAGGTGTTCGAGTCGGATCCGGCGGGGCGGGCGGCTGCTGGTGCGGGCGAGTTCGGCGATGCTGCGGCACAGTTCGGCGAGGTCCGCGCCGGGCTCGGGGCCGCCGGAGCCGTCACCGGTGAGGGCGATCCGTCCGTGGGACGGCTGGTCTTTCACCTCGACGGTCATGGCTGGCTCCAATCTGCCGCGGCGGTGCCTCGGTCGGCGCCGTAGCGGTGGAAGCGGGCCCGGCGGGCGGCGCGCAGCCGGTCCGGGTCCCAGGGGATCAGTTCGCGCAGGGCCTCGGTGACGGCGGCCTCCAGCAGGTCGGCCGCGGCGGCGTGGTCCTGGTGGGCTCCTTCGGGCGGTTCGGGGACGATGCCGTCGACGACGCCGAGGCTGAGCAGGTCGCCGGGGTGCATGCGCAGTGAGGCGGCGGCGGCAGGGGCGGCCTGCGGGTCCTTCCACAGGATGGCGGCGCAGCCTTCGGGGCTGATCACCGAGTAGATGCCGTTGGCGCTGACCAGGACGCGGTCGGCGACGGCGAGGGCGAGGGCGCCGCCGCTGCCGCCCTCGCCGATCAGTACGGCGACGATGGGGACGGGGAGGCGGGCCATCAGGCGGAGGTTCTCGGCGATGGCGGCGGCCTGTCCGCCGGTCTCGGCCTCGGGTCCGGGGTTGGCGCCGGGGGTGTCGATCAGGGTGACGACGGGCAGGCCGAGTTTGGCGGCGAGGCGCATCAGCCGGTTGGCCTTGCGGTAGCCGGCGGGCTGGGCCATGCCGAAGCGGCGGCGGCGGCGTTCGCCGAGGTCGGGTCCGCCCTTGTCGTGGCCGATCAGGACGACGGGGGTGCCGGCCAGGCGTCCGGTGCCGGCGACGATGGCGGGGCAGTCCTCGGTGAGCCGGTCGCCGTGCAGTTCCTGGAAGTCGTCGACGAGGCGGCGGATGTAGTCGAGGGTGGTGGGCCGTTCGGGGTGCCGGGCGAGGCGGACGTTCTGCCAGGGGTCGCGGTCGGCGAGTTCGTCGACGGCGCGCAGGATGGCGGCGGGGTCGGGTGCGGCGGCGGCCCCGGTCGGGCCGGCGGGCCGCAGGCCGAGGAGGCGGCCGAGGACGGGACGCAGGCCGATCCGGGGCACGACGTCGTCCACCATGCCGTGGGCGAGCAGGAATTCGGCGGTCTGGAAGCCTTCGGGGAGTTTCTCGCCGGTGGTCTGTTCGATGACGCGGGGGCCGGCGAAGCCCATCCGGGCGCCGGGTTCGGCGAGGATGACGTCGGCGAGGGCGGCGAAGGAGGCGGCGACGCCGCCGTAGGTGGGGTCGGTGATGACGGAGACGGTGAGGATGCCGGCTTCGTCGAGTTCGGCCATGGCCTGCGCGGTCTTGGCCATCTGCATGAGCGACAGCACGCCTTCCTGCATGCGGGCGCCGCCGCTGGCGGTGACCAGGACGAGCGGGACGCGGCGGTCGAGCGCGGTGGTGGCGGCGTGCGTGATGAGGGCGCCGACGGCGCAGCCGAGGCTGCCGCCGAGGAAGCGGAAGTCCATCACGGCGGTGACGCAGGGCTGGCCCTCGATCTGTCCGGCGGCGCACAGCACGGCGTCGTGCAGGCCGGTGCGGTCGCGGGCTTCGTCGAGGCGGTCCTGGTAGGGGCGGCTGTCGACGAAGCCGAGCGGGTCGTGCAGGGCGGGCACCGGTCCGAGGGGTTCGGCGGTGCCCGGGTCGAGGAGTTGGGTGAGCCGCTGCGGGGCGGTGAGCCGCCCGTGGTGCCCGCAGTCGGGGCACACCTGCAGGGTGCGCGCCCAGCGTCTGCCGTAGAGCAGGCCGGCGCAGCCCTCGCAGCGCACCCAGTCCGTCGGTTCGCCCGGTTCGGCCACGGCGGCTCTCCCTTCTCTGTGCAATTCCCTGTGGTGGTGCGGGTGTTCAGCGTTCCCAGCGGTAGAACTCGTGGGCCATGGCGTCCTTGGGGCTGCGCCAGGTCGCCGGGTCGTAGGCGTCGACGTAGACGGCGAGCCGTTCGCTGACGTCGCGGAACTCGGGGTGGTCGGCGTACTTGGCGACCTCGGGTCCGGCGGGGCGCTCGGACTCGATCAGGTGCAGGTAGACGTCGCCGAACTGGAACAGGCTGCGGCCGCTGACGCCGATCAGGCCGGGCAGGGCGCCGCGGTCGGAGTCGGCGAAGACGCCGGCGATGTGGTCGGCGGTGCCGGGTTTCATCCGGGCGACGATCAGGGTGCGGTGCATGCCGGTCATCCGGCCGCGCCGGCGCGGTGTTCGACCTTGGCGCGGATCAGCTCCATCTGGATCTTGGAGTTCTGGTTGATCCGGTCGGTCATCTGGAGGTCGTCGACGGGCGCGGTGGGCTTCATCGCGAAGTCCTGGATCCAGCGCATCCGGGTGCTCTTCGGGAGGTCCTCGTACTCCCAGCGGATCTCCATGAACTCGAACGGGCCGGGTTCGACGCGGCGGGCGCGGACGGCGAGCGCGTCGCGGTCGGTCTCGCGTTCGGAGACCCAGCTCCACACCTGGCCGTTCTCGTCGGGGTGCATGGTGAGCCGGAACCGCACCAGTTGGCCCTGCCGGTCGAGGACGTCGACGGAGGCGTACTCGCTGAACAGCTGCGGCCACTGCTCCAGGTCGTTGGTCATGTCCCAGACCAGGTCGACGGGGGCGTTGATGAGAATGGTGTTGTCGGTGTGTCCGGGCATCTCAGGCACCAGCTTTCACGGTGGAGTTGACGGTCTGCAGGAACTCGGCGACGGGACGGCCGAGCAGGTCGGAGGAGTCGATGGAGACGCCGTAGCGGTTCTCCAGGTCGGAGAGGACGCCGAGCACCCCCAGCGAGTCGACGCCGAGGTCGAGGAACATGCAGCCCGGGTCGGCGAGTTCGTCCACGGTGACCTGGACGCCGGCCCGGGCCTTGATCAGGGTGGCGAGTTCCTCGTAGGTGATCTCGGATGCCATCTGTTGCTCCTTGCGGTGGGGTGGCGGTCAGGCCCGGCGCAGTACCAGGGCGGTGTTGGAGCCCATCAGGCCGCGGCTGAGCACCAGGGCGGTGCGCAGTTCCGCGGGCCGCGGGTGGCCGATGACCAGGTCGAGGCCGTGCGGGCAGTCCTCGGTGTGCGGGGTGGGCGGGATCAGGCCCTGTTCGAGGGCGAGCACGGCGGCGGCGACGTCGAGCGCGGGGGCGCCGCAGTGGGCGCGGCCGAATCCGGCCTTGGGGGCGGTGACGGGGACGCGTTCGGCGTGTTCGCCGAGGGCGTCGGCGAGCGCGAGGGCTTCGGCGCGGTCGGCCTCGGGGACGCCGAGCGCGTCGGCGAAGACCACGTCGATCTCGTCGGGTGCGCAGTGCGCCTCGGCGAGGGCGCCGCGGACGGCGTGGGCGAGTCCTTCGCGGCTGTCGGCCCAGCGGGCGGCGCCGGTGAAGGTGGCGGTGTGTCCGGCGATCCGGGCCCGGGTGCGGGCGCCGCGCCGGCGGGCGGTGGAGGCGTCCTCGACGACGAACATGGCGCCGCCCTCGGCGGGGACGAAGCCGGCCGCGTCGGAGCCGAACGGCCGGTAGGCGCGGTCGGGGTCGTCGGTGGTGGACAGTCCGGGGTAGCCGAGCTGGCAGACCATCGAGTAGGGGGCGATCGGCGCTTCGGCGGCGCCGGCCAGCACGGCGTCGGTGCCGCGGCCGACGGCGCGGGCGGCGTGCGCGAGGGCGTCGAGGCCGCCGGCCTCGTCGGAGGCGACCACCCCGCAGGGGCCCTTGAAGCCGCCGCGGATGGAGATCTGGCCGGTGGAGGCGGCGTAGAACCAGGCGATCGACTGGTAGGGGCCGACGTGGCGGGGTCCCTCGGCCCACAGGTGCTGGAGTTCGCGCTGGCCGAACTCGCCGCCGCCGGAGCCGGCCGCGGTGACCACCGCGACCTGGAACGGGTCGTCCGGTTGGGGCGTCAGGCCGGCGTCGGTCATGGCGAGTTCGGCGGCGGCCATCGCGAAGTGCGTGAACCGGTCGGTCTGGACGAGGTAGCGCGGCTCGACGTACTCCTCGGCGTCGAAGCCGCGCACCAGGCCGGCGATCCGCAGCGGCAGGTTCTCGCAGCCCTCGCGGTCGATCCGGGCGAGCGCGGAACGGCCCTGGCAGAGCGCCTTCCAGTAGTCGTCGGCGCCGATGCCCTGCGGGGAGACCACGCCGACGCCGGTGATCACCGCGCTGCGGGTGGGGCTCATGCCGCCTCCGCTCTGCTCAGCACCACCGCGGACTGGAAGCCGCCGAAGCCGCTGCCCACCGACAGCACGTGGCGCAGCGGCAGTTCGCGGGCGGTGCGGGGGACGTAGTCGAGGTCGCACTCGGGGTCGCGTTCGGTGTAGTTGGCGGTCGGCGGGACCACGCCGTGGTGCAGGGCGAGGGTGCAGGCGACCAGTTCGATGGCGCCGATCGCGCCGAGCGAGTGCCCGACCATGGATTTGATGGAGCTCATCGGGGTGCGCCGGGCGTGCGCGCCGAGGGAGCGTTTGACGGCGGCGGTCTCGTGCCGGTCGTTCTGCTTGGTGCCGGAGCCGTGCGCGTTGACGTAGTCGACGGCGTCGCCGGGCAGCTTCGCGTGGGCGAGGGCCCGGTCGATGGCCTCGGACATCTCCACGCCGTCCCGGGTGAGGCCGGTCATGTGGTAGGCGTTGCCGAAGGTGGCGAAGCCGCCGAGTTCGGCGTAGATCCGGGCGCCGCGCTTCTCGGCGTGCTCCCATTCCTCCAGCACGATGACGGCGCCGCCCTCGCCGAGCACGAAGCCGTCGCGGCTCGCGTCGAACGGGCGGGAGGCGTGTTCGGGGTCGTCGTTGCGGGCGGAGGTGGCCTTGATGGCGTCGAAGCAGGCGACGGTGATCGGGGAGATCGGCGAGTCGCAGGCTCCGGCGACGATCACGTCGGCGCGGCCGTCCTCGATGGCGAGGGCGGCGTAGCCGACGGCGTCCAGGCCGGAGGTGCAGCCGGTGGAGACGGTCTGCACGGGGCCGTGCGCGCCGAGCCGTTCGGCGACGGCGGAGGCCAGCGTGGAGGGGGAGAACGCCCGCTCCAGGTGGGGTTCGGCGGGCCGGTGGTCGACGTCCCAGTGGTCGCCGCGGCCGCTGACCAGCACGTAGTCGTGTTCGAGGCGGGTGGTGCCGCCGACGGCGGTGCCGAGCGAGACACCGATCCGCCACGGGTCCTCGCGGGCGGGTTCGAGTCCGGCGTCGGCGACCGCTTCGTCGGCGGCGACCAGCGCGAACTGCACGTAGCGGTCGTTGCGGGCGATCTGTTCGGCGGTCAGGCCGTGCGCGACGGGGTCGAAGTCGCACTCGGCGGCGATCCGGGAGCGGAAGCCGTCCGGGTCGAACAGGGTGATGCCGCGGGTGGCGGTGCGGCCGTCGGTGAGCAGTTGCCAGAACTGCGGTACGCCGATGCCGCCGGGGGCCACGACGCCGATCCCGGTGACCGCGACCCGGCGGTTCACGACGCCGCCCCGGCCGGTTCGGGCGGCCCCGACTCGGAGGCGTTCTGCTCCTCGGTGTCGACGTGGCCGAGTTCGGGCCGGGGCGCGAGCGGCCCGAGGTGGAAGACCATGCGGGCCTGGCCGGCGCCGACGTTGCGGAACCGGTGCCGCATCCCGATCGGGATCATCAGCCCGTGGTCGGGGCGCAGCGGCCGGGTCTCCCCGTCCAGGTCGACCTCGAGTTCGCCGGAGATCACGAACACGAACTCCTCGGAGTACGGGTGGTAGTGCTCGCCGATCCGCTCCCCCGGTTCGACGATCGCCACCCCCATGAATCCGCTGGTCGCACCGACCGCCGTCGGGGTGAGCATGGCCCGCAGGTCGCCGCCGCGCTTGCGGTTCGGGGGCGCGTCGTCGACGTGGACGACTCGTGGCATCTCGGTGGTCACGGTGGGCTTCCTCTCGGGCATGGGGACGTGGGTGGCGGGTGGTCAGGTGTCGGCCGAGTGGCGGTCGGTGACCGGGGTCATCGCGCACTCGGCGAGCAGGTGGCGCAGGCCGTCGGCACTGGGCACGGGGTGTTCGGCGGGGATGTCGGCGAGCTTGCCGAGCACGGCGGCGGCGCGCGGTCCGGCCACGCCGAGGGCGGTGGCGGGGTCGGCGGCCGGGTCGGCGAGCAGGTCGACCAGCCGTACCACCAGGTCCTCGCGGCGGTGGACGGTGGCGCGCACCAGCGGCGATCCGGGGTCGGCGGCGGCGTGCTCGTCCTCGCCGGACAGCAGTGCGGCGAGCGCCGCGCCGCAGCCGGGCCGGACGGGGTACAGGTAGGCGTGCCGCTGCACCCGGCCGGATTTGAGCGCGGCGTGGTGGTGGACGGCGGGCAGTGCGGCGCGCTGGAAGAAGTCGCGGGCGGACAGCGGGTCGTCCAGGTCGCGGTCCTCCTCCAGGTACGGGTTGATGGCCTCCTCGACGGCCCGCACCTCGGGCTGCCTGGCGACGTGCCGCAGGGCGACGACCAGGTCGCCGGCGACTTCGACGCAGCGCACGATCCGGTTGCCGCGCATGAACAGCGAGGTGCGCAGCAGCCGGGTTCGATCGTCGACCCGGGCCTGCGGGGAGCGGTAGCCGGCCAGCAGCTCGGCCGCCCTGGCCTCGGCGCCGGGCTTGACGGTGAAGCTGAGCGCGTGCCGGACCACGCCGTCGGGCCCGGGGCGCGGCGCGGCGGGCACGCCCGGGTGGTGCTCGCCGGGGCGCAGCGGCGCGGCAGCGCTGTCGAAGGTGCGGTCGCCGTGGGTCTCCCGCAGCACGGTGTAGCGCAGCGAGTGGGTGTCGCGGACGCAGCCGTGCATCGGCTTGACCATCTCGCGGTGGTCGGCGCTGTCGACCCAGGCGAGGAACGGTGCGGCGCTGTCCCATTCGCTGGTGATCAGCCAGCGGGACGGGTCGTCGATGGACTGGCAGAGCTGGTCGCTGACGTGGCCGGGCACGGCGGAGACCTGATGGCGCAGCAGTTCGTAGGCGTCGAGGAAGCGGTCCTGGGCGCCGTCGTGGACGTCGAGCATCAGGACGACGCGAAGCCGGCCCGCGACGGGCCGGCCGGTGGCGGTCTCCTCGGGTTCGGAGAGCAGGGTCATGGTGGCGGAATCCTGTCCTTGGTTCGCTCCGGGGCCCTCGGCCGGCCGCGGTGCCGTTCGGTCTCGGCGGGCGGGGCGTGGTTCGCACTCGATCGTCACGGGGGTGGGGGGCGGGCGCGAGACTTCACGGCCATCCGAGGGAAGCACCCTGCGTGGCCGTCGGCGGCGGGGGATGGATGCAGGGTCCGGCGTATCCAGCGCCCCGCACGGATGGAGCAGAGCTGATGAACACACAGATGGCGGACCGGGTTCCGGTCCTGGTCTCGGGCGGTTCCCTGGTGGGGCTGTCGGCGTCCCTCTTCCTCGGCCGGCTCGGCGTGCCGCACCTGCTGGTGGAGCGGCACGCGGAGACCTCCCGGCATCCGCGCGGGCGCGGGAACAACCTGCGCACGATGGAGCTGTTCCGCGCCGCCGGGGTGGAGGACGACATCCGGGCGGCGGCGTCGGTGCTCGCCGACAACCACGGCATCCTGCAGGCCGAGACGCTGTCGGGCGGCGAGCAGGAGTGGCTGTTCCGGGAGATCGACCCGGGCGGGGGCCTGGCCAGGTTCAGTCCGTCCGCGTGGTGCCTGTGCAGCCAGAACGACCTGGAGCCGGTGCTGCTGCGGCACGCCGCCGGGCGCGGCGACGTCCGTTTCAACACCGAGCTGCTCTCCTTCGAGCAGGACCCGGACGGGGTGACGGCGCTGCTGCGGGACCGGGCCACCGGCGAGGAACGCGAGGTGCGGGCCGACTATCTGATCGCCGCGGACGGTCCGCGCAGTCCCGTCCGGGAGCGCCTGGGCATCGGGCAGTCCGGGCGCGGAGACCTGTTCCACAACGTCAGCGTCACCTTCCGGGCCAAGCGGCTGGCGGACGTGGTCGGCGACCGCCGATTCATCGCCTGCTACCTGACCGAGCCGGCGGGGGCGGGCGCGCTGCTGCCGGTCGACAACCACGAGAACTGGGTGTTCCACCTGCCCTGGCACCCCGAGCGCGGCGAGAGCGTCGAGGACTTCACCGACGCCCGCTGCACCGCGCACATCCGGGCCGCCGCCGGGGTCCCCGACCTGGAGCTGGAGATCACCGGCCGGGCCCCCTGGCACGCCGCCGAACGGGTCGCGGACCGGTACGGCGCGGGGCGGGTGTTCCTGGTCGGGGACGCCGCGCACGAGATGCCGCCGACCGGCGCGTTCGGCTCCAACACCGGCATCCAGGACGCCCACAACCTGGCCTGGAAGCTCGCCGCCGTCCTGGCCGGCTGGGGCGGGCCCCGGCTGCTGGACTCCTACGAGAGCGAGCGCCGCCCGGTCGCCGTGCAGACCGCGGCCCGCGCGGCGGCCCGGTCCGTCGAGCACCAGCACCCCGGCTTCGACGCGGCCCCCGCCGGCGGGCCGCGCACCAACGTCCTTGCGGTGGCGCTCGGTTACCGCTACCCGGAGGGCGCGCTGATCGGCGCGGACGCCACGGCCGGCGTCGTTCCCGAGCGCTTCGCCGCCACCGGCGAACCCGGCACCCGCGCCCCGCACGTGTGGCTGCGCGACGCCGCCGGGACGCGCCTCTCCACCCTCGACCTGTTCTCCGCCGGTCCGCTGCTGCTGGCCCCCGTCGAGGGCGGCGGGGCCTGGCCGGCCGCCGCCCGCCTGGTGGCCGAAGAGACCGGCGTGCCGCTGCGCTGCCTGCTGATCGGCGACGGCGGCGACCTCCTCCCCGAGCCCCCGCCCGCCGACCTCCCCTCCGGTGCCCGCCCCACCGGCCCGGTCTCCCCCACCACCTGGCCCGCCGCGTACGGGTTGCACCCGGGCGGCGCGGCGCTGGTCCGCCCGGACGGCTTCGTCGGCTGGCGCGCGACAGGCGCCGTCGGCGACCCGGCCGCGGCCCTGCGGGTCGCCGTCCGCGGGATCGCCGGCCTGGCCTGAGAGAAGCACCGCCAGGGGCGCGGGGAACTGCGCGACAAGCGCAAGGCCGGTCCGCAAGGTCGCGATCACGTGCAGGTCATTGTCCTGCGTCGCGATCTTTGCGGTGGGGTGCCTTCCGCTTCGCGCAGTTCCCCGCGCCCCTGACGGTGCTCTCCCCGGTTTCACACCCTCCCCCGTGAAATGTGACGGGCATCACGCCGAACCGAGAACCCGGGCGCAAGCCCTCGCGTCTGGCAGGTGTGAGAGCACGCAGGAGAGCACTGGACGAGCTGGACGAGGAACGTCTGCTCCGCCTGGTCGCCAAGGGCGACCGCGCGGCGTTCGACGAGCTGTACCGGCGCACCGCCCCGTGGCTGGCGGTGCGTCTGCGCCGCCGCTGCGCGGACGAGCAGATCGTCGCCGAGGTGATGCAGGAGACCTTCCTGGCGGTGTGGCGCGCGGCCGGCGCGTTCGCCGGCAGCGTGGTGGGCGGCAGTGCCGTCGGCTGGCTGTGGACGATCGCCGCCCGCCGTCTGGTCGACGCCTTCCGCCGCCGGGCGCACCACGCCGAGCCGCCGGCCGCCGCCGCCCACCTGGCCGCCGCCCCGGCGGCCGAGGAGGAGGCGCTGGCCGCGTCGGTCGGCGGGGACGTGGGGGACGCGTTGCGCCGTCTGGCCCCCGAGCTGCGCGCGGTGCTGCAGGCCACCGTCCTGGACGGGCTCTCGGTGCGGGAGGCCGCCGTCCTGCTCAGACTGCCCGAGGGCACGGTCAAGACCCGTGCGCGCCGGGCCCGGATCGCGATGCGGAAGGAGCTGGCATGAGCGCGGACCACGCCTCGGCCGGGCTGATCGACGAGTACGCGCGCGGCGGCGACGGCCTGCCCGCGGACACCGTCTGGGCGTTGGAGGCGCACCTGGAGGGCTGCGCGCCCTGCCGGGGGCTGCTGGCGGCGGCCGTGCCCGCCGCGGCGCCCGGCGTCGCGGCGCTGGTCGGCTCCGTGCACGCCGCGCTGGGGCCGCAGTTGGGCACGGCCCGCCCGGTGCCGGTGCGGCGGCGGGCCCGGTGGCTGCCGGCCTGGGCCGTGCCGGCCGTGACGCCCTGGCTGCTGACCGCCGTCGCGGTGGTGCTGCTGGCGCTGACGCTGGACTCCGCCGGGCCGCCGGACCTGCTCGGCCGGGTGTCTCCGCTGCTGCTGGTGGCACCCGTGCTGCCGCTGTGCGCGGCCGCCGCGGCCTGGGCGCCGGGCCTCGACCCGGCGTACGAACTGACCGCCGCCGCTCCGCGCTCCGGCCTTCCGCTGCTGCTGCGGCGCACCGTCGCCGCGCTGGCCGTGGTGCTGCCGGTGCTGCTGGCGGCGGGCGGGCTGACCGGCGCGATGTCGGCCGCGCAGTGGCTGCTGCCGTCGCTGGCGTTCACCACCACCGCGCTCGCCCTGGGCAGCGTCGTCGGCGTCGGCCGGGCCGCCGCCGCGCTGGTCGCCGTCTGGGCCGCCGCCGTCGCGGCTCCCGTCTGGGCCACCGGCCGACTGCCGTTCGTGCTGCGGCCCGAGCAGTCGCCCGGCTGGGCGCTGCTGCTCGTCCTCGGCGCGGCCACCGTGCTCGCCCGTCGGCGCGCCTACTCCGCACCCCGTACCTGACCCACCCCTTTCCACCCACCCCTTTCCGGAAGGAACCACCTCCATGCCACGCGCCGTCAGCGCGGCCTCCGTCGCGCCCAAAACCCATGCCTGGGAGATCCGCGCCGAGGGCCTGCTCGTCCGGGCCGGACGCAAGAAAATGGCCGTCAACGGCCTCGACCTCGCCCTGGGGACCGGCGCCCACGGGCTGCTCGGCCCGAACGGGGCCGGCAAGACCACCCTGATCCGGGCGCTGGCCACCGTGCTGCGCCCGGCCGGCGGCGAGCTGGAACTGCTCGGCACCGCCGCCGACCGCGCCGACCTGCGGGCGCTGCGCCGCCGGATCGGCTACCTGCCACAGGACTTCGGCTACTACCGGCGCTTCACCGTCCGCGAGTTCGTCGAGTACATGGCCTGGTTGAAGGAGGTCCCGAAGGCCGAGATCCCCGGCGCCGTCCAGCGGGCGGTGGAACGGGTCGGCCTCGCGGACCGCGCCGACCACCGGATGAAGACGCTGTCCGGCGGCATGGTGCGGCGGGCCGGCATCGCCCAGGCCATCGTCAACGACCCCGACCTGCTGCTGCTGGACGAGCCGACCGCCGGACTGGACCCGGCGCAGCGGCTGCGCTTCCGCGAGCTGCTGCAGGAACTCGGCCGGGACACCTGCGTGGTGGTCTCCACCCACCTGGTCGAGGACGTCGCCGCCGCCTGCTCCGACGTGGTGCTGTTCGCGGACGGCCGCCTGGTCTTCCAGGGCACCCCGGACGACCTGGCCGCCGCCGGCGGGCCCGAACACCCGGGCGACAGCCCGCTGGAGCGCGGCTACTCGGCGCTGCTCCGCCACACCGAGCAGCCCGGGGGCATCTGGTGAACACACGTGTGCTGCGGACCGAGCTGCGACGCTCGGCCGCACCCTGGGCCGGGCTCCTGGTGCTCGGCGGCTCGCTGGCGATCCTGTTCGCGATCGACGGCATCTGGTGGCGCGGCACGGCCGGCTGGACGGCGCAGTGGACGCCGATGGCGATGTGGACGCGCTGGCTGCTGGCCTTCTGGTGGCCGCTGTCGGTCGGCGCCGGCGCGCTGTACGGCCTGCGCGACGCCCGTTCGGGGACGGCGGAGCTGTTCGGCACCGTGCCGAAGCCGGCCTGGCGGCGCGCCGCGCTGCCCGCCGGGGCGATGGCCGGGGTGCTGATGGCCGGGTTCGGCCTGGTGGTGGTGGCGGGCGGCGTGCAGGTGGCGCTCGGCGACACCCGGTACTGGCCGCTGGGCTGGGTGCCGATCTCGCTGGTGGCGGTGCTCGCCCTGGCGGCGGCCGCGGTGTTCGGCATGGGCGTGGCGCGGGCCGTGCCGTCGGTGCTGACACCGCCCGCGCTGGTGGTGCTCTCGCTGATGACGGTGTCCATGCTGCTGCGGTTCACCACCGACGGCGCGGTGCCCGGCGCCCCTTTCGCACCGAACCGGCTCGCCCTGCTCTCCCCGGTGACGGTCGATCCGCGGGAGTCGCTGCTCACCCTGTCCGGCTCCGTCCACCTCGGCCAGACGCTGTGGCTGCTGGGCCTGGCCGCGACCGGATTCGCGCTGCTGGTCGCCGCGACCCGCCGGGCCCGGCTGCTGGCCCTCGTCCCGGTGCTGGTGGGCGCGGCCCTGGCGCTGGCGGTGCTGCCCGGCGACGCCCGCCGCACGTACGTGGTGGACGCGGCGGCGGCCCGGCCGGTCTGCGACGGACCGGTGTGCGTGACGACGGCGAACCGGCACCGGCTGCCCGAACTGTCGGCGCGCGGCGCGGAGGCGCTGCACATTCTGCACGAGGTACTGGGCGACCGGGCGCCGCAGGCGATCCGCGAGGACGCCGAGCCGCGCGCCCTCGGCGAGGTGCGGCGGATCGACGCCGGAACGGTCCTGGTGGACTTCGACGAACGGGAGTTCGCCCACGCGAGCGGCCGGGACCTCACCCGCGCCCTGGTCGCGCAGGGCCTCGTCCCGACCTGCTACGCCCGCACCGACCGGGAGGGCGGGATGGTCGAGGACGCCGCCACGCAGAGCGTCGCCGCGAGCTGGGCACTCGGCGAGAGCGCCCTGGTCCCGGTGGAGACCCCGGGCACCAGCATGTACGACCGGCAGGGCTGGGAGGACGCCCGGGCCGCCTGGACGGCGTTCGCCGCCACTCCCCCGGCCGAGCAGCGGGCCCGGATCGCCGCGCTGCACGACGCCGCGCTGTCCTGCTCGGTGGACCACCGTGCGACTGTCCTGACCGGACCGGAGGCTCGATGAACTGGCTTGTGCTGTATGCCCGTTCGCGTCAGGTGCCGCTCTCGGCGGCGGTGGTGGCGACCGTCGCGCTGAGTGTGTGGGCGCTGGTGGACGGTGCCCCGGACGGCTCTGACGACCTGGGGACCACCGCCTTCGTGCTGGCCGCGAACGTGCTGGCCGCGATCGTCGGCCTCGGCGGGCAGGACGCGGTGCTCGACCGCACCGCCGCGATCCGCTGGGCGCCGCGCCGGGCCGCGCACGTCCTGCTGATCGGCGCCGCCGCCGGAGCGGTCCTGCTGGCCGTCCAGGCCGCGGGGCCCCACCTGGCCGGTGCCTCGGTGGTGGTCCGTGACAGCGCGGGCCTGGCGGGCCTGGCCGCGCTCGGCGCCGCCTGTTGGGGCACCACGTACGGGTGGACGCTGCCGACCGGCTGGCTCGCCTTCACGCTGCTGGTCCCGCCGATCGGCGGGACGCCGGGCCGCGTGGCGATGTGGCTGAACCAGCCCGCCGGCACCACGGCGTCCACCGCGACGGCGTCGGCCCTGTTCCTGGTCGGCACCACGCTCTACGCCTTCGCCGGGCCGCGACGATAGCCCTGCGGGCGCGAACCCGGGAGGGCGCGAAGACAGGGGCGCGTGGGGGTACCTCCCGGCCCGCCAGGGCTGGGGGAGAACTGCGCGACAAGCGCACACCACGTCCGCAAGGGCGCGATCACGTGCAGGTCATTGTCCTGCGTCGCGATCTTGCGGACGTGGTGCGTTCCCCTCCGCGCAGTTCCCCGCGCCCCTGTTGGTGCTCTCCCCGGCCCTCAGGGGCGGAGCGCAGCGACCAGCGCCAGCAGCACGAAGCCGATGACCACGGCGAGGCTGAGCTGGAACGCCCCCGGGTAGTCGGCGGGGGTGTGCAGGTGCCCGAAGAACGTGGCTCCGACGGTGGCGATGCCCGCGGCGGAGCCGATCCGTTGGGCGGTCTGCAGGACGCCGCCGGCGCTGCCCGCCCGGGCGACGGGCACTTCGTTGAGGGTGAGGGCCTGGTTCGGGGAGACGACCAGGCCGCTGCCGAGTCCGGCGATCAGCAGGGGCAGGGCGGTGGCCCAGCCGACGAAGGGGCCGTTGAAGAGGTGGACGGCGAGCGCGGCGAGGGCCAGGCCCACGGCGACGGTGGCGAGGCCGAACGCGATCAGCCGGCGGCCGTGCCGGGTGACGATCCGTCCGCCGATGGTGGAGGCGACCGCGGAGGCGAGCGCGAACGGGGTGATGGCGAGGCCCGCGTAGAGCGCGCTGTAGCCGCGGCCGGACTGCAGGTACAGCGTGAAGACGAAGAACACGGCCGTGAACCCGGCGAAGTACAGCAGCGACACCAGCGAGCCGGCGGTGAACGAGCGGGTGCGGAACAGCTCGGGGTGGACCAGCGGTTCGCGGCGGCGCGCGTACCGCCGCTCCCACCAGACGAAGACGGCGAGCACGAGCAGCGATCCGGCCATCAGCAGCCACTTGCGGGCGTCGTGCCACTGCGCCTGGACGAGCGGGAGCAGCAGCAGGACGGTGCCGACGCCGAGCAGCAGCACCCCGACGGGGTCGAAGTCGCGGCGGGCGCAGGTGTCGGGGGTGGGGGCGGGCAGCAGGCGGCGGGCGAAGGGCAGGGCGACCAGGCCGATCGGCAGGTTGACGTAGAAGACCCAGCGCCAGCCCTCCTCGGCGCCGAACGCGGCGATCAGCAGGCCGCCGAGGAGCGGTCCGACGGCGGTGGAGAAGCCGATGGTGGTGCCGAGCAACCCGAACGCGCGGGCGCGTTCGCCGCCCCGGAAGAGTTGCTGGATGAAGCCGGAGACCTGCGGGACGAGCAGGCCGCCGGACAGGCCCTGGAGCAGTCGGGCGATGACCAGCCAGTCCTCGTTCTGGGCGGCGCCGGCCAGCGCGCTGGTGGCGGTGAACAGGGCGAGGCCGGTGAGGAAGACGGGCCGGCGGCCGACCGCGTCGCCGAGCCGCCCGGCGGGGACGAGGACCAGGCCGAATGCCAGCGAGTAGCCGGAGAGCACCCATTGGAGGCCTGCTTCCGACATGTCCAGGCCGGCGCGCACGGACGGCAGTGCGACGTTGACGATCGACACGTCCAGCAGCGTCATGAAGCCGGCGACCAGGCAGACCGCGAGGGCCCGCCAGCGGCGTACCTCGGTGGTGGTGTCGCCGGCTGTGGTGGGCTGGGCCATCCGCGGTGTCCTTCCGTCCGGCGTCCCAGTCTGGGCGGCGCGGACGGCGGCGGGCGTGCGGCGCGCCGGGGTTGACGGCCGGTCGGCCGGTCGGCCGACTGCGGGTCAGGAGTCGGCGGGCAGGTCGAGGACGAGTTGCTGGGCGTCGGCGAAGGCCGGCGGGGCGGCGCCGAGGTCGGCGAGGGTGGTGATGACGACGGCGTCGACGCCTTCCAGCCAGTTGCTGGTCTTGGACTGGACGACGACGCTCTGGCTGTGTTCGGCGCCGTCGCAGGCCACCAGGGTGGGCGAGGTGCGGGTGGAGCCGAAGGCGACGGTGGCGGGGTCGTCGGGGTCGGTCTGTTCGACGGAGGTGTTGAGCGAGCGCGGGCCGTCGGCGGGGGCGCAGGTGTAGTCGAGTTCGACCCGGACGCGGCTGGGGACCTTCGGGTCGATGGTGATCCCGGTGATCTCGATGGCGGTGGCCGCGTCGGAGGCGCCGGGTTCCTCGTCGGCGACGGCGGCGGGTGCGAGGGCCAGGCCCAGGGCGAGGGCGGCGAGGGCGGCGGGGAGGCGGAACTGCACGACGGGGCCTTCCGGACGGAGGAGGGGGTTGCTCCGACTGTCCGTCAGCCCCGCCGGACGGGCGAGCGGTGTCCGCCGGGCGGGTGTCAGCCCTGCCGGTAGGGCAGTTCGATCTCGGCCCAGACGACCTTGCCGTGCTTGGTCGGGCGGGTGCCCCAGCGGTGGGCGAGTTCGCTGACCAGGTGGATGCCGCGGCCGCCCTCGTCCTCCTCGGCGGAGGTGCGCAGCCGGGGCGGCTGGCCGCCGGCGTCGGAGACCTCCAGGGTGAGGGTGCGGTCGCGGAACAGGCGCAGCCGGCGGGGGGCGTCGGCGTGCAGCAGGGCGTTGGTGACGAGTTCGCTGACCACGAGTTCGGCGTAGTCGGTGAGGCCGGACAGGCCCCAGCTCTCCAGGGTGGCGCGGGTGAAGCGGCGGGCGCGGGCGGGCAGCGGGCCCTCGGTGGGCAGGACCAGGGTGGCGATGCGGTCGGCGGGCAGGGGCAGCGCCCGGGCCATGATCATCGCGATGTCGTCCTCGGTGCCGTCGGTGACCAGGGTGGAGAGTGCGGCGTCGCAGCTCTCCTCCAGGGTGCGGCCGGGGGTGGCGAGGGTGCGGGCGAGCAGGTCGATGCCCTCGTCGATGTCGCGGCCGCGGCGTTCGACCAGGCCGTCGGTGTAGAGCGCGAAGGTGGAGCCGGCGGGCAGCGTGAACTCGGTCGATTCGAACGCGCCGCCGCCGATGCCGAGCGGGACGCCGGGCGGCAGGTGCATGATCTGGGCGGTGCCGTCGGGTTCCACCCGTACGGGTGGCAGGTGGCCGGCGGAGGCGATCACGACGCTGCGGTCGACGGGGTCGTAGACGGCGCACACGCAGGTGGCGAACTGGCCGTCGCCGATCGCCGAGGCGGTCTCGTCGAGTCGGCCGAGGACCTGTTCGGGCGACAGGTCGAGGGTGGCCAAGGTGCGGGCGACGGTGCGGAGTTGGCCCATGGTGGCGGCGGCGCGGATGCCGTGGCCCATCACGTCGCCGACCACCAGGGCGACGCGTCCGCAGGACAGCGGGACGACGTCGAACCAGTCGCCGCCGACCTCGCTGACCACGCTGGAGGGCAGGTAGCGGTGGGCGATCTCCAGGCCGAGGGTGCGGTGGATCTCCTGCGGCAGCAGGCTGCGCTGCAGGGTGAGGGCGGTTTCACGTTCGCGCCGGTAGAGGCGGGCGTTGTCGATGGCGAGGGCGGTGCGGGCGACGAGTTCCTCGGCGAGCGAGACGTCGGCGGCGCCGAACGGCTCGGGGTTGCGGGTGCGGATGAACTCGGCGCCGCCGAGCACCATGCCGCGGGCGATCACCGGCACCAGCAGGTAGGAGTGGATGCCGGCGGCGACGCCGGGGGCGACCCGGTCCTCGCTGGGGACGATGCCGCGCAGCACCTCCTCGTCGACCTGCGGCTTGAACATCGTGCGGCCGCTGCGCAGGCACTTGGTGTACGTGCGCTCGGGGCCGTACTCGACGGTGCCGCCGACCTGGTCGGCGGCGCCGGTCAGGCTGGTGCCGTAGGCCTCGCCGACGGCCAGTGCGCGGACCTGGACGGTTCTGCCGGGCTGGATGGGGGCGGGTTCCTCGCCGCGTACCACGGGTTCGAGCAGGTCGAGGGTGGCGAAGTCGGCGAACCGGGGGACGACCGCCTCGACCAGTTCCTCGGCGGTGCGCTGGAGGTCGAGGGTGGTGCCGATCCGGGCGCCGGCGGCGGCCAGCAGGGCGAGGCGTTCCTGGGCCCGGGCGGCGCGGGCCTCGGCCTGGAAGCGCTCGGTGACGTCGATGATCGAGGAGGCGACGCCGAGCACCCGTCCGGTGGAGTCCTCCAGCCGGAAGTAGGACGCGGACCAGGCCCGGTCGCGGCGCGGGTCGGCGGGGACGCGGCCGTGCGAGCGGGCGTCTATGACGGGCTTTCCGGTGGCCAGCACCTGCCGCATGACGGCTTCGACCTCGGCGGCGTTGATGCCGGGCAGCACGGCGGTGATCCGCCGACCGCGGTGCTGTTCGACGGTGAGGCCGTTGATCCGGGCGAGTGCCCCGTTGAGGCGGACGAAGCGCAGGTCGGTGTCGTAGACGGCGAGGCCGATCGGCGACTGGTTGAAGAAGCCGTCGAAGACCGCGAGGTCGGACTCCACCTCGTGCAGGGCGTGCACGTCGGAGGCGGTGGCCAGCAGCAGGGTGGAGCCGTCCGGCCCGGCGATCGGGTAGGTGTGGAACTCCAGTTCGACGGTGGAGCCGTCGCGGCGGCGGACCGGGTGGGTACCGGACCAGCCGCGGCCGGCGAGCAGTTTCGCGAACAGTTTCTCGCCGTCGTCGACCCCGTCGTCGGCGAGCAGCAGCCGGGCGGGGTGGGCGCCGAGGGCCTGCTGGGCGGTCCAGCCGGTGAGCGCCTCGGCCTCCTCGCTCCAGTGCAGGATGCGGCCGTCGTCCTGGACCAGCGCGGTGGCCAGCGGGACCAGGCGGTGCCCGGCCAGACGCGCGGAGGCGTCGCCCGCCGCGTCGCGACCGGGCTTCTGTTCGAATCCGTGCGTGCTCAGTTGGACACCTGCCCGGTACCTTCCCCGGTTCCGCCGGTCGTTCCGGCTTCCACCAGACTGCATGGCCTGTCGCACCCCTGCGACTGGTGGTCGTACGGGCGATGTGACCGAAGGTCGAAGTCTCCTCGATCCGGGCCTTTCGCGGCAAGGGGAAGGCGGTGATCTGCCGGTTTCGCCGCCGGTCAGGGCCGTGACCGGCCACAACGGCGGCCCGGCCGGGGCTCAGCCGGCCAGCGCGGCGTCCAGCAGGCGCGACCACTGGCGGACGATGCCGGCCCGGCGCGGGCCGTCGTCGGTGAGCAGGTTCGCCAGGCCGAGGCCGCGGGCGAGGTCGAGCGTCGCCTGGACGGTCTCCCGGACGCCGGTGGCGCTCTCGTCGGCGCCCAGGCACTCGACGGCGGCCCGGTGCGCCTCGCGGCCGACGTGGTTCTCCAGGCTGACGATCCGTTCGCGCAGCGGCTGCTCGGTGGCGGCGGCCACCCACAGGTGCAGGGCGGCCCGGAACAGCGGGCCGGTGTAGAGGCGGACGATCATCTCCACCACCGCCTCGGTGCGTTCCGGCCCGGGCGGCGGCAGCTCCCGCATGTGCGCGAGGACGGCGGCCAGCCGCTCGGCGGCAACGTGTTCGACGGCGGCGGTGAACAGGTCCTCGCGGGTGCGGAAGTGGTGCTGGGCGGCGCCGCGGGTGACGCCGGCCCGTTCGGCGACCACGGCGACGGTGGAGCCGTTCCAGCCGACGTCGGCCAGGCACTCCACCGCCGCCTCCAGCAGCCGGCGGCGGGTGGCGCGGCTGCGGTCCTGCTGGGGGGTGCGGGCGGCGGGGGTGCTGGTCGTCATCGGCGGCTCCTGCTCGGCTGGTTCTCGGCGTGTCCCGATCCTCGCAGACCGTCAGCCGCGCGCGGCGCGGTCCCGCAGTTCGCGGCGGAGGATCTTGCCGGTGGCGGACTTCGGCACGGCGTCCAGGAACTCCACCTCGCGCACCTTCTTGTACGGGGCGACCCGGCGGGCCACGTACTCGATGACCTCCTGCTCGGCGATCTCGCAGCCGAACGCGGGCACCACGTACGCCTTGGGGCGTTCGGTGCCCTCGGCGTCGGTGACGCCGATGACCGCGGCGTCGGCGATGGCGGGGTGGGTGAGCAGCAGGGCCTCCAGTTCGGCGGGCGCGACCTGGTAGCCCTTGTACTTGATGAGTTCCTTGACCCGGTCGACGACGTACAGGTAGCCGTCCTCGTCGACGTGGCCGACGTCGCCGGTGTGCAGCCAGCCGTCGGCGTCGACGGTGGCGGCGGTGTCGGAGTCCCGGCCGAAGTAGCCCTTCATCACCTGCGGGCCGCGGAACAGCAGTTCGCCGTCCTCGTCGGGGCCGAGGTCGCGGCGCGGCTCGTCGAAGGACAGCACCCGCAGTTCGGTGCCGGGCAGCAGGCGGCCGACGGTGCCGACGGGCGGGTGGGGGTCGTGCGGCGGGACGACGTGGGTGGCCGGGGAGAGTTCGGTCATGCCGTAGGCCTGGAGCAGGTGCGGCAGGCCGAGCCGGCGGGCGCAGGCGGCGGCGAGTTCGGCGTCCAGCGGGGCGGCGGAGCTGAGCACGTAGCGCACGGAGGACAGGTCGTAGCGGTCCACCAGCGGGTGCTTGGCGAGGGCGAGGGCGATCGGCGGGGCCACGAACACGGCCTCGATGCGGTGCTCCTGGATGGCCGTCAGGAACTGCTCCAGGTCGAAGCGGGGCAGCACGACGACGGTGCAGCGGGCCCGCAGCGGGCGGTTCAGCAGCGCGGTCAGGCCGTAGATGTGGAAGAACGGGAGGACGGCGAGGATGCGTTCGCCCGGGGCGGTCTTCAGCATCGCGTCGAGCTGGGCGAGGTTGGTGGAGACCGAGCGGTGGGTGAGCATCACGCCCTTGGGCAGGCCGGTGGTGCCGCTGGAGTACGGCAGCACGGCGAGGTCGGCGGCCGGGTCGAACTCCGGGGTCGGCTCGGGGGCGTCGGTGGCGGCCAGGTCGGCGAGCGAGCGGTGGCCGTCGGCGCTGTCGCAGACGAAGATCTCGGCGACGGGGTGGCTCGCGGCCGCTTCGAGGGCGACGGGCAGGAACGCGGCGACGGTGATGATCCAGCGGGCGCCGCAGTCGCGCAGCTGGCCGGCGAGGTCGGCGGCGGTGGCGAGCGAGCCGACCGGGGTGACGGTCGCGCCGGTGCGGGTGGCGCCGTAGAACGCCAGCGGGTAGGCCACGGTGTTCGGGCTGAACAGCGCCACCACCTCGCCCTTGCCGACGCCCGCCGCGGCCAGCCCGGCGGCGATCCGGCGGCTGCCCGTGTCGAGTTCGCGGTAGCTGACGGTCCGCCCGGTCAGTGCGTCGACCAGGGCGGGCCGTTCGGCGTGCTCGCCGGTGGCGCAGTCGCCGAGGACGGCGTCGTGGATGGGCAGGTCGAGCGGGGCGACGGTCGGGTAGTCGCTGTGGAACACCATGCGGGCCTCCGGGGCGGGCTCGGCGGTCGGGGTGGCGGCGCGGTCCTGTTCGGTGGTGCCGGTGGTGCGGGCGTGCGTCTCGGTGGTGCGGGCTCCTGCCTGCTGTTGGCCAAGGCTGCCGGGGCGGGGAGGGGCGCGGGCAGGGCGCGTGGCGTGATCAGGGGGTCGCGCGGTGGTACTGGCGGTCGATCAGGTCGAGCAGGCGGGCGTGGGTGTCGGCGTCGGCGGCGGCCAGCAGGCCGCCCCCGCCGCTGTGCAGGGGCTTGCCGCGCAGGTCGGTGACGGTGCAGCCGGCCGCTTCGCACAGGGCGAGGCCGGCGGCGAAGTGGACGCTGTCGGCGAGGTGTCCGTCGGTGATGTAGGCGGCGCGGCGGCCGGCGGCGACCCAGGCGACGGCCAGGGTGCTGGAGACCACCCGGGGGCGGAACGCGGCTTCGAAGTCGGGGTCGGTGAGCAGGTGCGCGGCGCGGAACGCGGCGGCGTTCGGGTAGGGCGGGTCGAGGTTGAGGTCGACGAGCGCGGACTGTGCGGACGGGACCAGCGGGGTGTCCTGCCCGTCGTGGCGCAGGTGGGCGCGCTCGCCGTCGGTCCAGTACGTCTCGCCGGTGTACGGGTCGGCGGTGGCGGCGGCGACCGTCCGGCCGTGCTCGCGCAGGGCCACGTTGACGGCCACCAGGTGGGTGCCGACGGCGTAGTTGAGGGTGCCGCAGAGCGGGTCGATCAGCCACCGCCGGTCGGCGTCGGCCGCGCCGGTGCGGCCGCTCTCCTCGCCGGTGAACGCGTCGCCGGGGCGGGCGGCGCGCAGCAGGTCGAGGACGGCGGCCTCGGCGGCCAGGTCGGCGGCGGTGGCGAAGTCGCCGCCGCCCTTGTGGTGCTTCTCGGCGGTGGCCCAGGCGTGGGCCCGGACGGCCTCGGCGCCGGCCTCGGCGGCGCGGCGGGCGAGACCGGCGTCGGTGTGCTCGTCGGACTTGTGCATGATCGTCATGGCGGGAGCGTAACCGCCCGTCCCGGCGCGGGACGCCGATCCCTCGAATTGCTTCGCGCACCGGCGCACGGGGGTTCCTGACGGTCCGTCAGTACGAACGGGGCAGGCCCAGGGTGTGCTGGGCGACGTAGTTGAGGATCATTTCGCGGCTGACCGGGGCGACCCGGCCGACCCGGGTGGCGGTGATCAGGGCGGCGAGGCCGTACTCCTGGGTGAGGCCGTTGCCGCCGAGGGTCTGGACGGCCTGGTCGACGGCGCGGCAGGAGGCTTCGCCGGCGGCGTACTTGGCCATGTTGGCGGCCTCGCCGGCGGCCAGGTCGTCGCCCGCGTCGTAGAGGTGGGCGGCCTTCTGGGTCATCAGGCGGGCGAGTTCGACCTCGATGGCGCACTGGGCGAGCGGGTGGGCGATGCCCTGGTGGGCGCCGATCGGCTTGTCCCAGACGGTGCGGGTGCGGGCGTAGGCGACGGCGGTGTCGAGGGCGTAGCGGGCGATGCCGAGGGTGAAGGCGGCGGTCATGATCCGCTCGGGGTTGAGTCCGGCGAACAGTTGCAGCAGCCCGGCGTCCTCGTCGCCGACCAGGGCGTCGGCGGGCAGCCGCACGTCGTCCAGGAAGACCTGGAACTGCCGTTCGGGGGCGGTGAGTTCCATCGGTATGGGGCGGTACTCGAAGCCGGGGGTGTCGCGCGGGACGACGAACAGGGCGGGCTTGAGCCTGCCGGTGCGGGCGTCTTCGGTGCGGCCGACGAACAGCACGGCGTCGGCGTGGTCGATGCCGGAGACGAAGACCTTGCGGCCGCTGAGCAGCCAGTCCTGGCCGTCGCGGCGGGCGACGGTGGAGATGCGGTGCGAGTTGGAGCCGGCGTCGGGCTCGGTGATGCCGAACGCCATCACCTTGCTGCCGTCGGCGAGGCCGGGCAGCCAGCGCCGCTTCTGTTCCTCGGTGCCGAACCGGGCGATCACGGTGCCACAGATCGCGGGCGAGACGATCAGCATCAGCAGCGGGCAGCCGGCCGCGCCCAACTCCTCCAGGACGACGGCGAGTTCGCTGATGCCCGCGCCCCCGCCGCCGTGTTCGGCGGGCAGGTTGACGCCGAGGTAGCCCAACTTGGCGGCCTCGGACCAGAGTTCTTCGACGGGCTGGTTCTCGCGGGCCTTGCGCTGGAAGTACTCGCGGCCGTAGCGGCGGCCGAGCGCGGCGACGGCTTCGCGCAGCGCGCGGCGGTCCTCGGACTCGATCAGCGGGGAGGCGGGCAAGGCGGTGGTGCGCGGTGCGGACATCGGCGGGTCCTTCCGGGCGAGGGTGGCCGGTGTGCGGGATCGCCCAACCGGCTTGGTGCGCAAGGGTTTCGAAGGCAGTCTCAGGTGACGGTGACCACCGCGAGCACGGCGCCGGTCTCGACCTGCTGGCCGACGGCGACAGGGAGTTCGGCGAGCGTGCCGTCGGCCGGGGCGGTGACCTGGTGTTCCATCTTCATCGCCTCCAGCCAGAGCAGCGGCTGCCCGGCGGTGACGGTCCGGCCGGGTTCGGCGGCGATCCGGACGACCGTGCCGGGCATCGGGGCGAGCAGCGTTCCGGGGGCCAACTGAGCTGCGGCGTCCGGGAATCGGTCGAGGACGGTCAGCGTGTGGTGCTCGGTCGGGCTGTCCACGAAGACCTGGTCGCCGTGCCGGGCGATCCGGTAGCGGCAGCGCAGCGGGCCGACCGCGAGGTCGACGGATTCCGCTGTACTGCCGAGGAGTTGGACGTCGGGGTGGTCCTCGGCGCGCAGGCCGTCGCGGGTGAGGCGGTAGCGGACGTCCAATTCGGCGCCGTCGGTGGTGCGGTAGCGCTTGTGCTGCGGCTGGGAGGGCAGGTTGCGCCAGCCGGACGGGGCGGTGGCGCCGGGGCGGGCGGCGGCGTCGGCGAGGGCGGCGGCGAGGGCCGCGAGCTGGGCGGATTTGGCGTCCTGGCCGAGGAGTTGGTCGGCGTGCTCGGCGAGGAAGGCGGTGTGCACGGCGCCGTCCAGGAAGGCGGGGTGGCGCAGGGCGCGGACCAGCAGGTCGCGGTTGGTGGCGGGTCCGTGCAGGCGGGTGCGGGCGAGGGCGTCGGCGAGGCGGCGGGCGGCGGCGCGGCGGGTGGGGGCCCAGGCGATCACCTTGGCGAGCATCGCGTCGTAGTGGACGGTGATCCGGTCGGCGTGCGCGTCGCCGGCGCCCGATCCGATGCCGGCGTCCAGGCGCAGGCCGGCGGGCGCCGGGAGGGTGTCGAACTCGACGTCCACGCCGGGGACTTCGAGCAGGTGGACGGTACCGGTGGCGGGCTGCCAGTCGCGGGCGGGGTCCTCGGCGTACAGGCGCGCCTCGATCGCGCAGCCCCGCGCGGGCGGCGCGGTGGCGGGGAGCTTCTCGCCCTCGGCGACGGCGAGTTGGAGGGCGACCAGGTCGAGGCCGGTGACGGCTTCGGTGACGGGGTGTTCGACCTGGAGGCGGGTGTTCATCTCCAGGAACGCGAGTCGCCCGTCGGGGGCGAGCAGGAACTCGGCGGTGCCCGCGCCGCGGTAGCCGATGGCACGGGCGGCGGCGGTGGCGGCGGCGTGCAGGCGGGTACGCAGTGCGGGGTCGAGGCCCGGCGCGGGGGCCTCCTCGATCACCTTCTGGTGCCGGCGTTGCAGCGAGCAGTCGCGGTCGCCGACGGCCCACACGGTGCCGTGCGCGTCGGCCAGCAGTTGGACCTCCAGGTGACGGCCGGCGGGCAGGTAGGGCTCGCAGAACACCTCGTCGTCGCCGAACGCGGCGGCCGCCTCGGCCCGGGCCGCGGCCAGCGCGTCGGGCAGTTCGGCGAGGGTGCGCACCACCCGCATGCCGCGTCCGCCGCCGCCGGCCGCGGCCTTGACCAGCAGCGGCAGGTCGGCCTCGGCGGGTTCGGGGCCGACGGTGAGGACCGGCACGCCGGCGGCGGCCATCAGGCGTTTGGCGGCGGTCTTGGAGCCCATGGCGGCGATCGCGGCGGGCGGCGGGCCGACCCAGAGCAGTCCGGCGTCCTGCACGGTGCGGGCGAAGGCGGCGTTCTCGGAGAGGAAGCCGTAGCCGGGGTGGACGGCGTCGGCGCCCGCGTCGAGGGCGGCCCGGATCAGCAGGTCGGCGCGCAGGTAGGTGTCGGCGGGCGCGGCGCCGGGCAGCCGGACGGCGGTGTCGGCCTCCTGGACGTGCCGGGCGTCGGCGTCCGGGTCGGCGTACACGGCGACGGTGGCGATGCCGAGGGTGCGGCAGGTGCGGAAGATCCGGCGGGCGATCTCGCCGCGGTTGGCCACCAACAGTGAGGTGATCATCCGTCAATTCCCCTTCGTCAGTGGGCTGGTGTTACATCCGGAAGACGCCGTAGCCGCGGGCGCCCTCGACCGGGCCGCTGTGGATCGCGGAGAGGCAGACGCCGAGCACGGTGCGGGTGTCGCGGGGGTCGATCACCCCGTCGTCGTAGAGCCGGCCGGAGAGGAACGCGGGCAGCGACTCGGCCTCGATCTGCTGCTCGACCATGGCGCGGACGGCGGCGTCGGCGTCCTCGTCGTAGGGCAGGCCCTTGGCGGCGGCGGACTGGCGGGCCACGATCGAGAGCACGCCGGCCAGTTGCTGCGGGCCCATCACGGCGGACTTGGCGCTGGGCCAGGCGAACAGGAAGCGCGGGTCGTAGGCGCGTCCGCACATGCCGTAGTGGCCGGCGCCGTAGGAGGCGCCCATCAGCACCGAGATGTGCGGGACGGTGCTGTTCGACACCGCGTTGATCATCATCGCGCCGTGCTTGATGATGCCGCCCTGCTCGTAGTCCCGGCCGACCATGTAGCCGGTGGTGTTGTGCAGGAACAGCAGCGGCCGGTCGCGCCGGTTCGCGAGTTGGATGAACTGGGCGGCCTTCTGCGACTCCTGGCTGAACAGCACGCCCTGCGCGTTGGCCAGGATGCCGACCGGGTAGCCGTGGACGGTGGCCCAGCCGGTGGCCAGGCTGCTGCCGTACAGCGGTTTGAACTCGTCGAAGTCGGAGCCGTCGACGATCCGGGCGATCACCTCGCGCGGGTCGAACGGCGCCTTCAGGTCGCCGGGGACGACGCCCAGCAGTTCGTCCTCGTCGTACTTCGGCGGCAGGTGCCGACTGTCGGGCCCGGGGCCGGACTTGCGCCAGTGCAGGCGGTGGACGGTGCGGCGGGCCAGGCGCAGCGCGTCGGGTTCGTCGAGGGCGAGCTGGTCGGCCAGGCCGGAGGTGCGGGCGTGCATCTCGGCGCCGCCGAGGGATTCGTCGTCGGCCTCCTCGCCGGTGGCCATCTTGACCAGCGGCGGGCCGCCGAGGAAGACCTTGGCCCGCTCCTTGACCATGATCACGTGGTCGGACATGCCGGGCACGTACGCGCCGCCGGCCGTGGAGTTGCCGAACACGACGGCCACGGTGGGGATTCCGGCGGCCGAGAGGCGGGTGAGGTCGCGGAAGAGGGCGCCGCCCGGGATGAAGATCTCCTTCTGGCTGGGCAGGTCCGCTCCGCCCGACTCGACCAGGTTGACCAGCGGGAGGCGGTTGCGCAGCGCGATCTCGTTGGCGCGCAGGGCCTTGCGGAGCGTCCACGGGTTGGACGAACCGCCGCGCATGGTGGGGTCGTTGGCGGTGATCACGCACTCGGCGCCCTCGATCACGCCGATCCCGGTGACCAGCGACGCGCCGACCGGGTAGTCGCTGCCCCAGGCGGCCAGCGGCGACAGTTCGAGGAACGGCGAGTCCGGGTCGATCAGCAGCTCGATCCGTTCGCGGGCCAGCAGTTTGCCCCGACTGCGGTGCCGTTCCACGTACTTGGGGCCGCCGCCGGCCAGTGCCCCGGCGTGCTCGGCGTCCAGCGCGGCGAGTTTCTCCAGCATGGCGGCGCGGTCGGCGGTGTACGCGGGCCCGCTGGTGTCCAGCCGGGTGGGCAGTACGGTCACAGCAGTGCCTCCGGGATGTCGAGGTGCCGGGAGCGCAGCCACTCCCCCAGCGCTTTGGCCTGCGGGTCGAACCGGGCCTGGGCGGCGACGCCTTCGCCGAGCAGGCCGCGGAGGGTGAAGTTCACCGCGCGGAGGTTCGGCAGCAGGTGCCGCTCGATGGTCAACTCCGCTGTTTCCGGCAGGAGTTCGCGGATGTTTTCGACGGTGAGGGTGTGCGCGAGCCAGCGCCAGCCGGCGTCGTTGCGGGCCCACACGCCGAGGTTGGCGTCGCCGCCCTTGTCGCCGCTGCGGGCGCCGGCGACCAGTCCGAGCGGGGCGCGGCGGGTCGGCCCCGGGCCGGGCTCGTTCGGCAACTGCGGTTGTTCCTGCGCGGATTGGGCCCCGGGGCGGGGTGCGGGGTGGGGTGCCGGACGGACGGTGACGGTGACGGTTTCGCCGCCGGGCAGGTGGGCCAGTTGCTCGACCTCCTTGGCGTCCAACTCCCGTGCCTCGAACACCCCGTAGGGTGCGGCCGGGGCGGGCGGCGCGGTCAGGTGGAAGCCGGGGTAGCCGGCCAGGCCGAGTTCGACGGCAGCGGCGGTGAGGGCGCGGCCGACCCTGGCCTCCCCCGGGTCGCGGGCGGCGAGGCGGAGCAGCGCGCTGGCCCGTTCCTCGGTGTCGGCGTCCTCGTGGTCGGTGCGGGCCAGCGTCCAGCGCAGCTCGGCCGGCGGGTCGGTCAGCGCCTGCGTCAACTGCCGTTGCACGAGTGCCGCTTTGGCCTCGATGTCGAGTCCGGTGAGGACGAACACCAGCTCGTTGCGGTAGCCGCCGAGCCGGTTCAGCCCGACCTTGAGGGTGGCGGGCGGGGCCTCGCCGCGCACTCCGTCGATCCGTACCCGGTCCGGTCCGTCCGGGGTGAGCGTCACGGTGTCCAGGCGGGCGGTGACGTCGGGGCCGAGGTAGCGCGGTCCGGCTGTCTCGTACAGGAGTTGGGCGGTGACGGTCTCCACGGTCACCGCTCCGCCGGTGCCCGGGTGCTTGGTGATCACGCTGCTGCCGTCGGCGTGGAGTTCGGCGAGCGGGAAGCCGGGGCGGTCGAGGCTCCCGGCCGCGTGTTCGGCGAAGAAGGCGTAGTTCCCGCCGGTGGCCTGTGCCCCGCACTCCAGCACGTGGCCCGCGACCACCGCGCCGGCCAGCGCGTCCAGGTCGTCGGGCGTCCAGCCGTAGTGCGCGATGCCCGGTCCGGCCACCAGCGCGGCGTCGGTCACCCGGCCGGTCACCACCACGTCGGCGCCGCCGCGCAGGCACTCGGCGATGCCGAACGCGCCCAGGTAGGCGTTGGCGGCGAGCAGCGGGCGGCGCGGGTCCTCCCCGGTCCAGCCGAACTCCTGGGCGCGGGGCAGTAGTTCGTCGCCGGTGACGTGCCCGATCCGGGCCCGGACGCCCTGCCGGTCGGCGAGCTCGCCGAGCGCCTCGGCGAGCCGCTCCGGGTTCAGGCCGCCCGCGTTGACGACGATCCGCACGCCCCGGTCGAGTGCTTCCGCGAGGCACTCCTCGGCCTGCCGCAGGAACGTCCGCGCGTAGCCGAGCCCCGGGTCGCGCAGCCGGTCGCGGGCCAGGATCAGCATCGTCAGCTCGGCCAGGTAGTCGCCGGTGAGGACGTCCAGCGGGCCGCCGGTCAGCATCTCCCGGAACGCCGCGAACCTGTCCCCGTAGAACCCCGAAGCATTGCCGATCCGCAACACGGCGCACCTCCTCGACTCCCGCTCGAAGAACAGTCGTTCGGCCGGATCGGCGAGCCCTCCGCCGATCCGGTCGGGACCGAGCGTGGCACCGTCCCGCCGACAAATCAAGCACGCGTGCTTGTTTCTTGCCGAACCCGGCACCGGCCCGGCCGGCTCGCCCCGTCCCGCCCCGCCTCGCCCCGCCGCTGTCCCCCGAACCGGTGATCTTCCGGCGTTTCCGCGCCGGCCTCGGGGTTTGTTCGCGAGCATGCGTGCGACTGATCCACTTCTCTCCGCCCAGGAGCACCGGCATGGCCCCCACCGAGTTCGCCACCTCGGGCCACAGCGTTCCGAACCACTGGTTCCGCCTCGACCTCGGCGGTCACGGCAGGGCCGACGGCTTCTTCGCCTCGGCCCTGGGCCTGGCCTTCGACGCCGAGGACGTCCGGTACCGCGCACCCGGTCGCCGGCGGTCCGCGACCATCAGCCTGCGCAAGGGCGTCGCCCCGAAGGACGGCCCGCTGTTCAGCTGGCTCCACGAGGCCAGCCGGAACCGGGTCGAGCGGAAGGACTGCCGGGTCTCCCTCACGGACGGCAGCGGCGAGACCCTGCTCGCCACCTGGACCATCACCGACGCCGTCCCGGTGCGACTGGGCCGGCGGGACGTCGACGACGCGACCGGGGAGGGCACGATCGAGGACCTGATGCTCGTCACCGACCGGCTCGCGGTCGAATTCCACTGACGGACGCGCGCTGCGTCGACCGCCCTTCCGTCAACCGACATTGACGTTCCGTCGGCGACGCGCGGGAAATCCGATCGCCGCCGAACGGCCTCGGGCATGCTGAGGCTGCTGCTCGACCCACCCCCCTGAAGGAGAAGGAAATGTCGAACATCCCTGCCGATCTGCGCTTCGCCGAGTCGCACGAGTGGGCGCGCCTGGAGGGCGACGGGACGGTCTCGGTCGGAATCAGCGATCACGCCCAGAAGGCGCTCGGCGACGTGGTGTTCGTGGAGCTGCCGGAGGTCGGCAAGGTCTTCACGGCCGGCGGCGCGGCCGGCGTGGTCGAGTCGGTCAAGGCCGCGTCGGACATCTACTCGCCGGTCGGCGGCAAGGTGGTCGCCGTGAACGAGGAACTGGCCGACAGCCCGGAGCTGCTCAACGAGGAGCCCTACGACGCCTGGATCTTCAAGCTCCAGCCGTCCGAGAAGTCCGAGCTCAAGGAGCTGCTGGACGCCGCGGGCTACCGGGCGGCCATCGGCGAGTGAGGCCCTGCGGCCACCGGGATCCGGAACGGGATCGGCCGAATATCGGCCCCGGCCGGTCGCTCCGGCGGTGGCCGAAGACCGCGGCGGCGGACCGAACGGCCGCTCCCCCGCGGGAAGTCCCGGGGGCGGTTCCTCCGTGTGCGCCGGGGTCGGCCAGACTCTTCGTCATGGCGGACGATCTGACCGTACGCGCGGCCCGGCCCGGCGACGCGCGGGTGCTGGCGGAACTGCGCTGGGCGTTCAAGCACGAGGACCACGACGGGTCGCCGGCGGCCGGCGCCCGGCCGGTGGAGCAGGCCGAGCGGTGGCTGCGCGACCGGCTCGGCGGCGGGCGGTGGCCCGCCTGGGTGGTGGAGCACGACGGCGAGGTCTGCGGGCACGTGTTCCTGCACCTGGTGGAGCGGGTGCCGGAGCCGTACGCGGACAACGACCCGCTCGGGTACGTCACCAACTTCTACGTCACGCCGCCGCACCGGAACCGGGGCGCGGGCGCGGCGCTGCTGGCGGCTGTCCGGCGGTACGCGGAGGCCGAGGGCCTCGACACGCTGATCGTCTGGCCGTCCGAACGCAGCGCCCCGCTCTACCGGCGCTCCGGATTCCGGCCGCCCGAGGAGCTGTTGGAGCTTCCGGTCGCCCCGTGACGGCCCTGGGGTACCTTGATCGGATGACCACGGACACGACCTCCGCACCCCTCGTCCTCGACCACGACCCGGCGTGGGCGGAGCGCGGCCGCGCCCTCGCGGACGAGCTCCGCGCGGACCTCGCGCCGCTGGCGCTGCACGTCGAGCACATCGGCAGCACGGCGATCCCCGGCATGGCCGCGAAGCCGGTCCTGGACCTGCAGATCACCGTCGCGGACCTGCCCGGGGCGGAGCGCGCGTTCGACCGGGTGCTGGCCGAGAAGGGCTTCCAGCGCCTCCCGCACCGGTACGACCATGTGCCCGCGGGCATCGAGGACGACCCCGAGCGGTGGACGAAGCGGTTCTGGCGGCGACGCGGACACCCCGGCGCGGACTGCAACCTGCACGTCCGCCTTCTCGGCTCGCCGAACGAGCGGCTCGCGCTGCTCTTCCGCGACTGGTTCCGCGCCCACCCCGAGGCGGTGCCGGCGTACGCGCGGTTCAAGTCCGTGCTGGCGGGCGTCGTCCACGACGTCGACACCTACGCCGACGTCAAGGACCCGGTCGTCGACCTCGTCGTCACCGTCGCCGAGCCCTGGGCGGCGTCGAGCGGCTGGACGCCGCACGCCGAGGCCGAATGACGGGACCGGGTGACGGGACCGGGTGACGGGGCCGGGTGACGGGGCCGGTCAGTCGAGGCAGAACTCGTTGCCCTCGACGTCCTGCATGTTCTGGCAGGACTCGTTGTGCTCGTCCGCCAGCAGCAGCTGACCGCGCGTCGCACCGAGCGCGACCAGGCGGGCGCACTCGGCCTCCAGCACGGCGAGGCGCTCCTGGCCGACCAGGCCGGTGCCGATCCGGACGTCGAGGTGCACGCGGTTCTTGACGACCTTGCCCTCGGGGACGCGCTGGAAGTACATCCGCGGGCCGACGCCCTCGGGGTCGCTCGCCACGAACCAGGAGCCGCGCTGCTCGGCGGGCTGCGCCGCGGTGTACGCCTCCCAGCTGTCGAACCCGTCCGGCGTCTGCGGCGGGACGTACCCGAGCGCCTCGCACCAGAAGCGGCCGACACGCTCCGGATCGGCGCAGTCGAAGGTGATCTGGAACTTCTTGACCGATGGCATCGCGCCACCATAGCAAAGGTGGATCTTGCCCTCGATTGCTTTTCGACGGCGGCCAGTTGACGAAGCAGCGGCCGCAGTCCGCGACCCGTTGTCGGCGGCGGGTGCCATGCTCCGGGCCATGGGTGTGCTGTTCGGCTACTTCGCCGCTGCTGACGACGACGACGCGCTGGGCGCGATCGTCCGGGACGACGACGAGCCCTTCGGGGCGGGGTACGACGGGACGGAGGTGAAGGGCATCGACCCGATCGTCACACTCGGGCCGGCCGAGGAGCTGCTGACGGGGCGCTCGGACGCGGAGCTCCGGGCGGACCGGCGGCGCGGGGCGCTGGTCGGGATGATCGAGGACGGCGAGGTGGTGGTGCTGGCGCTGTCGGACGTCTTCCGGGACGCGCTGGCGCGGCGCGGCGACGAAGCGCTGCGCGAGGTCGCCGAACGCTGGGCGGCAGCCGAGGAGGCCTTCCACGGCCCGGCCGATCCGGACGAACTCGCCCGGTTCCTCGGCGAGTTGGCCGCGATCGCGGTCCGCTCGACGGCCCGGGGCGCCCACCTGTACTGCTGGGTCTGCCCGTAGCGCGTTGTAGGGTCGGCCGGATGACGGTCGATGCGGTGCTGCGCGGCACGCTCGCCCTGCCGGGCGGGCGGGAGCTGGTGCACGGGTTCGGGTTCGAGGGGCGCGCCGGTTCGCGCCGGGCGCTGCTGCGGGACGGGGCGCGGCTGGCCGTGTTCGACCTGGACGCGGTCGCCGGCGGGCCCCCGGAGGCGACGTTCCCGCTGCCGTGGCCGGGCTGGTCGGGCGGCGTGCACTCGGTGGGCCCGGACGGCTCGTTCGCGGTGTTCTCCGGGCAGCGCGCGGTGCGGGCCGTGAACCGTGACGGCACGACCCGCTGGGAGTTCCGGCACAGCTGCTGGGGGCCGGAACCGGGCCATCCGCACAGCGGGGACGAGCAGCAGGTGTGCGAGGGCTCCGAGCACGGCTCCTGCCGGGTCGCGGACGACGGCCGGACGGTGTGGGCGCACATCCCGGTGACCGGCCCGGGCGAGGACGACTACGCCGAGGCGTGGGTGGTGCTGGACGCCGCCGACGGCCGGGAGCTGGCCCGGCTGCCGCTGCCGGAGTCCTTCGCGGCGGGCTCGCACCAGCTCTCGCACCCGGGCACCGGCCACGTCGGGCTGTGCGTGGGCATGGGCCAGGACGGCATCGGCCTGTACTGGGCGCGCTGGGATGGCGCACGGCTGCACGACGTCCGCGCGGAGGCGGTCGGCGAGCGCATCCTGACCGGCGTCCACCCGGAGCGGCCCGTGTACCTGACGGTGCAGCACGACGGCTGGGACGTCCAACTGCACGCCCTGGACGGCACGTTGCTCGCCGAGGGCACGCCGCCGCCCACCGCCGACCCGGACCGCCCGGCCCGCTGGGACTGGCCGTGCGGCTTCGTCGACCCGCGCACCGTCCTCGCCTCCACCCTCGACTGCGACGACGACCGGGGCGCCCACTGGCTGCTCGACGCCGCCACCCTCGCCCCGCGCCACCGCGTCGCCTACCCGACGGGCCGCACCCCCGGCCACGCCCAACCGCTCGGCGACGGCACCTGGCTGACCTTCGACGCCCCGACCGGAACGCTCCACCGCTGGTCGGCGGCCGCCGACTGAGGGACGTGTCGGTGGGGTGCGCCATGCTCCGGCCATGCTTCTGATGACGACCGAGCGCGGCCTGTCGCTGCGCGACCCCGGGCGCTACCAGGTGGAGTACCGCGACGGCGTCCCGTCCGAGCACTACCAGGCCTTCACGAACGACCCGGCGGCCGTCGTCGGGGCGCTGGTCGGCTGGGCGGCGGGCCTGACGGCGTGGCGTCGGACCTTCGACCGGGTGCGGCTGTTCGCCGACTGATCGCCGGGGCGGTCAGAGCAGCCAGAGGCCGAAGCCGGCGACGACGATGCCGGCGGCGATCAGCAGCGGGCCCAGGAGGTGGTCGCGGGGGCGGTCGGTGCCGGGGCGGATGCGGATGGTGGAGGCCAGGCCGGCGCCGAAGAGCAGGACACCGAGCGGGGTCAGGATCACCCACAGCGCAGGCGCGAGAGTGTGGCCGGAGATCATCGGGCCGTCGGCCGGGCGGCGGGTCGGGGGCGCTCGCCGGGCGCAGACGGGGGGTTGGGTGCGGCCATGGTGGGGTCCTCCTGCGGTGTTCCGCACGACGCTACCTCCGCCCGCAACAAGACTCCGCCACGGATTGGCAAAGCCTTCGCCGCATCCCTCGGGGACCCGGCCCGGCTGCGGTTCTTGACGGTGGGTCAGCTCCGGTACGCGGGCCGACCGGCGGCGACGCGGGGCGTCCGGCTCCCAGCGAACGCCCAGGAAACTCCCCGGCCGCTCGGAGGGGGGTTCCGGGGCGGTTGCGCGGGCGGTGAGGAGAACGCGCCGAGCGCGCGGCGGTCTCGCGGAGGTCCTGCGGAAACGCCCCGGCCCCGGTCCGGCGCCACCTTGCCGGACCGGGGCCGGGTGCCCCGCATGGGTGAAGACCGGCGTTCAGCCGACCGGGACGGAGGGCGGCGTCACGGCGACGGCCACGGCGTCCTGCTTCGCGGCGCGGGTCGCGGCGCGGCGGGCGATCAGCCGGTTGACGAGGGTGACCAGCGCCCAGGCGTAGGCCCAGCCGACCAGCACGTCGATGATGAAATGCTCGCCGCCGTAGACCAGGGTGAAGCCCATCGCCACGGGGTACGCGGCCAGCACCGCCCGCAGGGTGCGGCCGGCCCGGGGCCAGAACACCAGGGCGATCATCATCGGGTAGGCGGAGTGCAGCGAGGGCATCGCGGCGACGTCGTTGGCGAACCGGCTGCCGTTCTCGAAGATGGTGCCGGCCCGGTGCAGGCCGCTGTTCTCCAGCACGGCGTTCACTATCCGGTCGACGGCCGGCAGGTGGTTCTCGATCGCGGCCAGCCACGGCGGGTCGGCCGGGTACAGCACGTAGGTGAGGAAGCCGGCGAAGGTGATCGCCAGGTAGCAGGCGAGGAAGTGCCGGAAGCGGGCGTGGTTGCGCTTCCAGAGCACGGCGAGGATCCCGAACACCGCGAAGAAGTGCGACATGTAGACCACGACGATCGCGTAGTCGTACCACTGTGGCTGTCCGGGGTGGTACAGCAGGTGCTGGAGGCGCACCGTCCAGGTCTCGCCGAAGCCGAGGACCTTGTCGAAGGCGATCTGCGGGGCGTAGTGCGGCCGCCACGGGGTGTGCGCCCCGTAGCCTCTGAGCAGCGAGTACGCCCAGACGACGGCCATCACCGGCACCCAGTCGCGCAGCACATGCAGCCAGCCCTTGCGGCCTCCGCTGTGCACGGACGCGGCGACCAGTGCGGCGATCAGCCAGAGGAAGACCACGTCGTTGGCGTAGGGCAGTCCGTAGACCGCGAGGTAGCGCCAGAAGGCGAGGGCGAACAGCGGCCAGGCGAGGTGCCTGGGGCGGAGCCGGGCCAGCAGGTGGACCACCAACGATCGTGACCGGGCTGCCAGGTGGGACGAGTCGATCATGCGTCACGAAGCTAGCAAGACCGTCTTTGAGAAACCTCGTGCCGCGCGCCCTGGCTCCCAGTGAATTCCCAGACGGCACACGGACGGGCCCCCGGATCGTCTCACCCGATCCGGGGGCCCGTGGACCGCGCGTGCCGGTTCAGTCGAGCGGGGCGGATCCGCCGATCGCGATCCGCGCGTAGCGGGTGCCGGCCTCCTCGCCGAGCCAGCCGTCGAAGTTGGCCATGCCGATCTCGCTCAGGTTGGCGTCGTGGATCGGGAAGGTCCGTTCGGGCCGGACGGCGCGCACCATCTCGATCGCCCCGCGCATCGTCATCCACGGCCCGGAGGCGGGCAGCAGCAGGGCGCGCACCTCCTCGTCCGGGACGTGCAGGGAGTCGCCCGGGTGGTAGACGCCCTCGACCAGGTAGCCGAGGTTCGGGCAGTCGGGGTGGTTGTCGATGACCTGGGCGTGCCGGCCGCCGACGGCGCGGACCGCGAAGCCGCCCGCCTCGAACTGCTCCCCCACCGTCAACGGCCGTACGCCGTCGCCCAGTTCGTCCGCGACGTCCTGCGGCGCGAACACCTGGAGCGCCGGGGCGGCCTTCCGGGCCGCCGCGAGCAGGTCGTCGTCCAGGTGGTCGGCGTGCCCGTGGGTGATCAGCACCGCGCGGACGCCTTCGAACGCCTCCGGCGCCGTCCAGCAGCCCGGGTCGATCAGCACGGACTTCTCGCCGTCCTCGATCCGGACGCACGCGTGGGCATACTTCGTCAGCAGCATCCGGTCAACGTACCGGCCGCCGCCGGGCCGCCGCCTCCCGTTTTCCGCACCGCCCCGGACGCGCCTCGCCCCTGACGCTTCGTCGGTGCCAGGGGCGATCACGGCGGTCAGCCCGTGACGGCTTCGCGCAGACGCTTCTTGTCCGGCTTGCCGACGGGCGTCAGCGGGATCTCGTCGACCAGGTGCAGCGCCTCGGGCGCGAAGATCCGGCCCTTCCGCTCGGTGACGAACGCCCGGAGCTCGTCCAGGTGCGGCTGCCGGCCGGCGGCGGGGACGACGGCGACGTGCACGTGCTCGGTCTCCTGGTCGTCGCGGACGCCGAAGACCGCGCAGCGGGCCACCGTCGGGTGGGTCACCAGCAGGTCTTCCACCTCGGAGGGGTAGACGTGGCCGCCGACCACGATGATCAGGTCCTTGGCCCGGTCGGAGAGGTACAGGTACCCGTCCTCGTCGAAGTAGCCGACGTCGCCGGTGTTCAGCCAGCCGTCCTGGATCACCTTGGCGGTCAGTTCCGGCTGCTTCCAGTACCCGGCCATGATCGCGTCGGAGCGCAGGTGGATCTCGCCCTGCTCGCCGGTCGGCACCTCCTTGCCGTCGAGGCCGCGGATCACCACCTCGACGTTCGGGACGGGCCTGCCGACCGGGACCTGCCCGCCGCTGCCGATCCGGGCGTGCTCCGGGGGCGTCAGCACGGAGATCATCTGCGCCTCCGACATCCCGTAGACGCCGACCAGCACCGGCCCGAACACCTTCATCGCCTCCCGGATCCGGGTCGGCGAGGCGGCGCTGCCCCCGTAGATGATCTGCCGCACGCTGGACAGGTCGGTGCGGGCGAGCGCCGGGTGGTCGAGCAGTTGGTGGAGCAGCGCCGGCAGCACCCAGAACTCGGTGATGCGTTCGCGTTCGACGGCCGACAGCACGGCGCCGGGCTCGAAGGAACGCAGCAGGACCACCAGACCGCCGTGGTACAGGACCAGGTCGGAGAAGACCCCGGCGAGGTGCGCCAGCGGGGTGGCGGCCAGCAGGCGGGGCGCCTCCTCGTTGCCGACCGGGTCGTCGAAGATCAGCCGGTACGTCCCGTGCCGGGTGAGGATGCCCTTCGGGATGCCGGTGGTGCCGCCGGTGTGCCGGATGCTGATGTCGTCGTCCGGCCCGATCCGGACGTCCGGCGGCTCGGCGGGCCGGTGCGCGGACGCGGCGATCACGTCCTCCCCGAGCGTCCCGTCGCCGTCCGGCCCGGGGCCCAGGGTCAGGACCGTCGGCACCTCGACGTACCGCAGCAACTCCGGTGCGCCGGCGTACCGTTCGGCGTCCACCAGTATCACCGCCGTGTCGACGCTCGACACGATCTCGGCCAGCACCGGCGCGCTCATCCCGTCGTACAGGTTCACCACCCGGGCGCCCGCGAGGCCTGCCGCGTACCGGGCGCTCAGCGCCTCGGGCGTGTTCCCCGTCATCAGCGTCACGGTGGAGCCGACGGTGACGCCGCGGGCGACCAGCTCGTGCGCGAGGCGGTAGGTCGCGGCGGCGAACTCCCCCGCGGTGATGCCGACGCCGTCGGCGTCGACGATGGCCCGCCGATCGGGGTCGGCGGCAAGAGACCGGAGGACGAGCGCGGGCCCGCTGACGAACTCCCCGTCAGACATGGCTACTTCTTCATTCCGTTGGGCAACCATGGCCACAGGCTAACCCCGCACAACGGCTCCGCCGGGGAGCGGCCACGAGCAAATGGCGCGAACGTTCCGCTGCCGGGCTCGAAAGCAGGGAGAGCACCCTCGGGGGCGCGCGCGGGTGCGAACCGGGGCGTCAGCCCGGGGCGGTGGTGGTCGGGGGCCAGCTGGTGACGTCGAGTTTGACCAGGCCGAGGTCGTACGGGATGTCGGTGATCCGGACGGCGATCACGGCGCCCTTGCTGCTGGTGAGGCAGAGGGTGGCGCCGGCGCGGATGCCCTTGGCGTCGTTGGCGGGGCGTTCGGCGGCGGTGGCGTAGCGGAAGCTCTTGATGGTGCCCGCGCGGGCGGCTTCGCGGCAGGTGGCCTCGGTGAGGTCGGCCCCGGCCGGGAGGACGGCGGCGAGGTTGCCGAGGACGAGGGTGGGGGCGGGGTGGTCGTGGACGACGATCTCGTAGGACTTCTGGTCGGCGTCGGTCATGGCGTTCCAGTCCTCGTCGCTGACCAGGGTGGAGATCGGCTTGTCGTTCGGGGCGTCCAGGTCGATCAGTTCGTAGCCGCCGCTGACCACGTCGATCTGGAGCGGGACGGTGCGCGGTGCCCGGACGCTCGGGCCGGGCTCGGCGGACGGCGAGGGCACCGGCGAAGGCGACGGTGACGGCGGTACGGACGGTGGCGCGGGCGGCGAGGGCGTGGCGGGCGGGGCCTGGCTGGTGCGGACGGCGTCGACGGACTTGGCGCCGATGGGCAGGGCCGTGATGATGCCGGCCGCGTTCATGGCGAGGACGGTGATCGTGGCGACCGTCCCGACGATGGAGAGCGAGAGCAGGATGGCGCGGCGGGTCGCCGGGGTGTCCGGGGCCTCCCAGGAGACGCCTTCGCGGGAGGCGTGGAACGTCACCCGGTCCGGCGCGTGGCCCTCGTCGTGGTGCGGGCCGTCCGGGTGCTCCCCTTCGTGCGGCGGGGGCCCGGGCTCGGGTGCGGTCACGGTGGCTCTCCATGCGGTCAGATCTCGTTCGCCACCGTACCGTTGGCCCGGGCCGCCGCCGGTCCGGGCGGACCGGCGGCCGCGGCTGCCGGGCAGCTGATCAGCGGCTTCGCTGCTGGGCGCATGCCCCGTACCGGCACAAGCGGAACTGATCCTTTCGGGGTGCGCACCGATCGAGTGAATCGCTCGTTCGAGCGACCGGCCGCGGGGAGAGCCCGACGGCAGGTCAGATCGCGGACTCGATGCGTTCCACGATCAGTTCGCACAGTTCGTGGGTGCGCAGCGCGTCCGCGGCGTCGAGGGTCTTGCCGGCCCGCAGGGCGTCCAGGAAGTGCAGCACGACCTGTTCGATGCCGCGCTGCCTGGCGACCGGCACCCAGTCGCCGCGGCGGCGGACGGTGGGCTGGCCCTTGTGGTCGACGACCTCGGCGAGGTTGTGGACCTCGCGCTTGGAGTCGGCGCCGGACACTTCGAGGATCTCCTCGGTGGAGCCGGACACCCGGTTCATCAGGCCGAGCGCGGTGAAGCCCTCCCCGGCGAGGGTGAGCACGACGTGCTCGACCAGCCCGTCGCGGGTGCGGGAGCGGACGTCCACGTGCTCGATCTCGCCGGGGGCCAGGAAGCGCAGGGTGTCGACGACGTGGATGAAGTCGTCGTACACCAGGGTGCGGGCCTGCTCGGGCAGGCCCTCGCGGTGCTTCTGCAGCACGATCAGGTCGCGGGGCCGTTCGGCGGCCAGCAGGTAGCCGGGCGCGTGCCGCCGGTTGAAGCCGACCATCAGCGAACGGCCGGTGCTCGCGGCGAGTTCGACCAGGCGGCGTGCGCCGTCCAGGTCGTAGGCGAGCGGCTTGTCGACGTACACGTCCACGCCCCGGGTGAGCAGCTTCTCCACGATCGGGACGTGCTGCTCGGTGGCGGCGTGCACGAACGCGGCCCGGATGCCGGAGTCGATCAGCTCGTCGAGGTCGGTGGTGCGGAACGGGATCCGGTAGGAGTCCGCGATCCGGTCCAGCTTGGCCCGGTCCCGCGTCATCAGCCGCAGGTCCAGGCCGGGTTGGGCGGTCAGGACCGGCAGGTACGCCTTCTGCGCGATGTCTCCGAGCCCGATGACGCCGATCGGAAGCGCGGTGCGGTCGGACTCGAAATCGCTCATCGGTGCTCTCCTGCGAGGTGGGTGACGGCCGGCGCGGGCCACCGGGCAGCATATGCCAGGGCCCGCGCCGGACAGTCGGGACGCAGGGGCCGCACGACCGCACGACGGACCGTGCCCCGTGCCGGCCCTACTCCGACATACCCACCATCCGGCGGAAGTCAGCGACGGCGTCCGGCAGTTGACCCGCGTAGCCGCCCTGGGCGAGGCGCAGCACGAAGTCGACCGCCGCGTCGGGGTGCGGGTCGGTGTAGGGCTGCTGGTTGTAGTCGAGGAACAGCAGCATCGACTCGAAGGCGGTGCGTTTGTTCCGGTCCGTCATGGGGTGGTTGCGGGACAGGGACTCACCGAGCGCGACCGCCTTGGTCCACACGTCGGGGTACGCGTCGGCGCCGAACACCGAGGCGCGTGGGCGGCCCAGCGCGGACTGCAGCAACGAGTGCTCACGGACGGTGGCGACCTCGCCCAGCAGGTACGCGATGTCGTCCTCGTCCAGGAAGTCGGTGAAGCCGTTGAACCGACCGGTCGTCACAGCTCGGCCAGCCTCTCCAGCGTCTCCGCATTGGCCGCGCGTATCCGCGCCACCAGCGCGGCGCGCCGCTCGACACGCCGCTCGACACGCTGCTCGACACGCTGCTCGGCGCGCTGCCGCAGATCCTGCTGTCGGTCCTGTTCCTGCCGGCCCTGCTGGTCGTGCTGCTGCTCCATCGCGGCGCGCCCCCTCCCGGGTCTCCATCGGTTTGGACACCGACGGTAGTGAAGGAGTCACGGCCCGTCCAACGATTTTCCGCGGACGGTCCGTCAGACCGCCTGATAGGCCCGGACGCTGCTGTCGAGGTGCTCGGCGGCCTCCGCGAGGGCGACCAGGACGGGCCGGATCAGCGGGTGGAGTTCCGCTCCGGCCCGGGTCGCGGCGAACACCTTGCGGGTGGCGAGGGCGCTGTCGACGGGCCGGACGGCGACCCGGCCGAGGTCGGTGCCGCGCAGCGCCGAGCGCGGGACGAGGGCGACTCCCGCGCCGGCCGAGGCGAGTGCGGTGACGGCGCTGAAGTCGTCGGAGGAGTGCACCAGGCGGGGCTGGAAGCCGGCGTTCTCGCAGGCGAGCAGCACCACGTCGTGGCAGGGGTTGCCGGGGTAGGGGCCGATCCACGGCTCGGCGGCGAGGTCGGCGACGGCCACGGGGCCGCTGCCGTCGGCGAGCGGGTGGCCGAGCGGGAGGACGGCGTCGAAGGGTTCGGCGTACAGCGGGAGCCGGGTGAGCCGCCGGTCGTCGGGGCGGGGCGCGCCGCGGTACTCGACGGCGACGGCGATGTCGGCGCGGCCGTCGAGCAGCATCGGCAGGCTGGCGTCGCCCTCGGCGTCGAGCGCCTTGACCCGCAGGCCGGGGTCGCTGCCGGCCAGGGCGGCGATCGCGGGGGCGAGGACCATGGCGATGCCGGTGGCGAACGCGGCGACGGTGACTTCGCCGGCGGCGCCGGAGCTGTAGGCGGCGAGGTCGGCCTCGGCGCGTTCCAGTTGGGCGAGGACGGCGTCGGCGTGGCAGACCAGGATCTCGCCGGCGGCGGTGAGGCGGACGCCCCGGCCGTCGCGGACCAGCAGGGTGTGGCCGGTCTCCTGTTCGAGCGCGGCGAGCTGCTGGGAGACCGCGGAGGGGGTGAGGTAGAGCGCGGCCGCCGCGGCGGTCACGGTCCGGTGGTCGGCCACGGCCCGCAGGGTCCGCAGCCGTCGTGCGTCGATCACGACTCAATTCTGCCAGCGCCGCGGGACTGCTCCGTACGGGCGGGTCCGCGCACGCGGGTCCGGGCCGGTCTGGGCGCACAGGTCCGGGCGCACGGGTCCGGGCACGCGCGGGTCCGGGGCCGGTCCGCACGGACGAGAGTGGGCGCGGGGAGCCGGCAGGATGGCTCCCCGCGCCGCGGCGGGCCGCCCCGGGATGGGAAGGTCGGGGCGATCCGTCGGGATGGCGCGGTCGAGGGTGCCCGCGCCAGGCTGTGGCGGCTACTCGCCGAGCGCGGCCCGGGCGTCGATGAACGCGGCGATGGCGCGCTCGACGTCCTCGGTGCTGTGCGCGGCGGACAGCTGGACCCGGATCCGGGCGGCGCCGTGCGGCACCACCGGGTAGGAGAAGCCGATCACGTAGACGCCGCGTTCCAGCAGCAGCTCGGCGAGGCGTCCGGCCTTGGCGGCGTCGCCGACCATGACGGGGGCGATCGCGTGCTCGCCGGGCAGGACCTCGAAGCCCGCCTCGGTCATCTTCGTGCGGAACAGCGCGGTGTTGGCGGCGAGCTTGGCCCGCAGGTCGTCGCTGGTCTCCAGCAGGTCGAGCACGGTGAGCGACGCGGCGGCGATCACCGGGGCGAGCGAGTTGGAGAACAGGTACGGGCGGGAGCGCTGGCGCAGCAGCGCGACGATCTCGCGGCGGGCGGCGACGTAGCCGCCGGACGCGCCGCCGAGGGCCTTGCCGAGGGTGCCGGTGATGATGTCGACGCGGTCCATCACGCCGTGCAGTTCGGGGGTGCCGCGGCCGGTGGGGCCGACGAAGCCGACGGCGTGCGAGTCGTCGACCATGACCATGGCGTTGTAGCGGTCGGCGAGGTCGCAGATCTCGGCGAGCGGCGCGATGTAGCCGTCCATGGAGAACACGCCGTCGGTGACGATCAGGCGGCGGCGGGCGTCCTGGGTGTCCTTGAGCTGCTGCTCCAGGTCGGCCAGGTCACGGTTGGCGTAGCGGTGGCGGCGGGCCTTGCAGAGGCGGATGCCGTCGATGATGGAGGCGTGGTTGAGGGCGTCGGAGATGACGGCGTCGCGCTCGTCGAGCAGGGTCTCGAAGACGCCGCCGTTGGCGTCGAAGCAGGAGGAGTAGAGGATCGTGTCCTCCTGGCCGAGGAACTGGGAGAGGCGCTGCTCCAGTTCCTTGTGCACGTCCTGGGTGCCGCAGATGAAGCGGACGGACGCCATGCCGTAGCCCCAGCGGTCGAGGGCCTCCTTGGCCGCGTCGACCACCTTGGGGTGGTCGGCGAGGCCGAGGTAGTTGTTGGCGCAGAAGTTGAGCACCTGGCCGCCGTTGCCGGAGGTGACGGTGATCTCGGCGGACTGCGGGGTGCCGATGACGCGCTCGGGCTTGAACAGGCCGGCTTCGCGGATCTCGGCGAGGGTGGCGGCGAGGTCGTCGCGGACGGTGTCGAACACGGGTGTGTCGCTCCTAACGAAGGGTCAACTGGCTTGCCGAGCTTGGTGCCTAGAGCGTGGTCCAGTCCAGGATGACCTTGCCGCAGTTGCCGCCGGCGGCCTCGTCGAAAGCGGCTTCGAACTCCTGGACGGGGTGCCGGCCGGTGATCACCGGGCTGAGGTCGAGTCCGCCTTCGAGCAGCACGGACATCGCGTACCAGGTCTCGAACATCTCGCGGCCGTAGATGCCCTTGATGGTGAGCATCGAGGTGACCACGGCGGACCAGTCGACCGGGAACTGGTCGGCGGGCAGGCCGAGCATGGCGATCTTTCCGCCGTGCGTCATGTTGGCGATCATCGACTGCATGGCCTCGGGGCGGCCGGACATCTCCAGGCCGACGTCGAAGCCCTCGCGCAGGCCGAGCTGGTGCTGGCCGTCCTCGATGGTGTGCTGGGAGACGTCCAGGGCGAGCGTGACGCCGACCTTGCGGGCCAGCTCCAGCCGGTACGGGGAGACGTCGGTGATCATCACGTTGCGGGCGCCGGCGTGCTTGGCGACGGCGGCGGCCATGATGCCGATCGGGCCGGCGCCGGTGACCAGGACGTCCTCGCCGACCATCGGGAAGGACAGCGCGGTGTGCACGGCGTTGCCGAACGGGTCGAAGATGGCGGCCACGTCGAGGTCCACGGGGACGCGGTGCACCCAGACGTTGGAGGCGGGCAGCGCGACGTACTCGGCGAACGCGCCGTCCCGGTTGACGCCCAGGCCGATGGTGTTGCGGCACAGGTGGCGACGGCCGGCCAAGCAGTTGCGGCACTTGCCGCAGACCAGGTGGCCCTCGCCGCTGACCAGGTCGCCGACGGTGATGTCGGAGACGGCGGCGCCGATGGCGGCGACCTCGCCGACGAACTCGTGGCCGATGGTCATCGGGGTCTTGATGGTCTGCTGGGCCCAGCCGTCCCACTTGCGGATGTGCAGGTCGGTGCCGCAGATGCCGGTGCGCAGGACCTTGATCAGGACGTCGCCCGGGCCGATCTCCGGCTCCGGGACATCGGTCATCCACAGGCCGGGGGCGGCGTCCAGCTTGACGAGTGCCTTCACTGCGAGGGCTCCTGACGCGAAGTGCGGGTGGTCCTGCGGTCGGCAGGCCCGGGGGGCGGCCCGGCATGCGGCGGTGGACCGGCCGGGCAGGGTGAAATCTGCCTGGTCACGGCGGGTTCGGTCCATCGAGGAATTCTTAACGGGTGCCACAGCAGGGCTGAACGATCGTGCCCGAGCAGGGCGGCGCGGGGTTCGGCGGCGTGCCGGAAGGCACCCGGACGGAGCAGCGCGGCGGGCCCTGACGGCGGGTCGGTTCACCGTCCGATCCTTGACCTGGTCTTGACAGTCGGGATTGGTCCAGTCCATTTTGTTGTCCGCGCTCCCCGCACCTCCAACCCCCACCCCCACTGGAGGTCCCCCATGCATGCCTTCAATCGCCGTGCCACGGCCGTAGGAGCAGCGGCGCTGCTGCTGGCGGGCGCCGCGGTCGCGGCCGTCCCGGGCTCCGCGAGTGCCGCGAACATCCTGACCAACCCCGGCTTCGAGTCCGGCACCCTGAGTGGCTGGTCCTGCTCGGGCGGCACCGGCTCGGTGGTCTCCACCCCCGTGCACGGCGGCTCGAAGGCGCTGGCCGGCGCGGTCACCGCCGGTGACACCGCCAAGTGCGCGCAGACCGTCGCGGTGCAGCCCAACACCACCTACACGCTGTCGAGTTGGGTGCGCGGCACCTACGTGTACCTGGGCGTGACGGGCGCCGGTTCGACCTGGACGCCGTCGGCGTCCGACTGGAAGCAGCTGTCGGTGACGTTCACCACCGGCGCCGCCCAGACCAGCGCCGAGGTCTACCTGAACGGGTGGTTCGGCCAGGGCACGTACTACGCGGACGACGTCAGCCTGGACGGCCCCGGCGGCGGCCCCGTCACCGACACCCAGCCGCCGACGGCCCCGACCGGCCTGGTGGCGACCGCCACCGCCGCGACGCAGGTCTCGCTCTCCTGGGGCGCGTCGAGCGACAACGTCGGCGTGACCGGCTACGACGTGTACCGCAACGGGACGCTGGCGACCACCGTCACCGGCACCTCCGCGACCGTCACGGGCCTGACCGCCTCGACCGCCTACACCTTCACCGTCAAGGCCCACGACGCCGCGGGCAACGTCTCGGCCTCCTCCAACTCCCTTGCGGTGACGACGCCTTCGACCGGCGGCGGCACGCCGGGCGGCTTCAAGCAGGCCGCGCCGTACCTGTACAACGGGTGGGGCAACCCGCCGTCGCCGACCACGGTGATGAACGCCAGCGGGATCAAGTGGTTCACCCTGGCGTTCGTGCTGGCGCAGAACGGCTGCAACCCGACCTGGGACAGTCAGCGGCCGCTGCTGAACGGCGTCGACCAGCAGACCGTCAACGCGGTCCGAGCTGCCGGCGGCGACGTCGTCCCGTCCTTCGGCGGCTGGTCGGGCAACAAGCTCGGCCCGGCCTGCGCGGACGCCACCGCGCTGGCGGGCGCCTACCAGAAGGTGATCGACGCCTACCAGTTGAAGGCGATCGACATCGACATCGAGAACACCGACGAGTTCGAGAACTACACCGTCCAGGACCGCATCCTGGGAGCGCTGAAGATCGTCAAGCAGAAGAACCCGGGCATCCGCACCATCGTCACCTTCGGCACCGCCACCAGCGGTCCGACGGCGCCCGGCAACCGGCTGATCGAGCAGTCGAAGGCACTGGGCGCGGACATCGACGTCTTCACCATCATGCCGTTCGACTTCGGCAACGCCTCGACCGACATGTACGCCGCCACCGTCAGCGCGGCCAACGGCCTGAAGAACAAGCTGAAGTCGGCGTACGGCTGGGACGACGCCACCGCCTACTCGCACCTGGGCATCTCCGGCATGAACGGTCTCAGCGACAACAACGAGACCACCTCCCTCGCCAACTGGACGGCCATCCGCGACTGGTCCAACACCAACCACATCGCCCGCCTCGCCTTCTGGTCCGTCAACCGCGACCGCGGCTGCCCGGGCGGCGGCCTCCAGGAGACCTGCTCCGGCATCGCCCAGAGCGACTGGCAGTTCAGCACCATCACGGCCGGCTTCACCGGCTGACGCACCCCCGAACGGCCCCGGCCTCCCCCCACGGGGCCGGGGCCGTTCCCTTGCCGCGGCACTGGTGGTCGTCGGGCGGCCCCGACTTCGGCGCACCACTCCGTGACCGGCGCGCGGCCGTCCGCTCAGGCCCCGGGCGCGGCCGACGCGACGGCGTAGTCGGGCAGTTCGACGTCGCCCGCCTTGGCGGCCTGGGCCTCCATGAGGGTGCGGAAGGGGCGGCGGGTCATCCAGCGCATGGAGGCGGCGCGGAGGGTGATCATGGTGCGGCGGTTGGGGGCGTAGCCGGCGACGCCGCCCGGGGGGAGTTCCTGGGCCTTGGCGGCGTAGGGCTTCATCTGCTGCTGGAAGCGGGCGAAGGCGGTGGTGAAGTCGCCGCGGGCGGAGGCGAGTTCGCCCGCCAGGAGGTAGGCGCCGACCAGGGCGAGGCTGGTGCCGAGCCCGGTGAGGGGGCTGGGGCAGCAGGCGGCGTCGCCGATCAGGGCGACCCGGCCGCGGGTGCAGGAGTCGAGGCGGACCTGGCCGAGGGACTCGAAGTAGAAGTCGTCCGCGTCGGCCATCGCGGCGAGCAGCCGGTCGCACTCCCAACCGCGGCCGGTGAAGCGGTCGGTGAGCAGGCGCCGCTGGGTGGCGAGGTCGCGGCGGTCGTAGGCGAGCGGGCCGGAGCGGAAGCTGAAGCCCGCCTTGACCTCGCCGGGCAGCCGGCCGGGGCGGGCGGAGGCGACCAGGCCGCCGGGGGCGTTGTACATCAGGAACCAGCCGTCGAGGTCCAGGTCGGTGCGGGCGGTGAACCAGGCGGTGTAGCAGCCGAGCGGGGAGACCAGTTCGGATTCGGGGCCGAAGGCGAGGCGGCGGACGGTGGAGTGCAGGCCGTCCGCGCCGACCACCAGGTCGAACCGGCGGGGCGGGGCGTTCTCGAAGGTGACGTGCACGCCGTCGGCGTCCTCCCGGAGGGAGGTGACGGTGTCGTCGAAGAGGTACTCGACGTCGTCGGCGGTGGCCCGGTGGAGCACGGCGGCGAGGTCGTCGCGGAGGATTTCGAGGTCGGAGACGATGCCTTCGCCGCCGAAGGCCTCGGTGGGCAGTTCGGCGAGGTGCTTGCCGTTCCGGTCGACCAGGGCGAGGCCGCGCTGGTCGACGGCGACCTGTCGGACCTGGTCGAGCAGGCCCATCCGGTCGATGACGGTCCGCCCGGCGCCGCGCAGGTCGACGGTCTGCCCGCCCGGGCGGGGCGCGGGGGCGCGCTCCACCACGACGGGACGGAAGCCGGCCCTGCGTAGCCAGTACGCCAGGGTGGGTCCGGCGATGCCGCCGCCGGAGACGAGGATGTCCGCGTTCTCGATGTCGCTCTTCATGTCACCGAACGTACGGCGTACGCACCGCACTGCGCAAGCAATTCATCGCGGATTCCCGAACTGCTGCACTAGTGCACTAGTGCGCTCCGGGCAGGCCCGCGCCCTGGTGCGGCACCGACCTCGGCAGCTAGCATGGGCCGACTGGTGCACTAGTGCGGAGGTGGAGCGGGTGGACCGCTACGAGCAGATCGCGGGCGAACTGCGGCAGCGCATCGAGCGCGGCGAGCTGCGGCCCGGCGACCGGGTGCCGTCCACCCGGGAGATCACCCGCCGGTGGAACGTGGCGATGGCCACCGCCACCAAGGTGCTGGCGGAGCTGCGCGGCCAGGGCCTGGTCCGGGCGGTTCCGGGCGTCGGCACGGTGGTCGCCGACGCCGACCCACCCGTGCGGTCCCCGTCCCGCCCGGCCGCCGGCGAGCGGCAGATCCCCCGCCGACCCGCCGCGGAGGGCGGCCTGACGACGGATCGGATCGTCGCCGCGGCGGTGGAGATCGCGGACGCGGAGGGCCTGGAAGCGCTGTCGATGCGCCGGGTCGCTGCCGAGCTGGACGCCGCCACCATGTCGCTGTACCGGCACGTGCCGGACAAGGACGGCCTGGTCACCCTGATGATGGAACAGGTCTTCGCTCCCGTCGCGTTCTCCGACGCCGACGCCGAACTGCCTTGGCGGCCCCGGCTGGAGCTGGCCGCCCGCCTGATGTGGGACCTGTTCCGCGCGCACCCCTGGCTGGCGTCGGCGCTGTCGCTGACCCGCCCCCAGCCGGTCGGCAACGCACTGCCGTTCGGCGAGTGGATGCTGTCCACCATGGTCGCCGAGGGCCTGGACCTGCCGACGGCGTTCACGGTGTACCTGTCGCTGTTCAACTACGTCCGCGGCACGGCGCTCAACCTGGAGATGGAGGCCGCCGCCGAGGCCGCCACCGGGCAGGACGCCGAGGCCTGGATGGCGCAGCAGGAGGCCCTGTTCATGGACCTGGTCGCCGCGCACCCGACCTTCCTCCGACTCACCCGCGAGGGCTACGACTTCGACCTCGACCAGCTCTTCGAGTTCGGCCTCCAGCGCCTGCTGGACGGCTTCGCCGTACTGGTCCCATCGGGCGCCGCGCCGACCGGACCGGGCACCGTACCGGCCGGCGCGGGCACCGTACCGGCCGGCGCGGGCGCCGCTCAGCGCAGCAGTTCGCCCAGGTCGTAGGAGACCGGCTCCTCCAGCTGTGCGTACGTGCAGCTCTCGGGCGTGCGGTCCGGCCGCCAGCGCTTGAACCGGGTGGTGTGCCGGAACCGGGTGCCCTCCATGTGGTCGTAGCCGACCTCGGCCACCCGTTCGGGGCGCAGCGGCACCCAGGACAGGTCCTTCTTGCCGGTCCAGCGGCTGACCGCGCCGGGCAGCCGGTCCTCCGCCTGGGCCCGTTCGTCCGCCCAGGCCGCCCACGGGTGGCCGCCCAGGTCGTCGGCGTCCAGCCTCAACGGGGCGAGTTCCTCGGCGAGTTCGGCCCGGCGGGCCATCGTGAAGGAGGCACTGACGCCGACGTGCTGGAGGCGTCCGTCGGCGTCGTACAGGCCGAGCAGCAGGGAGCCGACCACGGGTCCGCTCTTGTGTTCGCGGTAGCCGGCGACCACGCAGTCGGCGGTGCGGGCGTGCTTGACCTTGAACATGGTGCGCTCGCCGGGCCGGTAGGGGGCGTCGAGCGGCTTGGCGACCACGCCGTCCAGGCCGGCGCCCTCGAAGCGGGAGAACCAGGTGCGGGCGAGGTCCAGGTCGGTGGTCGCGGGGGCCAGGTGGACGGGCGGGGCCGCGTCGGCGAGCAACTGGGCGAGTTCGGCGCGGCGTTCGACCAGCGGGCGGGCGGTGAGGTCGTCGTCATCGAGGGCGAGCAGGTCGAAGGCGACCAGCGAGGCGGGGGTGCGCTCGGCGAGGGTGCGGACCCGGGACGCGGCGGGGTGGATGCGTTCCAGCAGCTCTTCGAAGTGCAGGCGCCCGTCGTGCGCGACGACGATCTCGCCGTCCACCACGCACCGTTCGGGCAGCTGCTCGCGGACGGCCGCCACCACCTCGGGGAAGTACCGGGTGAGCGGCTTGCCGGTGCGCGAGCCGAGTTCGATCTCGTCGCCGTCGCGGAACACGATCGCCCGGAAGCCGTCCCACTTCGCCTCGTACTGCATGTCGGGCGGGATGGCGGCCACCGCCTTGGCGAGCATCGGCGAGACCGGTGGCATCACGGGTAGCTGCATGCCTCCGATGGTCGCTGTCCCCCGCGCCGCCCCACGGCGTGTCGGGCCCACCCGGCGTGTCGGCAGCTGTCCGAACGCCCCCGCCACGCCCGGAGCGGCGCAACGCGCGACGTGCGGGCGGCCCCCACCTAGCGTGGAGCGCATGCCTTCTGCTGTGGAACTGGAGGTCGGCGGCCGGACGGTGCGGCTGACCAACCCGGACAAGATCTACTACCCGGAGCCCGGGTACACGAAGCGGGACGTCGCCGAGTACTACCTGGCCGTCGCCCCGGGGGTGCTGCGCGGGCTGCGCGACCGGCCGACCACGCTGCAGCGTTTCCCGGACGGCGTGGACGCGGAGTTCTTCTACCAGAAGCGCGCGCCGAAGGGCCTGCCGGAGTGGCTGCCGACCGCGCGGATCGCCTTCCCCTCGGGCCGCACCGCCGACGAGATCTGCCCGACCGAGGAGGCCGCCGTGCTGTGGGCGGCCAACCTCGGCTGCCTGACCTTCCACCCGTGGCCGGTGCGCCGCGAGGACACCGAGCACCCCGACGAACTGCGCATCGACCTCGACCCGCAGCCCGGCACCGACTTCACCGACGCCGCCCGCGCCGCGCTCCAACTGCGGCCGCTGCTGGAGGAGTTCGGCCTGACGGGCTGGCCGAAGACGTCCGGCGGCCGGGGCCTGCACGTGTACGTGCCGATCGAGCCGCGCTGGACGTTCACCGACTGCCGGCACGCCGTCATCGCGCTCGGCCGCGAGCTGGAGCACCGCACCGGCGGCGAGGTCACCACCAAGTGGTGGAAGGAGGAACGCGGCGAGCGGATCTTCGTCGACTACAACCAGATGGCCCGCGACCGCACCATCGCCTCCGCGTACTCGCTGCGCCCCCGCCCGCAGGCCACCGCCTCCACCCCGCTGCGCTGGGACGAGGTCGAACAGGTCTCCCCCGCCGACTTCACCCTACGCACCATCCCCGAGCGGTTCGCCGAACTGGGCGACGTGCACGCCGACATGGAGGCGCAACGCTTCTCCCTGGAACGGGTGTTGGAGCTGTACGCGCACCAGGACGCGGGCGATCTGCCGTACCCGCCGGACCACCCGAAGATGCCGGGCGAGCCGGCCCGGGTGCAGCCCAGCCGGGCGCGGAGGAAATAGCAGTTCGAACACGCGCGCGAATACCGTAGGATCTCGCCCCATCGATCCCTGGGACACATTCCCGGGACACAGAGGGAGCTGGGGGACTGTGCAGACCACGACGGTGACGCCCGAGGGCGATCGAATGCGCTGGGTGGAGTTCGCGGGAGAGGAGCCCGCCCGGGTCTACGTTCACGGGCTGGGGTCCAGCGCCCCGGCGTACTTCGCGGCCTCGGCCGTCCATCCGCTGCTGGCCGGCCGCCGCTCGCTGCTGGTGGACCTGCTGGGTCACGGCCTCAGCGACCGGCCGACCCACTTCGACTACCGCCTGGAGTCCCACGCCGACACTCTGGCCGCCGTACTGACAGCAGCAGGCGTGACGGGCGCCGAGGTGATCGCGCACAGCATGGGCGGCTCGGTGGCGGTGGTCCTCGCCGACCGGCACCCGCACCTGGTGTCCCGGCTGGTGGTGGTCGACGCCAACCTCGATCCGACCGCCCCGCGCCCCGGATCGCCCGGCAGCAGCGGCATCGCCGCGTACACCGAGGAGGAGTTCGTCTCCGGCGGCTGGACCGAGTTCGCCGACCTGGTGGGGCCGCACTGGTGGTCCACCATGCGGCTGACCGGGCGGGAGGCGCTGTACCGCAGCGCCGTCCACAGCGCCCGCAACACCTCGCCGACGGTGCGGGAGCGACTGACCGGGCTGTCCGTCCCGCGCGCGTTCCTCTTCCCGGCGGCCGACGGCCCGCTGCCGGGCGCGGACGGGCTGGTCGCCGCCGGGGTGTCGGTGGTGCCCGTCCCCGACTGCGGGCACAACATCATGCTGGACAACCCGGAGGCCTTCGTCCGGGCGGCCGCGGCGGCGCTCGCCGCGTAGCGCGCGGGAGACCAGCCGTTCGGGCCCGCCGCCCCCCTCGCGCGACGGGCCCGAGCGACGGCGGTCAGCGGTTGACGCAGATGTTCCCGAACGCGGGGTTGGCGATGCCGACGAGGTTCACGGAGTTGCCGCAGATGTTGAGCTGGACGTCGACGGGAACCTGGATCTGGTTGCCGGAGAGGACGCCGGGCGAACCGTAGGCAACGCCTTCCGCGATGGCGTCGGCGGCAGCCGAGCCCGCCCCGACGAGCAGACAGGCCACGGCCAGACCGGAGGCGGCGAGGGACGTGCGAATACGCATGGAATTCTCCTGGAGTGATGATCCGACAATCGGATGCCTCGATCACACCTGCCGGACCGCTCCGAACCCCGGAATTGGACGGATCGTGGGCGTGTCCGCGCGGACGCCCTCCCGACCCGCCGTCAGGCAGCCTGCGGCACCCGGGCGGCGAGGTCCGCGAGGGCGTCCCGTGCGGTGCTCAACTCGCCGATCCTGGCGTTCAGTTCGGCGAGCTGGGCGGTGAGCCGGTCGCGCACGCAGGGGTGCAGCTTCCCGTCCTCGTAGCACGGCATCAGTTCGCGGATGGTCCGGCTGGTGAGCCCGGCGGCGAGCAGGGCGCGGATCCGGCCGACCTGGACGGGCGCGTCGGCCTCGCACTCTCGGTGGCCGCCGGGGGTGCGGTGCGCGGTGAGCAGCTCCTGCTGCTCGTAGGTCGCGTATCGAAAGCGCTGTTCATGCTGCTTGTCGACGGCCGGTTCACTCGATCGGGTGAATCGGTGGTGAGTCGCCGCCTGCCTCACGCTCTCTGATCATGATGTCCGTGAGCCGTCCCCGTATCCCCACGGAGGACGGCGACTCCATGATGCGAAGACGAGGTGGGAACGAACGTGTCCAGTGAGGTGTGGAAGGTCGAGCTTGGGGCCGGCACGGTGGCGGGGCGGGTCGAGAACGGGGTCGGGAGCTTCCTCGGCATCCCGTACGCGGAGCCCCCGGTCGGCACCCGACGGTACGCGGCGCCGTCGCCTTCCTTCGGTTGGGAGGGCGTGCTGGAGGCGAACGCGTTCGGGCCCGCCCCGTCCCGCGCCACCGAGGGGATCTTCGACACGCTGCTGAGCGGCGACCCTGCGCTCGTGGGCGGCGACAACGTCCTGACCGTCAACGTATGGGCGCCGCGCGAGCAGGCCGATCCGCGGCCGGTCATGGTGTGGTTCCACGGCGGCGCGTTCCTGCGCGGTTCCTCCGCCGGGACCTGTTACGACGGATCCACCTTCGCGCGCGACGGGGTCGTGCTCGTGACCTTCAACTACCGGCTGGGCATGGAGGGCTTCGGCTGCCTCGACACCGGGGAGGCCAACCGGGGTCTGCAGGACCAGGTCGCGGCTCTGGAGTGGGTGCAGGAGAACATCGCCGAGTTCGGCGGTGACAAGGGGAACGTCACGGTCTTCGGCGAATCGGCCGGCGCGATGAGCATCCTGGCCCTGATATCCAGTGGCGTCGCCTCGGAGGACGGCCTGTTCCACAAGGCGATCGTGCAGAGCGGCACCGCGAGCATCGGCCAGAGCGTGGAGGACGCGCGCCGTCTGTCCTACGTGGTCGCGCTCTCCGTCGGTGCCCCTTCCCCCAGCGCGGCCTACCTCGGTCAGAAGGCCCCTGCCGACGTGGTCAAGGCCCAGCAGGCGGTGCACGGCGCCGTCGTCGAGTCCGCCGATCGCGAGTCGTGGGGCGACACCACCATCGACTCGTGCGGTATGTCGTTCCTCCCTGTCATCGGCGACTACCTGGTTCCCAAGGCCCCGATCGAGTCCCTCCGCGAGGGTGTGGGGGCGGACATCCCGCTGCTGATCGGGACGACCACGGAGGAGAACCGCTTCTTCGTCGCTCCGTACTCCGACATCGTCGACGCGCCCGCCGACAAGCTCAAGGAACGGCTCGCCGTCTACGGGGCGCCGGCGAACGCGTACGACGTCTACCGGGCCAACTCCGGGGACGCCTACCCGCGTTCCACGCCCGCCGAGACCTTCGCCGCCGTGATGACGGACCGGCTCTTCCGCATCCCCAGCTACCACGTCGCCGAGACCCGGCAGCGGGAGGGCGCGGCCCCGGCCTACGTCTACGAGCTCGGGTGGCGCTCGCCCGCCTCCACGGACACGAAGGTCCCGTTCGGCGCCGCCCACATCGTCGACCTCCCGTTCGTCTGGGACAACCTCGACGGCCCCGAGACCGCGGAGCTCCTCGGTGCCAACCCGCCCGCCGACCTGGCGAAGACGATCCGCTCGCACTGGATCGCGTTCGCGCGCACCGGCAAGCCCGGCGACGACTGGCCCGCCTACGACGTCGTCGACCGCCCGGTCATGACCTTCGCCAAGGACGGCACCTCGGCCAACGAGGTCGTCAAGGACCCCCGTTCCCAGGAGCGGCAGCTCTGGGACGGCGTGGACTTCCTCACCAAGACCGAGGACTGAACCCTCCCTCCGCGATCAGCTGAACGCCCTGCCCCGCCGGGGTCCCGCTCGCACTGCGGGCCAGGGCTCCCGGCGGGCCGCGCGCGTGCGCGAGCACGGCGGCAGCGCGGCCCGCCCCGCGGCCCTCACGGAGCCCTCCACACCGCCGTCGCCGACCTCCTGCCCGAATACACGTGGGACATGACCCAGGTACGCCAGGTACCCGCCACGGGATGGTCTTGGCTACCGAACGAGGGCGCTGACGCGGTTCTCGTACGACAGGGTCATAGCCACTCGTTGATCGCTGCCACCAGCACGGTCGCCTCGAATCGGACTGCCGGCTTGTCGTAGCGCGTGGCGACAGCGCGGTTCCTCTTGAGGCGGTTGATCCCGCACTCGACCGCATGACGCTCGCGGTAGTCGACCGGGTCGAAAAGTGGTGGCCGGCCGCCACGGGAACCGCGCTTCCGGCGGTTGTGTGCCTGGTCGGCCTTGTCCGGGATGGTGCAACGGATCCCGCGTCGGCGCAGGTGGGCGCGGTTCTTGCGGGAGGCGTACGCCCTGTCGGCCCGCACGCGATCCGGGCGGACGCGTGGCCGACCCGGTCCGATGCGGGGCACGCGGACCTTCTCCAGCACGGGTTCAAACTGCGGCGAGTCTCCACGCTGCCCTGCCGTCACCACGATCGACATGAGTTTCTGACCCTGCTCGACGGCCAGGTGGAGCTTGGTGGTGAACCCGCCGCGCGACCGTCCCAACCCGTGATCACGGGGCTCGGTGAAGATGCCGTCCGGTGGTTCCTTCGGCAGGTCGCCCTGCTTGCGGGCCCCGGCCGTGTGCTGATGGGCGCGGCAGACCGTGGAGTCGACGCTCAGGTTCCAGACGATCGCGCCTTTCGCGTCGGCCAGGGACTGAAGCCGGGTGAGGATCCTCTGCCAGGTGCCGTTGCGCTGCCACCGGCGGAACAGGTCATAGACCCGGCTCCAGGGCCCGTACTTGGCGAGGATGTCCCGCCACGGAACTCCGGCCCGGACCCGGAATCGTATGCCGTCGACCGACTGCCGCCGAAGCCAGACCGGCGGCCGCCCCGCCTTCGCCCCCCTCAGCAACAGCGACTCCAGCACCGCCCACTGCTCGTCCGTGAGATCTCCCCGCGCCATGAAACACGATCATTCACAGCCCAAGATCCACTTTCGATACACGGTCTAGTAGCGCAGCAGTCGCACCGGCACGCCGGTGGCCCTGGACAGCTCGTCGCGCTGTACGGCTTCCTCACTCCGAAGGACGGTCACCGCGAGCAACTGCTCGACCTGCTGGCCGAGTTGGTGGGGCCTTCGCGCTCCCGCCCGAGCAGCCCGGTGTTCCGGAGGTCTACCAGGGGCGGCTGTACGGCGAGCCGGTCAGCTTCGCAGGAATTCGCGGTTGAGTCGGGCGATCCCGGTCAGCGGGATGCCCTTGGGGCAGGCGGTGGCGCACTCGCCGGTGTTGGTGCAGCCGCCGAACCCTTCGGCGTCCATCGCGCTCACCATGTTCCGTACCCGCGAGGCGCGTTCGGGCGCGCCCTGCGGGAGGACGTTGAGGTGGACGACCTTGGCGGCGGTGAACAGCATCGCCGAGCCGTTGGGGCAGGCGGCGACGCAGGCCCCGCAGCCGATGCACTCGGCGTGCTCGAAGGCGAGGTCGGCGGCCTCCTTGGGGACGGCGGTGGCGTGCGCCTCGGGCGCGGAGCCGGTGGGCGCGGTGATGTAGCCGCCGGAGCCGATGATCCGGTCCAGCGCGGAGCGGTCCACCACCAGGTCCCGGACCACGGGGAACGCGCCGGCCCGCCAGGGTTCGACGTCGATGGTGTCGCCGTCGTTGAAGTGCCGCATGTGCAGCTGGCAGGTGGTGGTGCGTTCGGGGCCGTGGGCCTGGCCGTTGATGACCATGCCGCAGGCGCCGCAGATGCCTTCGCGGCAGTCGTGGTCGAAGGCAACGGGCCGATCGCCGCGCAGGATGAGTTCCTCGTTGAGGGTGTCCAGCATCTCCAGGAAGGACATGTCCTCGCTGATGCCGGACACCTGGTAGACGGTCATCTCGCCCGGGGTGTCCGGGCCTTGCTGGCGCCAGATGCGCAGGGTGAGGTTCACGCGTAGCTCCGCTGGGTGGGGTGGACGTGCTCGAAGACGAGCTCTTCCTTGTGCAGGACGGGTGCGTCGCCGGTGTACTCCCAGGCGGCGGCGTAGCTGAACTCCTCGTCCCGGCGGGCGGCTTCGCCGTCGGGCGTGGCGGACTCGGTGCGGAAGTGGCCGCCGCAGGACTCGCCGCGGTGCAGCGCGTCCAGGCACATCAGTTCGGCGAGTTCGAAGTAGTCGACGAGTCGATTCGCCTTCTCCAGCGCCTGGTTGAGCTCGGCGCCGGTGCCGGGGACCTTGATCCGCCGCCAGAACTCCTCGCGCAGTGCGGGGATCCGGGCCAGCGCGCGCCGCAGGCCGGCCTCGTCGCGGGCCATCCCGCAGTTGTCCCACAGGAGTTCGCCGAGTTCGCGGTGGAAGGAGTCGGGGGTGCGGTCGCCGTCCACCGCGAGGATCAGGTGCAGGCGGTCGGTCACCTCGGCCTCCACCTCGGCGAGTTGGGGGTGGTCGTCGGGGACGGGCGGCAGCGGCGTGCGGCCCAGGTAGTCGTTGAGGGTGGGCGGCAGCACGAAGTAGCCGTCGGCGAGGCCCTGCATCAGGGCGCTGGCGCCGAGCCGGTTCGCGCCGTGGTCGGAGAAGTTGGCCTCGCCGATCGCGAACAGGCCCGGAATGGTGGTCTGCAGGTCGTAGTCGACCCACAGCCCGCCCATCGTGTAGTGGATCGCCGGGTAGATCCGCATCGGCACCCGGTACGGGTCCTCGGCGGTGATCCGCTCGTACATCTCGAACAGGTTGCCGTACTTGGCCTCGACGGCGTCCCGGCCGAGGCGGGCGACGGCGTCCGCGAAGTCCAGGTACACGCCCTGGCCGCCGGGGCCGACGCCGCGGCCCTCGTCGCAGACCACCTTGGCGGCGCGGGAGGCGATGTCGCGGGGCACCAGGTTGCCGAACGCCGGGTAGATCCGCTCCAGGTAGTAGTCCCGCTCGTCCTCGGGGATCTGCCCGGGCGGCCGGGTGTCGCCCTTGGCCTTCGGCACCCAGATCCGGCCGTCGTTGCGCAGCGACTCGCTCATCAGCGTCAGCTTGGACTGGTGGTCGCCGGAGCGCGGAATGCAGGTCGGGTGGATCTGCGTGAAGCACGGGTTGGCGAAGTACGCGCCGCGCCGGTGCGCGCGCCAAATGGCCGTGGCGTTCGAGTTCTTGGCGTTCGTGGAGAGGTAGAAGACGTTGCCGTAGCCGCCGGTGGCCAGCACCACGGCGTCCGCCAGGTGGGTGCGGATCTCGCCGGTGACCAGGTCGCGGGCGACGATGCCGCGGGCCCGGCCGTCGATCACGATCAGGTCGAGCATCTCGGTGCGGGCGTGCAACTCGACGTTCCCGGCGGCGATTTGGCGGGACAGCGCCTGGTAGGCGCCGAGCAGCAGCTGCTGGCCGGTCTGGCCGCGGGCGTAGAAGGTGCGGGAGACCTGGACGCCGCCGAAGGAGCGGGTGTCGAGCAGGCCGCCGTACTCGCGGGCGAACGGGACGCCCTGCGCCACGCACTGGTCGATGATCTCCACCGAGACCTGCGCCAGCCGGTGCACGTTGGACTCGCGGGCGCGGAAGTCGCCGCCCTTGACGGTGTCGTAGAACAGTCGGCGGATCGAGTCGCCGTCGTTGCGGTAGTTCTTCGCGGCGTTGATGCCGCCCTGGGCGGCGATCGAGTGGGCCCGGCGCGGGGAGTCCTGGAAGCAGAACTGCACGACGTGGTAGCCCTGTTCGGCGAGCGTGGCACCGGCCGCGCCGCCGGCCAGGCCGGTGCCGACCACGATCACGGTGTGCTTGCGGCGGTTGGCCGGGTTGACCAGCTTGGCCTCGAACCGCCGCTGGTCCCACCGCTGTTCGATCGGCCCGGCCGGGGCCCGGGTGTCGGCGACCGGCGCGCCGACGGTGTAGTCGAGGTAGCTCATCGGGGCCTCTCCGGCGTTGGTGTCGTCGTGGCTCATCGGACCAGTCCCGCCATCACGGCGACCGGCACCGACAGGAAGCCGGCCGTCAGCAGCAGCGCCAGCCCGTTCGCGGCGAGCTTCAACGCCCGGTCGCGGCGCGGGTTGTTGACGCCGAGGGTCTGCGCGGCGCTCCAGAACCCGTGCCGGACGTGCAGCCCGAGCGCGAGCATCGCCAGGCAGTAGATCCCGCCGCCGTACCAGGTGGAGAACGAGGCCACGATGTTCTGGTACGGGTGCCCCTCCTCGGCGAGCGGGTTCACCGTCAGGGTGGTCAGGTCGAGGATGTGCCAGACGATGAACAGACCGAGGATCACCCCGCCCCAGCGCATCGTCCGGGTCGCGTACGTGCTCTGCCGGCGGCGGTGCGCGTACTGCTGCGGGCGGGCCTTCAGGTCGCGGCGGCTCAGCTGGTAGGCGGCGACGCCGTGCGCGACCACGGCCGCCAGCAGGGCGGGCCGGGCCAGCCACAGGAACCAGCCGTGGTGCAGCACCGGCTCGCCGATGGTGCGCAGCCAGTGCGCGTAGCCGTTGAGGTCGTCGGGGCCGAAGAACACCTTGAGGTTGCCGAGCATGTGGGCCACCAGGTAGGCGAGCATCACCAGCCCGCTGACGGCCATCACCGCCTTCTTGCCGACGGAGCTGCGCCACAGTGCCGCCGCCTTGGACGGGCGCCGCCCAGGACCGGGGGTCTCGGGGGTCCGACCGGGGGCGGGATTCCGGTTCACCCGGTTTGTCCGGGTAGCAGAAGCCATGGGCATGACGGTAGGACGGCCGTGCAGGCCGTGTCCAAGACATGAAAGCGCTGCCGACGATAGGCGATGCCTATGATGGCCGGTGTGCAGTTGCAGCAGCTCGCCTACTTCGTCGCGGTCGCCGACGCCCGGCACTTCACCCGGGCCGCCGAGCTGACCCACGTGTCACAACCGTCACTCTCGCAACAAATCCGCTCGCTGGAACGGGAGTTGGGCGCGGAGCTGTTCCACCGCTCGCGCTCCGGCACCTCGCTGACCGACGCCGGACAGGCGCTGCTGCCGCTGGCCCGGCGCATCCTGGCCGACGCGGAGAGCGCCCGGCGGGCCGTCGCCGAGACGGTGCAGCTGCGCCGGGGCCGGGTCCGGTTCGGGGCGCCGCCCTCGCTCTGCGCCAGCCTGGTGCCCGAGGTGCTGCGCGCCTACCGGGCGCTGCACCCCGGGGTGGACCTGCGCCTGACCGAGGGCGGCTCGCGCGACCTGGTCCGCGACCTGGAGGCCGGCGAACTCGACCTCGCCCTGATCATCGCCGCGCCGTCGGCCGCGCCCGCCGCGCTGTCCGTCACGCCGCTGCTGCACGAGGACCTGGTGCTGGTCTCCGCCGAGCCGCTCCCCCGCCGCCGGGCCCGGATCACCGACCTGCGCGGGCGGGGCCTGGTGATGTTCCGCGAGGGCTACGACGTCCGCGAGACCACGCTCGCCGCGTGCCGGGCCGCCGGCTTCGAGCCCTCCTACGCCGTCGAGGGCGGCGAGATGGACGCCGTCCTCGCCGCCGTCCGGGCCGGCCTCGGCCCCGCCGTCGTCCCCGGCATGGTCGCCGCCCGCTCCGGCCTGCACGCCGCCCCCTTCGCCCCACCCGGCCTCGGCCGCACCATCGCCCTCGCCCACGGCCGCGACCTCCCCCTCACCCACGCCGCGGACGCCTTCCGCGGCGCCCTGCTCGCCTACCTCGTCGAAGCCGACCGCGCCGGCTCCCTCCCCCCGGGCACCCGGCTGCTGCCTCCCGACTGACCCCGGTCCGCGAGCCGGACGACCCTTCCACCGGCCCCCGGCCACGCATAGGGTGGCTGCACGGAACATCGTTACAGCGAGAGGTGGTCCGGATGTCCGGCACTGTTTTGGCGGTCAGCAGCAACGGCGAGTACTCGTTCACCAAGCCCAACCGGGACGCGATCCGGCTGCTCGAAGGCCTCGGCGTCGAGGGGGACGTGCACGCGGGCGTGACCGTCAAGCACCGCTCCCGGGTGGCCCAGGACCCGACCGTGCCGAACCTCCGTCAGGTCCACCTGATCCAGGCCGAGCTGTTCGACGAGCTCGCCGAGGCCGGATTCGCGGTCGCTCCGGGCGAGTTGGGCGAGAACGTCACCACCCGCGGGCTGGACCTGCTGGGTCTGCCGGTCGGTGCGCTGCTGCGCCTCGGGGCGGAGGCGGTGGTGGAGGTCACCGGCCTGCGCAACCCGTGTGCGCAGATCGACAACTTCCAGCACGGGCTGCTGAAGCAGGTCGTCGGCCGCGACGAGAACGGCGCGATCGTCCGCCGAGCGGGCATCATGGGCATCGTCCGCGCCGGCGGCCCGGTCCGGCCCGGCGACTCCGTCACCGTCACCCTGCCGGACGGGCCGCACCGGCCGCTCGACCGGGTCTGACGCAGCGCCAGCTCGCCGGCGCCGCACGGAGGAACGCCAGGATCTCCGCCTCCGCGGCCCCGGCCTGCGGTTCGAGCCTGGGCAGGGTGAGGAACGCGCGCTTCGCGCCCGGGCACTCGGAGAGCCGCACGGCCGTCCCCGCCCGCCGCAGCCGCTCGGGTTAGCGCCGTCCGTGGTCGCCGACGGCGTCGCGGGTCGGCACCACCACGAGCGTCGGCGCGACTCGCCCAGGTCGTCCGCGTGCAGCGGCGACAGGGCGTCGGCGTCGATGCCCGGCGGGACGGCCAGCCGCTGACGGAGCCGCAGCAGCGCCAGGGCCCGGCCCGGGCGGTCCGCGTACTCGGCCACGGACGCGTGGTCGGACATCGCCCGGTGACGTCCACCACCGCGTTGACCAGGACCTGCGCCCTGATCCGCAGGCCCTGCGCACCGGGTCGACACCCCACCGCTCGGCGCGCCGCAGCACGTGGACGAAGGCGTCCCAGCCGTCGGCGGCGTGCGCGAGCGTGCCGCCGGGGGCAAGCCGGCGGTACTCGACCGAGCCGACAAGGGCGGGCAGTCGGGCCGCGGGGCGGCTGCTGGTCCAGTCGCACTGCGCCGCCGTCCCGGGGAACCCGCCGCCGTGCACGTGGACCACCAGCGGCAGCGGCTCCCTCGTCACGGCCGGCCGGTACACCCGCACCGGCAGGTCGCGCCCGGGCAGCGCGGAGGTCTGCCACTCGACCACCGCACCCGGGTCCGGCATCACCGCCAGCGAGCACGAGCAGGCCACGGAGCAGTTCCGCGTCGCCGTGGTCGACGCCGAATCCGAACGCCCTGCCCAATTCGCCCGCTCGGCGCGGACCGCCCCGCCGCGTTCGAGGAGATTCTCGCCGCCCACCTCGCCGAGCTCGAAAGTCAACTCCCCTGACGCGCGCGGAATGTCGCGCAATTCCCGCCCAGTCGCATTCCCGAGCGGACCGTCACCACCGCCTCCCACGCCATCCGCAGGCCTCTTCCGCCCCCGCATCGGCCCCCGGTCCTCCCAGGTGTGAGCATTGCCGACGCCAAGAGTCCTTGTGCTCGAATCGCCTCCTGGGGTACCTTGAATCGTCCGACAACTTCCTTTTCCCGTCGCTTTACTGACGGTGCGTCGGATCGGACCCACCCTACGCCGGTGCGGCATTCCCCCTTGCTTTCCCCTTGCGATTCCCTTGCCGTTCGACGCGGACATGTCGCAAGGGCTTCCGGCGGATCTAGCGTCCTGCCGCCGAGCCGATTCCCGCCGCGACACCACACCCCTTCGGTGTCGTCGGCCGTCCCCCCGTCAACCCGGCTCGGTGGGAGGAAACGCGATGAACCGCAAGACCGCTCTGGCGGCAGCCGTTGCGGCGGCCCTCACCCTGGGCACCGCCGCACTGGCCACGTCGCAGAACGTCGCGCAGGCCAGCGCCGCCGCACAGCCCGGCGCCGGGTTCCAGTCGATGAGCACGATCGGCCGGCAGGCCGCGCTGGACCAGGCCGGCAAGGAGGCCGCCGAGACGGCGAAGGCGCTGGGCCTGGGCCCGGACGAGCGCCTGGTGGCCAAGGACGTGTTGGTCGACAACGACGGTGCGCGGCACGTCCGGTACGACCGCACCTACCGGGGCCTGCCGGTGCTCGGCGGCGACCTGGTCGTCCACCGCGCGAAGAACGGCAAGCTCACGTCGACGAGTTGGGCCCACCAGGGCGCGATCACGGTCGCCGGGGTGACGCCGAAGCTGTCCACCCAGGACGCGTCGAAGGCCGCCGAGCGCAGCGCCAAGCACGTCAAGCAGGCCCGCACCACCAATCTCGACAGCAGCAAGCTGGTGGTCTGGGCGGCGGCCGGCAAGACCCCGGTGCTCGCCTACCGGACCACCGTGACGGGTGCGGGCGAGGCCGGTGCGGGTTCCCAGGAAGCCGTCCTGCTCGACGCCAACACCGGTGCGGTGCTGGACAGTTACCCGGTCGAGCAGGGCATCTCCGGCAGCGGCGACGGCGTCAACGTCGGCCAGGTCACCCTGGAGACCAGCCAGGACGGCAGCGGCAACTACACGCTGACCGACGGCCTGCACGGCTCCACGGTCGTCTACGACTCCAACAACAGCCCGCAGTCGAACCCCGCGCAGAACGCCCAGCCGTTCAGCAAGTCCACCGACAGCTGGGGCGACGGCACCGCCGCGAACCGCGAAAGCGCCGCCGTGGACGCCTCGTTCGGCCTCGCCAAGACCTGGGACTACTACAAGAACACCTTCAACCGCAGCGGCATCCGCAACGACGGCCGCGGCGCGCCCGCCTACGTGCACGTCGACAACCAGCTGCTGAACGCGTTCTACGACGACAGCTGCTTCTGCATGTCCTTCGGCGACGGCTCCTCCCAGAACAACAACACGCCGCTGACCGCACTGGACGTCTCCGGCCACGAGATGACGCACGGCGTCACCGCCGCCACCGCCAACCTGAACTACTCCGGCGAGTCCGGCGGCCTCAACGAGTCCACCAGCGACATCATGGGCACCATGGTCGAGTTCTACGCCAACGACCCGGTCAATCCCGGGAATTACTACATCGGCGAGAAGCTCAACATGGGCAATGGCTACCTGCGCCGGATGGACGACCCGACGCTCGACGGCAGCTCGCTGGGCTGCTACAACAGCAACGCGGGCTCGGTGGACGTGCACTACTCCTCCGGCATCGGCAACCACTTCTTCTACCTGACCGCCGAGGGCACCGGCGCCAAGACCATCGGCGGCCTGCCGCACAACGGCACCACCTGCAACGGCGACACCTTCGCCGGCATCGGCAAGGACAAGGCCGCGGCCATCTGGTACCGCGCCCTGTCCACCTACATGACCTCCACCACCGACTACGCCGCGGCCCGCACCGCCACCCTGCAGGCCGCCGCCGACCTGTACGGCGCCAACTCGCAGGAGCAGTACATCGTTTCGAAGGCGTGGGCGGCCGTCTCGCTCGGCACCGCACTGCCTGACCCGGGCGGCTCCACCCCGACCCCGACGCCCACCCCGTCCCCGACCGGCACGCCCGGTTCGGGCAACGCGCTGGTCAACGGCGGCTTCGAGCAGGGCGCCACCGGCTGGACGCAGAGCGCCAACGACATCACCAACTCCAACCAGCAGACCCCGCACGGCGGTTCGTGGTACGCGTGGATGATGGGCTACGGCTCCGCCGCCACCGAGACCCTCTCGCAGAACAACATCGCCGTCCCGGCCACCGGCAGCCCGAAGCTCACCTTCTGGCTCAAGGTCACCACCCAGGAGACCGGCTCGACCGCGTACGACACCCTCAAGGTCAACCTCAACGGCACCACCCTGGCCACCTACTCCAACGCCAACGCCGGCGCCGGCTACGTCCAGAAGACCGTCGACCTCAGCGCCTACCGCGGCCAGACCGTCAACCTCCAGTTCGCCGGCCAGGAGGACGCGTCGCTCGCGACGACCTTCCTGGTCGACGACGTGAAGATCGGCTGACCTTTCGCGTCCGGCCGTGAGGGTGCCGATCCGTCCCCGGCACCCTCACGGCCGGCGCCGTTCAGCTCTGCCCGCCGCCCTTGCGGGACCAGCCGCGGCGCTCGCCCTCGTCGATCAGTCGCCGCCCGGCCTCCCACAGCGCCGCCGACGCGTCACCGATCACCGCCTTGCGCGCCCGGACGTCGTCCGCCGTCACTCCCGGGGTGCGCCAAGTACCGCCCTGCGCCATCCAGTTGAGCAGCAGCGGCTGCAAGCGGTCCATCGCCTTCGCGAACCGCGCCTCCGGCGTGCGCCGCGCCTCGAACTCGTCCCACAACTCCCGCATCCGCAGCGCCTGTTCCTTCGGCAGCAGCCCGAACAGCTCGCCCGCGGCCGCCGCCTCCCGCGCCTCCTGGTCGACGCCCGCCGCCGTGTCGTACAGCGGCGTGTCACCGGCGTAGATCTCCACCAGGTCGTGCAGCAGCACGAGTTGGACGGTGTGGCCGGTGTCGATCGGCTCGTCCGCGTACTCCGCGAGGACGGTCACCATCATCGCCAGGTGCCAGGAGTGCTCGGCGTCGTTCTCCCGCCGCTCGGCGGCCACCAGCGGCGACTGCCGCAGGATCGTCTTGAGCTGGTCGATCTCGACCAGGAAGGTCAGTTGGGCCCGCAGGCGCTCGTCGATTCCGTCCGGGAAGGGCGTGCGGTCCACCAGCAGGGGGCGGGGTTCGTCGCTCATGAGGCCCATCGTGCCACGGCCCCTACCGCCCGTAGCCACACAGCGGTGCCCGGCGGGTGGGGTTCCCGCCGGGCACCGGATGAGCGGAGCGTCAGCCTGTGGGCTTAGAAGTGCGCGCCGGAGTCGGAGAAGGAGCCGGTGACGCCCTCGTCGCCGGACCAGACCCAGCCCTTGATGTGCTCGACGCAGTCCGGCGAGACGACGGAGGAGACGCCGGCCTCACCGGCGCCGTCCTCGTTCGCCACGAACTGGCTCTGGCTGAAGTGGGCGCTCGGCTCGTCGGCGGCGGCGAGTCCGGCGCAGCCGATCACGAGGGGGGCAGCGATGGCGCCGACGGCCAGGACACGCTTGATGGCACGCATGATGTTTCTCCTCCGAGTAGGTCGGTTCTTGGCGGGGCACAGTGGTTGCCCCTGCCTGTTCCAGGACGCCACGGGTTCCGGAGGCCCGCAAAGGGACCGTGCGTCCGTGTGGGCCTGACGCCACATCAGGAGCCCTTGCGCCCGCCGGGCCGGAGCCCCTCGAAGGTTCACCCTTGAGGGGCGCCCACTCGGGGGCGGGAGGCGCTTCCAAGGGTGCGGATTCGCCGGAGATACGTACAGCTGACCATCCGTCAGGAATTTGCCCGCACTATCGAACGTACAGCCGATTCGCATCCGTGAGGACGGCGCCCGGATCACCTTCCTGACGATCAGTCATCACGACCGGCCCGCCACCTCAACTCGGCCTACCTCAACGGGAGTCGTGGCCCAGCTCCGGGCCGGTAGGGTGCGGGCGGGGACGTGCGGGAGCAAGGGGGCAGTGGGATGTCGGTGATCGCGACGGCGGCGGGCGTACTCGGGAAAGTGGTCGCGAAGCCGCTGACGGATGCGGCGATGCGGCAGGAGCGGGTGCTGCGGGCGCTGAAGGCCGTCCGGCTGGATCCGCGAAAGCCGCCGAGGGACTTCGACGGCATCTACGCGTACGCGCTGATCGAGTACTGCGCGGACCGCGCCGAGTCGGTGCTCGCCGTCTTCCGCGACCAGTACGTGATCGACTCGTTCCGCCGGTCGTTCGAGGCCCGGGACCTGGCGCGGGTGCGCCGGGAGGTCGCGGAGGCGGTCGAACGGAACCGGGAGACCGGCGAGTTCGGGCACCTGGCACACGGCTTCGAGGAGCACGTCGACGCGTTCGCCGCCACGTTCGAGCAGGTGGTCGACCGGACCAGGGCGCCGCACGAGGTGCGGTTCGAGGAGATGGTCAAGAAGTTCGTCAGGACCGCCGACCGGACCCGGGACGAGGAGGAGGGCCGCCGGCTGCGCATCGAGCCCGGCCGCGCCGAGCTGACGCCGGCGCAGCGGCTGGCCCAGGACGCGGAGGAGTGGTTCCGGGCGGTCAGGTACGACGTCCTGCGGAAGTGGTCCGTCGGTGAGGACGCGGTCGCGCTGCGGGTCGACATTCCGAACTTCCGAGGACGCATCCCGATCGTGATGCTGTGCGTGGCGGACGAGTTGGGCCCGCATCACCTGAACACCCTTGCCGAACTGGTGGATTCGACCAAGGCCCAGGAGGGATGGGGCATCGCCCGGCTACGGGTCAGCGCGGCGGCCCGGGCCATGGCGGCCGCAGATGGCAGCCGCATGTACTGCTACTCGTTCGACGAACTCATCGACCTGGAGGCCGACTTCGAGCCGTACCTCGCGTGGGTCGAGGAAGAGGTGCGGCGGCGCGGCATCGACACCCGCTACGTGCCGCAGTCCTGCGAGAAGAGCGAGATCGACCCGGCCAGCGGGCAGCCGATCGCCACCAGCCGCTACCACTGGCAGGACGGCGGCCTGGACGACTTCGTGGCCCGTTGGCTGGACGATCCCACCAAGCAACACCTCTCCGTTCTGGGCGAGTTCGGCATGGGGAAGTCGTGGTTCGCGCTGCACCTGGCCTACACCATGGTGCAGGCCTGGCGGGACGCCAAACGCCGCGGCGTGCCCCGCCCCCGGCTGCCGCTGCTGATACCGCTGCGCGACTACGTCAAGCAGACCCGGGTGGAGGGGCTGCTGGCGGAGTTCTTCTTCGACAAGCACCAGGTGAACCTGCGCAGCGCCGAGGTGGTCCGGGTGCTCAACCGGATGGGCCGGCTGCTGCTGATCTTCGACGGCTTCGACGAGATGGCCGCGCGGGCGGACCGCAACACGGTGGTGGCGAACTTCTGGTCGCTGGCGTCGGCGGTCGACCAGGGCGCGAAGGTGCTGTTGAGCAGCCGCAAGGAGCACTTCCGGGACGACCGGGAGGCGCGCGACCTGTTCGGCGCGAAGATCTCCACGGCCGGGCACGGCGTGACGACGGGCGGGCCGACCTTCGAGATCGTCCAACTCGTCGAGTTCGACGACGAGCAGATCGAGCGGATGCTCCGATGCCGGCTGCCGAAGGACAAGGCCCGCGAGATCATGGAGCACCCCGCCCTGCGCGGGCTGATGCGGCGTCCGCTGATGTCCGAGCTGGTGATCGAGGCACTGCCCGAGATCGAGCAGGGGGCGGAGATCGACCTCGCCCGGATCTATCTGTACGCGGTGTGCCGCAAGATGGATCGCGACATCCACGCCGAACGGACCTTCACCTCCCGCGCCGACAAGGTGTACTTCCTCTGCGAGGTCGCCTGGGAGATGCTCTCCACCGAGCGACTCGTCCTCAACTACCGTGACTTCCCCGGCCGGTTGCGCTCGTTCTTCGGTCCGGTGGTGCAGCGCGACGCAGACCTGGACTTCTGGGAACATGACATGCGGAACCAGGGCATGCTGGTACGCAACGCGGAGGGCGACTACGGACCGTCGCACAAATCACTGCTGGAGTTTCTGGTCGCGTTGAAGTTCGCGGGTGAACTCGGCCTGCTGACGGGCGACTTCCTGGACGCCGTCCGGGTCCCCGGTGCAGCGGAGGACAACGACTCCCGGTCGTGGTCCCAGCACTTCGGGGCGCGCGGCGCGGACGGGAGCCTGCCCGGACTGGCCGCGTTCGTACCCGAGCCGGTGGGGGTGCTGGCCGAGACGTTCGGTGCGCAGATGCTGAACGAGACGGTTCTCGATCTCCTGGCGACCATGGTGCGCGAGCACCCGGACCACCGTGCCCGGCTGCTGGAGCTGGCCCGCGCGAGCAGCCCCGGCAGGCCAGTGCTCAACTGCCTGCACCTGCTGGCCGCGGCCGACGGCAATCTGGTGGATGCCCCGCTGGCCGGACTGGACCTGACCGAGTTCGAGGCCCGACGGGTGAACGGCCGCCCGCTGTCGCTGGCGGGCGCGGACCTGCGCGGCGCGAATCTGGCCGAGGCGCTCCTGTTCGGCGCCGACCTCGCGGGCGCCGATCTGACGGGGGCACTTCTCTCTCCGACCGTCCTCTGGACTGCCGGTCTCTGGAGCTGCCTGCTCACGCCGGACGGGGCCCTCGCTGCCTGCAACAGCCGTACGGCGCTGCACTGGCCCGACGGCCTGCTGTCCGAGCCGCCCCTGCGGTTCGAGATCCCCCGCTCGCTGACGGTCCACGAGTGGAGCGAGGCCGCCTGGTGGTTGTCCGACTTCGCCGGCGGGCAGCTGGTCGACTCGCGATCGGGTCGCCCCATGAACGACGTCGAGTACCCGGATACGCTGCTGGTGCCCCTGCGGTGGCGTGGCCGCCGGCTCCTGATGGACCCGACGGACGGCCGCATCTACGACCCGGAGAACGGCCGCGTGGTCGAGGACTCCACGATCCCCGTCGAAGCCAACGGCTGGGTGATCCTCGCCGGCCACTTCCGGGTCGGTCTCCTGGCGCTCGGACCGCAGGTGTCGTACGTCGTCGCCGACAGTGACGCGGTCGGCGGCTGGCGGACCGTCGCGGTGGTGGAGCTCGGTGACGACTCCGACCGCATCATCCAGGTGGGTTCCGGGCACTGCCACCTGCTCGTCCTCGATGGGCGTCCTGTCATGGCGGTCGACGGAGTCGCCGAGCAGACGCTCGTCAGTCCTGACGGTCTGCCGCTGACGGTCGACCCGGACTCCGTCCTCGACGGCTTCGTGTTCCGCGCGGCCGTCGGGCAGGCGGTGCTCGCCCAGGGCGGGCGGCTCACCGCTTGGTCGATGGCGGCCGATGGTCGCGTGCCGATCTGGGAGCGCGCGATCGGCAGCAGGGCGGACGGGATCTGGGCCGACCCGGCCGGTGAGCGCCTCGCCGCCGTCACGCACCTGGGCGAGCTCTGGCTGCTCGACTTCCGCACCGGCGAGGTACTGCACCAGGTCGCGCTCACCGACCGGCTGCGCGGCGCCCGGTTCTCGCGGGACTGCGGGTTCGACGAGGACACTCTCGCGGCCATCGTCCGACTCGGCGGCGTCATCGTCGACTGACCAACAGCCCTGCTAATCCTGATACTTGGCCAGCTCCGTGCGCCCCCGCACGCCGTACTGGCGGAACAGGCGGGTGAGGTTCGCCTCCACGGCCTTCACCGAGAGGTGGAGTGTCGCTGCGATCTCGCGGTTCGTCGCGCCGCTGCGGACGAGGCCGAGGATCTGCTGCTGGGTGGGGGTCGGGTCGGCTTCCAGTGCGTCCAGGGAGGCGAGGGCGTTCTCGGTGTGCCGCATCCAGGGCAGGCAGCCGGCGGCGGTGTAGCGGGCGTGGGCGTCCTGGAAGGCGGTGCGGGCGGCGGCGCGGCGGCGGGCGCGGCGTTCGAGGGTGCCCAACGCCAGGTGGGCGCGGGCGAGTTCGAGGGGGTAGGGGTGGGCGGCGGGGAGCAGCGAGCGCAGCGTGTCCGCGGCGTGGCGGGGGTCGGTGAGGGCGGTGAGGTGGGCTTCGGCGCGGTGCAGGCCGAGGAGGACGACGTCGCGGCCGAGGCGGGCGGCGCGGTCGCGGGCGTCGGCGAGGGTGGCGGCGGCGTCGGCGGGGTGGCCGGAGAGGGCGCGGGCCTCCGCGAGGTCGGCGTCCACCAGGAAGAGGCTGGGGTCGGTGAACTGCATGCGCCGGAGCAGGAGTTGGCAGTGGGTGAGGTGGTGGACGGCGGTCGGGAGGTGGCCGAGGAGGAGTGCGGCGCGGCCGCGCAGGCCGTGGGCGTAGGCGAGCCATTCGTGGTCGTGGTCGTCCTCGGCGGCGCGGATCGCGGAGTCGAGGAGGTGGGCGGCGCGTTCGGCGGTGCCGCCGTTCAGTTCGGCGGCGCCGCCGAGGACGCGGGCCGGGCCGGGGGTGGGTTCGATGCGTTCGCGCAGGTCGTGGGCGGCGCGGCCGGCGTCGTAGGCCTCGGTGCAGCGGCCGGCGCGCTCATAGACGGAGGCGGCGATGTAGAGGACGTTGGCGAGGTCCTCGGTGCGGCCGGAGGCGTCGATCTCGGCGCGGAGGGTTTCGACCTCGGCGAGGGCGCGGGGGGTGTCGCCGCTGCGCAGGGCGGCGACGGCGAGGCCTTCGCGGCACAGGACGGCGGCGGCGGTGGGGGGCCGGCCGGCGGCGAGGCGGCAGCCGCGTTCGAGCAGGGCGAGGCCGTGGGCGGGGTCGGTGAGCAGGGTGATGGGGGCGCGCAGGGCGAGGAGTTCGACGAGCAGGTCGGGGTTGTCGGCGTGGTCGGCGTACTTCTCGGCGGTTTCGAGTTCGGCGAAGCCCTCGGTGCGGTCGCCGCGGTGCAGGGCGCGGACGGCGCGTTCCTGGTGGACGGCGGCGGTGAGGGCGGGGTGGCCGCCGGTGTCGTCGGCGGCGTCGGTGAGCAGGGTTTCGGCGTCGGGGTGGTCGGGGCCGAGCAGGCGGGTGAGCAGCAGGCGGGCGTGGACGCGCAGGTCGGCGGCGGGGGCGCCGAGCAGGGTTTCGGCGCAGGCGCGGGCGAGGTCGGGGAGGCCGGCGGCGGCGGCGTTGCGGGCGGCGGCGAGCAGGCGGCGTCCGGCGGTGTCGGGGTCGGGGGTGTGGTGGGCGGCGTGGCGGAGGAGTTCGGCGGCGGTGCCGGGGGCGCCGCGGGTGAGGGCGGTGTCGGCGGCGCGGGTGAGGCGGGACGCGAGGTGGGGGTCGGGGTGTTCGGCGGCGAGGGCCTGGTGGCGGACCTGTTCGACGGGGTCGGCGGTGAGGGCGGCGAGCAGGCGGTGGGCGTCGCGCAGGGCGGCGGGGGTGGCGTCGGCGAGGACCACTTCGGCGATCAGCGGGTGTCCGAACTGGGGTGTGCCGAACGGGGTTTGGCGGATGATGCGGTGGCGGCGGGCGGCGGCGAGGGGTTCGGTGACGGTGGCGGGCAGGGCGGTGCCGGGGCGGGCGGCGGCGAGGACGGTGAGGGCGGCGCGGGCGGAGTCGGGGAGTTCGGTGAGGCGGGCGGAGACCAGGGCGCGCAGCCGGTGCGGGACGTCGAGCGGGCGGGCGGGGTCGGTGGCGAGTGCGGCGTCGCTGCCGCCGGCGGCCAGTGAGCGCCCCAACTCCAGGGCGTAGTAGGGGTTTCCGCCGCTGACGGCGTGCACGCGGCTGAGTGTGAGGCCGCTGAGGCGCAGGCCGAGGCGTTCGCGCAGCAGGGCGCCGGTGCCGCGTTCGCCGAGCGGTCCGACGGGGAGGTCGCGGGCGGCGGGCGGGCAGAGCGCGCCCATGGTGGGGGCGGTGTCGGCGTGTTCGGTGCGTTCGGTGACGGCGAAGCGGACCCGGCGGTCGGTGAGGCGGCGGGCGGCGAAGGCGATGACCTGGCGGCTGGCCTCGTCGAGCCACTGGGTGTCGTCGAGCAGGACGAGCACGGGGCCGCGGGCGGCGAGTCGGCGCAGGGTCTCCAGTACGGCGACCCGGACGGCCAACGGGTCGGTGGGGGTGCCGGGTTGGGGGGCGCGGTGCAGCAGCGCGCATTCGAGGGCCTGGCGCAGGTGGCTGGGGAGTTCCTCGGCGAGCGCGGGAAGGGTCTCGCCGAGGAGGTCGATCAGGGCGAGGTGCGGCAGGTCCGCCTCGGCCGCGGTGGGGCTGCTGCGCAGGACCGGCTCCCCTGCCGCGTGGGCTTCCCGGGCGAGTGCGTCGAGCAGTGCGGTCTTGCCGATGCCGGCCGGGCCGTGGAGCAGGGCGCCGCCGGTGGCGGCAAGGGTGGAGCGGATGTCGGCGAGCAGGTTCGCACGGTCGACGAGTGCGGGCTCGGCCGGACCTGCCGTGGTGCTGGCGGGTCCGGCCGGGCCGGGGAGGATGCCGGTCATGGCGGTCAGTGTGCCGCCTCCGACCGGGTTGCGCGAGGGTGTCACATGAACACGACACCTTCACGACCCTGCGTTAAGTCCCCTTTAAGGCTGCCGGGTTGGGTCCCGGTCGGGGGCCGTCGGGGTCAGCCGACGGAGACGTCGTCGATCAGGAAGAGGGTGGACAGGTAGGCGTCCTCTTGGCCGGCGAACTGGAGGTTGACGGTCTGGCCGCGGTAGGCGCTGAGGTCGACGGTCTTCTGGACGTAGCCGGCGCCGGCGTTGGCGTTGGAGTACGTCGCGACGGTGGTGCCGTTGAGGTTGACCTTGAGGGTGTCGTACGCGGTCGAGCCGGTCTCCTGGGTGGTGACCTTGAGCCAGAAGGTGAGCTTCGGGCTGCCGGTGGCCGGGACGGCGATGTTGTTCTGCGAGAGGGTCTCGGTGGCGGCGGAGCCGTAGCCCATCATCCACGCGTACCACGAACCGCCGTGCGGGGTCTGCTGGTTGGAGTTGGTGATGTCGTTGGCACTCTGCGTCCAGCCGGTGGCGCCCTGCTCGAAGTCGCCGTTGGTGAGGGCGTTCCCGGGGTTGGGGTTGCCGGTCGGCGAGCCGCTCGGGGACGGGCTCGGGGAGGAGGTGGAGCCGCCCGGGTCGGGCAGCGCGGTGCCGAGCGAGACGGCCGCCCACGCCTTCGAAACGATGTACCGCTCCTGCGAGTTGGCGCCGTACAGGTCGGCGGCGGCCTGCAGGGTGGCGGTGCGCGCCGAGGAGTAGTTGGTGGTGGAGGTCATGTAGGTGGACAGGGCGCGGTACCAGATCGCCGCGGCCTTGTCCTTGCCGATGCCGCTGAAGGTGTCGCCGTTGCACGGGGTGCCGTTGTGCGGCAGGCCGCCGATGGTCTTGGCGCCGGTGCCCTCGGCGGTCAGGTAGAAGAAGTGGTTGCCGATGCCGGACGAGTAGTGCACGTCGACCTGGCCGGCCCGGCTGCTGTAGCAGGACAGCGAGTTGCCGTCGGCGGCCGGGTTGTCCATCCGGCGCAGGTAGCCGTTGCCCATGTGGAGCTTCTCGCCGATGTAGTAGTCACCGGGGTCGGTGGTGTTGTTGGCGTAGAACTCGACCATGGTGCCGAAGATGTCGGAGGTGGCCTCGTTGAGGCCGCCGGACTCGCCCGAGTAGTTGAGGTTGGCGGTGGCGGCGGTGACGCCGTGGCTCATCTCGTGGCCGGAGACGTCCAGCGCGGTCAGCGGCGTGTTGCCGTTCTGCGAGGAGCCGTCGCCGAAGGACATGCAGAAGCAGCTGTCGTCGTAGAACGCGTTCAGCAGCTGGTTGTCGACGTGCACGTAGGCGGGCGCGCCGCGGCCGTCGTTGCGGATGCCGCTGCGGTTGAAGGTGTTCTTGTAGTAGTCCCAGGTCTTGCCGAGACCGTAGGAGGCGTCCACGGCGGCGCTCTCGCGGCTCGAAGTCGAGCCGTTGCCCCAGGAGTTGGTGGACTTGCTGAAGGTGCGGGCGTTCTGCGCCGGGTTCGACTGCGGGCTGTTGTACGAGTCGTAGACGACCGTGGAGCCGTGCAGCGCGTCGGTCAGCGTGTAGCCGCTGCCGCCCTGGCTGGTCTCCAGGGTGACCTGGCCGACGTTGACGCCGTTGCCGGTGCCGGAGATCTCCGGGTTGACCTCGTACTGGTCGAGGACGGCGCCGCTGGCCGCGTCGACGAGGACCGCCTCGCGGGTGTTGGCGCCGGCCTCGCCCGCGCCGGTGACGGTGCTGCGGTACGCCAGCACCGGGACCTTGCCGACCGCCCAGACCACCAGCTGGCTGCTGTCGAGGTTGGTGGTGCGGGCCTGCTTGACGTGCTTGGCGCTGCGCTCGGCGGCCTTCGACGCGTCCTGCGTGGACAGCTTGGGGGTGGCCCCGGCGACCTTGAGCGCGCCGTCGTGGGCCCAGGTGGTGGAGGTGAGCTTGCCGTTCTTCGCGCGGTGCACGACCAGGTCGCCGCCGACCACCGGCAGGCCCCGGTAGGTGCGGTCGTACCGGACGTGCCGCGCACCGTCGTTCTCGACCAGCACGTCCTTGGCCACCAGGCGCTCGTCCGGGCCCAGGCCCAGCGCCTTCGCCGTCTCGGCGGCCTCCTTGCCGGCCTGGTCCAGCGCGGCCTGCCGGCCGATCGTGCTCATCGCCTGGAACCCGGCGCCGGGCTGTGCGGCGGCGCTGGCCTGCGCGACGTTCTGCGACGTGGCCAGAGCGGCGGTGCCCAGGGTGAGGGCCGCCGCAACGGCTGCCGCCAGAGCGGTCTTGCGGTTCATCGGGTATTCCTCCCACCGAGCCGGGGTTGATGGGGGACGGCCGACGACACCGATGGGGTGTGGCGTCGCGACCGGTTTCAGCTCGGCGGGCAGGACGCTAGATCCACCGACACCCCTGCCGACATGCCCTCGCCGACCCCACAAGGGACGCACAAGGGTCCCTCTGACTCGCCGTCAGGGCCCGACCCCCGCCGGCCCGCCGACCCCACCGGTCGGCTCCCATCGTCGCCGGGGATCTGAGAGTTGACTCTCAGAAAGTGTGAGAGGACACTCTCAGGAATGAATCCGGAGAACCCGCTCGGCGATGTCGAACTCACCGATCCCCGGGCGATGCGCGCCCTCGCCCACCCCGTACGGCTGGCCGTGCTGGAACGGCTGAACCGTCATGGGGCAGCCACGGCAAGCGAGTTGGCACCGCACGTGGGGGCGACGCCGACGGTGACCAGTTGGCATCTGCGGCACCTCGCGGAGTTCGGGCTGGTGCGGGACGCGGAGCCCGGGACGGATCGGCGGACGCGGCGGTGGGAGGCCGTGGGGCGCGGGTTCCGGTTCGCGCCGACGGACGACGGCGAGGGCGGTGCGGCCGCGCGGGCGCTCTCGCAGCAGATGTTCCTGCGCTCCGCTGACCTGCCGACGCGCTGGATCACCGAGGTCGAGCCGGGCCTGCCGACGGAGTGGCGACGCCTCGGCGGCCTGGCCGACACCCGCGTCGTCCTCTCCCCCGCCGAACTCGCCGAACTCGCCGACGCGGTGGAGCGCCTGCTCGCGCCGTACGTGCACCGCGACGCCGGCGACTGGCCGGCCGACGCCCGCCCGGTCCGACTGATGCGCTACACCCTGCCGGAGGGCGAGGAGTGACCACCGCGACCCGGTCTCCGGCCGCCCGTGCACTGCGGGGTGACCGTCGCTTCCGACGCTTCTGGGCCGGCCAGGCGGTCTCCCAATTCGGCGACCGAATAACGGAGTTGGCCCTCCCACTGATCGCCGTCACGGCGCTGCGCGCCTCCACCGCGCAGGTCGCCGAGTTGACGGCGCTGCTCTGGGCGCCGAACGTGCTGGCGGTGTTCCTGGGCGCCTGGGTGGACGGCCGCGCCGACCGGCGCCGGCTGCTGGTGGTCGCCGACCTCGTCCGGGCGGCGGCCCTGGCCTCGCTGCCGCTGGCAGCGCTGGCGGGCGCGGTGACGCTGGGTCAGCTGTATGCGGTGGCGGTGGTGACGGGCGCGGCCGGGGTGCTGTTCAACAACGCGTACGCGCCGTTCTTCGCACACCTGGTGCCGCGCTCCGCCTACCTCGCGGCCAACAGCAGGCTGAGCACCACCCGTTCGGCCGCGCAGATCGCCGGACCGGCGCTCGGCGGGGCACTGGTGCAGGCGCTGACCGCGCCCGTCGCGGTGCTGGTGGACGCGCTGTCCTTCCTCGCATCGGCGCTGCTGATCGGCCGCATCCGGGGGGTGTCGGAGGCGGCGACCGACGGTGAGCCGATGCTGTCCCGGGCCCGCGCGGGCCTGCGGTTCGTGGTGCGCCACCCCGTCCTGCGGGCGAGTCTGGGCTGCTGCACCACCGTCAACTTCTTCACCTTCCTCGGCTACGGCCTGGTACTGCTGTTCGCCGGACGCACGCTCGGCCTCTCGGCGGGCACCATCGGCGCGGCGTTCGGCCTCGGCGCGACCGGGGGCCTGCTCGGCGCGCTGCTCGCCCCGGCGGTGTCCCGCCGCCTCGGCCTCGGCCGCACGATCGTCCTCGGCTCGGTCCTCTTTCCCGCCCCGATCGCCCTGCTGGCGGCGGCGGACGGCCCCGGCTGGGCCCGGGCGGGGGTGCTGGCGGCGGCCGAGTTCCTGTCCGCGCTGGGCGTCATGCTGTTCGACATCAACCTCAACTCCCTGCAGGCCGCCGTCATCCCGGACGACCTGCGCAGCCGCGTCTCCGGCGCGTTCGCCACCGTCAACTACGGCATCCGCCCGCTCGGCGCGCTCACCGGCGGCCTGCTCGCCACTGCGTTCGGCCTCCGCCCCGCGCTGCTCGTCGCCGCGGTGGGCGGCGCGCTGTCCGCCCTGTGGCTGCTGGTCTCGCCGGTCCCCCGGATCCGCGACCTCGACTCCCTCTGAGGGTGCTGCCCACCCCTGCCGGCCGCCCGCTCGCGGGCCTCCCTCGGGCCGACCGCGATCCGGGCGAGTGCCCGGGTGGGTGAGTGCCCGGGTGATCGGGCGATCCGGGCGGGTGCCCGGGTGGGCGAGTGCCCGGGTGATCGGGCGATCCGGGCAGACACCGGCCCGGGACTGAGGTAGCGTCAGGCCCCGGTCCGGATTCGGATGCTCCGCTTTCGGTGGGAGGAACCCCGGCCGCGCGGCAGCCGCCGGTCGGACCACTGCGGCCCCGCTCCCCCGGGCGGGGCGGTCACCGACAGAAAACGGAGCCGAATTCCCATGCAGAGCGGAGCAAGCAGAACCGGTGGACGGCCGCGCCCCGTCCAGGTGGCGCTGGCGGTGGGGGTGGTCGCGACGATGACCACCGGCCTCGCCGCGGCCGGCGCCCCGGGCGAATCGGCCGCCGCCCGGCACGCCGGGGCCCCGGCGTCGATATCCGCCGGCGCGTCCAACTCCCCCGCTGCGGCGTCCACTTCGCCGACCGGCTCGCCCACGGCCGTTGCCCCGTTCCGGCCCGCACCGGCCGGCGCCACCGCGCTCCCCTCCGGCATCTCGTCCGTCCTGGCCCAGTTCTCCCCGACGCCGACGCCCTCCCCGACGCCCACCGCGACCGCCTCGACCGCCGTACGGCCGGACCTCACCGACCCGCGCTGGAAGGAGTACGCGCAGGAGCTGGTCTCCAGTGCGGAGAACTCCACCCTCGACTGGCGCTCCCAGTACCCGTACGTCGAGGACATCGGCGACGGCAACGGCTACACCGCCGGCATCATCGGCTTCTGCTCCGGCACCGGCGACCTGGCGGACGTCATCACCCGCTACACCGCGCTGAAGCCGAACAACATCCTGGCCAAGTACCTGCCCGCGCTGGCCGCGCTCGACGGCAGCGCCTCGCACCAGGGCCTCGACCCGACCTTCGTCGGCGACTGGCGGCTCGCCGCGCAGGACCCGCTGCTCCAGCAGGCGCAGAACGAGGAACGCGACCGGCAGTACTTCACCCCGTCAGTGCAGCAGGCGAAGACGGACGGGCTGCACGCGCTCGGCCAGTTCGCCTACTACGACGCGCTCGTCGTGCACGGCCCGGTCGGCTTCGCCACCATCCGCACCGCCGCACTGGGCAAGGCCAGGACCCCGGCCACGGGCGGCGACGAGACCGCGTTCCTGAACGCCTTCCTGGACGCCCGCAAGGCCTACATGCTGGCCGCCGACCCGAACCGCAACACCTCCAGAATCGACACCGCACAGCGGGTGTTCCTCCAGGCCGGCAACCTCGACCTGCGGCCGCCCCTGAACTGGAAGGTCTACGGCGACAGTTACACCATCCCGGCCTGACCGGTACTCGGACGACGCCAACCGGAAGCGCCGGGCACCACCAGCCGCCCCAGGCCGGCGGTGCCCCGCCCACGGTGACGGTGACGGTGACGGTGCCAAGCGTGGTGAACGCCCGGCCGGAGCGAAGCCCCCACTCCGCGCCGGGCCGCCGCCGACGGCCTGCCGCGACGATGACGCCGGAGCCGCTCCAGAAGGGCGGGGCTCGGCACCGGCACCAAGACGGCCCCTGCCGTCAGGGGAGGTCCGGGCACTCCTCGGCAAAGCCCTGCGAGACGGGTTGCCATACGCCGTGGTCCCCACGCGGGCTCAGTCGATCCGCCTCCTGCGCGGTCTCGACCAGCTGAGCGGTGGTCAAGGGGACGGCCGCCGCGAAGACCCGCCCGAGGTGGTGGCAGTGCAGCACCGGGCGGAACTCCGGCGAGTACGGCTCGTCGCCCACCGCGAACAGATCGGGCAGGCTCCAACCCAGCAGCCCGGCGACGGCACACAGCTGGTGCCGGCGGTGCGGACTGGGGTCCCAGCGCCACACCATCCCGAGCAACGAGCTGCGGGACAGTCCCATGAACGGCAGTTCGTAGAGCCCGAAGCCGCGATTGCGGATCAACCCGCCGAGCACGGCGGCGAACCTGCTCTCGGCGGGCCGCCGGGACGGCCAGGCGGGTTCCACGAAGGCCCCGGGAGCGTCCACGCGGGGCAACGAACGAGCGAAGGCCTCCAGCGCGGTCAGTTGCGAGTGGCCGGAGTGACTGACGCGGTAGGCGAACTCCCTCATGACCTTGGCGTCACGCTCCGGGGGAAGGAGGTCCGCCGGCACCGGGTGGCCCGCGACGACAAGAAGGTCGGCGGCCGGGATGTCGAGTTCGACGGCAAGGTCGGCGAGTCGCTGCGGAGCGGTGTCGGTTCCGCGCGCGGCGAGGCTGCTCAAGAGGGTGGCCCGTTCCATGGGAGGACGGTAGCGGGCGGGGAGTCCGGCCGAACGGCGGCATGATTGCCGCGATGCGCGGAAATCGATGGTCTCTCCGGTGCCGGCCGGGCGAAACTGGCGCGCATGACGAGCGATGAGTACTCGGCCGATCCCGCGTTGCGACGAGTTCTGGACAAGGCCGGCGGGCCGGAGCTGCTGGACCTGCTGGCCAAGGGGCTGACCGGGACGGATCTGACCACACTGCTCCTGGAGGTCTTCCGACGTCGCGCCGATCGGCTCACCCCGGCCGAGGTGATGCGGCGTTATCGCACCGACCGGTTCGTGACCCCGGCCCCGACAGCGTTCGCGGACATCCGACGAGCCGAAGACTTCCTGCTCGCGGCGCTGCCGGATGACTTCCAGCTGCTCACCTTGGCTCCGCTCGTCCCCCTGGCAGCACACACAGCGGTCGCGACCGTCGACCCGCGCAAGGTCGTCGCCACCATTCGTGGCAGCGAGGTCGCGGCCGACCCGACCAATGCCCTGGCCCTGGAGGGAGCCCGGCGGAGATCCCAGGCCCTGGCCGCAGATCCCCGCTCGGCCGTGCCGGTCCGGATGGCCGCCAGCCAACGAGTCGTGCGTGCCCAGCACTTCGACGCGCCCGGCATGCTCGCACACTTCCACCTGTTCGCGCTGGTGACCGCCAGTCGGGACACCGGCAGCCGGACCTTCGAACAGCAGCACCTGGTCGAGCACCTGCAGTTCGCCGTCCGGGCGATGGCACGTGCCGGAGTGCGCCACACCGAGATCCGCATCACCTGCCTCGACGGGTCCACCGCACCGATCTTGGGCCGCACACGTACCGAGCTGGCCGGAACACCGGGCGTTGACATTGTCGACGATCCCGACCGGGCGACCGGACGCGGCTACTACACCGGCCTTTGCTACAAGATCTACGCCACCGTCCACGGCTGGCAACGGGAAGTCGCGGACGGCGGGTTTGTCGACTGGACCCAGCACCTCACCGGAAACCGCAAAGAACGCCTCCTGATCAGCGGATTCGGCGTCGACCGACTCGCCGCCGCACTGACGCCACCCGCCGACTCCGAACGTCAGTGGGGTGGGGCGGCCAGGTCAGGTCGTGTTCGGCGGCTGACCGGCGGCTGACCGGCGAGCGGGGCCTACCGGGTCTTGACCACCACGCCGACCGCGAAGGCGATCTGGTCGTCGGTCAGGTCGGCGCGGGCGGTCAGGCGCAGCCGGGGCACGCCGTCGGGCACGGACGGGGGGCGGAAGCAGCCGACCGCGAGTCCTTCGTCGCGGCAGGCGGCGGCCCAGCGCACGGCGTGCTCCGGGTCGTCGGCCCGCACCGACACCACCGCGCCGTCCGGTGCGGTGGTGTCGAGGCCGAACTCGGCGAGCCGGGTGGAGAGTTCGCGGGCCACCCGGAGTGCGTCGGCGGCCCGGCCGGGTTCGGCGCGCAGCAGGCGCAGCGCGCCGAGTGCGGCGCCGACGGCGGCCGGGTTGAGGCCGGTGTCGAAGATGAAGGTGCGGGCGGCGGAGACCAGGTGGCGGATCACCCGTTCGGGGCCGAGCACGACGCCGCCCTGCGCGCCGAGCGACTTGGAGAGCGTCGCGGTGGCGACCACGTCGGGCCCTCCGGCGATTCCGGCGGCGGCTCCCGCTCCGGCGCCGCCGGGGCCGAGCACGCCGAGGCCGTGCGCGTCGTCGAGGATCAGGGCGGACCCGAACTCGCGGGCGACGGCGAGGTGTTCGGCGAGGGGTGCGGCGTTGCCGTCGACCGAGAAGACCGAGTCGGTGACCACCAGGGCGCGCGGCAGGGTGCGGGCGGCGAGGGCCTCGCGGACGGACCGCGGGTCGCTGTGGGCGGCGCGGGCGACCTGGCCCTTGGACAGTCGGCAGCCGTCGATGAGCGAGGCGTGGTTGTGGGCGTCGGAGACGATCAGGGTGTCCGGGCCGGCGAGTGCGGTGAGCACGGCCAGGTTGGCGGTGTAGCCGGAGGAGAACACCAGGGCCGCTTCGTAGCCGCAGAACTCGGCGAGTTCGCGTTCGAGTTCGGTGTGCGCGGCGGTGGTGCCGGTGACCAGTCGGGAGCCGGTGGAGCCGCCGCCCCACCGCCGGGCGGCCTCGGCGGCGGCGCCGGTGACCGCCGGGTGCCTGGTCAGGCCGAGGTAGTCGTTGGAGGCGAGGTCGAGCACGTCGTCCTCGGCGGCGCGACTGCGCAGCCGCCTGGTCAGCCCGGCGGCCTCCCGTGCGGCGGCCGCCGCGTCCACCCAGTCGAACACCGTCTCCGGGCGCGCGGCCCGCTCCCCTGCCCTGACCTGCGACTCTTCCATGCCCGGCACTCTGTCACTCGGCCGGGCGCGGGGGCAACGGCCGCCGCCGCGATGTGCGCCTTCGCACACCGACGGCGGCCGCTGCCGTTCCGGACGGGTCAGTTGCGGTAGCGGTACATGATCCGTCCCCTGGTCAGGTCGTACGGGCTGAGCTCGACCAGGACCCGGTCGAACGGGAGGATCTTGATGTAGTTCTTGCGGATCTTTCCGCTGATGTGGGCGAGCACCTGGTGGCCGTTCTCCAGCTCCACCTTGAAGGTGGCGTTGCGCAGGCACTCCATGACGGTGCCCTCTATTTCCAGGCCTTTGCTGATACGCGGCAAGGTTTCTCGTTTCTCGATTCGGTGAAGCGGGGGTGGCGGGGGTGGTCGTGAGGGGTGGCGAGGGTGGCGGGCGCCGGTGTCAGTGCGGGCCGCGCACCAGTTCGGCGAGGTGGCCCGTGCGCCGGGCCCCGGACTGTTCGAACAGGGTGGTGGCGGCGGTGTGGGACTGGTCGATCTCCGTCCACGCCGTGTCGATGCCGGCCTCGTGCAGGGTGGCGAGGGCGTGCCGGAGCAGCGCCCGGCCCGCGCCCCGGCGGCGGAGTTCGGCCCGGACGGCGAGCAGCCCGATCCGGGCCCGGCGGCCCCGGGACACCACGCGGATCAGGCCCGCGTACTGCCCGTCCAGCACGGCGACCGCGTACAGCGACGGGTCGATCAGGGTGTCCCCGGCGGGGTGCGGCCTGAGCTCGGCGGGCATGGTGTGCCAGCCGACGGCGGCCTCGACCTGCGCCCGGACGTCCCGGTCGAGGGCGCGCAGCAGCTGCTCGTCGGCGGTGCCGGCGGGCAGGATCGTCACGCCCTCGCCGGCCGGCTCGGCCTGGTCGGCCTGGTCGGCCTGCTCGGTGGCGGGTTCGGTGGCGGGTTCGGTGCGGGTGGGCATCAGGTACTCCCACTCGCGCCGTTCGACGGTGAACCCGGCCCGCTGCCAACGCGACGCCAGTTCGGCGTCCTCGCCGCCGACCAGGGTGTGGAGCACGGCGCCCGGCAGTTCGCCCAGCATCGCGTCGGCCAGCGGGTCGAACGCCTCGTCCTGCCAGACGTCGATGCTGACGAAGAGTCGGCCGTCGGGCCGCTGGGAGACGTCACCGTGGCCGACGATCTGCTCGTCCGCCACCGCCTGCCACTGGGCCTCGTCGACCCGGTTGATCATCACAGTGTTCATGGCTGTCGCCTTTCGGAAGTACCTGCACAGCAAGGCGCTCCCGACAGCGACTCGATCAGCCGCACACCGTGAGGAAAAGGGGGAGCACCCACCTTGGTCCAGCTCTCATGGGTGTTCACCTCCTCGCATCCTGTCACGGTGATCCGCACGTTAGCAGCCGTCCTCCGGTACCGCCAAACGATTTAGAGGTCGCGCAGACAGGCGCGGTGGGGCACCTCGGAAGAAGAAGAGACACAGGGCCCGGTGATCACGGGGCTGCGACGCTCCGTGATCACCGTGAGACCTGTGCCCGCCTTGCCGCCATGGCTGATCGAACCCCTGTGGAACCAGTTGCGCGGCGCGGCGGTCGGTTACGGCATTGCCGCGAATGCCTCCCGATGGTCGCGTGCCCACTGCTCGAACGTGCCCGCCGGCCGACCGAGCACTCGCGGCACGTGGTCGGTGACGTAGGCCGCACCGCCGGCACGTGCCCAGCCGACGCCGGTGCGCATCCCGGCCGGCAACCGGTCGAGCGCATTCGTGTCGGTGGTCCTGACCGGCCGTTCCAGCACGCCCGCCAGGATCGCGGCCTGGTCCGCGAACGTCAGCAGCTCCGGCCCGGTCAGGTCGTACCGCTGCCCGTCGTGCGCATCGCTGGTCATGGCGGCGACGGCGACCGCGGCCACGTCCCTCGGGTCGACGATGGCCTGCCGGGAGTCGCCGGTCAGGTTCGGGATCGGCTCTCCGGCCTGGATCAGCGCCCGGTGCCACAAGACGTTCGAGGCGAAGCTCGGCGGGCGAAGCATCGTCCACGCGAGCCCGCTGGCCTCGATCGCCTCCTCCGCGGCGAGGTGCCACGCGCCGACGGTCGCCCCGTCGAACCGCTCGCCGCTGCCGATGGCGGACAGCTTGACGATCTTACGGACGCCTGCCGCCCGCGCGGCCGTGACCAGGGCGATGTCGTGGTCCGCGGTGGGTGCGGGGGGCACGGTGACGAGGAAGACCGTGTCGACGTCGGCCACTGCGCGCGCCAGCGACGCCGGGTCGTCGAAGTCGGCCCGCACCCCGCCGGGCCGCTCGCGGCGGGACATCGCCCGGAACGGTAGGCCGCGCTCGGTGAGCAGGCGGACGACGTGACTGCCGATGGTGCCGGTGGCACCGGTAACAAGGATCATGCCCCGACGATGACAGCGCTCTCGCGGCCCCTGATAGGAAGTTTCGGCACTATCGTGGGCCGCGTGAGTTCTCTCGTCGTGCCGCCTGCCCTTCTGCGGTGGGTGGCCGGGATCGAGGTCGCTACGGCGGTCGGGTCGGCGGCGGTCGATGTTCCCGACCACGCCACCACGCTTCTCGTGCGCACGGACAAGCCCGAGCTGGTCGTCATGGGTCCCCGCACCCGGGCCGCCTATCACGTCGCCGCGCCCGGCCACTCGTGCGTGCGGGTTCGGATGCGGCCGGGGCGTGCCCAAGCCCTGCTCGGACGTTCGCTGAATGGTCTCGCCGACGGTGCCCTGCCGCTCCGCGAACTACCGGACCTGGACATCGACCAGCTCGCCGCCGACCCGGTCACCGTTCTCGAAAGAGCGTTGGCCGACCGCCCGGAGCCGTCGGGGCGGCTCGAAGAGGCGGCGCGTCTCCTGGTCGGCACCACTGTCACCGCGACCGCGGCCCGCTTGCACATCAGTGAGCGCCGCCTGCACGCCCTGTTCACCGACGCCACCGGCTTGTCCCCCAAGCACTTCGCACGCATTGACCGCGTTCGCACCGTGCTCGCGGCCGATACGGGCCGCTGGGCGGACATCGCCGCGACGGCCGGCTACTACGACCAGTCCCACATGACGGCCGAGTTCCGCCACTTCATGGGTGTCCCACCGGCCGCGTTCACCGCTGGCCGGCGCCCCGCAGCGACTTCGTGCACTGCCTGAGTTCCCTGTGCCTCTTCATCTCCCGAGGTGCCCCGTCGCGCCTGTCTGCGCAACCTCTTGATTTCGCGCCGGACTGGTGACCGTGAGCCCCGGGATCGGGGTGCCGACCGGCACCAGCTTCTGCCCGACCCAGCCGTCCTCCGGGCCGGTCGGCGCGACGATCGACCGGTACCGCGTGGCGAACGCCGCCACCTGGGAGCGCTTCACCCCCTCAGCGAGCTCGGCCGGCACCCAGCTCTCCTTGTCGTTGCTCGTGACGTTGACGTCGAGCCCGAACTCGCAGTCCTGGCTGCCCGCCACGAAGTACACCTCGAAGGTCCGGGCGTCACCGGCGGCCCCGCCCTCCAGGTAGATCGACTTGGAGAAGTACGGGTCGCCGAGGGCGAAGTGGCTCCCGGTGTCGCCCGGAAGCAGCGTGCGGGCCCTGGGACTGCGCTCGGCGAGGTCGAACGCCAGGACGGTCTTCTCCACTTCCTCCCCCGGTCCGCCGATCGGCCCTGGCAGTACCAGCGTGCCGTCGGTCGGGGCCGTGCACCGGACATCCGTGAGCCGCATGCCCTGGATGATGACGGTGCCCTCGTGCAGGGCGCGCACCGTGAACCGCGCGGCCCCGGCGCCCACCACCCGCACGTCGTTCGAGTCGAGCCAGGAACGGTATGCGGGCGTTCCGATCGCGTAGCCGGCCGCCGGCCCGAGGCTCGTCGTCGCTCCCGGGAACGCGAAGTACTGCGGCACGTAGTCGGCCCCTCCCCCGGCGATGGACACCGGCGGCCCGTCGGCGCGGGCCTTCTTCTCCTCCTCTTCCTGCTGCGCCCGCCGGTCCCCGTTGGCGTCCGCACTCGCGGAGCGGTTCGCGGGGACGAGCGCCATCACCCCGGGGACGATCGCCGCCCCCGCGACCACCAGGGCGAGGATCGCGAGCCAGGTCTCCGCCTTCCGGTACCAGCGCACCGGCGGGACGGGGCTCGGCCCGGGCCCGGGCGGCGGAACAGGCGGAGCGGGCGGGACCGGCGGGACGGGCGGGACGGGTGGGACGGGTGGCGGAGCGGGGTTCGACACGCTTCTCCTCCAAGACGCGGAACGATCGACCCCGCAAGGGTTTCTGACGCGGCGTCACCTTCGCCAATCCGGCGTCAACCGCCGTACGCACCGGAGGGGCCAACCACCGGGCCGCTGTCACCGCCGGGTGGGAGGCTTGGCGGGCCGACGGAGCGGGGATGGTCCGGGGGCGGATCCGGGGGCGGATCCGGGGAGGGGAACGACGATGGGGCGTCAAGTACGTAGCTGGACAATGAGGTTGGCACTGTGGTGGCTGTGGATGCCGCTGCTCGCCGCGCTGGTGTGGGCGGTGAAGCATGTGGTGTTCGGCGGCTTCGGCCAGCAGGACCAGAGCTACCGGCTGTGGCTGAAGCGGGAGTTCTTCCCGCACGGCGGGTTGGTGGACGCCGCGCCGCTGTTCTGGCTCTGGGTCGCGGTGGGGCTGGGCGGCACGGCCTGCGCGGTGGTGCTGTGGGCCGCCGGCGAAACGGGCTCGCGCCTCGGCTGGCGGGCCGGGGCGACCGCCGCCGTGCTGGCGCTGGCCGTGGCCGGTTCGCTGGTGCGCGCCGGAACGGGCATCTGGGACAACGACAAGGACGCGGGCCGCTTCTACGCGGCGGCGACCGTCCTGGACGTGCCGGCGGGCGGCGAAACCCCCCGTTCGGTGCAGGCCGTGACGGAGCACACCCGCCCCGGCGACGGCACCCGCTGCGACCTGGTCGGGACGGCGGACGTGCCGGCCTGCGTGAAGACCGCGCCGATGCCGGACTTCGACTTCGAAGCGCGCACCGCCTCCTACGCGGCGGCCACCAAGGCGCTCACCGACAGCGCCGGCCTCTCCTCCGGCATCCACCTGATGGGCCACAGCCTGCACTACCTGCCGAACGCCGGGAAGGACGGCGGGGTCTGGACGGCGGTGCTGGACGGCTCGGGCGAGCAGCCGATGGAGGGCATCGCGGTCTGGGACGGCGGCTCGAACTCGGTGGTCAGCTGCGCCTTCCGCGGCGACCACGCGTTCGACCGGGCGTTCGGCGGGACGGGCGCGGTCAGCCTGCGCAACCTGCTGGCCGAGCGCTTCCCGGACCTCGTCCACAGCGACCAGGACGTCTGGGGCTACTGCGACGGCCCCGACCCGCGCACCGCGCAGCCGGTGGTGGTGATCTCGGTGGCCCGCCAGACCGCCTGGAAGCAGCGCACGGTCCTCGCGCCCGCCGGCGTCCTGGTCCTGCGCGGTTCGCCCAGCGGCCGGCCGGACATCACCTACCGCGCCGAGGTCGCACCGGGCGACCTGCCGGGCGCGGTGTACCCGGCGTCGGTGGTGCGCTCGCAGATCCACGAGGTGCAGTGGCTGGGCGGTCGCGGCGCGAAGGACGACCGCGGCTTCGGCTTCGACCACACCTCGGCGAGCACCAACGCCACCAACCCCGGCGAGTTCCTGCTCCGTTCGAAGGCCGACGGCCACCTCTACTACGTCACTCCCCTGGTCCCGAAGGAGAGTTCCTCCCAACTCGTGGTCGCCTACGCCGTCCTCCAGGCCGACCGCGCCGGCGGCGGCCTCAACGACCTGCACGTCTATGTCCGCAGCGACGACGCCCCGGCCGTCAACCTGGACGTGCTGGCCAGCCGCATGGTCTCCTACATGGCGCAGCAGACCTCGATCACCATCAGCGCGGGCCAGGGCGGCGCCCTCCAGGAGCTCGTGCCGTTCGGCAAGGACATGTGGCGCGGCTTCGTGGACTTCAACGGGCAGACCCAGGACTACATCGACCTCTCCGGCGACGCGACGGTCTCCCCCAACCTGGTCTCCCTGACCGGCCAGATCACCCCGCCGGGCGGCCAGCCGCAGACCCAGCCGACGGACCAACCCTCGGGCCAGCCTTCGGGCCAACCGAGCGGGCAGCCGAACGGCCAGCCCGCCGCGAGCGGCTGCGGCGGCGACCCGAACCAGCTCACGAACTCCCAACTCGCCGCCTGCGTGGCCGAGTTGTCGAAGGCTCTGCAGGGTCGGGTGCACGACTGACCCCTGCCGGCCGAGAACCCTCCGGGCGGGGCGGATACGGTGGAGTGATCGAGGAGAGAGGTGCGGGCGGTGGCGGTGGCGGTGCCGAGCGTCGAGACGGCCAGGGCGTGGCAGAGCGGGCTGCGGGATGTCGCGCCCGGGCTGTCGGAGCGTGAACTGGACGCGGTGGAGGCCCGGTTCGGGTTCCGGTTCGCACCCGACCACCGGGTGTTCCTGGCGGCGGGGCTGCCGACCGGGCCGAGCTGGCCGGACTGGCGGTACGGCGACCCCGAGGAACTGCGCGAGCGACTGGCCTGGCCGGTCGAGGGCACGCTGTTCGACGTCAGCCACGGGTACTGGTTCCCGCGCTGGGGCCCCGAGCCCGCGGACGCGGCGGAGCGGGAGCGGGTCGCCCGGGCGGCGCTGGCGACCGTGCCGCAACTGGTGCCGCTGTACGGCCACCGCTACCTGCCGGCGGCGCCGTTCGGGCCGCGGCACCCGGTGCTGTCGGTGTACCAGACCGACATCATCGAGTACGGCCGCGACCTGGCCGACTGGGTGCGCGCCGAGTTCACGAGCGGCCCGCATCGTGGCGTATCGGTCTCCACCGTCCCGTTCTGGTCGTACTTCGTGACCGACGGCCCGGAGACCGTCTACCTCACCCCGCACGACCCGATGGCGACCACCGCCACCGAGGCGGTCGAATACCTGCGGATGCTGGCGCTGGAGCGGCTGGTGGGCCGTCAGGTGGACGACCGGCAGCTGATCACGGCGGGCCTGGTGGCGGACGCGCTCGGCGTCCACGCGCCCTCGCTGCCGCGCCTCGCCGTGCCGGCCGGTGGCGAGGACCCGGCGCAACTGTTCGAACAGGTGCTTGCGGAGCTGGGGTTGACCGACTCGCTGCCCGCCGACGACACCGACCTGCCGTACGAGCGGGCCCGCTGGGAGCTGGTCCGCTGGTGGCTGCGGCTGATCCTGGACGGCGGGCTGCGCGCCTCGACGGGCGTCAGCGTGATCACCCACGGCGGCTGGGGCCCGCTGGGCCGCCCCGAGTCGCTGCGCCCGCTGGTCGAGCTGAGTCCGGATCGCCTCTCCCGGGACGCCCTCTCCCGCACCGACCTCGGCCGCGCGACGGTCACCGAGGCCCGCCGCCTGCTGGCCGGCCCGTGGCCGCCGGGCGACGGCGCTCCCGCGTCCTGACCCACTGCCGCCGGTCGAGGGTCTACCCGGGCTCGGCGAGCAACCGGGCGGCCAGCTCGTGCAGTTCGGCCACCAGTTCCGCGCTCACCCCGCCGCAGTGCTCCCGCTGGTCCTCCGCCCGGTGCAGCCACAGGTAGAACGGCCACAGCGGCGAGCCCGGGTCGTCCGCGAGGCGCAGCCCGAAGCCGATCCGCGCGGCCGCCTCCGCCGGGTCGAGGCGGCCGTCCAGCAGATCCCGCAGCCAGTAACGTGCCAACGCCCACTCCCGGGCCTTCCGGCCGGCGGGCAGCCGCAGCGCCGGAGCGAGTTCCTGCGCGATCACGTCCAGCAGCCGGCGCGCCTCCAGGACGTCCCCCTCGGGCAGCACCCCGAGCTCCCACAGCCCCGGGCAGTCCACCCCGCCGGCCAACGCCGCCCGCGCGGCCTCCACCGCCTCCGCCACTCCGCCGGGCGCGCGCTCCAGCAGTACCCGGCGCAGCGGTTCCAGAGCCTCGTCCCGTTCCATGGCGCGAGCGTAGCCACCTGCTCCGGCGCGGAGCGACGCGTTTGCCTGTGCTCAGGCCCTTCGGCGGCCGCCTGCGCGCGGACCGGCACCGCCGAACGCTCCGCGGCCGCCCGCAACCGCCGACCTGCGCGCCCTCGCCGCACGGATCACCACGCCGGCACGCTCACCGCCGCCCGGACAGCGGCCCGCACGAAACCGTTGCCGAGCGGCGAAGCACCCAGGAGCGCTCAGGCCAGGGCGGCTGCCAGGCGCTGCGGAAGAGCGTCGTAGGGGCGGCAGTCGAGCACCGGGAGGCCGTGGGCGCGGGCCTGGGCGGCGAGCCAGTGGGAGTATTCGGCGCTGACGGCAGCGCGGCCGGGCTGGGGCCCGAGGTGCGGCTCGCGGTGGGCGTAGTTCGCGCCGATCCGCGCCGGGTCGCCCTCGTGGAGGAAGACCGCGCGCACGCGCCTGTGCTGCTCGGCGGCCTCCGCGGCGGCCCGCGCGGCGGCGGCGGGGGTGAGGTAGTCGCCCTCGACGACGGCCGGCACCTCGACGCTCAGCCGGTTGCGCACGACGCCGAGCACGGCCTCGTCCATGGCCTGCGCGGTGGCGATCTGCAGCTCCAGAACCCGGTCGGCGCCAAGCTCCCGCTCCGGGTCGCGGTGGCCCGCGAAGAGGTGGAGCGACGGGTGGGTGGCCGGCGTGGTCGCGGCCTGGAGCGCCGCGACGACGTCGTCGAACTCGACCGTGAACGCGCCGCGGGCCTCGGCGAGGCGGGCGGCGGCCCGGCTCTTCCCGACGCCGGAGGCACCCCCGATCAGCAGGACGTCCCAGGGATGGTGATCGCTACGCATGCGCTCACCGTAGGCGACGGCGGAACTCCGCCCGGGAAGCAGGGTCCGGCCGCCGGCTCAGGGCCCAGTTCGCCGCTGCTTGCGGCGCGGACCCGGAGGCCGGAGATTCGGCATAGCACCCCGTATGCCACCCACGCCGCCCGCGCCGCCCGCGCCGCCCGCGCCGCCCTTCGGCGATCGGCCGGTGGCGTGGCCAGGATGGGAAGGGGCTCAGGACATGGCGGACCCGCACACCGGGCGCACCCCGCACGGCGGACCGGCCCGGGCAGCCCGTTCGCACCGCCGCCCGATGCGGGTGGCCTGCATCGGCGGCGGGCCCGGCGGCCTGTACTTCGCCGCGCTGTTCAAGCGGCTCGCGCCGGACGCGGACGTCACGGTCTGGGAGCGGAACGCGCCGGACGACACCTTCGGCTTCGGCGTGGTCTTCTCCGAGGAGGCGCTGGGAGGCGTCGCCGCCGCCGACCCGGTGGTCTACGAGGCGATGGCGCGCGAGTTCGCCCGCTGGGACGACCTGGACGTGCACTACCGCGGCGAGGTGATCACCTGTGGCGGCCACGGGTTCGCAGCGATGTCCCGCCGCCGACTGCTCGCCGTGCTCCAGGACCGCTGCCGCGAGCTGGGCGTCCGGCTGCGCTTCGGCCGGCCCGCGCCGCCGGCCGGGCTCCTGGCCGCGGAGCACGATCTGGTCGTGGCCTCGGACGGCGTGCACAGCGCGACCCGCGACGCACGGTCCGCGGCGTTCGGCTCGTCCGTGACCCCGCACCGCTGCCGGTACATCTGGCTCGGCACCGACCTCGTCCTCGATGCCTTCCGCTTCGACTTCGTCCCCACCGAGCACGGCGTGATGCAGCTGCACGCCTACCCCTACAGCGCGGACGCCAGCACCTTCGTCGTCGAGATGCGCGACGAGGTGTGGCGGGCCGCCGGCCTCGACCGCAAGGAGCCCGTCACCGCCTGCGAGCGGCTGTTCGCGCACGTCCTGGCCGGGCACCGCCTGTTCGGCGGGGCCGCCCCGCACTGGACGACCTTCCACACCGTCGCCAACTCCCGCTGGCGGGACGGCAACATCGTGCTGCTCGGCGACGCCGCGCACACCGTGCACTTCTCCACCGGTTCCGGCACCAAGCTGGCCCTGGAGGACGCCTTCTCGCTCGCCACCGCCCTGCACGAACAGCCCACCGTGGACGCCGCGTTGGAGGTCTACGAGGCGGAACGCCGCCCGGTGGCCGAGTCCCTCGGGCGGGCGGGCCGGGCCAGTCTGGAGTGGTTCGAGAACGTGGCCCTCTACCTCGACCAGCCGCCGTTGCAGTTCGCCTTCAACCTGCTCAGCCGCAGCCGCCGGGTCACCCACGCCAATCTACGGCTGCGCGACCCGGAGTTCACGGCCCGGGTCGAGCGCGCCTGCGGCGTTCCGGCGGGCACCCCGCCGATGTTCACCGAGCTGACGGTGCGTCAACTGACGCTGCGCAACCGGGTGGTGGTCTCGCCCATGGACATGTGCTCCGCCGCGCCGGGCCCCGACAGCGCCGGGGGCGAGCCCGGGGACTTCCACCTCGTCCACCTCGGCGCCCGCGCGCTGGGCGGGGCCGGCCTGGTCATGACCGGGATGGCCGGGGTCGGTCCCGAGGGGCGGCTCGGCCCCGGCGGCACCGGGCTGTGGAACCACACCCAGACCGCCGGCTGGCGCCGCGTCACCGACTTCGTGCACGCGCACACCGGCTCCGCGATCGGCGTGCAGCTCGGCCACGCCGGCCTCCGGAGCCCGACGCACGCGGGCCGGGACGGCCCTGACCGACCGCTGCCGGCCGACGGCCCGACGCCGTGGGCGCTGACCCGCACCGACCTGGCCCGGATCCGGGACGAGTTCGTCCGGGCCGCCCGACGCGCCGCGCGGGCCGGCTTCGACCTGCTGGAGCTCCAGTACGCCCACGGCAGCCTGCTGTCCGCCTTCCTCTCCCCCCTGACCAACCGGCGCGCCGACGCGTACGGGGGCTCGCCGGCGGCGCGGCTCCGCTTCCCGCTCGAAGTCCTCGACGCCGTCCGGCAGGACGGCTGGCCCGACCAGTGCCCGCTCGCCGTGCGGGTCTCCGCCACCGACTGGGCCGAGGGCGGCAACACCGGGGACGACGCCGTCGAGATCGCCCGTGCGCTGGCCGGTCACGGCGCCGATCTGCTGGACGTCTCCAGCGGCCAGGTCGTCCCGGACGAGCGGCCCGACCGCGGGCGGCTCCACAACTCCGGGTTCGCCGACCGGATCCGCCACGCCGCCTCGGTCCCCGTCGTGGCGGTCGGCGCGATCACCTCGTACGACGACGTCAACTCGCTGATCCTGGCGGGGCGCGCCGACCTGTGCGCCCTGGGCCGGCCGCACCTGTACGACCCCCACTGGACCCTGCACGCCGCCGCCGAACAGGGGTACACCGGCCCGGGAGCGCTCTGGCCCGTCCCGTACCGGCCCGGCGGCCGGCCGCCGCACCCCGGCCGGGTCGAGGCCCGCCGGGCGCACCCGCCGCTGCGCCCCGACCCGGCTCCCGCCGCCACCCGGCACCGCCGCTGGCGCAACGGGCTGGCGCCGTAGGGCGGTTCGCGCACCGTGCCGTGCCTGATCAGCGGTCGGCGGGCGCAGCGGTCGGGCCGTCGTCGGTGTCGGGCAGTGGCCCGGCACCGGTGAGCCAGTCCCGCAGGACGTTCTTGCGGATCTTGCCGAGCTCGTTGCGGGGGAGGCGCGCCACGGTCTCGACGTGGGTGGGCCAGTACCAGTCGGTCATGCCGCGTCCGGCCAGCCAGCTGCGCAGTTCCGCCAGGTCGGGGGCGCGGTCGCCGGTCGGGACGACGACCGCGCAGGGCAGGTCGCCGTGCTCGGCGGGGTAGCCGACCAGGGCGACGTCGGCGACCGCCGGGTGCTCGCGCAGCTCCGCCTCGACGTCCAGGACGGGGATCATCAGCTGGGTGGTGCCCGAGATCCGGTCGGAGGCCCGGCCGGCGTAGCGCAGGTCGCCGTCACCGTCCGGGCGCAGCAGGTCTCCGGTGGCGTACCAGCCGTCGGTGTCGGCCGCGCGCCACAGCAGGCGGCCGGTGTCGCGGTCGAAGGTACCCAGGCAGGTGGACGCGCTGCGCAGGTCGACCGGCGAGGCCTGGTCCGGTCCGATGGCGGGCGCCATCCGCAGTTCGATGCCGGCCATCGGGCGGCCGACGCTGCGGGCGGCCCGTTCGGGCGGGTCGGCGAGGCCGGTGGCGAGGATCCCGCCGGATTCCGTCGAGCCCAGGGCGTTGACGACGTGCCCGCTCAGGGTGCGGCACAGCAGGTCGACCAGCTCGCGCGAGGGGCTCGCGGCCATCGCGGCCACGGCCTCCCATTCGGGCAGGTCCCTCGGTCGGCGGCCCTGTTCGGTGGCGAGGGCCTCCAGCATGGCAGGCGGGGCGAACGGGGCGCCGGCCCGGTAGGTGCTGATCAGGTCGAGCCAGCGGCCGGCGTCCCACTCGTCGCCGTACAGGGCGCAGGTGCGGTGGACGAGCGGCCGCAGCATGCCGTTCCGGATCCCGGCGCCGTGGCTGAGCGGGGTCAGCACCGGGAAGGGCTGCCCCGGCCGCAGGGCGGGGATCGGCAGCGGCCGGCGGACGCCCGCGTACAGGGTGTTCAGGCTGTGCACGACGGCGGTGGCGCTGCCGCTGGTGCCGGAGGTGAACAGCACCGTCGCGGCCTCGTCCGGTCCCAGCGCGCTGTCGTGCGGCGCGGCCCGGTCGGCAGCGCGCGGGCGGGTGTCGGCGTCGACGGCGCGCGGGCGGGTGTCGGCGTCGGCGTCGGCGTCGGCGTCGGCGGCAGGGACGTCACCGAGGGCGGTGTGGTGGCGCAGGGCGGGCAGGCCGTCGAGGTCCGCCATCCGCTCCGGGTCGGCGGGGCGGTCGGCCGTGACCAGCAGGACGGCGCCGGTGGCGGCCAGCATCCGGCGCACCTCGCGTCGGCCGAACCGCAGGGAGAGCGGCATGGTGACCGCGCCGCTGCGCCAGCAGGCGAGGGTGAGGGCGGCCGTCTCCCACCGGTCGGGCAGGTGGAGGGCCACCACCTCGCCGCGCCGTACGCCCAGCCGGCGCAGCCCGTCGGCGAACCGTTCCACCTGGCCGGCCAGCTCGGCGAAGGTCAGGGTGACGGCCCGGCGTTCTGCCGAGCGCCAGTTGATGATCACGCGCCGGTCGGGCGACTGCTCGGCGGCGTCGCGCAGGTCGTCCAGGAAGGTTTCGTCGCGCCACCAGCCCTGCTCGCGGTAGCGGGCGGCGGTGGCGGGCAGCGGGCGCATGGCGTCGAACAGCTCCGGCATGGATTCCTGCTCCCTCGGGTGGCGAGGACGGCGCCCCCGATGCGGACCGGTCCTCGGCGCCCGGGCCCGTCGGCTCGCCGGGCCCGTGCCAGCACTCTGACACGGCGGCGGGTCGGCCGGTGTGTCCTGCGAAGCTGCGGCGCACCCGAAAGGGTAAGGAGGAGACCATCGGGTGTCGGCCGGCTGTCTCCGGAGACGCCGGCCCCGTGCGGCCGTGGCACGCGGGGTGGTGCAGCCGGTTCGAGGAGGAGCGCATGGGCAGGCCGGTCGGCTCCGTCTGGGGCGGTCAGCAGCTGGACCTGGACGCCTATCTGGCCCGGATCGGGTACGCGGGAGAACGCGCGCCGACGCCGAGGGTGCTGCGCGCGCTGCACGCCGCCCACATCGCCGCGTTCGCCTTCGAGGATCTGGAGGTCGTCCTGGGCCGCGCCGTCCGGCTCGACCTGGAGTCCGTCCAGGCCAAGATGGTCCGGCGGCGACGCGGGGGCACCTGCTGCGAACAGACCCTGCTCTATGCCGCCGCACTGGACGCGCTCGGCTTCGTCTTCACCGCGACGGCGTCCCGCGTACGCCTGGGCGAGCATCGGCTCCGCCCGGCCACGCACTACTCGCTGCGGATGGAACTCGACGGCGAGGCGTGGTTCACCGATGTCGGTTTCGGCGCCGAAGGCCTGCTGGAGCCGATCCGGCTGCGCGACGGCGAGGTCGCGCGGCAGTCCGGCTGGACGTACGGGCTGGTCCGGGAGGACGGCCCGACCCCGGGTACGACCGGGCCGCTCGTGCTGCGCCTCCTGCGGCCCGACGGCTGGTTCGACCTCTACGCGATCGGTGGCGAGCCGCGCTTCCCGATCGATTTCACCGTGACCAGCCACTTCACCTCCACCCACCCCCTCTCTCCCTTTCACGGCAGGCTGCTGGTGCAGAAGCCTGCCGCCGACCGCCGGCTGGTCCTCCGCGACACGGAACTCGCCCGGCTGCTGCCGGACTTCACGGAGGAGCGACGCCGGGTGCCGGCGGGGGAACTGCCCGGGCTGTTGGCCGAGGAGTTCGGGATCGTGCTGGACGCCGAGGACGCCGCCGCGCTCGTCGCGCGCTACCGGGAGGAGCCGGCGTCACGCGGGACGTGAGCGTCCGCGACGCACGGCCGTCACCGTCCCGCCGGCGGCCCTTCGCCGGCCGCGCCCTGTTCGTAGGCCGTCATGGTGCGGACGAACAGGGCGCGTTCGGGCGGGGTGAGGGGCGCGAAGGCGGCGTGCCAGGCGGCGGCGCCGTTGGCGAGCCAGCGGTGGATGGCGGCGCGGGTGGCGGGGTCGGCGGTGAGCGAGACGATGGTGCGGCGGCGGTCGGCGGGGTCGGGGGTGCGGTCGAGGACGCCCTGCTTGGCGAGGTCGGCGACCATCAGGCTGACGGTGGTGGGGGCGACTTCGAGGCGTTCGGCGAGGGTGCCGACCGGCATCGCGCCGTCGTAGACCAGGTAGGAGAGCAACGACAGGTGCCGGGGGGCGAGTTGGAGTCCGGCCAGGGCGTCGGGGACGGCGATCCGTTTGACCCGCGCGGCGACCCGGGGCATCAGCAGCAGCATGGCCCGGACGGCGTCGGGCGCGGTGAGGCCGTCGTCCGGGTCGCGGTCCGGTTCCGGGTGGACCATCCGGGCCTCCTGCTGCTGCACGGTCCTGCGGGCTTGTTCTGCCCGCTCACGGTAGCGGACGGGGAGTCGTGCTCAGCGCGGCGGGTGCGGGGCGGACGGCGGCACCAACTGGGTTTCCTCGTAGGCGAAGTGGGCTTCCAGGCCGTCGGTGAGCCGGTCGAGTTCGGCGCGCAGCGCGGCGGGGTCGGTGTCGGGTGCGGCGAGGCGGGCCTCGAAGCGGGCGAGGGCGTCGGCGACGGTGCGGTGTTCCCGGCGCAGTCGGGCGAGGGCGGGGATCAGCTGGGGGTACTGCTTCTCGAAGGCGGTGAAGGCGCCGTCCTCACGGGTGTGGTGCATGCCGAGGCCGTAGCAGAACTGCAGGCAGTGGTCGCGCAGTTGGGCGGCGAGGTCGGGCCCGGGGACGGGTCCTGCGGTGTCGATCCGGGTGCGCAGGTCGGCGAGTTCGCGGCGCAGGTCCTCGTGGTGGAGCTTGAGTTGGGCGAGCACCCGGCCGGCGATCGCGGGGTCGGCGGACAGGTCGAGCGGGTGCAGGGCGACGACGGGGATGGTGCGGTCGGTGCGCGTGGCGTAGTCGGCGAAGGCCGGGACGCGGCGGACCTGTTCGGCGAACTGGCGCTCGCGTTCCTCGCCGTCGAGGTCGACGGGCCGCACCGACAGGGTGGTCACCCCGCCTTCGCCATCGCCGACTTCGACGGTGGCGCCGCCGGCGGCGAACAGGTTGCGGTACCACTGGGGGTGTTCGGCGGAGCCGGCGTTGGAGCCGAACACCAGGTAGCGGCCGCCGTCCTCGCGGTAGGCGAGCGGGGTGGTGCGGGGCCGGCCGGTGCTGCGGCCGGCGGTGGTGAGCAGCAGGATCGCGGCGAAGCCCTCGACCCGTCCGCCGTGGGCCCGGAATTCTTCGACGACCCGTTGGTTGAAGGTCTTCTCCATGGCTGATCCTCTCCCCCGCTCCCGAATTGCGTTTGCAAGCAAAGACAATCTAGGCAGGCTCCGCCCCGAAGGTCAACACCGGATCCGGGCACCGGACTTGACGGACAATCAGAAATCGTAGACGGTCACGGGTATCCCCTGGTCGGTGAGCCGGGCCGTCACCAGCGGCTCGACGCGCTCCCAGCGGCCGCCCGCCAGTCCGCAGCCGATCCGCGGCATGTGGACGGAGGCGCCGAGTCGGCGGGCGTGGCCTTCGAGGGTGGCGAGGGCGGTGTCGATGGCCTCGTACCGCACGGGGACGCCGGTGGAGCGGCCGGTCTTCATGCCGCGCTGGCCGACCATGTTCGCCACCCACAGGTACCGCTCGACCTGCACCAGTTGGACGGCGCCGAGCCCGAAGTCGTTGCCGGCCCGTTCCCGGTGCCAGCGCCGGTAGGCGGCCTCCGGCTCGGGCCAGCGGCGCGACAGCGCGAGCACGAAGCCCTTGCCCCAGCCGCCGAGGTCGTTGCAGACGTGCGCGACGATCCGCACGCCCTTGCCCTGCGGCGCGGTGGCGTCCCCGCACAGGTAGGTGATCGTCTGTTCCATCCGGGCATGCTGCCATCCGCCGCCGACAGCCGCCCCGGTCAGTGCGCGTGCCCGACGCCCGCGTACCGTCGCGACACGCTGCTCTCCGTCCCGGGCTCGACGGTGACGAACTGGCCCATCATGCCGGCGTCCTCGTGCCGCAGCAGGTGGCAGTGGTACATGTACGGCTCGACGGGGTCGCTGAACGGGCCGAACCGCACGGCCAGCCGGACGGTGGTGCGGGCGGGGGTGAAGACGGTGTCCTTGTGGCCGCCGGTGGGGCGGCCGTCGGCGTCCAGCACCTGGAAGGCGACTTCGTGGATGTGGAAGTTGTGCGAGGTGCCGGTGGCGTTCTCGACCTCCCAGATCTCGACGGCGCCGGCGGGGACGACCTCGTCGATGCGCTGCATGTCCATCGGCCGGCCGTTGATGCTGTCGCGTCCGCTGAGCGTGAAGTGCCGGACCTTCGCGCCGGCGGGCGGCACGATCGGCTCGGGCGCGGGCAGCGCGGCGGGCAACTCGGGTGCGGGGCTCAGGCGTTCGGCGGCGACGAAGCGGATCAGGTCGAGGTCGCCCTTGGCGATGTCGAGGCCGTTGTCGAGGGTGCGCAGCACGACGTTGTCGCCGGGCGCGAACCCGACGAGGATCTCGGCGCGTTCGCCGGGGGTGAGGTCGAGGGTGGTGGCCGCGACGGGGGCGGGCAGCAGTCCGCCGTCGGTGGCGACCTGGTGGAAGGTGCGCCGGTCGGCGAAGGCGAGGTGGTACATGCGGGCGTTGGAGGCGTTGAGCAGGCGCAGCCGCACGCGCGCGGTGGTGACGGTGAAGCGCGGGTTGTAGGTGCCGTTGACCAGGATGCGGTCGCCGAGGATGCCGAACGGGCCGCTCATCGGGTCGCCGTCGAGGCCGCCGCGTTCGGTGAGTTTCTTGTCCTGGAGGATCAGCGGGATGTCGTCGGTGCCGTAGGCGGTGGGCAGTCGGGTGTCCTGGTCGTCGTCGATCAGGAAGAGTCCGGCGAGGCCGCGGTAGACGTGCCGGGAGGTGGTGCCGTGCGGGTGGGGGTGGTACCAGGTGGTGGCGGCGGGCTGGTCGACGGTCCAGCTGGGGCTCCAGTGGCCGCCGGAGGCGATGAGTTGGTGCGGGCCGCCGTCCATCGCGGCGGGCAGGCGCATGCCGTGCCAGTGGACGGTGGTGGCCTCGGGGAGGGTGTTGCGGACGGTCATCGCGATCCGGTCGCCGCGGCCGGCGCGCAGCGTGGGGCCGAGGTAGGCGCCGTTGAAGCCCCAGGTGGTGGTGGGTTTGCCGGGCAGCAGCTCGGACTGCCCGGCGAACGTGATGAGCTCGAAGCGGCGCAGGCCGTCGGGTTCGGGGGCGGGGTTCAGCAGCGGCGGAATCCGCAGCGGGGTGGACAGGTCGAGCGGCGGGGGTGCGGGGTGCGGCTCGGCGTCGGAACCGCAGCCCGCGGCGAGGCCGGCCGTCGCGGTGGTGCCGGACAGGGCGGCGAGGGTGAGGAAGGTGCGTCGGTTCACGCGGTCAGCGCCGGAATGACGTGCTCGCCGTAGGCGTCGACGGTGCTCTCGCGGGCGTCGTGCATGGCGTACACGGCGAACTGGTCGACGCCCAACTCCCGTAGCCTGTGCAGCTTTTCGATGTGCGCCTCGACGGGGCCGAGCAGGCAGAAGCGGTCGACGACGGTGTCGGGGACGAAGTCGGTGGAGGGGTTTCCGGCGCGGCCGTGGTGGCTGTAGTCGTAGCCGTGCCGGTTCTTGATGTAGGCGGTGAGTTCCTCGGGGACGGCGGAGGAGTGTTCGCCGTACCGGGCGACCAGGTCGGCGACGTGGTTGCCGACCATGCCGCCGAACCAGCGGCACTGTTCGCGGGCGTGGTCGAGGTCGTCGCCGACGTAGGCGGGCGCGGCGACGCAGACGGTGATGGCGGCGGGGTCGCGGCCGGCGTCCTCGGCGGCGCGGCGGACGGCCTTGACCATCCATTCGGTGAGGTAGGGGTCGGCGAGCTGGAGGATGAAGCCGTCGGCCTTCTGTCCGGCCAGGGCGAGCGCTTTGGGGCCGTAGGCGGCCATCCAGACGGGCAGCCGGCCGTCCTTGATCCACGGGATGCGGATCGGGCTGCCGTCGACGACCGCCTCGCGGCCCTCGGCGAGGTCGCGGATGGCATCGATGGCCTCGCCGAGCCGGGCGAGCGTGTTGGGCGCCCGGCCGGCCACCCGCATCGCGGAGTCGCCGCGGCCGATGCCGCAGACGGTGCGGTTGCCGTACATGTCGTTGAGGGTGGCGAAGGTGGAGGCGGTGACCTCCCAGGTGCGGGTGCCGGGGTTGGTGACCATCGGTCCGACGTGCAGCCGTTCGGTGTGTTCGAGGATCCGGCTGTAGATCACGAACGGTTCCTGCCAGAGCACGGCGGAGTCGAACGTCCAGCCGTAGCCGAAGCCGTTGCGTTCGGCGCGGCGCATCAGGTCGACGACCGTGGCGGCCGGCGGGTCGGTCTGCAGGACGAGTCCGAAGTCCACTGCGGGGGTTCCCACTTTCAGAGGTGCCGGCGGGTCTCAGAGGTACTGGCAGGTGGAGCGGGGCAGGAAGGCGCCGTGGCCGGGGCGGCCGAGGTACTGGCCGCGGTCGAGGACGACCTCGCCGCGCGACAGGACGGTCTCCACCCGGCCGGTGACGGTGCGGCCCTCGTACGCCGAGTAGTCCACGTTCATGTGGTGGGTGGCGGCGGACAGGGTGTGGGGGGCGTGCGGGTCGTAGATCACCACGTCGGCGTCCGCGCCGGGCGCGAGGGTGCCCTTGCGCGGGTAGAGGCCGAACATCCGGGCGGGCGCGGCGCAGGCGATGTCGATCCAGCGGCGGCGGGTCAGGTGGCCGTCGACCACGGCCTGGTGCAGCAGGTCCATCCGGTTCTCCACGCCGGGCAGGCCGTTGGGGATCTTCGAGAAGTCGCCGCGGCCGAGTTCCTTCTGCCCCTTGAAGCAGAACGGGCAGTGGTCGGTGGAGACGACCTGGAGGTCGTCGGTGCGCAGCCCGCGCCACAGCGCCGCCTGGTGGTCCTTGGGGCGCAGCGGGGTGGAGCAGACGTACTTGGCGCCCTCGAAGTCGGGTTCGGCGAGGTTGTCGGTGGAGAGGAACAGGTACTGCGGGCAGGTCTCGCCGAACACCGGCAGGCCGAGGTCGCGGGCGGCGGCGATCTCGGCGAGCGCCTCGCGGGCGGAGACGTGCACCACGTACAGCGGCGCGCCGGCGACGCGGGCGAGTTGGACGGCGCGGTGGGTGGCCTCGGCCTCCAGCAGGGCCTTGCGGACTTCGCCGTGGTGGCGGGGGTCGGTCTCGCCGCGGGCGAGGGCCTGTTCGACCAGCACGTCGATGGCCGGGCCGTTCTCGGCGTGCATCATGACCAGCCCGCCGGTGTCGGCGGCCTGCTGCATGGCGCGCAGGATCTGGCCGTCGTCCGAGTAGAAGACGCCCGGGTAGGCCATGAACAGCTTGAACGAGGTGACGCCCTCGCCGATCAGGCCGGGCATCTCGCGCAGCGTCGACTCGTTGACGTCCGACATGATCACGTGCAGCCCGTAGTCGACGGCGCAGCGGCCGTCGGCCTTGGCGTGCCAGGCGTCGAGGCCGGCCCGCAGCGAGGCGCCCTTGGACTGGACGGCGAAGTCGATGATCGTGGTGGTGCCGCCCCAGGCGGCGGCGCGGGTGCCGGTCTCGAAGGTGTCCGAGGCGAAGGTGCCGCCGAACGGCAGCTCCATGTGGGTGTGGGCGTCCACGCCGCCCGGGACGACGTACTTGCCGCTCGCGTCGAACACCCGGTCCGCGGTCCAGTGGTGGCGTCCGGGCAGGGCGAGGGCGACGACCGTGCCGTTCTCGATCAGTACGTCGGCGTGCAGTTCGTCGGCGGCCGTGACGACCAGTCCGCCGCTGATCAGGGTCCGGGTCACGGCGCTCACGCCCCGGTGAGCGGGCCGTAGGCGTCGGGGCGGCGGTCCCGGTAGAACGCCCACTGCTGCCGGACCTGGTCGATCACGTCGAGGTCGAGTTCGCGGACGAGGAGTTCCTCGTGCTTGTCGGAGGCGACCTCGCCGACGAACCGGCCGCGCGGGTCGACGAAGTAGCTGGTGCCGTAGAAGTCGTCGTCGCCGTACTCCTCGACGCCGACCCGGTTGATCGCCGCGACGAAGTACTCGTTGGCGACGGCCGCGGCGGGCTGTTCCAGCTGCCACAGGTACGCGGAGAGGCCGCGGCTGGTCGCCGACGGGTTGTAGACGATCTCCGCGCCCGCGAGGCCGAGTGCCCGCCAGCCCTCCGGGAAGTGCCGGTCGTAGCAGATGTTCACGCCGACCTTTCCGACCGCCGTGTCGAACACCGGCCAGCCGAGATTTCCGGGCCGGAAGTAGTACTTCTCCCAGAATCCGTGCACCTGGGGAATGTGGTGCTTGCGGTACTTCCCGAGAAAGCTGCCGTCGGCGTCGATCACGGCGGCGGTGTTGTAGTAGAACCCGGCCTGTTCGACCTCGTACACGGGCACCACCATCACCATGCCGAGCTCCCGTGCCAGGGCGCACATCCGTTGCACGGTCGGGCCGTCCGGGACGGGCTCGGCCCAGGCGTAGTGCTCGGGTTCCTGCACCTGGCAGAAGTACGGCGCGTTGAAGACCTCCTGGAAGCCGATGATCCCCGCTCCCTGCGCGGCGGCGTCCCGCGCGGCCTTCTCGTGTGCCGCGATCATCGATTCCTTGTCGCCCGTCCACGCGGTCTGGAACAGGGCGGCCCTGACGATACGACTCATGGTCGCACTCCTCGCTCGAAGGCCCGACGGAAAAGGCACCGTAGATCGTCGAGACTAGGAGGTGAAAGGGGAATGCCGAAGTGCCACGCGGGAAGCGACGGAAATTCGACATCGGCACGATTTCCGGATCGTCTGTTTGTCGGTGGCGAACTCGTCCTCACCGCCTCCCCGCGTGCGCGCCGCACTGGACGGATGCGCGACCCCCGCCGGAGCCGCCGACGAGTAACCGGCGGACGCGCGGCCCTTGACCGGAGTGAGTACTCACTCCGATACTGGCGGCCATGACCGACACCCCGCCCGAACGGCGGCGCAGAGCGCCCGCGATGGACGCCGAACAGCGGCGCGAGATGATCGTCCGAGCGGCGACGCCGCTGGTCGTCGAGCACGGCGGCGGGGTGACGACCCGGCAGATCGCCCGGGCCGCCGGGATCGGCGAGGGCACGATCTTCCGGGTCTTCGCCGACAAGGACGCGGTGCTGGACGCGTGCGTCGCCGAGGCGCTGCGTCCGGGGCCCGTGCTCGACCGGATCGCCGCGATCCCGCTCGCGCTGCCCCTCCCCGACCGGCTGGTCGAGGCCGCCGCCGCACTGCGCGCCCACCTGGACCGGCTGGGCGCACTGCTGGGCGCACTGCACGCCACTGGCGGACGGGCCCGCACCGGCAGACAGGCCCGCACCGGCGCGGCGCCCGACCGCGCCGCGGGGACGCTGCCGGTGCGCCTGGCGCTGGCCGAACTGTTCGAGCCGGAACGGGAGTTGCTCCGCCTGCCGCCCGATCGGCTGGCGGCCCTGTTCCTCGGCCTGCTGTTCGCCGGTGCGGCCGGCGCGGCCGACGAACAGCCCCTGAGCCCCGCCGAGCTGGTCGACGTCCTCCTGCACGGCACACTCACCGGCCCCGCTGCCCCTGCTGCCCCCGCGACCCCTGCGACCCCTGCGACCCCGGAAGGCCGATCGTGACCATCGCCCTGAACCACACCGTCGTCCCGGCCGTCGACAACGAGGCCGCCGCACGCTTCTTCGCCACCGTGATGGGCCTGGAGTACGCGGGCCCCGACCGCCACTTCGCGCCCGTCCGGGTCAACGCCGGCCTCACCCTGGACTTCCTGACCGTCCCCGACCCGGCCGGCCACCACCTGGCGTTCGACGTGGACCCGGCCACCTTCGACGGCGTCCTCACCCGCCTGCACGCCACCGGCACCCCGTACGGCAACGACCCGTCCACGCCCGACAACGGCCGCACCGACCACCCGCTGTACGCCCGCGGCCTCTACTTCACCGACCCGGCGGGCAACCTCTTCGAAGTCATGACCACCGCCTGAAGCGCCTACCCCCGATCCACTCCCGATCTACTCCCGCAGGGCCGCGACCGCCTGCCGGGCGGCCTCGCCGATCGCGTGGTTGATCGCGGCGTCGTCCGAGCCCAACGGGGAGCGGGTGAGGACGGCGGCGGCGTACTGGCGACCGTCCGGGAAGGAGACCACGCCGATCTCGTTGCGGACCACGCCGAGCAGGCTGCCGCTCTTGGCCGCGACCCGCACCGGCGGGCGGAACCCGCTCGCGATCCGGTGCCGGGTCAACTGGCTCGCCATCACCTTCCGCACCCGCGCGCACGCCGCGGCCGGGCCGGCCCCGTCGGTCCAGATCAGGCGCAGCAGTTCGGCCATGTCGCGCGGGGTGGTCCTGGTGCCGTGCGCCGGGTCCATGGCGCGGGTGTTCGGCAACTGCCCGTCCGCTCGCGCCAGTTGCTCCTTCGCGGCACCGGCCGCCCAGTCCTGCAGATCCGCCCAGTCGGCGCGGCCGAGGTCCTCGCCGATGCTGTCGAGCATGGTCCGCAGGTCCGACTCGACGAACGTGCCGGACAGGCCGAGCCGCGTCGCCGTCGCGTTCACCGCGTCGACGCCGACCCGGCCGAGCAGGGCGTCGGTGGCCGGGTTGTCGCTGATGGTGAGCATCAACACCACCAAATCCCGCCAGGACAAGGCCACTTCGTCCTCGAACAGCGAGGTCCCGACCGGCCCGAACGTCCGCTCGGCGGCCCCCAGCACCACCCGCTCCCGCCCGTCCAGCCGCCCGTCCACGAACGCGCTCTCCACCTCCAGCGCGATCTGCACCTTGAACACCGACGCCGACACCATCACCCGGTCCGCATCCAGCACGATCTCGCCGCCCCCCGCCACCTCCCGCACACACAACGCGCCTTCGCAGCCCGCCCGTTCAAAGATCTCCCGCAAGTCTCCCGTCATGCCGCGGATTCTGCCAGCGCCACACACAGGCCCAACCCCCGGGTCCGCCGCCGACGGACCGCCCTGATCGCCGCCCTGGCGGCCGAGGGCACCTCTACGATCCGAGGCAGGTACCACCTGCGACGTGGCTACGGCGGCCTGCTGCCCAAACTCGCCTCGCTCGGTGCCAGGCTGACGATTGATCAGGAGATGCCGTGACCGCCACCGCGTGGAAGCCCGTCCAGCTCGCCGACCTGCGCGAGTGCCTGGAGTTGATGACCGCCGACGGCACGGTGCCCGGCGGCGTCATCGCCCACGGTGCCCTCGACGGGGAGTCCGGCTTCCTGACCGCCGGCATCGTCGCACCCGAGTGCGGCGACGCCCGCCCCGGCCCGGACACCGTCTACGACGCGGCCTCGCTGACCAAGGTGGTCGCCACCTGGCCGCTGATCGGCAGCACCGGCATCGACCTCGACGCCCCGGTCCGCACCTTCCTGCCCACGGTGGCGGCCGAGGCGCCCGGCGGGAAGGTGACGGTCGGCCAGATCCTGGCCCACACCACGGGACTTCGGGCCGACACCCGCCTGGACCAGTACCGCAACCGGAACCAGGACCTGGCCGCCCTGATCTGCGGCGAGGACCTGATCGCTGAACCCGGGGCCGGGCACCGGTACATCAACCGCGGCTTCATCCTCGCCGGCCTCCTGCTGGCCCGGGCGACCGGCCGCCGCCTGGACGACCTGGCCGCCGACCTGTGGACCTCACTCGGCATGACCAGCACCGCGTACGGTCCGATCAGCCGCTCCAGCCGGGTCGCGCCGACCGAACAACGCCTGGCCGGGGCCCCGCGGCTGTGGGGGATCCCGCACGACGACAACGCGGCCCTGCTGGGCGGCATCGCCGGGCACGCGGGCGTCTTCACCACCGCCGCCGACCTGGCCACCTACGCGACTGCCCTGCTGGCCGGTTACCGCGACGGCACCGACCTGGGCCGCTGGCTGGCCCGCAGCACCGTCCCGCAGGCGGTGATCGAGCCGGGCCTGAACCGGGGCCTGGCCTGGATCCTCACCGCCGACGGCCGGGTGGCCTACCACCACGGCTTCACCGGAACCAGCCTCTACCTGGCCCCGGCCACCGGCCGCTACCTGGTCATCTGCACCAACGCGGTCTACCACCACCAGGACAACCGCACCCGCCTCGCGCCCTTGCGCGCCCTCGCGCTCAAGGCGATCACCGCCGAACCCTAGGGAGGAACCGGCCGTGGCACCGACCACGCTCGCACCCCTGACCACCCTGCGGCTCGGCGGCCCCGCCGACCGCATCCTGACCGTCGCCGACCCCACCGACCCCGCCGACCCCCACCGACTGGGCCGACACCGTCCACGCCGTCGACCAGTCACCGGTCCGGCGAGCCGGCCCCGACCGCAAACCGCCCAGACCTACGCCCTTTCTGTCGAGATCCACGCCATGGAAGACGGACGTGCCTCACGCCTCCGCCGGTGGACGCAGCGGCGTTGAAGTCCTAGTTGTATTCGAACCAGGTCAGGATGGCCTTCACCCGGCGGTTGTCCTCGCCGGAGGGCATGCCGAGTTTCACGAAGACGTTCCCCACGTGTTTGGCCACGGCGGCGCCCGAGAGGAACAGCTCTGCCGCGATCTCCGCGTTGGAGCGGCCTTCGGCCATGAGAGCGAGCACCTCCTGTTCGCGGGCCGTGAGCCGGGCGAGCGGGCCCCGCGGCGGGTCGGCGCGGGTGACGTGGCGGACCACCTCGGGGTCGATCACCACTCCGCCGCCGGAGACCGTCTCGACGGCCCGCAGGAACTCCGCCACTCTGCCCACCTTCTCCTTGAGCAGGTAGCCGACTGCCCCGTCGGCGCCCGGGCCGTTCAGGAGTTCGCGCACGTACGGGCCCGTGACGTAGGCGGAGAGGATCAGTACCGGCAGGTCCTGGTGTCGCGACCGAATGTCGATCGCCGCCCGGAGTCCGTCGTCGGTGTTCCCGGGCGGCATGCGAACATCCGTGATCACCAGGTCGGGGGCGGCTCCGGCGGCGGCGAGGTCGTCGACAGCGGCGACCAGTTCGTCGGCGTCCTCGCATTCGCGGATCACGTCGTGGGCATTGGAGACCAGGATCTCCCGTATTCCGGCGCGTATCAGCAGACTGTCGTCCGCCAGGATGATTCTCACAATCGATTTCCCATCGCTTTTCCCGGTCGAATTCCGTCACCACGGGGGTTGGGCCGGGGCGGATGCCACGACTTCCGTTCCGCCGCCCGGCGGGCTGATGATTTCGAGGTTCCCACCGACGCTTCGCATCCGCTCACGCAGCCCGGAGAGCCCGGATCCGGTGCTGATCCGCGCGCCGCCGGCGCCGTCGTCGCCCACCCGGACGCGGACGCCGCTCTCGGTGCACCGCATCTCGATCCGGGCGCTCCCGACGCCCGCGTGCTTGGCGATGTTCGTCAGGGCCTCGGAGACCGTGAAATACACGGCCGTGGCGATCGGCGAGGAGAGCCGGGCGTCCGTACCGGTGCTGGTCAGTTCGACCTGCAACGGTGATCTGGCCACCAGTTCCCGGACGGCGGCGATGAGACCGAGATCGCTCAGTTCGCTGGGGTGGATGTCGCGCACCGTCTCCCTCAGCCGTTCGAGCGCGCGCTCCGCCTGGGCCTGGGCCTGGCGGGCCAGCTGGACGATCCGCGCCCGGTCGGCGGCCGTCGCCGCGGCTTCCAGGATTCCCAGGCGCATGACGAGGGCGACGAGTTCCTGCTGGGCGCCGTCGTGCAGGTCACGCTCGATGCGCCGGCGCTCGTTCTCGAAGGCCGCCGTCAGCGAGGCCCGGCTGGCGCGGAGTTCCTCCAGTTTCGCGAGCAGATCGGGGTTCCGGCTCCCCGAGAAGGCCCGCAGGAGCAGGTCGCGGAGCAGGGAGATGCCGGCCAGCGCGCCCACGGTGACCGCACCGAGGGCGATTCCCGCGGGCACCGCCACGAGGGTTTCCCACAGGGCGGCCGGGGTGAACGGGCCGACTTGCGCGGCGATGCCGAAACCCCAGAAGACGGGGGAGAAAACCAGCGCCAGAGCGCCGACGAATCCGAAGAAGCCCACCACCAGCGAGAGCACGGACAGGAGCGCGGCGGTGACGAACACCGGGAGGTCGGTCCTCCACACCGACCGTGTCCGCAGCCGACCGGCCACCCACTGCGGCCAGCTGCGGTCGGCGGGTCGCAGCGGCATCGTCCGGACTCCGCACCACTGCGCCCTGGAGCGGTCCAGTTCGGCCACCACCGGAACCGAGACCGGCGCAGCGAGAACGGAAATCAGGAGAATCGGAAAGGCGACCGCTGCGACGAATTCGGTCAGCAGCCTCCGGGCAACACGAATCTGCGCCATGATCAACATTTTCGCACAGTTCGGACCGGTCGGGCGGTAGATCCAAGTCTACCTCCAATAGCAGTGCAGGCACCCGTGCACTCCACTGCCCGGCCCTGCTTTCCTGGATTCATGCCAATTTCCACTACTGCTCCCGTGCCGTGCATTCGTCTGCGCGGCCTCCGGACGGAATTCCCCGTTCCCGGCCGCCGGGGCGAGACTACGCGCGTCCTGCACGACATCGACCTGGAGATTCCCGAAGGCCGGCTGACCGCCGTCGTCGGCCCCTCCGGTTCGGGCAAGTCGACGCTCCTGCTCTGCACGGCCGGGCTGGAGCGGGCGACCGCGGGGTCCGTCGAGATCCTCGGGACGGACGTCCGCTCACTCAGCCCCCGCAAGCAGGCCGCGTTCCGCAGCGAGAACATCGGCTTCGTCTTCCAGGAGTACAACCTCGTCAGCTCGCTGACGGTCGAGGACAACATCGCCCTGCCGGCGCGGCTCGCCGGCCGCCGGGTGCCCAGGGCGCGGGTCGAGGACGCCATGGCGCGGCTCGGCATCGCCAAGCACGCGCGGCGGCGCCCCGACCGCCTCTCCGGTGGCGAGCGCCAGCGCGTCGCGGTGGCCCGGGTGGTGGCGAACCAGCCGCGGATCGTCTTCGCCGACGAGCCGACGGGTGCGCTCGACCTCAAGTCGGGTCATGTGGTGCTCGACTGGCTGCAGGCGCTTCCCGCGCAGGGGAGCACGGTGCTCATGGTCACCCACGACCCTCATGCGGCCGCGCGGGCCGATCAGGTCGTGGTGATGGGGTCCGGGCGGGTGCACGCCGTCATCCCCGGTGGCGACTCCCGCGCGGTGGGCGACGCCGTCCTCGCCGCGCAGTCGGCGGACGAAGCGGGCGGGGAGGAGTCGTGATCCGGCTCGTGCTGTCGGACATCCGCCTGCAGGCGTCGATGTGGTGGTGGGCGCTCCTGTGCGCCACGGTCGGCGCGGCGTGCTCGGCGGGCTCGGCCGTCGCGATGTTCACCGCCGTCTCGGCGGCGCGGGCGGCGGGTGACGCACGGATGGTCTCCGCGTCGATCGCCCTCGGCGGCAACATCGTCTTCTTCACCGTGCTCGCCGCCGTGGGCATCGTCGCCTCCGCGGTCGGTCTGACGCTGACGACCCAGCGGCGCGAGCACGCCCTGTGGGTGATCCTCGGGATTCCGCGCCACCGGGTCAGGTCCATCCTGCGGACGGAGATGGTGGTGCTGGGCGCGGTGGCCGGCGCGCTGGCCGCACCGCTCGCCCTGCTGGTCGCGGGTGTCACCCTCGCGCAGTGGAAGGGGACGGGTCTCGAACTGCACGGGGCCTCGGTCGGGTTCCGGTTCTGGTACGTCGGCGTGAGCGTGCTGTTCGGACTGGTTCCGTGCCTGCTCGGGGGCTGGGGCGTCACCCGGCGGGCCGCCAGGACGCCGGAGATGCGCGCCTTCCGGGACTACTCCGATCCCCCGGCGCGGCCGGGCGTGGCCCGCGCCGGCCTCGCTCTGTGTCTGCTCGCCGGTGTGGTCGGGATGTGGGTCCCCGGCCTGGGCCTCGAACTCAAGGGCGGGCTCGCCCAGCGGACGGCCTTCGCGTTCGCCGGGAACCTCTTCCTCGTCTGCCTGCTGCTGCTGATGGGGCCGTGGGTGCTCACCCCGCTGATGAAGCTCTGGACGGCGCTGGTGCCCTCGCGCGGCGTCGCCTGGCACCTTGCCGTGCAGTCGTGCCGGGCCCGCGCGACGAGGAGCGTCACCACGGTGCTGCCCTTCGCGCTCTCCCTGTCGTTCGTCGGCCTCTTCATGGTGATGGGGAAGGTCATGCCCGGAGGCAGCGCCGGGCTGGACAACATCCTGGTCGTGCTGGGCTGGGTCTTCGTCGTGTCCTGGGTCGGGGGCCTCGCCGTGATCGCCCTCGTCGGGCGGGAGCGCGCCCGTGACTCCGCCGTCGTGACGGTGGCCGGCGCGCGGCCGGGCGTGGTCACCCGGTCGATGGTCTACGAGGGGGTGATCTACGCGGGGACTGCGATCGTCTTCGGCGCGCTGTTCGTCGCCGTGTCGAGTCTCACCATCGCCCTGGGAGCCCGGATCGACGTCGTCCGGGTCCTGGCGGGCCTCCCCTGGGCCACGCTCGGGGCGCTCGCCGCCGGGACGCTGGTCACCACCTGCCTCGCGCTGGTCCTGCAGGCGGCCCGGGTGTCGCGCACGGTCGCGGTCCGGGCGCTGCGCTCGTGAACCGGGGCGCGGGAATCCACACCACCATGTTCGTCGACGAAGGAAGAGTTTCGATGGAACCGACCACCCGCACGCTTCTCGCCTTCGGCGGAGTCGCGCTCCTCTGCCTCGCCGCCACGGCCTGCACCACGGACGGCGCATCGGCCGACGCGACCGTGGAGTCGAAGTCCTTCGACTTCGCCGGTGGCAGCCTGACCGTCAACTCCGGTTCCGCCGACCTCGCGCTGGTGGCCGCCGACATCGAGGGCGTTCAGGTGGAACGACGGGTCAGCGGCAGGAAGGTCGGCGGGGAGGTGGGGTCCGGCTGGCAGCTCGAAGGGGGCACGCTCACACTCTCGCTGGACTGCACGGGGATCTCGGTGGGCTGCGGCGCGAAGTACACCGTGAAGGTGCCGCGCACCGTCGCCGTCACCGCCGAGAGCGGCAAGGGGCGCATCGAGGCCACCGGCTTCACCGCGGACTTCTCGGCCAGGACCGCCGGCGGCGACGTCCGGTTGTCGGACCTCCACGGAGCCGAGCTGGCCCTGGAGGGCGGCGACGGAAGCATCAAGGGCGACGGGATCTCCGCCCGGTCCGTCAGCGTCACGTCGCGCAACGGCGACGTCGACCTGGGCCTGGCCGCCGTGCCCGACCTGGTCGACGTGCAGAGCAGGGACGGCGACGTCGAGCTGGGACTGCCGGAATCGACGTACGCGGTCCGCACGGCCGCGAAGAAGGGCGACGTCACCGTGAACGTCGCGAAGGACGACGCGAGCGGCCATTCCGTGACCGTCCGGACCCGCAACGGCAGCATCGCCATCGGCAAGGGCGGGAAGTCCTAGCCGCCGCGTGGCGACCGGGCCGGAAGCGTTCGATCGAGCGCGAAAGTCGAACCTCGCGCTCAAGGCCAACAAGCAACTGGGAGCGATGGCCGCCGCCAGGTGCTGCTGCCGAGGAAGGCTCGACGGCTCTCCCGTACCCGTGGGGAACCCGATCCGATCCCCCGGCCTCGATCCCGCTCAGGCGGCCGGCGGCAGGAGGCGGTTCAGGGCGTGGCGGGTGCGGGTGGCGGCGAGGGGGTCGCGGAGGAGCTGGAGGGCCTGGTTGAGCGCCAGGTAGATCCCGGTCAGCTCGTGGACGATCTGCTCGGGGTCGGTGTCGGCGGGCAACTGCCCTGCCCCGATCGCGAGCCGGACCTCGCCGGCCAGTCGGCGGCGCCAGACGAGCAGCAGGCGGGCGACGTTCTTGCGCACCGGTCCGTCGTGGGCGTCGAACTCGACGGCGGCCGTGGTGAACAGGCATCCGCCGGGGAAGACCTCGCGGGCGTGCTCCAGGTACGAGATCCAGCTCTCGCAGACGGCGCGCAGCCGTCGCAGCCCGGGCTCGGCGTGCGCGGCCGGTTCCCACACGAGGCTGGTGAAGAGCGCGGACGCCCTTTCCAGGGTGGCGAGTTGGAGGGTCTCCTTGGTGCCGAAGTGGCCCAGTACGCCGGCCTTGCTGAGCCCGAGATCGGTGGCGAGCCGTCCGATGGTGAGCCCTTCGAGCCCGTCCACGGACGCCAGCGCCACGCTCCGGTCGACAATCCGGTCCCGGGTCCGACGCGCCTCGGCCACGGTGCTGCGCGGGCTCATCGCTCCCTCTCGGTCGGACAGTACGGTCCGCGCATCCTACGTGGTGACCGGCCTGACGTGCGGCGCAGCCATCACCGGCCATCACCGGCCATCAGCCGCCTCGGCCGCCACCCGACCGGAGGACCCCGACGCCCGCCCCGTCGACGCTTCGCCCGACCAGCATCCCGTCCCGGGAGGCGTCGGCCGGCCAGGAGCCGTCGGGTGCCATTGACCTGAGGCCGGCACCTTGACGCCCAAAGTCATTAGCTGCCATATTACTTGCATGACAAGGGACGAGCCCGACGGCGAACAGCCCACACTGGAGCAGGCCGGATGGCAGCTGCGGCACTACGGCCTGGAGATGGACCCGCAGGCGGTACTGGTCGCGGTGCGGCTGATCTCCGCAGGCGCGAGGGTCGGCCGGGCGGCCGAGGCCCACTTCGCCAGGTTCGGGCTGTCGACGGGCCGCTACCGGCTGCTCGCGGACCTCGAAGGCCACGGGGGAGAGAAGTCCCCCTCGCAGCTTGCGGCCGACCTCGATGTCTCCAGGGCCACGGTCACCGGCCTGCTGGACGGCCTGGAGCGCGAGGGCCTGATCGCCAGGCGTCCGTCCACCGAGGACGGACGCGGCACGGTCGCGATCCTGACCGCGCGCGGCGCACAGCGCCTGCGCGACATGGCGCCCGAGCATTTCGGGCGACTGGAGGCGATGGTCGCGGGGCTCACCGCCGAGGAGCGCGCAACGTTCCTGGACCTGCTCGCGCGCGTCGTGCGCGGCAGCTCGGCCCTGACCGCCGACTGATCCGGCCGACCGCCGGGCTCGGGCTCCCGTCCCGTGGATGGGAGCCCTTTTCACGAGGCTGTAATTAGCCAACTAATTACCTTGCCGGGAGAGGCCCGCCGACGCCCCGCCCGCACCCTTTCGCCTTTCGGAACTCCCACGAGATGAAGAGGCCAAGATGCCCGCAACGAACGACAGAACCGGCCCACGCCGGGCGGCCGCCCGGCCGTTCACGCTGTGGCGCGAGGTCTTGACCGCCTACGCCGCCCCCGCCCTGATGGCAGGTACCGCGGGAGTCGTCACCGGACAGGCGGATCTGACAGTGGCGGCCTGCACCTCCATCGCCGGCACTTCCGCGGTGGTGGCGTTCCTGGTCGGCACCTGGCTGCGGCACGGCGGGCAGCCGCGACGCTGGACCACGACCCTGCCGCGCGTCGTCCTGACCGCGCTGCTCGTCAGCGCGGCCACCGGTGCGGCGGCAGCGCTGGGATGGTTCGCCGCCGAGTGGCTGCCGGCCCGCACCTCGCTCCACGCCGCCCCCTGGCTGCGGCGCCTGCGCATCGACCTGCCCGTCTCCGCCGTCCTCGCCACCACCATCGTCACCCTGCGCTGGCGCGGCACCCTCGCGAAAGCCCGGCCGTGACCGGCCCCGACACCCGGGCGCCGGCGCCCGGACGCACCGAACCCACCCCGGCAGCACCGGCTGCCGCGGACGCCACCGAGCACCGAGGAGACACCCGATGATCGTCGTCATGGGAGCGACCGGAACCACCGGGACCGCCCTGCTCCACAGCCTGCGCGCCCTCGACGTCCCCGTCCGCGCCCTCACCCGCACCCCGCACCGACCGCTCCCCGGCACCACCGGCCCGCACGACCGGCACGACCGGCGCGTCGAGGTCCGGTACGCCGACGCCGGTGACCCCGACTCGCTGCGCACGGCCTTCTCGGGCGCCGACCAGCTCTTCCTTGCCATGGCCAACAGCCCCGCACAGGTCGAACTCGAAACCCGCGTCATCGACATCGCCGCCCACAGCGGAATCGGACACATCGTCAAGCTCTCCGCCCCCGCCGCCGAGCCCGAGGCGCCCGTCGCGATATCCCGCGGACACCACGCCGTCGAGGAACACCTGCACGCCTCCGGACTCACCGGCACCGTCCTGCGCCCCTACGCATTCATGCAGAACCTGCTGCGCCTCGCGCCCACCGTGGCCCAGGGTCTCGTCCTCGGCGCCATGGGGGACGCGCCCTGCAACTACATCGACTGCCGCGACATCGGCGACGTCGCGGCCGCCGTGCTCACCCGGCGCCACCTCGCCGGCGGAACCTACACGCTGACCGGACCGGAAGCCGTCTCCCACCCCGACCTCGCCGCCCGGCTGACCGAACTGACCGGCCGCCGGATCCAGTACATCGACCTCGCTCCGGACGAGCTGCGCGACAACCTCGTCCACCAGGCCGGCATGCCCGTCTGGCTCGCCGACCACGTCGTGGAGATCCAGCAACTCGCCATCGCCCGACCCGAGTTCCCCACCACCACCGTCACCGACGTGCTCGGCCGGCCGCCCCGCACCCTCGACGCCTTCCTGAACGAACACCGCGCCCACTTCCGGTGATTCAGGTTGCTTCGGCGCGTGCGGAACTGGCTCATCGAGTGCTACCGGAGCTCTCCCCGGTCCCCGAACGCACCGGGGGCCGGCTCCGTGCCGCCCGCGCCGTACGTCGTCGTCACACCGGCGCGCCCGCCAACTCCCTACGCCAGCGCCGCTGTTGTGAGGAAGAGCGGTTCCAGCGGCTTACCCTCCCCGCCGAGGACGAGGCACGTCTCGGCGACCGGCCCCCGGGAGAGTTCGGCGAGGCGGGCGAGGGCCGTCGCCTCGGCGGGCAGCGTGGTCGGGTCGAGGCCGAGGGCCCGGGCGGCGCGGTCGCGGCGGGCGTCGAGGTCGGGGATGTCCGCGCGGTAGTCGGCGGCGGCGCTCCCGAGCCCGTCGAGCGAGCCTCCGCGCACCTCTCCCCACCAGGGCACGGCGAGGCACAGGCGCACCAGTTCGGGCAGTCCGACGGCAATCAGCCCGGCCTCCCCGTCGAGGCTCACGTACACCACCGGACGCTCCTCTCCGCCGTCGCCGACGAAGCAGTACGCGTCCCCGGTGGCCGCCCGCGCGAACTGCTCCAGCCGGGCCCCGGACGCGAGCCGGATCCCGTCCTCCAGCTCGTGGGCGTCCGGGCTCGTCGCGTCGAGGTCCGCGACGGCGGCGAAGAACGCGACGACGTCCTCGTCACCGGCCAGCAGAGGCAGCAGCGACTCCGACGAGAGCGGCTCACGCAGCTCGGCGCGCAGGCGCGTCGAAGTGTCGACGGGCAGACCGAGGTTGGCGTAGCGGAGCTCGTTCGAGAACCCCGCGATCAGGTCGAGGTCGCGCAGCTGCCGCCGCAGTTCGGCGGACATCGCCTCGTCCTGGTCGGCGTCGAAGACTTCGACCGTCTCGGACAGTTGCTCCAGGTGCAGTTCGACGGCCTCCAGCGCCCGGCCGCTGTTCCACCTCGCGTACTTCCGGCAGCCGAACAGGTAGGCATGTGCCGCGTACAGCGCGGCCGCCGCAGCGGACTCGTCGGCGTCGTCCGGGCCGTGCTGGCCGTCGTTGTGGCAGTACTCGCTGAGCATGTACTCGGCGACGCCGCGGTTGATCGCCGCGAAGGCCGTCGAGTCGCCGAGCACGCCCTCCCACACGGCGTCCAGCAGCGGCCGCAGGCTCAGCGTGAACGGCGCCCGCTCCCCCTCGGACAGGGCCTCGTGCCGACGCATCAGCCGCTCCGCGACGCCCGCCGCGAAGACCTGCCGCTCCTCCGACGACACCGACCTCAGCCGCTCCGCCACCACCGCGTCGAGTTCCTGCCACGTGTCCATTCGAGCCGCCCGCGAGTCCGCCACACCGACGCGCCCGCGCCGACCACGACCGATCATGCCCGCCACCACCGACAACTCGCCTGGCGGTGCGGCTGCCGGTCCTGGCTGAGCTGAAGGGCCCGGTCGACGAGTCGCCAGGAGATGCGGCAGCCGGTCAGGGCCCACCCCTCGGATCCGCTGTGCGGCCACGCCGGGTGGCGCGGCAGGCGGCGGATTCGAGCCGGCACCCGCCCGAAGGTCGCAGACGGCCCCGGCGTTCGCGTCGGTCGCTGCGCGCTGCCTGCCTGTCGGCCACCGGGTTGGGGCCCTGGCGACGGGGTACGGCACACAGGTGACGGGCCGGCGGTTCCCGTAGCTGGGCGGAGCGGAGCGGGAAGACGCTGGCCCACCGCCGAGCGGGCCGGGTAGGTTCGCGCAGTGAACCACACCGACACCGCAGTCGACGGAGGTCGGGAATGGCCGCGACGTACAGTCGCACTGAGGGAGAAGCGCCAGGCCGAGATTCCGGCACCGGCGTGCGGGAGGGATCAGGATGTTCGGTTCGAGGAAGAAGCTCAACGACATGATGGCGCAGCTCAGGCCCGACCTGAGCCGGGAATCGCTCGGCGTCGGGCCCGACTTCCCGGGCATCGCCCCGAACCCGTTCCTGAGCAGTGATGCACGGAAGCGCAATGCGGAACTGCGCACGGGGGCGCTTGCGCTCGGCGTTCTCGTCGACTGGCGGGAGGTCAACAGCAATCCACGCGTGGCCCTGATGTTCGACGTGGACACCGCCGACGGCATCTCGTTCCGCGGTATCGCAGACGAAAGCCTCACGATCACCGAGCTCACCCGACTCGCCCCAGGACAGACGTTTCCCGTGCGCTACCGACCGGCCGTCATGGACCACTACGTCGCCCTTGCCCGGGACGCGGACCCCGCCCAGGTGCAGCAGCTCTCTGACGCGATCGCGCGCCGCAAGCGGACCTGACCCGAAGCCAGGCCTGTCGACACCGGACAGCCAGCAGGTCGACTGCCCGCACCTGGGTCCGCCGCAGTGAGTTCGGCGCCGTTTCACGGAAGTTGAGCCAGAACCCGAGAAACAGCAGCGCGAGCGACGGGCGGTGTGCTGTTCGTCGCGGCTGCGGTGCGTCACTGCCCGCCGCGCCGCCGGCTGAGTTCGGCTCCGACCTTGCTCCATGAACAGCGGCCGGCCCGGACTGCGAGCCCATTGCTGCCATAGGGTCATGCGGCCAAAATGGCCGCATGACCGTGGACATGGAAACACAGGGCTCCGAGTACCACACGGGCACCACCGAGCCCGGCTCGGCCCGGCCGAGGCCGGGGCGCCTGACCCCCGACGGTTTGATCGAGAAGCTCAATCAGGCGGTTCGCCGACCTGAGGCCCACGGCGGAGTGCCCGTCCTGCCGCTACTGCTTGACTTGATTGCAGAAGCCGGCCCGCAGACCGAGGACGCGCTGTGGATCCCGGACGCGAATGAACGTCTCAGCTCCGCGCCCTTCGTGCGGGACCACTTCACCGACCCGGCCGTCCACGTGACCGCATCCCAGTACGGCGAAGACGCGTACCGACGCGGCTGGCTCCACCTGGACCGGAGCCTCTCCGCCACGGACCACGCCGCGCTCCTCGACCGCGCAGCCGTCTGGGCGGGCACGGATCGCACTCTGCACGACGTTCTGGACGAGTTCGGCCCGGCGTCGGTCACGTTCGGCGACCCCGCACCGCACCTCGCCAAAACTCTCGGCTACGCGAGCAGCGACCGTGGAGCCCCGTTCGTGGTCTTCCACTTCGCCCCCGCACCGGGGAAGTCAGCAACTGTTCCGGAGCCCGTTGAATCTGCCGGAGCCGCGCTGCTTGCTGTCCGCGGCCTGCCGCGAGCACTCTTCGGCCTCAAGCTCACCCCACGCGGTCGTGCCGCCTGCTGGCCGCTGTAGGTCCCGCCAGGAACGTGCGCCTGAACTGCTGACTCACGAAATCGCGGCCAGAGCCGCTTCTCGGGTTCCGGCTCACTTTCCGTGAAGGGCTGACTGAGTGTGACGTCAGTGGTGTGTGCTGGGATGGCCGGACTCTGCTGCCGTGACCTGCTGGGAGACCGCCTTCATGCCCGTGTACTCGTCTCTGACCCACGCCTTGGCCGAGGCCCTGGTCGATGTCCTGTGGTTCATTGAGGGCAGTGAGGACGAGCAGATGGATTCGGACGACGCCGTCAAGGTCCTGGAGGGTGTCGCCCACCTGGCCGGCCAGCTGTCGAGCGACCAGAGGAGCGAACTGATCGACCTGCTCGGGACGATGGCCGAAGTCGAGTCCGACCCCGCGCGGCGGGAGTTCCTGGAAGAGTTCCCGGAAGGCTTCGGGCTCGTTGCTGATGCGGTCTGACCCGTGCATCACGAGGAGAGCAGGACGCGCTTGCGGAGGAGATGAAAGCCGGCCCGGCCGAGCATCTGGCGTTTGAGCATCTTGAATCGGTTGACGTGGCCTTCAACGCCGCCGGAGCTCCAGGGCACGGTGAGGCCGGCGATGACTGCATCGCGGTCACGGTCGATGCCTGCGGCGAGCGTGTGGAGGCCGGGGAGGTCATCTCGCCGGACGGCGTCGAGCCACTGCGGCAGCCGTTCGCCCTGGCGCTCGGTGAGCATCTGGCCGAAGGAGCGGACGTAGCCGGTGAGGGCGTCCGGTTCAGAGCAGTGGACCAGGACGGCCTTGAGTCGAAGGCGGTCCGTCTCGGTGAGAGTCTCCGGCCGACGGAGAATCCATCCGGCGACGACCCGGGGTGACGGTGGCCGAGCCGTGACGGTCTTGAACGGCCAGTCGGGGAAGGGCTGATGCCCTGCTTGACAGGTCATACCGGCACGACGCATGCCGTTCCGACACACCCCCATCCCGGCGACGTTCAGATGGAACTGAAACGGCTCCGCCAGCGAGAAGTACGACTCCGAGCAGTCCGGAATGTGATCACACAGCAGACCGTCGGCGATGCAGGACTCCCACCGACACCGTGCTGCCGCTGCGGCTTCGGGCAGCTCCACCCACTCCAGGTCATAACCCATGCGTTCCCCCGTCGAACAGTTCAAAGCGGCTCGCACAGAATGGCACGCCATGACCTGCCGAGACGATCAAGAATCGGCTTCCGCTTCAGCCCGCCACGACGGCACTGAAGGATCGCCGCGCAGTGCGGTCGGCCTGTGGGTGGGCGTTTAGCTTCCGATCGGTCGGTTGCTATATTCGCGACCGTTGCCTCCGGCACCGGCCGGTGGCCGCTGTCACGGAAGGGAACTGCCATGCCCGGAGTCCGTATCGCCGGTCTCGGTCATCACCAGCCCAGCAGGGTGCTGACCAATGACGAGCTGGCGACCATGGTGGACACCGACGACGAGTGGATCCGCCGACGGACGGGCATCGCCACGCGGCGGATCGCCGCGCCGGACGAGTCGGTGACGGACCTCGCCGCGGCGGCCGCCGCGAAGGCGCTGGCGGCGTCGGGCCTGGACCCGGCGGAGATCGGGCAGATCACGGTGGCGACGTGCAGCGCGATGGACCGCTGCCCGTCGATCGCGGCGCAGGTCGCGGCGCGCCTGGGCATCCCGTCCGCCGTCGCGTTCGACGTGAACAACGGCTGCGCGGGTTTCTGCACCTCCCTCTCGCTGGCCGACCACTCGCTCCGGGCGGGCGCGGCCCGGCACGCGCTGGTGATCGGCGCGGAGAAGATGTCGGACGTCACCGACTGGACGGACCGCCGCAGTTGCATCCTGCTGGGCGACGGCGCGGGCGCGGCGGTGCTGTCGGCGACCGCCGGCGAGAGCGCCGGGGTCGGGCCGGTGGTGTGGGGGTCGGACCCGTCGCGGGCGAGCGCGGTGCGGCTGCTGGGCGACTGGCACCCGCGGTTCGAGCAGGACGGGCAGGCGGTGTTCCGCTGGGCGACCACGGAGCTGCCGGCGCTGGCCGAGCAGGCGTGCCGGGCGGCCGGCCTGAGCCCGGCCGAGCTGGACGGGGTGGTGACGCACCAGGCGAACCTGCGGATCATCGAGTCGCTGGTGCAGAAGCTCGGCCTGTCCGAGGACGCGGTGGTCGCCCGGGACGTGGTGGACTCCGGCAACACCTCGGCGGCGTCCGTCCCGCTGGCGCTGGCGAAGCTCGTGGAGCGCGGCGAACTGGCTTCCGGCGCAAGGGTGTTGCTGTTCGCGTTCGGCGGCGGCCTGTCCTGGGCCGGCCAGGTCGTCACCTGCCCCTGAGCTGCCCCCGCCCCGGCAGGTCGCGGCAACCCGTCCTGGGCGGGCCAGGTCGTCATCTGCCCCCGGCCCGCCCCCGGCAGGTCAGCTCCCGTCGGTGCAGGTGATGGTGAGGCGGATGGCGGCGGGCGGCGGCGGTGAGCCCTCGTAGGGGGCGATCCACGCGCCGACGCCGGTGGAGCCGACGGCCGTGGTGCGTACCCGTTGGCCGGGGCCGAGCGGGGTGTCGTCGCCGTCGGTCACGTGCACGTCGGTGGGGCTGATGTTGTCGGGGCAGATCGCGATGACGCCGCTCGGGGCGCCCGTCGCCGTCACGGTCTCGGTGAACGCCGCGGCCGGGCCTGCCGCGACCGCCACCACCAGGGCTGCGGCCAGGCCGGTGCCGGCGAGTTGTCTGCGCATGGATGTCCTTCCGTCGGGTCGGGCCGCCCCCGGAGGTTTCGGGGGCGGGCGAACCCGATCGCTCCCGTCACGCACCGCGAGCGGGTGGCGACACACCGAAGTCGCCGGGGCGGTCCGGCGGTCACAAGAAAGGACCGTGCGGGGGCGAGCTTTGCCCATGGTCGTGCCGGGCGGGCAAGATAGCGGGGTGACCCTCCTGGACCTGATGCCGAAACCCGCCACGCCCGACTCGCTGTTCGAGACCTTCGCCGAGTGGGCGTCGGATCGCGGCATCACCCTCTACCCCGCCCAGGAGGAGGCGCTGATCGAGCTGGTCTCCGGGAACAACGTGATCCTGGCGACGCCGACCGGCTCCGGCAAGTCCCTGGTCGCGGCGGGCGCGCACTTCGCCGCGCTGGCCGAGGGCAAGCGGACGTTCTACACGGCGCCGATCAAGGCGCTGGTGTCGGAGAAGTTCTTCGACCTGTGCAAGATCTTCGGCACCGAGCAGGTCGGCATGATGACCGGCGACGCCTCGGTGAACCCGACCGCGCCGATCATCTGCTGCACCGCCGAGGTGCTGGCGCAGATCGCGCTGCACGACGGCCCGCGCGCCGACATCGGCCAGGTCGTGATGGACGAGTTCCACTTCTACGCGGAGCCGGACCGCGGCTGGGCGTGGCAGATCCCGCTGCTCGAACTCTCGCAGGCGCAGTTCCTGTTGATGTCGGCGACCCTCGGCGACGTCCGCCGCTTCGAGGAGGACCTGACCCGCCGCACCGGCCGCCCGACCGTGGCGGTGCGTTCGGTGACCCGCCCGGTGCCGCTGTTCTACGAGTACCGCCGCACCTCGCTCCACGACACGCTGGAGGAGCTGCTGAACACCGGTCAGGCGCCGGTGTACGTCGTCCACTTCACGCAGAAGGAGGCGGTGGAGCGGGCGCAGTCGCTGATGAGCATCAACATGTGCTCGAAGCAGGAGAAGGACGCGATCGCCGATCTGATCGGCAACTTCCGTTTCACCACCAAGTTCGGTCGCAATCTGTCGCGTTATGTCCGGCACGGGATCGGTGTGCACCACGCCGGCATGCTGCCGAAGTACCGTCGCCTGGTGGAGCGCCTCGCGCAGGCCGGTCTGCTGAAGGTGATCTGCGGCACCGACACCCTGGGCGTCGGCGTCAACGTGCCGATCCGCACGGTGCTGTTCACGGCGCTGTCCAAGTACGACGGGCAGCGGGTGCGGATCCTGCGGGCCCGCGAGTTCCACCAGATCGCCGGTCGCGCGGGCCGCGCCGGGTTCGACACCGTCGGCCAGGTGGTGGCGCAGGCACCGGAGCACGTGGTGGAGAACGACCGGGCGCTGGCGAAGGCCGGCGACGACCCGAAGAAGCGCAAGAAGGTCGTCCGCAAGAAGGCCCCGGACGGGTTCGTCTCGTGGACCGAGGAGACCTTCGAGCGGCTGATCGGCGCCGACCCGGAGCCGCTGGTGTCCCGGTTCAAGGTCAGCCACGCCATGCTGCTGTCCGTCATCGGCCGCCCGGGCAACGCGTTCGAGGCGATGCGCAAGCTGCTCACCGACAACCACGAGGACCGCCCGGCGCAGCGCCGCCACATCAGGACCGCGATCGCCATCTACCGTTCGCTGCTGGAGGGCGGCGTGGTGGAGCAGCTCGACCAGCCGGACTCCGAGGGCCGCACGGTGCGTCTGACCCTGGACCTGCAGGAGAACTTCGCGCTGAACCAGCCGCTGTCCACCTTCGCGCTGGCCGCGTTCGACCTGCTCGACCCGGAGTCGCCGTCCTACTCCCTGGACGTCGTCTCGGTGGTCGAGGCGACGCTCGACGACCCGCGGCAGATCCTCGCCTCGCAGGAGAACAAGGCGCGCGGCGAGGCCGTGGCGGAGATGAAGCGCGACGGCATCGAGTACGAGGAGCGGATGAACCGGCTCCAGGAGATCACGTACCCGAAGCCGCTGGAGGAGCAGCTCGGTCACGCCTACGACGTGTACCGGCGGGCGCACCCGTGGATCGGCGACCACCCGCTGCGGCCGAAGTCGGTGGTCCGCGACCTGTACGAGCGGGCCATGACGTTCACCGACTACGTGGGCTTCTACGAGCTGGCGCGCACCGAGGGCATCGTGCTGCGCTACCTGGCGGGCGCGTTCAAGGCGCTGGAGCAGACCGTTCCGGACGACATCAAGACCGATGATCTGAAGGACGTCATCGCCTGGCTGGGCGAGCTGGTCCGGCAGGTCGACTCCTCGCTGCTGGACGAGTGGGAGGCGCTGGCCAACCCGACCGAGCCGGAGGCCGGCGAGGTCCGCCTCGACGACAAGCCGGCGCCGGTCACCGCGAACTCCCGCGCCTTCCGGGTGCTGGTCCGCAACGAGCTGTTCCGCCGGGTCGAGCTGTGCGCGCTGGAGCACTACGACGAGCTCGCCGGGCTGGACAGCGAGGACGGCTGGGACGCGGACCGCTGGGCGGACGCGATGGACGGGTACTGGGAGGAGTACGACGACCTGTTCACCGGCCCGAACGCGCGCGGCCCGAAGATGCTCCTGATCGAGGAGGTCGAGGACGAGGGCCTGTGGCGGGTCCGCCAGATCTTCGACGACCCGAACGGCGACCACGACTGGGGCATCTCCGCCGAGGTCGACCTGTACGGCTCCGACGAGGAGGGCCGCGCCGTCGTCAAGATCACGGCGGTGGGCGCGCACTGACGCGGTGGGTGCGCGCTGTCGCCCGGTGGGCCGTGACGGGGACTCACGGCCCACGGTTCACATGGCGTTGACGATCAGTCCGATGTGGGTGAAGTAGTTCAGCCCGCCGAAGATCAGGAAGGCGAGCCCGGCCAGTCCCCAGACGATCCCGATGGCCGGGCTCAGCCAGGTCCTGGGGCGGCGCAGGGCGAACGGGAACAGCAGCGCGCCGATCCCGACCAGGACGTTCAGCCCGGGCATGAAGCTCGCCTCCAGCCCAGTCGATCGTCAGGCCGACGTCGGCCAGCGGCAGTGCGTACGGTGTCACCGCAACCGCCTCGGGAACTGGCCGGAACCCGGGCGGGAGAAGCCGCTACTGGCCCGACCGGGCCAGTCGTTGCACGATGGCGCGGGCGCAGTCGGCGGGCGGGGTGCGGGTGGTGTCGAGCTCCAGGTCGTAGTGGACGCCGAGGTGGACGCGGAGCGCCTGGTCGGCGGCCATGCCCGGGGTGCGGTCGGGGCGGGCGCGCTCGCGGGCGGTTGCCTCGGCGGGGTCGCAGCGGACCCCGACCCAGAGCACGTCGAGGTCCAACAGTGCTTTGGTCCAACGGAGTTGGGAGTTGCGTCCGGAGAGGAACACATCGTCGACGATGACCGGCGCGCCGGCCAGGGCGGTGGCGGCGATGCCGGCCATCCAGGCGGCCTCCAGGCGGCGGAAGGTGCCGCCGACGGCGACGGTGCCGTCCCCGCCGAGGTCGATCCCGGCGTCGCCCTGGAGCAGCGCGAGCGGCATCGAGTCGATCAGGCCGTCGATGCCGAAGATCAGCCAGGGTTCCGGCAGTTGGGCCTGGAGCGAGCGCGCGATGCTGCTCTTGCCGCTGCTGGAACCGCCGTTGAGCACGATCACCCGAATGGTCATCGGGACACCGTACCTGCCCGGCCGCGCGCGGTGCCGATCACCGGTCGATCACCATTGGTGGGCGGCGAAGTCCACCGGCCCGGACGTCAGTTGGGCGGTGCGGGCGACCAGGTCGCGCAGCTGCTCGGCCATCCGGGCGGGCGCCAGGTGCTTGCGGTCGCCGTGGCCCGGCAGCATCCACTCGAAGTGCAGCAGCGGCGCGACGCGGGCCAGCGAGGCGGCCTGCTCCTCGATGGAGTACCAGGTGACGTGTTCGGCGACGGCCAGCGCCCCGGCGGCGCGCGACCAGTAGATGCTGTCGCCGCTGAAGCAGTACCGGCGGTCGGCGAGGTACAGCACGCTGCCCTCGGTGTGGCCCGGCACGGGGTGGGCGACCATGCCCTCGGCGATCTCCACCGGGTCGACGCCGCTCAGCACCCGGTCGGCGTCCGGTGCGGCCGCCAGGTCGCCTTCGTGGATCCACAGCCGGGCGCCGAACCGGTCCGCGTAGCGGCGGCCGTGCGCGGCGTGGTCCCGGTGGGTGAGCAGGACGTCCGTCACCGGGCCCACCGCCTCGTACCGGGCGGCCAGCGACTCCGACCAGCGCGGCGTGTCGATCATCATCACGGTGCCGCCCGGGCGACGCAGCAGGTAGGAGTTGGCGCCGGCCGTCTGACGCGCGTTGTGGCCGCAGAGCAGCACCCGCTCGTCGATGGCCAGCGGGAACGGATCGTCCGCCGGATCCAGCGGCCCCGAGTGCCGGCGGATCGACCGGGTGTGGCAGGCGAACGCGGCAGCGTTCAGCCGCGCCGTCTCCACCGCGTCACGCGGCTGACGCGCCACCTCCGAACCCCGCCCCACCTGCGCGATCAGCCCCGGCGCGAGCTGCCGCGCCACGTCGCACCCGGTGCACCGATCGTCCACGTACCAGTCCTCGCCCATGGCTGCGCCTCCAGAAGAGTTCCGACGTTTCGTCAACAGGCTGGACCAGCCCGGTAGTTCCAGGGTCCCCCGGACGGCGGGCAAAGTGGAAGAGACGCGGATCTTGTGGTTCCCGAAGCAATGCACTCTCACCGGCGACCCAGGCCACAACGGACCCGCAGGCCCGGCCGCCAGCAGAGGAACGGCACCATCGACAGCACCGAAGCACGGCGCACCACCGGACCGGCACCCGCCATACAGATAGGCCGCCCTCACCCCTGCAAGGTGAACGCCAGCCCCCACTCACGCGGGGAGGACGGCACATGGGTGAGCCCCTACGACAGCAAGGTCGGCAGACCCCCGCTCGCGCGGGGAGGACCCTTCGAGGTGCTGTGGTGGGTCCTGGGTGGACGGCAGACCCCCGCTCGCGCGGGGAGGACGGCTGCCGGGCGGCCGGGTACCGGTGCGCGAGCGGCAGACCCCCGCTCGCGCGGGGAGGACCCTGCCACGGAAGCCACACCCTCATGCGCTCCCGGCAGACCCCCCGCTCGCGCGGGGAGGACGCGGAAACGGCGTAGGCGGGCTCCGTGGTGTGCGGCAGACCCCCGCTCGCGCGGGGAGGACTCGGGCTGCATCGCACGGTCGAACCAGTTGGTCGGCAGACCCCCGCTCGCGCGGGGAGGACGGCTCCGCCGGTGCCGGTTTCGACGATCAGACCGGCAGACCCCCGCTCGCGCGGGGAGGACGCCGGCCGTGAACTACGGGCCTGGGCCGGCCACGGCAGACCCCCGCTCGCGCGGGGAGGACGCTCATGCCGGCTGGACCTCCAGCACCGCCCACGGCAGACCCCCGCTCGCGCGGGGAGGACGGCGGACATGGCGATGAATCCGAGGGACCAGCCGGCAGACCCCCGCTCGCGCGGGGAGGACCCCAAGCGCCGATCCGCGTACGAGGACGGCGACGGCAGACCCCCGCTCGCGCGGGGAGGACCGCCGCACCACGGCGCGGCCAGGCAACAGCGACGGCAGACCCCCGCTCGCGCGGGGAGGACGCCGGCGGCGGCAAGACCGGCGGCGCCGAACCCGGCAGACCCCCGCTCGCGCGGGGAGGACACCCGTACCATCACCCGCACCCGCCTGGTGCCCGGCAGACCCCCGCTCGCGCGGGGAGGACAGTCCCGACCAGTGCCTCGACCAAGCCCTGCACGGCAGACCCCCGCTCGCGCGGGGAGGACGTCAGGGTCTCGCCGATATCGAACACCACAGCCGGCAGACCCCCGCTCGCGCGGGGAGGACCTTCGCGGACCGGACGCCTGCCCCGGCCGCGACGGCAGACCCCCGCTCGCGCGGGGAGAACAGGTTGATGCTGGGGCCGCCGTGGATGGTGACCGGCAGACCCCCGCTCGCGCGGGGAGGACCCCTCTTGATTCTCTCCCGGCCGTCCGGCCCATGGCAGACCCCCGCTCGCGCGGGGAGGACCCTTTTTGACCTGCGCCTTCTCTAGGCCTTTGCGATTTCTTGACTCTCCGGTGTCGTAACCCGTACTTGGGCGATCAGCAGCAGTCCGTCGAAGTCGACGGGCTGACGTCGTTGGGTTCCTGCCGTCCGCAGCGTGAAACCCTGCTCGTTGGCCGCGGGGTGGACGAGCACGGCGACTCCGTCCGCGATACAGCCGCTGACGGATGTCCAGAGTTCTTCGCGGACCTTGGCGGAGATCGTGCCGACGTACAGCTGGGGCGTGACTTCGAGCAGCCATCGTGTCAGGGCACCGCGCAGGTGGTCCGGGACGGCCGTCATTGACAGGACGGTCAAGGACGCCACGGCGACTCCTTGCCAACGGTCTGAGAACGGTTCACAGCCCTTCCCCCGAGGCGTAGTTGACGCCGCCGGGGACTACTCCCACCACCGGGTCCCAGAGGTCGACGAGTTGCTCGTCCGGGTCCGGGGCGGCGATGTCGGTGCCGGGTGCGAGCAGGCGTTGGACGTCGGTGACGATCCTGGGCAGGAGTTTGAAGAGGCGGAGTCCTTCCCGGAAGCTGCGGCGGGCCTCCGATTCCGGCTCGGGCGAGGAGTGGAGGGAGAACGCCAGCGGGATGGTCAGTTCGGCCTTGTAGAGGTCCGCGATGTCGTAGACGAAGGCCTGCTGGTTGCCGCTGTGGACGAAGCCGAGGGCAGGTGAGCAGCCGAGGGCGAGGATCGCGGCGTGGACGATGCCGTAGAGGCAGGTGTTCGCGGCGGAGAGGGCCAGGTTGACGGGGTCTTGGGTGTCCCAGGAGTCGGGGTCGTAGTTGCGGCGGAAGCGTCCGATGCGGTGCTGTTGGGCGAGGAGCCGGTAGTGGGCCTTGACGCGTTGGCCTTCCATGCCGCGGAGCTTGTCGAGGTTGATGTCGGCGGGCAGGTCGGTCCCGCCGAAGCGCCGGCGATACATGGCGACGGCGACGTCCAGTCGCCGGCGGTCGTCGGCCCAGGCCCGTGCTTGGCGTTCGAGCCAGGTGGTGCTGAGGGATTCCGGCAGGCTCGCCGCGTAGCAGCGGACGCCGCCGGATCCGGCGATGAGGACGGTGGTGCCGTGGCGGGCGAGGGTGGCCAGTGCGCGGGCGGTGATGGAGGTGCCAGGTCCGAGCAGGACACAGCCGAGGGCGGCGGTGGGGAGGTAGACGGTCTCGGTGCCGCGCCGGGTGGTGGTGATCTCGGCGCAGACACCGGTGTCGTCCTGGACGATTCGGACGAGGTCGAGGTAGAGGAAGGAAAGGGAGTCGGCGATGCGGGGGAGCATCGCGACGGTGGGCGCGGCGAGTCTGCGCCGGACACCGGCCGAACTGCCGGCGCGTCGACGCGGGGGTGTCATGAGGCTTCCCGGCGGGGGGCGATGCTGAGCATGCCGCAGCCGTAGGCCTTGCCGCGGCCGATGCCTTCGTGGATGCGGGTGCGCAGGAGGTCGGGGTCGGTGATGTGGGCGGCGCCTTCGAAGAGGGTGCGGGCGTGTTGGACGCGCTGGTTGTTCTGGCGGCGGTTGCCGATGGCAGCGTCCAGGGGGGTCGAGTGCAGGGTGGTGAGGGTGAGGCCGGAGGCTTCGGCTTGGCGGGTCCACCATTCGTCGGCGTGCGGGCCGTTGAGGGGGACGACTTCGGGGAGGCTGTAGAGGGCGCGGGTGGTGGCACCGGGCTTGCGGACGGCGTTGGCGGCGATGCGGTAGCGCACGGGCAGGCCTTTGCGCAGGGCGTCGAGGAGCGGGGTGAGGGGTTTGGCGGCGGCGGGGCCGTAGCCGGCGGGGAGTTGGGTGAGGTCAGGTTCGCGATTGCTCTGCAGCAGGATCCGGTCGCCGTCGCGGCCGGTCTCGGTGCGGAAGAGGATGCCGAGGTGGCGGCGGGGTTCGGTGCTGGCGACGTCGTCGGGGAACAGCGACATGATCCTGTGGTGGAGGTGGACGGCGTCGGCGCTGTCGCGGTGGACGTCGCGGTGGCGCTGGTCGGGGATGATGCGGGTCAGCCACAGGGTCATGCCGGCGGGCCTTCGGGACGGGGCGGGTGGGGGGTGAGGTGGGCGGCGAGGGCCTTGAGGTAGTCGGCGCCCAGGCCATGGCAGCGGTCGGCGGGCAGGTGCAGGGTGCGCTGGTAGCGGGCGCGGCTCTGGTAGGCGCGGCGCCGGGGGTGGAAGGACAGCGGGTCGTCGTTGACTTGCCCCACCGGGTCGCTGCCGTCGAGGCCCGCGGTCGCCGGTGCCAGGTGGGTGAGGGGCCGGTCGCCGTGGAAGACCACCGGCACGGTGTCCGCCGTTCCCCGGCGGGGGCGGGCCAGCGGCAGCTCCAGCAGGTGCTGCTGGACGTCGCCGAACTCGCCCAGCAGCACCGGTCCTTCGGGCGGGCAGGAGCGCCGGCCCAGGTACAGCGGCCAGAACGGCTCGCGCAGCGCGGCGGCGCACGCTTCCAGGACGTCGCCGGGGCCGGTGAGCGCCGCGGTGAACACCGCGTCCGCGAGGTAGTAGCGGTGGGAGAGAAGTGTCGCCGCGGCTGCGGGGCGCTTCTTGCCCTCGGCGGTGGTGACGGTGTGTCGGGCGGGCAGGCCGCCGCCGACGGTGTGCAGGTCGCGCAGCAGCACCCCGGGTCGGTCGGCCCGGACGGTCAGCGACAGCCTGGCCAGGTCGCCGATGTCCTCGCCGCGGCGGCGGCCGAGGGCGCAGGCGAGCAGGCCGATGACCCCGGAACGGGTGGGGAAGGGGGCGGTGTCGCGTTCGTTGAACTTGCTGCGCTCGCCCCAGGACTGCAGCGGGCCGGCCAGCCTCAGCAGCAGGCCCGCCTCACCGTTCACGCCTGCGCCTGCGGGTAGGCGGCGGCGATGGCGGTGTCGATCAGCGCGGGGAACGATGCGGCCCGCTCGCCCAGTTCCTTCGGGTTCTTCGGGTCGATCCCGGCCCAGCCGGCCGAGACGATGCCGCGGTTGCCGAGCAGTGTGTTCGCGGCCGTCGCGTACTCGGTCAGCGCGGTGCGCGAGGGCGCCGAGTAGCCGCCGTCCTGCGCCGCGCGCACCGGCTTCTCGAACGCGGCGGCGAACGACAGCGGCCGGTCGGACCGCACCGCGATGTGCACCAGGTCGGGGATGGTGTGCGGCGCGGTCGCGGTCTTCTTCGCCTGCGGCAGCGACAGGACGAACGCCTCCACGAAGCCGGCCGCCAACTCCCTTGCGGCGGCCAGGTCGCCGCCGAGGTTGTCCGCGAGCTCCCGCAGGTCGATCGTCGCGAAGCGGTAGAACACGCCGGCGGAGAACTCGGCGTGCCCCATGTGCGCACTGCCCGTGCTGTCGTTCCAGAAGTCGGTCACGTCGTCGACGGCCGAGAAGTAGTCCAGCTCGATGTCGGTGCCGTGCGTGGTCAGCGCGTGTGCGACCTGGACCGCTCCGTCCACTCCGGCGTCGTCGACCTCCGCCAGCATCCGACCGAACAGGTTGATCACGCCGTTGCGCGAACGCAGCACCGCATCCACCCGGTCCTTGGGCAGGACGCTCTTGTCGCTCGACTTCTTGATGTCCTTCGCCGCCTCCAGCCCGGCCCGGAACTCCTCCGCCAGGTCCGCGAGCTCCGCGACCGCGCTGCCCGGCACGTACACCATGGCGTTCGTCGTCACCGCCGCGCTGTCGCCGTCGACCTCGAACTTGATGCTGCTGCCCGCCGCCACGTGCTGTCCCGCCCGCGCCGCCAGGGCGCCCGCCCAGGCGCGCTCCTCCTCCAGCAGCCGCGCTACCCGCTCGCCGATCCGCCGCGTGCGCAGCGCCGCGTCGCCCATCTGCTCCTGGAAGTAGGTGCGGGCCGCGCGCTTCCACGACTGGCTGCTGACCCGGGTCCGCTCGGTCCCGCCGTAGGAGACCGTCTTCACCGAGTTGTTGTCGTCCCGGTTCAGGTTCGCGAACGGCACGCTCTGCACCACGTGCACGTCCACGAACCGCGCGCCCGTGTTCGACTTCGCCACCATGCTCTTCTCCCTCAATCTACTTGCCATGAACCTGATTTGAACGGGTGCTGCCCGATGGACGGCACCCGGCCCCGCACCTACGGCTTGTCGACGCCGACGTCCGCCGCGTCGTCCGCCTCTCGCGCCACGCGCAGACCCGACCGGTGCCGCTCGCGGTAGAAGTCCTGCAGCCAGCGCCGCCTCACCTCGCCCCCGAACCGGTGCCAGCCGGCCAGATCCAGCAGCAACAGCGCCCAGTCCACCCGAGCCCCGGCCTCCCGCAACTGCCTCACCGCACCCGGCAGATGCCGGTGCAGGCCGTCCACGCTCTGCCGCGACAGCAGGTTCAGCCGCGTCTCCGCCGAACTCTCCCGCATCCCCCCGGACGCCACCGCCTGCGCGAACGACCGGCCCAGGCTCTGCCGCGACAGCCGTCGCGCTTCCGACACCCCGTCGTCCGGCACCGCGACGGCGGCACCCTGCGGCGCATCCTCGGCGTCCCGGACCGCCCCGCCAGCCCCGGCCGCCTCAGCCTCGCCCTCTGTGCTCGCGGGCACCGTGTACTGGCTGCGCCGCTGAGCGGCGATCATCGCCGCCACCGTGTAGTACGCCCTCTGCACGTCATCCCCGGCGCCGGCCGGAAGCCACCGCGCCACGAACCGGTGCATCGACGGCACCCGGTCCAGGCCCTTGCCCGCACCGCGCCGCAGCGCCGACCGCACCCCCGGATCCGCCGCACACCGCTGCTCCACCCACGCCGTGAACGCCGCCTCCGGCCTCCTCGGCCGGCGACTGCCCCGCTGCGCGGGAACGCCGCCCCCCGCCGGCGTCCCCGGCGGTTCCTGCTCGACCACCGTCACCGCTTCGCTCACCTCGCCACCTCCTTGCTCGCACCCCGACGGGCAGAGCCGCCCGCCGCCGCAGCCCGGACGCTCTTGCGCCGGCCGCCGTACAACTCGATCCGCGCCGCCTCACAGGCCCGCGCGCCCCGCACCGACACCGCCGCCCGCACCGTCACCGCCTCGAACGCCTCCTCCGCCAGCCGGCGGAAGGCCACGCCCGCGCCGTCGAAGTCCCGCTTCCCGAACCGGTCCCAGAACTCCGCTTCCGCGGCCGGCCAGTACCGAGCACCCGCGTCCACCGCCCACGCGCAGTCCTTCAGCTTCGGGGCGTCGGTGAACTGCTGCCACGCCTTCTTCACCGCCAAATCCAGCCGCCGCCCGTACATCTCTCCGACCGCCCGCAACTTGCTCACCAGCGCGGCGGAGTCCGGCGCCCGGCGCTCCGACAGCCCCAGGACCGGCGGCGTCGAGGCGTCGACGAACTGGACGTCCTTCGCCTGGCCGTCCTGCTCGAACCCCAGCGCCCGCACCCGCAGCCACTCCGAGATCTCCGGCGCCGTCCGGCACACCTCCGGACGCCGCGGCCGGCTCTCCCCCGGCAGCTCACTCAGCAGCAGCGCGTCCACATCCCGCCACAACGCCCTGCCCGAATCCGCCGGCCGCGGATAGGAGTTCCCCTCTTTGGAGAGCTGCCAGATCAGATACGGATCGCCCTCCCGCGGAACCTTCTCCCGCCACGCCCACGTGATGAACGCATCCCGCACCCGCCGCCCGTCCCCGTCCGGCACCAGCAGCAGCGCGTGCTGCGAACGCCCTGTCAACGACGAACACGGCCCCTGCAACCGTCCCGGCACGCCCAGCGGGTCGTTCAACTCCGCCTGCTCCCACGGGCACAGGTCCTCCTCCCGCCGCACCTGCCCACCCGGCTCCACCAGGTTCGCCAGCAGCGTCTCGAACAGGCTCGCCCCCTGAGGGTGGTAGGACAGGGTGCTGCGCAACGGGCCGGCCTTCGCGTCCGCGGCCTTCACCGCGCCGACCGTCCGGCTCGAACACCGGCCCGACGGCCCGAAGTAGTGCCATACGAGCAGGTGCAGCACCGCCTCCGCGGTCTCCGGCAGCACCGGCGCCCCCGCGGCCACGTGCTCGAACCAGGCGTGGTTGTTCCCCGACGGCCTGGTCGTCACCAGTTTGTCCACCCCCGCCGTGTTCGACGCGTCGCACTGCTGCGCCAGCCGCGGGTCCTGCAGGAACGGCCGCACCGCATCGAACACGTCGAACCGGTGCCAGTACCGGTCGAGATAGGCGCCGACGGCCTCCGCGCCGAACCGTCCTCCATCCTGGACACGTTCGCGTCGCGCCCCCCACAGCCCGGGCCCGCGCTCGTCCAACCTCGTCACCCGCGCCGTGATCGCCGACAGCACCCGGTACAGCCCGGCGAGAGCCGGCGGCAGGCCGACGGCGATCTCCTCGATCTCGTGCGCATCCACCAGCAGCCGCCGCAGACCCACCGCCCCGGGACGCTCCCCGCCCTCCGCGAGCGGCGGCAGGTCCGGGAGCCACCGCACCCGAATCCACGGCTCGTCGACCAGGTTGAACGCCACCCGCGTATCGGACACCGTCACAGCCCTTGCCTTCCTCTTCTTCTCACCGGCTGCCGGCTTCCGCCGCGATGCCGCGCGGTCCTCCTGTGATTCTGGTCCTGCGGCGCCGTCCCAGGACGCCGCGGCTTGCGGCCGCTCCCCGGCCGCAGGCGGAGCTGCCACGGCAGCCATCCGCGGCAAGGTCGCCGCGGCCCGCCGCAGCGGCTCGTCGACCGTCCAGCCCCGCGTCACCCCGACATCGGACAGTTGCAGTTCCTGACCCCCGACCCGGCCGATCCACCGGCCCTCGCGGTCCTCGCGCAGCACCACCACCCGCAGGTCCTTGAGCATCGCCGTCCTCGCCCACGGCCCCGCGAGCCTGTCGCCCTCCGACTCCCCCGCCACCCAGCCCGCCGGCAGCGGCACCGAATGCCGCAGCACCTCGACCGCATCCGCCCGCCCAACGCCCCGACCCCGCGACCAGCCCGGCACCCGCACCCGACCCGCACGGTCCAGACTCACCCCACCCCCCGCCTGCGCGTACACGAACACCACCCGCGCCGTCTCCGCCCCCAACCGCGTCGCCAGCAACTCCTCCGACACCCCCTCAGGAGCATCCGTCAGCACCGACCAGTCACCGTCCACATCCCCCGGCGCCGGAATCCGCACCAGCTCCGCGAGCTGCGCCTCCGCCAACTCCCCCGCCTCGCGCCGCACGTCCCACCGCTCGAACTCCCGCCGCGCCGACTCCTCCAACCGCCGCCCGAAGTCCTCCTCATACACCGCATCGACCAGCCCCTGCACATCCCCCGGCACCGCCACCGCCCGCCCGCCCAACCCCGTCAGCAGCGTGCTCGTCCGCACCAGCAACGACGCGTCGTACACCGACCCCCACGACCCCGGCACCCGCACCCCGCCCTGCTCCCCCACCGGCTCCAGCACCACCAGCCGCAGCTTCCCGCCGGCCCACCCCGGCCGCTCATCACGCTTGTGCCGCCACCCGCGCCCCGCCCGCTGCAGCAACTGCGCCAACGGCGCCAGAGCCGACACCACCAGGTCGAAGTCCAGATCCAGCGACTGCTCCACCACCTGCGTCGCCACCAACACCGACCCGGCCCTCACCCCACTCCCGCTCCCCTTCCCGAACGCCTCCTCGCACTCCCCCGAAACCCGCTCCCGCACCAGCGCCGGAAACCGCGAATGCAGCAGCCGCAAACCCCCCTCACGTCCCGCCAACCCCGGAAACGCCTCCCGCAGGAACAAAAACGTCCGCTGCGCCTCCTCGACGGTCGTGCAGCACACCAGCACGCACCCGCCGCCGTCCACCACCGGCGCCACCAGCTCCACCAACGCCGCCCGCCGCGACCCCGCCGCCGGCGCGCCGTCCTCGTGCACGTCCCACCGCACAGGCCGCCGCTCCACCACCAACTGCCGCGCCCGGTCACTGTCCACCGCCCGCGGCTTGCTCACCCGCCCCGTGGCCGCGTCCACGAACAACCAGCCCGGGTAGGACGGCTCAATCACCGCGCGGTCCTCGAACCCCGCCCCACGCCGATACGCCTCCACCAGCGACGCCGCCGCCCGACCCGTCAACGTCGCCGACAAAACCACCGCCGACGCCCCCAACGCCCCCAACCACTCCAGCAACCGCACCAACAGGCTGTGCATCCACGGCCCGTACGCATGCGCCTCGTCGACGACCACCACCTTGTTCGCCAACCCGAACAGCCGCAGAAACCCGTACCGCACCGGCAGAACACCCGTCAGCGCCTGGTCCACCGTCCCCACCGCCAACGGCGCCAACAGCCCCCGCTTCGCCGTCCACAGCCACTGCGCGGCCTCCGTCGACGTGCCCTCCTGCGAGGAGATCCCCCTGCTCTCCCGAATCTCCTCCTCGCCCTCCCCGGACTCCGCCGGTTTGAACAGCGGGCTCAGCCGCGCCATCCCGTGCACCGGCATCAACCCCCGATCACCCTCGAGATTCCTGTCCGCGAAATCCCGCACCCGACCGAACATCGCATCCGCCGTCGCCATCGTCGGCAGCGCGAAATACAGCCCCCCGGCCCCCGACGCCCTCGCCAGCACCGACGACGCGAACAACGCCGCCTCGCTCTTACCGTCACCCGTCGGCGCCGTCACCAGCACCAGGCCCGACCCCGACACCAGAGCCGGCAACTCCCTCGCCAAACTGCGCTGCAAAGGATTCGCCCTCTCGAAGCCGAACATCTCCTCGATCGCCCGGACGGGGAACACCGCCCGCCCCAGACCGGCCCCCGCCACCCACCCCTTCGCACCGGAAACCGCCACATCGAAGTGCGCCCGCAACGCCCCCTCGTCCGCCACCCACCCCTCGACCGGAACCCGACCCTCGATCACCCCGACCTGGCTCACCAACCAGTCCGCCACCACCACCAAACCCAGCACCACCACCGCCGCCCACCCCGACAGCCCCGCCACCGGCACCGCACCACCACCGACGATCCCCCGCACCGCCTCCGCATGCGCCACCCGCTGCTCCGCCCACCGCTCGGCCGTCCCCAGCCCGGGCAGGTACGCCGACGGGTGATCCAGCTCCTTGCGCTGCAGCACCCGCTCGAAGCAGCCGTGATGACCACCGAGCAGCTGCGCGACCTGGTGCGCCGGCCACGACCGCACCCGACGCCCCTCGGCCGGGTAGCCCCACCCCTTCAGCAGCTCGACCAGGCCCCAGTGCGTCGCCGCCTCGTGTCGTACGTACGCCGGGCCCGAGGTCTCCACGTAGCCGGGACCGGCCTTCAGCTTCGCGAACTCCGCGTCGACCAGAGCCTGGAACGAAGGAGTGATTTTCCCGAGGTCGTGCAGGCCCGCCCACACCATCACCAACCGCCGCGCCTCGGCCTCGTCGGCCCCCAACTCCTCAGCCAGACGAATCCGCAGCGGAGCCCCCAGCACCGCATCCCACAGAGCGCCGGCCACCGCGGCGGTGTCGAGGAGATGGCAGATCAGCGGATACGCCTCGTCCAGCCCGTCTTCCTTCCCCCACAACAAAATGTCGATACCGCAGAACGGGCCGGCCTCTGACGCATTACTCATGCCGAAGGAGGTATCAGCCCCCACTGACAAACCGCGAGCCACTCACGAAAATCGATCATAAATTGCCAAACACGATCACAGCAGGTCGAAATAGTCTAGTTCTACTCACTCTGCCCTTTTGGATTCCTCGCGCGAGCGGGGGTCTGCCAGCGGCGCGGGTGCCGACGCCCTCCACTCCCGGCGGCAACGTCGTCGTAGCACCGTGACACGATGCACCCGCATGTCGCTCCTTGACACCTGAACCTCCACCACCAGCCAGACATGGCAAAGAAACTGCAAAGCTGTCATAACGCTGCAGGTCGCGAAGCCTCCTCCCCGCGAGAGCGGGGGTCAGCCGGTGAGCAGGACGCCGCCCACGGTGAGGCGGGCCTCCTCCCCGCGAGAGCGGGGGTCAGCCGCCGATGATCGACAAGGGCCCGCTGTCGGACCTCTCCTCCCCGCGAGAGCGGGGGTCAGCCGCAGGCGAGCCTGGACCGGGCCGGCTTCGACGCCTCCTCCCCGCGAGAGCGGGGGTCAGCCGAGGCCCTGGCCGAGATGTGCCGGGCGAACACCCTCCTCCCCGCGAGAGCGGGGGTCAGCCGGAGTTCTCGCTGCGCGCGGTCGGCGGCGGCGGCTCCTCCCCGCGAGAGCGGGGGTCAGCCGGCCACTTTTCGTGCCGCGGATGCGGTGGTGCTCTCCTCCCCGCGAGAGCGGGGGTCAGCCGTCGCGGGGCCGGTCGAGCGGCAGCATCCGGTCCTCCTCCCCGCGAGAGCGGGGGTCAGCCGTACTCGTAGCAGCAGCGACCGGCCGGGCCGGGCTCCTCCCCGCGAGAGCGGGGATCAGCCGGAAGACGCCCGGGCCGAGGCCGAGATTCAGCGCTCCTCCCCGCGCGAGCGGGGGTCAGCCGTCGCCCTCCTCGTCGGTGCCCTCCACCCACGCCTCCTCCCCGCGCGAGCGGGGGTCAGCCTCCCGCATCCGCCATGGGGCCAAGATACGGATCCTCCTCCCCGCGCGAGCGGGGGTCAGCCGACGATTGCGGTGGCACCGTTGTGGCCGTGGATCTCCTCCCCGCGCGAGCGGCGGTCAGCCGGTGTTCGGGGAGTCGCCTGCGAGCTTCACGATCTCCTCCCCGCGCGAGCGGGGGTCAGCCGTTGGGCACCCGCCGCAGCACGTTCGCGCCCTCGTCCTCCCCGCGCGAGCGGGGGTCAGCCGGATCTGGACGACTGGGCGACGGCCGCGGTCGGGTCCTCCCCGCGCGAGCGGGGTTTGCCGGCGGCGTCGTCGAAGCCGCGGTCCTGGGCGACGTCCTCCCCGCGTAAGCGGGGTCAGCCGGCTGCGAAAGTAGTGCTGGCGTGGTGGGCTCGACGTCCTCTCGTACGAACAAAGGCCAGCCCGGCGAGCCTCAGAGGCGTTGTAGCGCGGCGGCGCGGCGGTCCAGTTCGACGGCCCCGCGGATGCGGCGGCGGGTGTAGAGGCGCAGTGCGGAGCGCATGGCGTCGAGTTCCTTGTAGGCGCGGCCGGAGGCGACACCTTCCATGAGATCGAGGGATTGTCCCCAGAGCGCTACGGCTTCCTCGTGGCGGTGCTGGGCGGCGACGGTCTTGGCGAGGTTGGCGAGAGTCAGGGCGCGGACGCGGTGGTAGGTGCCGGGCACCCGGTGTTGGAGGGCGGTGCGGTAGTGGCGCTCGGCGGCGGTGTGGTCCTTCATGGCGGTGAGGGTTTTGCCGGTGTGGGAGGCGACGGTGGCGGCGACGGGTCCTGAGGCGGCGGCGTAGGCGGGGGCTGGTTCGGTGGCGGCGAGCATCGCGTTTTCGGCGGCGAGGATCAGTTTCGCAGCGGTGGAGCGGTTGCCGGAGGCTCCGTGGGCGCGGGCGGCGGTGATGAGCAGCAGGGCCTTGGTGCTGTGGTCGATGCGGCCGCGGGTGCGGTCGAGGGCGGCTTCGGCGAGGGCAGTGGTACCGGCGCTGTGGCCGAGGTCGAGGGCCTGGTGTGCGAGGGCGCGCATGGCCCAGGCGGCGCGGCCTGCGGGATCGGCCTCGCAGGCGAGTTGGTGGGCGAGGAGGTAGAACTTCTGTGCGGCGCCGTCGCTGCCGTGGTCGTGGAGCTTCCAGCCGATGAGGGTGGCGAGTTCGGAGGCGGCGCCGAACGCTTCGCCCCGGACGTCGGTGTTCGGGAAGGTGCCGCTGAGCATCGGGGTGGCGACGTCGGTCAGGTACGAGGTGATGGCAACAAGGCCGTGGCCGCCACCGAGGCGCTCGTCCGCGGTGCGGAACATCTCGGTGAACTGCCGGACGCCGGCGATCTCGCCGGGGCCGATCCTGCGGCTGTTCGTTCCGGCTGCGAGTGCGGCCGAGGCGGCCTGGTGGTCGTAGGCCAGGGGTAGGCCGACGGCGCTGGCGGAGAAGGTGAGGGCGAGGAAGTCGCGTCGGCGCAGCATGGTGAATCTTCCGAGGTCGGCGGCGGTGGCGAGAGGATCGGGCGACAGCACCCCGGCTGGTGGGGCGCCTTCGACGGGTACCGGGCCCAGGCCGACCTCGGCGGGTGTCACGGTCCGCCGGAGCTTGCGGCTCAGGGCCTCGGCGATGAAGGAGGGCGTCCTGCCTGCCGGGCGGGCCCCGTCGACGACCCAGTGGTGGACGGCCGCCTTCGATGTGCGCAGCTCGATCCGTGATTCGGCGGCGACCGCCCGTACGGCTCTGGCCAGGGCTTCGTAGGTCCACCCGGCTTCTTCCAGGAGGGCCGCCAGATGCTGGTTCGGTTCCTTGTCCGCGTTCACTTCGCTCCCTGCGAGGCCATGAGTTGATCATGAACGGGATTAACCGGAGGGGTGGGCGAACAAGGTACCGCCACCCCGGCTCCTGCGGCTTCACTTTTTGGCATCCCACCGGAATTCGAACAGGGGTGCCATTCAAGATGATTGACGCACAGTCAGGGGCGGTCGGGCGGCTGTCCGGCGCGACGGTGCTGGTGACCGGGGGTGGCGGTTTGGTCGGCAGCCGCATCGTCGCCCAGCTCGCTGCCGCCGGTGCCTGCCCGCTCGTCCTGGACCGCTTCGACGCCTACCCGCACCCGGTGCGCGACCGCTTCGACGTGGACGGCAACGCGGCCGAGGTCGTGCTCGGCGACGTCCGGGAGCACGCCACGGTGCGCTCGCTCGTCGACCGGTCCGACTACGTGATCCACGCCGCCGCGTACGCGGACGTCGCCGCCTGCACCCGACGGCCGCGCACCGCGTTCGACAGCAACATGGCCGGCACGCAGACGGTCCTGGAATCCGCCGCCGGCAGTCCGGTGAAGCGCCTGGTGTTCGTCTCCTCCGCCTCCGTGTACGGCCACGGCGGCACAGCCGGCGGCGGACCCGCCGTGTTCACCGAGACGCAGCCTCTCGACCCGATCTCCGTCTACGCCAACACCAAGGCCTGGGGCGAGCAGCAGACCAGGCTGCTGCTGAACGACGCCGGCACCGAGTACGCGATCGTCCGCTACTTCTCCGTCTACGGGGAGCCGCAGGTGCCCAAGCCCGGCTCGCACTCGTGGATGGTGCCGTGGATGGCCATGTCCGCGCACACCGGCCGCCCGATCCGGCTCAACGGCGGCGGCGCCCAAGTGCGTGACCTGGTGCACGTCGACGATATCGCCCGCGCCACCGTCCTCGCCCTGACCGTCGACCGGATGGCCGGCCGGACAGTCAACGTCGGCACCGGCGTGCCGACGACGGTCCGCCGGATCGGCGAACTGATCGCCACCCACTACCCAGACGCCCGGTTCGAACAGGCGCCGATGCCCGCCGGCGACCCGCTCGGCGGCTGCGCCGACACCCGCCTGTGCACCGAACTCCTCGGCTGGGCACCCGCCATCGCCCTCGCCGACGGCATCGACCGGTACGTCGCCTGGCTGCGCTCCACACCGGGTGCCGTCCCGCGCTGGTTCACCGACCCCGACGCCCCTGCCGCCCACGCCGCCTGACCCGACAGGAGACACCTCCGATGCGCATCGTGCTGCTCGGCGGAGCCGGATACCTCGGCTCCGCCGCCTCCCATCACCTCGCCGCCCTCGGCCACCAGGTCACCGTGGTGGACGGGCTGATCTACCGGCGCGGCGACGACCCGGCTCGCCTGCTGCCGCCCTCCGTGTCCTTCGTCCACGGCGACCTGCGCGACCCGGAGATGCTGGCCACCGCGTCCGCCGGCGCGGACACGGTCGTGCACCTGGGCGGCGTGGTCGGCGAACCCGCGAGCCAGGTCGACGAACGGCTCGCGGTCGAGCTGAACTACGCCTCGCCGCTGATCGCCGCCGACGCCGCCCGCCGCGCAGGCATCGGCCACTTCGTGTTCTTCTCCTCGTGCAGCGTGTACGGGATGCACGAGGGCACGGTGGACGAGGACACCGCCCCGAACCCGCTCGGCGTCTACGCCCGCACCAAGGTCCTCGCCGAGCGGCAGCTGCCCTGCGCGCTGGGCGAGCAGGTCGCTCTGACGAGCCTTCGGCTGGCGACCGTGCACGGATCCTCGCCGCGCCAGCGCCTGGACTCCGTGGTCAACAAGATGGCGGCCACCGCCGCCGCCACCGGCCGCATCCACCTCAACGGCGGCGGGCAGCGCCGCCCCTCGTCCACGTCCACGACGTCGCCCACGTGCTCGCCGGCGTCGTGGAGCAGCGCGTCACCGGCGCGCTGAACGTCGGCAGCGACGGCGAGAACCACACCATCGCCGACATCGCCGAGGCGGTGGCCGGCGTGGTGCCCGGCGCGGTGATCGACCGCGGTCCGGAACACGATGAAGCCGACGCCCGCGACTACCGGGTGTCATTCGCCCAGTTGCAGAAGGTACTGCCCGGTGCCTGCCCGACGCCGTTGAAGGACGGGGCACGGGAGGTCGCCGACCTGGTGCTGGCCGGCGCCGTCGGCGATCCGGCACAGGACCAGTACGACAACCACCGGGGCCTGGTCACGGCCGTCGCCGCCGGGAGGGTCGGGCGGTGGGGTGGCGAGGACTGCGCGCAGTACTGGGCCGACTACCGAGCCGCCTGGGGTGCGCGATGAGCGCCGCAGCCGCGCAGGCGCCGTTCCTGCCGTGGAACCGGCCCTCGCTCGGCGAGGAGGAAGAAGCCGCCGTGCTCGGGGTGCTGCGCTCCGGGTGGCTGACCGCCGGCCAGCACGCGGCCGCGTTCGAGCAGGCGGTGCGCGACGCGCTCGGGCAGGAGGACGCGTTCGCGGTGTCCTCCTGCACCGCCGCGCTGCACCTGGCACTCTTGGCGGCCGGGCTGCGCCCCGGCGACGAGGTGATCACCCCGAGCTTCACGTTCTGCGCCGCCCCGAACGCGATCCTCCACAGCGGCGGCACCCCGGTCTTCGCCGAGATCGACCCGGTGTCCCTCAACCTCGACCCGCAGGCCGCCGCCGAGGCGATCACCGGCCGCACCCGGGCGATCGTCGTCATGCACTACGGCGGCCAGCCCTGCGACCTGGCGGCATTCCGCAAGCTCGCCAACGACCACGGCCTACTGCTCATCGAGGATGCCGCCCACGCCCTGCACGCCTGGCGCGACGGCCGGCGCGCCGGGTCGGTCGGAGACCTCGCCGTGTTCTCCTTCTACGCGAACAAGGTCATCACCACCGGCGAGGGCGGCATGCTCGTTGGCCGGGCCGACCTCGTGCAGCGGGCCCGGCTGCTGGGCCGCCACGGCATCGACTCCTCGGTGTGGCAGCGGCACGGCACCCGCAGCACCGCCCACTACGAGGTGACCGTGGCCGGCCTGAAGTACACGATGCCGGACATCACCGCCGCCATCGGCCTCAAGCAGTGGGCCAAGCTCCCCGACTTCACCGCCGCCCGCGCCGCCATCGCCGCCGCCTACGACCGGTCCCTGGCAGGCCTGCCGGGCCTCACACTGCCGACCGTGCTGAACGGCGTGGAGCACGGCCGGTTCCTCTACCCGGTACTGATCGACCCCGGCTCCGGCCGCGACCGCGACACGGTGGCCACCGCCCTGCGGGACATCCATCAGATCGGCACCAGCGTGCACTTCCAGCCCGTCCACCGCCTGACCGCCTACCGCCACGCCCCGCACCACCTGCCCGTCACCGAGCACACCGCAGCCCGACAGCTGTCCCTGCCCTGCTACCCGGCGATGACCGCCACCGACGTGCAGCGCGTCATCGACGCCTTCCACACCCTCTGGACCTGACCAGCCCCAGCTGGGCCGGCCATCAGAAAATTGGCGGCCGGCCCAGCCGCGCCATCCGCCGCACCGTGCTCCACCGCATCGGCCTGCGCGGCGGGCACGCCACCCGCACGCCCTCGAAGAACCCGCCCCACCACGCCTTCAAACCGGCCATCGGCGGCCGGCGCAGCAGGGTGTAGCCGATCCACGAGGCCAGGTAGACCGGCACCAGAGGCGCGGGCAGGTGGCGCTTGGCCAGCCAGACCCGGTTGCGGGCGGTCATCCGGTAGTAGGCGGCGTGCCGGGCCGGGTCGGTGCGCGGGTGCTGGAGCACCATGTCCGCGCGGTACTCGATGCCCCAGCCGGCGTCCAGCGCCCGCCATGCGAAGTCGGTCTCCTCGTGCGCGTAGAAGAACGCCGCCGGGAACAAGCCGACCTGGTCGATCACCGACATGCGGATCGCGTGGCCGCCGCCCAGGAACGTCGTCACCGGCCCGGACTGCATCGGATCGGACTCGCCCAGGCGCGGGACATGGCGGCGCTGGGTGAACCCGGTCTCGTCCGCGATCCGGAACGACACGATGCCGAGCTTCGCGTCCCGCTCGAACGCCTCCCGGACCAGGCGGAACGTGTCGGTGCGCGACAGCAGCCCGTCATCGTCCAACACCACCAGCACGTCTGTGCCGCCGAGTTCGCGCAGCCGCTCCACGCCGGCGTTCCGCCCGCCCGGGATACCCAGGTTCTCCGGCAGCTCCACCGCGTCCACCCACTCGGGCATCTCCGGCAGCTCGATGCCCTGCCCGAGCACCACCGTCCGCACCCCCGTGCCGGAGCCCTCCTGCGCCCGTACGGACTCCAGCAGCGCCGCCAGCTCGGCGGGCCGGTTGCCCATCGTCAGCACCACCACGCCCAGCGTGACGCTCATGCGAAACGACCTGCCCCTTCGAGGACCTGATGAACTCTTCGACACCCGCCGGCGAACGCCGGTTGCTGCACGAGTCGGTGGCTACGGGCCGTCGACTGCCCGCCTGTCCGAGGATGGACTGGCCGACGCTGGCATGGATCACCGGCTGGCGGCCGGGCGGCCCGGGTGCGCGACCCAGCCTGCCACACCCGCAAAGGCCTGGTGTCCCGGAGCCGCACCGGCGGACGTCGACGACCAGGTGATCTCCCTGTGGGAGCGGGGACCCTTGTAGTCGCCCCTGGGACGTCGTACCACCGTGACTCGATGCACCGACACACTGCTCCTCGACATCTGAACGTCATCAACGACCAGCTATGGCCAAGAAACTGCGAACCCGTCACAACGCTGCACGTCGCGAAGCGTCCTCCCCGCGTGAGCGGGGGTCAGCCGTTAATTGACAATTGACTTCTCAGATTCAATTGGTCCTCCCCGCGTGAGCGGGGGTCAGCCGCCCTGCTGTCCATCGTCCTGCACCTCCCGCAGGTCCTCCCCGCGCGAGCGGGGTTCGGCCTTTTGGGCGAGAGGGGCCCAGCCGTTACGCGGGGCCGTTGGTGATCGCGGGTCAGGGTCCGGCGATGACCCAGGTCACGAACACGGCGGCCATCGAGGAATTCCCTGTTAGATCGGCGTGTTGAAGCCGATCGCGAAGGGTGCGCTGGCCATGGGTTGGCGGGTGTTCTGGGTGCCGACGGATGCCGTACGGCACGAAGTTCGAGAGGCCGTTTTGCCGGGATGGCGGGAGCTGTCGCAGCGGCAGGCGGAGGTCGGGGTCCGCGCCGGTGATCCGATCTTCCTCGGCCCGGACCATCGGGTGGACGCGGTGCTGAGCTTGTTCACGCAGTCCCGCCAGTTCCGTGCCCACACCAAGGAGACGAAGCGAAACTACGTGACCGACATCGCGCTCTACCTGGACTTTCTGCTGGTCAGAGGCGTGGGGTGGAGGGATGCCGGTGAGGGGGATCTGCGGGACTTCGAGGACTGGCGCCGGTTCGCGCCGGACAACCCGCGGCCGATCGGGCCTCGAAGTGGAACCGGGAGCTCGCCGCGCTGACTGGTCTGTACGGGTGGGCGGTTCGGGCCGGCCATGTCGGGCGAAGCCCGGTGGCGATGAAGACGGTGGCGGGTCGGTCGGGGCAGGTGCTGACGGTTCCGGAGGCGTCGGCGCGGTCGGGGCGATCGGGCAACGTGCACTGGTTGCTGCCGCGGGCGTTTCGTCGGTGGGTGGAAGTGGGCCTTCGCGGGTTCACCCGTGAGGGTGTTCCGGCGCCGGGGTGGGCGGGTCGGTTGGAGGACCGGAACGTGGCGTTCGCGAACCTGCTGTACTCGTCGGGGATGCGGCGGAGCGAGGGCGGTTCGCTGCTGACGTTCGAGGTGCCGTCGCTGCGCCTGGAGGGCGGCCGGTACTGCGCGGGCCGGATTGCGGCGGCGGTGACGCGGTCGAAGAAGCCGCGGACCTTCTACGCCGCGTCGGGCGTGGTGGGCCAGGTCGAGGTGTACGTCGACTCCTCCCGGGCGCTGGCGGTGCGACGTGCCCAGGAAGCGGGCCGGTACGAGCGGCTGGCCGGGGTGCGGGTGGTGACGGGGCTGGGCGGCGGGATCCGGCCGACGCTGCGGTGGGTGGACCAGCGAGGCCGGACCGGTGAGCGGCGGCTGACGGACCTGACGGTGGAGGAGCGGCTGGTGCTGTTCACCGAGGGTCCGAGGGGGATCGAGCCGCTGTGGCTGTGGCTGAACGAGTCGGGGCTGCCGCTGCGCGTCGACTCGTGGGAGGGGGTGTTCCGCGCGGCGAACGAGCGGTGCCGGTTGGTGCTGACGCCGGCCGGGGCCGGTGCGGATCCGCACCGGGTGTACGCGCCGTACGCGACTCCGCACTCGTGCCGGCACAGCTTCGCCCTGGTGATGCTGGTCGTCCTCAACCACCTGATGGACCGCCGCTTCGGTCTCACCCCCGAGGAGCGCAGGGACTTCCGGCTGCTGTACGGCGTTCCGTGGCGGATGGTGCAGGACCTGCTCGGGCACGCGAGCCGGGAGACGACGTGCGGGATCTACCTGGCGCCGGTGGCGGACCTGCAGCTGCGGGCGCTTCTGGCGGCGGCGCCGGACGCGGATGAACCGCTGCCGGCGAGCGTGGACCAAGTCTTCGCGCGGATCGCGCGCGAGAGCGAGGGCGTTCAGGACGTCGCCGAGTGGCTGGAGCAGGTCGCGTGAGCGGCCACGGCCGCAGGGCCGAACTGCCGGCGGCAGGCCACCATCGCCCCGAGGTCCTGGCCGACGGCGCCCTGGTGGTGCGGCACGTCAACGCGGCGGGTCGGATGAAGGAGTACGACTTCGCCCTTCTGCCGGTCGCCGAGGCGATGCGGCATTCGCTGGCTGCCCTGTTCGCGGCCCGGTGCGCGCCGTCGCGGTGGACCGCCCACGGCAGCAGTGAGAACGCCTGGCGGGCCGTGCACTCCTTCGCCCGGTTCTTGGCCCGGCAGTCGGCGCCGCCCGCCGACCTCGGCGGCCTGAGCGCGGGAACGTGGCTGGAGTGGGTGGCCTTCCAACCCGGACGCCCGGAGGTGTCCTTCGTCTCCGGACTGCTGCTGCAGGACCCGCGGGTGCGGCAGGGGCCGGCCGCCGACGCGATCACCCGCCGTCGGCGGCGACCGCCCAGCAGGACGCAGTCGTTCACCGGGCCGGACTGGGAGCGGATCGTCACCACCGCACGCCGCACCTTCCGGGCGGCGGTGCTGCGGATCGAGGACAACGCGCGGCACCTCGTTCGGTGGCGCGCCGGCGAGCTGCCTGAGCGGAGCCAGGAGTGGGCGGTGGGCGACGCGCTGGACGAGCTGGCCCGCACCGGGGATCTGCCGCGCTACGACCGCGGGCCCACCGCACAGTACCGGGCGTACTACACGACGGCCCTGGGCGGGATGACCCGGACCTCGACCTGGATGCGGCTGTTCTTGTCCCGACACGAGGCGGTGTGCCTGGCGGTGCTGCTGACCGCGGAGTTCGGATGGAACCTGGCCGTGATCGACCGGCTCGCCGTACCGGCGGCCACACCCAGCGCCGGCGCCGCCGGGCCGCCGACCTACCGGATCGTGCTGGACAAACGGCGCCGCACCGGTCGAAGGTTCGAGACCCGCAACGTCACCGACTTCGGCGCGGACTCCAGCGGCCGCCTGATCACCCAGGCCCTCGCCGTCACGCGCTTCGCACGCGCCCTGGTCGAGGAACAGGCGCCGGGCACGGACCGGCTGGTGGTGTGGCGAGCGGCCCGCCGGGGCGTGCGGCTGGCCGACCAGGACCGCGACCAACCGGTCGGGCCCTTCCATCTCGGCATCGACAGCCAAGCCGCGCAGGAATGGGTGCGCGCCGAGGGCCTGCCCGGCTCGCCGTTCCGCCGCGGCCGGCGGACCGTGAACGCCCTGGTGCGGCGGGAGTCGGGGCAGAACTCCCAGGACACCCACGACAGCATCTACGTCTTGTCCGACCCGCGCGTCGCCGAACAGGCCGCCGAGGTGATCGCGGGCGGCGCGAGCGCCGCCGAGGTCCACGCCCGCCACACCGTGCTGGCCGCCGAACTGCGCGACCACCCAGACCCCGCCGACACCCCGACGGCGACGGCCGACTGCACCGACTACCGCAACGGCCCCTACCCCGGACCCGACGGAGACTGCGGGGCCTCGTTCCTGATGTGCCTGGGCTGCACCAACGCCCGCGTCCACCCCGGACACCACCCGCGCCTGGCCCACCTGCACCACGCGGTCGCCAACCTGCGCACCGTCCTACCCCCGGCCCGCTGGGACGCCCAGTGGGGCGAGGCCCACCAGCGCCTGGACGACCTCAAGGCCCGGCTCGACGCACCGGTCTGGGGCCGCACCCTGGCCGGCGTCGGTGAAGCGGACCGCGCGCTGGTCGCCCACCTGCTCAGCGGAGACCTCAACCCGTGACCACCGCCGTCGAAGACCCCTACCGCCTGTGCCTGCCTTCACCCGTCACCCCGGTACTGCCCGCCGCCCGCATTCGCTCCGGCAGCAGCGCCCGGTACGCGGACGGGGTGTGGCCGCTCGCCCCTCTCAGCGCGAACCCGAGCGCCAAGACCGATGCGATCCACTGGGCGCCGTGCCCCGAACCGCTGCGCGAGCAGTTTCGGCTGGCCGCCTGGACGATGCTCAACGGCGAGCTGCGGCCCACGTTCCTGCGGGCCCACCGCGGCCTGCGCTCGCGCCTGAGCGCGCAGGGCTACCACCAGACGGTCGTCTACTGGCTGCAGTTCGCCCGCTGGCTCCACCGGCACGACGTCACCACCTTGTCGGCGTGCGACGACCAGCTCCTGCACGCCTACGGCATCCAGGTCCGCGACAGCGGTCTGAGCCGCAACTCGGTCGGGTGCGTGCTTGCCGCGCTCACCCGCCTGTGGGCGTTCGATCAGCTGTCCGCTCTCCCGACGGGAATCGCCCGACCCCCGTGGGAGGAGCACGGCGCCGACGGATACCTGCCGCCGGCCGTCGGCACCTCCGGCGGGGAGAACCTCACCGAGGCCCTCGCCGCCGAGACGATGGGTCCGCTGCTGGTGTGGGCGATCCGCGTGGTCGACGACTTCGCCGACGACATCCTCGCCGCCTGGGCCGCCAACCGGGCCGTACGGGCCGCCGCCCGCACCAACCGTGCCACCACCGCCGCCCGCGACACCCTCTACCACCACCTCGACCACCTCCTGGAGACCGGCACGCCGCTTCCGTCCGTGCCACTGCGGCACGGCCACGGACTCGCCCGCCAGTACCTGGCCGCCCTCACCGGAGCCTCTGACGACCAAGTCACCCACTACCGGCGCCTGCGCCGACTCGAAGACCCCGCCCGCTGGACACCGGGCCCCGCACCCCTGGACACGCCGATCACCGGCACCGTCCACCAGCGACCCTGGCGCGAGGCCATCGACTTCACCGAATCCGTCCACCTGGTGCGCCACCTCGGCACCGCCTGCTTCATCGTCATCGCCTACCTCACCGGCATGCGCCCTGGCGAAGTCCTCGGCCTGCGCACCGGCTGCTGCCCCGAACCCGCCACCGGCGACCGCCACCTGATCCGTGGCCGCGCCTTCAAGAGCGCCGTCGACGACGACGGCAACCACCTGTCCGAAGGCGTCGAACGCGCCGTCCCCTGGGTCGCCATCGCCCCCGTCGTCCGCGCCGTCCGCGCCGTCCGCGTCCTGGAACGCCTCACCCCCGACGACAACCGCCTGCTGTTCGGCCACAACACCCACGACGCCCGCAGCCCCCGCCTCCGCTGCGGCTCCATCAGCCCCGAGACCGTACGCGCCCGCATCGAGGACTTCATCGCCTGGGCCAACCGGGAAGCCGCCCGCCACCACCTCCCGCACGAGACAATCCCGCCCGACCCCCACGGAGCGATCGGCACCGCCCGCTTCCGCCGCACCCTCGCCTGGCACATCGCCCGTCGCCCCGGCGGCACCGTCGCCCTCGCCGTCCAGTGCGGCCACCTGCGCACCACCCTCGCCGCGGGCTACGCCTCCCGTTCCCGCGACGGCATCCACACCCTCCTCGACATCGAGACCGTCCGCGCCTGCGCCGACACCGCCCTCGACCTCCACCAGCACCTCGCAGACGGCGGCGGCCTCTCCGGACCGGCGGCCCGCCGCGCCCTCGCCGCGGCCGCCCGCGCCCCCGACTTCGCCGGCACCGCGATCAACGCCACCACCGCCCACCGCTACCTCGCCCGCGACGACCTGCTCGTCCACGACAACCCCAACACCCTGCTGATGTGCGTCTACAAGCACGAACAGGCCCTCTGTCACCGCGCCGCCACCGCGCCCGCCCTCGACCACTGCGTCCCCGTGTGCGGCAACATCGCCCGCACCGACCACCACGCCCACCGACTGCGCGAGCGCGCCCACACCCTGCTCCAGCAGGCCGCCCACCTCCCCGGCCCGCTCGCCGACCGCCTCACCGCCACCACTGGGCGCCTCACCGTCCTCGCCGAACACCACGACGCCGAACGCCGCACCCTCCCGGAGGCCCCGTGACGCCCGCCCCCGATGAACGGGCGCGTATCCGCGCCGCCGCCGACCGCATCCTGGCCGGCGCCCCCGAGAACTCCAACGGCGCGCTCACCGTCGTCGCCCTTGCCCAAGAGGCCGGCGTCCCCCGCAATGCCCTCACCCAGCGCCACCCTGACCTTCGCGAAGACTTCTACGCCCGCGTCCGCGCACTCGGCCGGATCCCCGACAGCGAGGCCCGCCTGCGCAGGCAGATCGTCAAACTCAAGGAGCTGCGCTCCGCCGACGCACGAGAACTGCAGGAGCTGAGGCAGGACCGGCAGACCCTGGTGCAGATCGTCAACCAGCTCACCCTGGAGAACCACCACCTTCGAAACGCCCAGCCAGGTCCAGGAGGCCAGATCCTCCAGCTGCCGCGCCGCCACGTCCCCCCGGAAGCCTGACGCCCCCGCTCCCGCCCGCCGAGCAGGTCGCGACGACCACGTCCGGAAGCCCCGTACCGGTGCGCACATTGTCGCCGGTGATGGCGCGATGGCCCCTGCCGGCAAGGCACTGCGCGGGACGGTGCGGCGGACCAGCAGGTCATCGTGGTGCGGAAACGGGTGGGCGACCCGGCGTAGGTGTGCCGGGCCACCCAGAGCGAGTGCTGTCCCGGTGCGAGGTCAGCCCTCCAAGCGGCGCTTGCTGAGCCAGGCGACCATCTCTGGGTCGTGGTGATCGAAGAACAGGGTCTTGCCGGTGTCGAGCGCGGCGACAGCGGCCATCTGGTCGTCGGTGAGCTGGAAGTCGAAGACGTCGATGTTCTGCGCCATCCGGTCGGGGTTGACGGACTTGGGGATGGTGACGATGTCGCGCTGGATCAGCCAGCGCAGCACGACCTGGGCCACGGACTTGCCGTGGGCTTCACCGATGCCGGCCAGCACGGGGTGGGTGAACAGGTCGTTCTTGCCTTCGGCGAAGCCGCCCCAAGCCTGGTGCTGCACCCCGTGCTCGCGCATCAGGGCGTGGTCGGCGGTGCGCTGGAAGAAGGGGTGGGTCTCGATCTGGTTGACGGCCGGGGTGATCTCGTTGTTGAGGACCAGGTCCAGGAGCCGGTCGGGGTAGAAGTTGGCGACGCCGATCGCCTGCGCGAGGCCCTCGTGCTGGGCGGTCTCCATGGCGCGCCACTGGCCGTAGACGTCTCCGTAGGGCTGGTGCATCAGGTACAGGTCGACGTGGTCCAGGCCCAGCTTCGCCAGGGAGGTCTCCAGGGCGCGGCGTGTGTTGTCCTGGGCGGGGGCGTCCTGGACCCACAGCTTCGTGGTGACGAACAGCTCCTCGTGCGGGATGCCGCTGTTCTTGATCGCGTGGCCGACGGCTTCCTCGTTGCCGTAGGCGGCGGCGGTGTCCAGCAGACGGTAGCCGGCCGCGAGGGCATCGGTGACGGCCTGCTCCGTCTTGTCTGCGGGGATCTGGTAGACGCCGAAGCCGAGGATCGGCATCTGGACGCCGTTGTTCAGGGTGACGTGCTGCACGGTGTTCTTCCTTCGCTGTGCGGGGTGTGTCGCCGGTCGCCGGGCGAAGTGCGTCCGGGAGTGCGCGGTCAGGGGGTGAGGAGGGCCTTGAGGACCTTTCGGTCGGCCATCGCCCGGTAGGCGTCCGGGGCCTGCTCGATCGGGAAGGTGCGGTCGAAGACGCGGCCGGGCCGGATCGTGCCGTCCAGGACGTCGGGCAGGGCAGCGTCGATGTAGTGGCGGGCGGGGTCGACGCCGCCGGTCAGGGTGATGTTCCGCATGATCATGTCCATGCCGATCGGCCCGTCGGTGTAGGAGGGGACGCCGACCCGGCTGATCACTCCGCCGTCGCGCACCGCGGCGAAGGAGGTGGTGAGGGTCTGCATCGAGCCGACGCACTCCAGGACGGCGTCCGCGCCGCGCCCTGCGGTCAGCTGCCGGACCTGTTCGGCACCCTCGTCGCCGCCGGCGAGGACGACGCCGGTGGCGCCGAACTCGACGCCGAGGTCGGTGCGGTCGGTGTGGCGGCCCAACAGGATCACCTGCTCGGCGCCCAGGCGCCGGGCGGCGAGGACCGCGCACAGGCCGACCGCGCCGTCCCCGACCACGGCGACGCTGCTGCCGGGCCGGACCCGGGCGGTGACGGCGGCGTGGTGGCCGGTGCAGAACACGTCGGTGAGCGTCAGCAGAGAGGGCAGCAACGCCTCGTCGACCGGGGCGGGGATCTTCACCAGGGTGCCGTCGGCCTGAGGGACCCGCACGGCCTCGCCCTGGCCGCCGTCCACGCCGTCGAAGCCGTACCGGCCGCCGTGTGGGCAGGAGGTCTGCAGGCCGTGCTCGCACCACCAGCAGGTGTTGTCGGCGTAGGTGAACGGGGACAGCACCAGGTCGCCGCGCTTGAGGCCGGTCACCTCGGGGCCGATGTCTTCGACGGTGCCGAGGAACTCGTGACCCATCTGCCGACCGGTATCGGTGGCGGAGGCGGAGCGGTAGGGGTGCAGGTCGCTGCCGCAGACCGCGGCGCGCAGCACCCGCACGATCGCGTCGGTGGGGTTCTTGATCACCGGGTCGGGCACGTTCTCGACGCGCACGTCGCCGGCTCCGTACAACAGGGTCGCTCGCATGGGGTCCAATCTCCTTGAGGTGGTCGCGGGCGGCATCCGGGCTGCCGCCGGGGGATGACGGGGGTTCAGCCGCGCGGGGTGCGGGCGCGCAGCGCGCCCAGCGCAGCGGTGGCGGCGAGCAGGATCGCGGCGGCGATCAGGCCGGTGCGCATGCCGGCGGTGAAGGAGCCGGCGGTGACGAGAGCGCCGTAGACGGCGACGGCCACGGCCCCGCCGACCTGGCGGAAGGTGTTCAGCACGCCGGAGGCGAGCCCGGCCCGCTCGGCGGGGACGGAGGACAGCATCAGGCCGGTCATCGCGGGGACGGCCAGTGTGCCGCCGAACGACACCGGCATCAGCAGCACCGCGACCGCCCACACCGGCACGGTGGCCGGCAGCAGGCACAGCACCAGCAGCCCAGCGCCCATCACCACCTGCCCGGCGACCATCGTGGCCTTGGCGCCGAAGCGGCGGGTCGCCGCCGCGGAGACGAAGGACACGCCCACGCTCTGCAGCGTCATCGGCAGGAACAGCAGGCCGGTGACCGCGGCCGACATGCCGCGGAAGGTCTGGAAGTACAGGCTGAACAGGAACGTCACCCCGTAGAAGCCGACGTTCAGCGCGAACCCGGCCGCCAGCGCGGCCACCACCGGGCGGGAGCGGAACAGGTCCAGCGGCATCATCGGCGCCCGCCCCCGCGCCTGGCGCACCAGGAACACGGCCGCCGCCGCCACTGCGAGGACCAGCGCCGCCACGATCCGGGCACTGGCGAACCCGGCCTGGCCGCCCTCGATCAGCGCGTAGGTGAGCGCGCCCAGCGCCGCCACCGCGGCAACCTGCCCGACCACGTCGAACGGCACCTCCCGCCGCGGGGAGGAGGGCGCGCGGCCCAGCAGCACCAGCGCCACCAAGCCGACGGGCAGGTTGATGAAGAAGATCCACCGCCAGTCCCACCCGGCCAGCGCCCCGCCCACCAGCGGACCCGCCGCAGAGCCCACCGAACCGCCCACCGCCCACAGCGCCAGCGCCCTCGTGCGCCGGTCGGCGTCGGGGAACGCCTCGCGGATCAGCGCCAGCGTCGCCGGCATCATCACCGCTGCCCCCGCGCCCTGCACCAGCCGCGCGCCCACCAGCACCCCCAACGTCGGGGCGAGGGCGCACGCGGCTGACGCCGCCAGGAACAGCACCAGCCCCAGGCCGAAGGCGCGCTTGGCGCCGATCCGGTCCGAGACCGACCCGGCAGAGAGCAGCAGCGCGGCCAGCATCAGGGTGTAGCCGTCCACCACCCACTGAAGCCCGCTGATCCCGCCGCCCAGGTCGTTGCCGATCGCGGGCAGCGCGACGCTGACGATCAGCGCGTCCAGGGTGATCACGAAGAACCCCAGCAGCGCCGCTCCCAGCGCGAACCGCGCACCTGCGACCGGCACCGCAGCAGCCCCAGCCCCAGCCCCAGCCCCAGCCCCAGCCTCGGGCTGGTGGACACGGTCGGGAGCGGTCGAAGTGGCGGGCATCGGAGCGCCTCCTGGAGCGGACGGATCGGTCATGCCCTCCAGACAACCGCGCCCCGACCGCTCACGGGGCGGTGAAGCAGACCCCAACAGGGACCCCCACGCCCGTGCCCCCGTGAGGGAGCCGGTCGTAGGGTCGGAGCATGGACCGACGCACCGAGATCCGCGACTTCCTCACCACCCGCCGGGCCCGCGTCACCCCCGAACAGGCCGGCCTCACCCCCTCTCCGCTGGACCGCACCCGCCGCGTCCCCGGCCTGCGCCGCGAGGAAGTCGCGCAGCTCGCCGGCGTCAGCGTCCCCTACTACACCCGCCTCGAACGGGGCGACGCCCGTGGCGCCACCGACGCCGTCCTCGACGCCATCGCCCGCGCCCTGCTCCTGGACGACGCGGAGCGCGCCCACCTCTTCGACCTGGTCCGTGCCGCCAACGCCGCGGCCACCGGCCCAGCTGGACCGGCCCGGCCTGCCCGGCAGCCCGTCCGCCCCGGCCTGCGCAACCTCGTCGAGACGATCAGCGGCGTCCCCGCCTACCTGCGCAACGCCCGCCTCGACCTCCTCGCGGGCAACACCCTCGCCCGCGCCCTGTTCGCCCCCGTCTTCGACAGCCCCGCCCGCCCAGCGAATGCCGCCCGCTTCACCTTCCTCGACCCGGCCGCCACCGCGTTCTACCCCGACTGGGCCGCCGTCGCCGACCAGAACGTCGCCACCTTGCGCGCCGAAGCCGGACGCAACCCCCACGACAAGGCGCTCTCCGACCTGATCGGCGAACTCTCCACCCGCGGCGGCAACGCCTTCCGCCAGCGGTGGGCTCGCCACGATGTCCGCCACCACCGCGCCGGCGCGAAGCGCATCCACCACCCCCTCGTCGGCGACCTCACCTTCACCTACGAGACCACCCAGCTCACCGCCGACGACGGCCTCTACCTCATCCTCTGCGCCGTCCCGCCCGGCAGCCGCGACGCCGAAACTCTCGACCTCCTAGCCAGCTGGAGCAGTCCCCAGCCCACGAGTGAGACATCAACACGCAGAACTTGACAGGGAAGAGGAGTGGACGCGGTAGACGAGGCTGATGCGGTCGCCAGTGTCTGCGGCCGGGTCGGTGCGGGCGGTGTAGTCGTCGACCTCGGGGTCGGTGCCGCCGGGCACCGGGATGCCGAGCCGCGGGTGGATCGCGAGGCGCTCGAGTAGCTTCTCCACCACGTCCAGCTCGCCGGGGCGCAGTGCGGCGAGGGTGTGTTCGGCGGTGTCGGAGAGGAAGACGTGCAGCGGTGCTGGCTGTTCGGGTTGGTCGGTCACCGGTCGTTGCCGGCGGCGCGCAGGCGGGCGAAGACGTCGCCGGCCGGGGTCCAGTGCTGGCCGCCGATCGGCGCTGCCAGGGCGTCCATGGCCTGGGGGCTGGTGCGCAGGGTTAGGCGGTGGCGGTAGGTGGCGGCGACTTCGGTGACGGCGGCGAGGTCGCCGATCGGGGAGGCGTCGAGGGCGGCGGCCAGGTCCCGCTCGAAGTTCTCGCGGTCGCCGGGCAGGCCGTAGCGGGACAGGGCGGTGCGGAGTTCGTGCAGGGTGGCTGGCCTGGCCGGGGCTGGGTTCTGGTGGTCGGGTTGGGTGGTCACCTGGTCCTCCTCGGTGGTGGCCGCGGTGGTGGCGGGCAGCAGGCCCAACGGTAGCGGGTGGTGTGGTGGTCTGGGTCATGCAGCTGCGATCTGGTGCCGCACGCGCACGGGAGCTCTTCTGGTGCCTCGGCTGGGGAGGCTGGCGCCTCGCGTTGTCGTAGCGTCGTGACACGATGCATCCGCATGCCGCTCCTTGATACCTGAGCCTCCACCAACAGTCGGAGACGGTAAAGAAACTGCAAAGCCGTCATAACGCTGCAGGTCGTGAAGCCTCCTCCCCGCGCGAGCGGGGGTCAGCCGTCACACGTGACTTACGTGTGACGCCACATTGACTCCTCCCCGCGCGAGCGGGGGTCAGCCGCGCCGTGCTGGCCAGGGAGGCCCGCCGCTCGACTCCTCCCCGCGCGAGCGGGGGTCAGCCGATGTACGACGGCGACCGCCTGGTCCAGGTCGTCTCCTCCCCGCGCGAGCGGGGGTCAGCCGCACGCAAGCCCTGTCAGCAGTGCGGCACAGTCCTCCTCCCCGCGCGAGCGGGGGTCAGCCGCTCACCGTCCTCCACGACGACGGCCTGTACCGCTCCTCCCCGCGCGAGCGGGGGTCAGCCGTCCGGCAAGCGCACCACCGGGCGCAGCGCGGACTCCTCCCCGCGCGAGCGGGGGTCAGCCGGACAGGGACGCGCGCGCGAGCGAGCCGTCCGACTCCTCCCCGCGCGAGCGGGGGTCAGCCCTTGTCGGTCACGTTTGGTCTCCCCGCGTCAGCCTCCTCCCCGCGCGAGCGGGGGTCAGCCCTTGTCGGTCACGTTTGGTCTCCCCGCGTCAGCCTCCTCCCCGCGCGAGCGGGGGTCAGCCGGGGTCTAGGGCGGGCGTTCGAGCGGGGCAGGCCTCCTCCCCGCGCGAGCGGGGGTCAGCCGCCCGCGGCGTGGACACCGCGGTGGTCTGGGTGCTCCTCCCCGCGCGAGCGGGGGTCAGCCGGCCGTGGCCTACATGCAGCAGGTGGCCTACCGGTCTTCCCCGCGCGAGGGGGGTCTGCCGTCGGTGACGACCACGGCCCGGCCCGGCTCCTCGTCTTCCCCGCGCGAGCGGGGGTCTGCCGCGCTGGACGCTGCCCCGGTAGTCGCCGCCGCTTTCGCCCTCGCGCTCAAGGCCAAGGGCGTCCCCGTCTCCGAGATCGCCGGGAAGCTCGTCATCAAGGACGGCTGGAACGCCGGCAAGATCCCTCCGTCGCCTCCGTGTACCGGGCGCTCGCCGAAGCCGAGGAGAACGCCGCCGCCGAGGACGACCTGCCGCAGCGGTCCGTACCCGCGCGCATCCGCCAGCCCGAAAACCCGCTCACCGCCGAGGCGATCGACCTGCGCGAGCGCCTGGTCGCCCAGCGCGCCGTCCTCACCGCCGCCGAGATCGAAGAGGTGGACCCGTGATCCCCGGCCTGCGCCGACTCAAGGGCGGAGCCCCCAGCTCGGCGCTGACGAGCCCGGCCTGCCCGGACCCCTCCGCACCTGGACCGGCCAGGGCGGCTAGGAGGACGAGCACGACCCCGGCCGGGGATGACCCCGCCGAACCGCACTGCTGATGCACCGAGATCATCCCCTCACAACTTTCGGGCTCACCTTGGCTGGCCCCCCGGAGCCCCGTGGGTTCAGGGAAACTGAAGGTTCTTCCGTGGGAACCCGCGGGTCGAATGGTGTGCTCTGCCGGGATCGACCCGTGAGTTCGTGCCGACTCACGGCGAGGCGTCCTGACTCGTGGGCGTCGTCGCCTCGTGGAGATGCTCCTCAACAGGACCCAGGTGCTGGCCATGGGCCAGGACGATCTCGTCTGCGAGGTTGAGGATGCGGATGGTGCCGTCGGGAAACTGGACGGTGATGCCGTCTTCCCCGCGTGAGCGGGGGGTCAGCCGACTCCTCCACCTCCTGCTCCCGGGTCCCGGGCGTCCTCCCCGCGCGAGCGGGGGTCAGCCGTGGCAGACCCCGTCGGTGTAGAGCTTGGTGGTGTCTTCCCGCGTAAGCGGGGGTCAGCCAGCGGGTACGGCGAGGGCGCTGCCACCATCATCGAGACCGGCACCGATTCCTACCGCCTCGCCTCGACCCGGGCACGGACCGAGGAGCCGGCGAAGGCCGGCTGACCGCGACAGGCGCCTACTCGACGGCCCCCGCCCTCCGCCTTCCGCTATGTTCTTTCGGACTCGCGCGGGCGGGCCAGACACGCATTCGGGGGAAACGTGCCAGCTGAGCGGCTTGACGCAGACTGGGTCCGATCCTGGCGGGAGTGGGCCGATGCGGCGCTGACGAGGCTGACGCGATCGTTTCTTCCGACGCACGGCTTCCCGCCCGGAGACAACGCCGTGGCACTCGCAACTGACGACAGCCACCGAACGGCGAGCGCGCTCGTGGAGCTGACGCCGATCCCCTCCGACCTGACCACGCTCTACTGGGTGATCAGCGAGGCTTCCCTGCCCGATGTCGACAGCGGGTACTTCATCCACTCACCCGCTGCGGTGGCGGAACACTTCCGCGAGTACGGCCCCGCACCGATCGACGGCGAGTGGATCGCACTGGTATTCGCCAGCGACGGCGGCGGCCACCTGTTCGCGATCGGCGACAGCGGGCAGATCTGGAAGTCCGCCACGGCTTCCTGGTTCGACGACTTCGACGTCGCCGCAGCGAGCTTGCAGGAGTTCCTCGAACAGCTCGGCGGACGGATCATCAACCAGATCTGATCATCGCCGAAGCCGGTGTCCTCCCCGTGCGAGCGGGGGTCAGCTGTTCGGCCGCGCGGTGCCCAAGCTCGACGTCCCGTCATCCCCGCGCAAGCGGGGGTCGGCCAGCGATGTTCAACCCGACGCAGAGGGTGCGGGCGTCCTCCCCGCGCGAGCGGAGGTCTGCCGGTCTGTGCGCCACCCGCAAGGTGCCCTCCCCCGTCCTCCCCGCGCGAGCGGGGGTGTCGGCGTATACGTGAAGGCACGCAACCCGGTACAGGCGAACGTGCACCGGTCGCGGCATCCCACGCGGCTCGGCCTGTTGGCCTGATGCGGGCCGGCGCCGGGCCGGCCGGGAGGTGGGGTGACGTCGCCGCCGGGGTGGTGAGGAGCGCCGTCAATGGTCGGTGACGGTGTGGGCGGGGCGGTACCAGTGGTGGTGGACGAGGGGCTCGACGGAGAGCATGGCTGCGCCCGCCACTGCGCCGACCAGGAGGGAGGGCCAGCCGCCGCCGTTGAGGAGCGCGCCGAGGCAGGCGGCGGCGATGGCGAGTGGGCGCAGGAGGGTGAGCGGGCCGAGTCCGATGACCATGGCGAAGGTGCTGGCGCGGAACGGCAGGAGGAGGTAGGCGGCGAGCGAGAGGAGGACCGCGGTGGCGTAGAGGGTGAGTGGGAGCAGGTAGCCCGAGCCGCCGGCGGTCAGCGTGGCGTAGGCGCGCTGCGGGTCGGCGGCGGTGAGCAGGTGGAGGACGGCGGTCACTGCGGGGGCGAGCAGCAGGACGGTCCCGACCGCCAGTCCGCGCAGGGCGGCGCGTGCGTTGGCCCGATGTTTGCGGATGCGGGCGTCGCGGCCGGCATAGGCGCGGAAACCGCTGAACGCCGCGTCTATTGCGCCGAGTACCGCCAGTGGCAGAGCAGGTGTCATCGGCCGACCTGGGCGAGTTGTTCGGGGCCCAGGAGCCGGCGGGAGGAGCGGCCGAGGGCCTGGCGCAGGGGTGCTTCCAGGTGCGGGCGCAGGCCGAGGACCGGGCGCAGGGTGGTGCAGAAGGGGTTGGCGATGCGTCGGGGCTCGTAGAGCAGTGGTCGCATGCCCGAGGCTGCGGCGGTCCGCAGCAGGGTCTCGTCGCTGTGGGCCCGTCGGGCGGAGGCGACGCCGTCGTGTCGGCCCAGCGGGTGGCGCATCCGGGCGCGGTGGAACATCCACGCGCCGACGGGGGCGAGGCCGGTCGCGGCGATGTCGTAGTGGCAGAACGCCAGGGCCGGGGAGGCTCCCTGGGCTGCGAAGAATTCCGTCAGCGCCGGCTCGGGGAAGTGGTGCAGCACGCCGGTGGACACGTACACGGTGGCGGCCTCCGGCAGCGCGAAGGCATCGCCGTGGACGAAGCGGCAGTTCAGTTCCTCATCCCGGGCCAGACGCGCCGCCTCGCCGACCAGCGCCGCGTCGAGGTCGACCCCCAGCAGTTCGACGTCCGGAGCAAGGGCGCCGGTGGCCGCCAGCCAACGGACCAGATAGCCGAGCCCGCAGCCGATGTCGACCAGGCGATACGGCCCCGGCACACCTGAGGCCCGGATCGCGGTGAACAGCGGTCGGAGCAGGTGGACGAGGCGGTCGCCGATGCGCAGTTCTTCGCTCAGGCGCTGCATCTCGGTGTGCACGCTGATCAGCAGCCGGTCCACGGCGACCCCGTCCAGCACTCCGTCCCGGTCGGCGGGCAGCCCCGCCACGATCCTGGCGGCCCACGGGTCGCCGTGCGCGCGCAGCCGCTCGACGACCTCGGCGCGCCGAACCGGCAGCCGTCGTCCGGTGGCCGGGTCGGCTGCGGTGATCAGGTCGGAGATCTCAAGCGGAGGCACACGGAGCACTTTACGGCGTCGCTGCGGGGCTCCCTCTCCCGCGGACCCGGTCGCCGAGCCGAGCAGTGGCCTCCTCTCAACGTCCCTCCACGGGCACGTCTTTGACTGGTGCACGCCGCTCTGTCCCTGCGGAGGCCGAGGCGTGCCAGGTCCTCCCTCCCCGCGCGAGCGGGGTATGTCGGCAACTCACGGGCCCGGGCGGCACCTACTGAGGTTTTCGTCGTGTTGTCGGTGGTGACAGGTGATGGTCCCGGCGAAGTGCCAGTGGTGTGCAGCGGGCGCAGGATGGGGCCTGAATGCTGAGCGGTGGCCGTCCGGCCGTGTCGTTCTTCCGGGGGTGGACCAGGGAGGGTCTGCTGTCCGTTGACGGGGGGTGTGATGGGATCGATCGGTCTCGTGTGCGTGGTGGCAGGGCTTGTCGGTGCGGGGCTGTTGCGGTGGCTGCCCGTCAGGGGGCGGGCGGACGGCCTGCTGGGCGTTGCAGCGGGCGGTGCGGCCGTGGCCATCGCGGCGCAGGAAGCCCTCTGGACGGGTCTGCCCCTGGCCGTGCTCTCGCTCGCTGTCCTGTGCGCCCCGGCGCGGACGGTGGCCGGGCACCAGCTGTTGCGCGAGATGCGACGCCTGCATCCCCTTCCCGGTGCCACCCCGGCCGGGCCGGGGGAGATCGGGCTCCTCGTCGCGCTTCACGGACGCCGGGCGCTGCGTCTGCTGGTGCCGGAGTTCGCCGCTCGCGCCGGTTTGCTCGGCGGCGGTGCCACCAGGGAGACCGTCGCCCGATCCGAGGGCGACTCGTACGGCTACAGCGCCTACTCCGGTGGCGGCGACGGCATCTGAGAGGTCGCCACTGAATCTGTCCGGGTGGTGGGTTCAGTGGAGTGAGTGACAGGCCAGTGCCAGCCGAGCATCCGCCGATGAGGGCGAGCCAGAGCTGGATGTGGTGCAAGCCTCGTCGGAGGGTACGGGCGAGGTGGTCCGGCCGGCGAAAGCATGGCCGTACCCTGCGCGGGCGGGGTCGACCGGGGCGGGTAGGGGCGGCGTCCTGATTGTGGACGTCGAAGCCGTTGGCGCGGAGCCGGTCGAGGGCGGCGTCCGCCGGTAACTCGGCCTCGAATGCGGTTGCGGTGACGCACAGTTCGGCAGGAGTGCGTCGGCGCTGCGGCCCGTGCCCGCCTCGGTCTGCGGGTCGTGTGCTGTGGGGCTCGGACACTCGGGCGTCTCCGAACCGGGCTGAGCCCAACTCGGCAGCCGGCGACCACCGTTGGCGTTGCGGGCGAGGTGGGTCAGCACGTGGCCGGGCGACGAGCCGGACGGCAGGGGCGGCGTCCGGACGTCGGCCGTCGGTGAACCGGGAAGCCGTCCTGAGGGGAATCGCGGTCGCGGCGGCATCGAAGTCCGTGGCGTCGGTCATCCCCCGGCATACCCTCCGCGCGGTGCGCCCGCACCGAGCCGGCCGTCCCACCGGCACGCCCGCCGAGCGGTGACGGCCGGGCCGGGGACGGCGCGGGGACAGGCCGCGTCGCGGGGCCCGGAACCGGCCAGGCCCTCTGGGCAGTACCCCGGCGCAACTGCCGCGCCGAGGTCGGCACGAGGCCTCGTCATCCGGCTGGCACCGCCGAGAATTCCCCGAGAGGGGTCTCGGCGGTGCCGCCGGGCGGCCGGCGGGGGCCGGCGCCCGGCGGGGGCGGGGCGGTCGGGGCTCAGGCGGTGCAGTCCGCGAGGATTCCGTCCCAGAGGGCGACGCGGGCGGCCAGGGCGCGCTGGACGGTGTCGGCGCACTGGGTCCAGCGTTCGTGGTCGTCGCCGCAGAGGTCGATGAGCATCTGCATGGCCATCGGCGTGTGCTGCTCGCCGTCCACCTCGATGTGGCGGGCGAGGTAGTCCTTGAAGACGGTCAGCCGGTTGTCCGCGTCCTCGATCCGGATGACCTGCTCGAACATCTCCGGGATCAGGTCCTCGCGGCCGAACGCGAAGGCCGCGGCCTGGCAGTGCACCGGCGCGTTCTCGATGATGTCCCAGGTGACCGCCATGAACTCGGCGGCTGCGGCGGGTATTTCGGCCTGCTTCGCCGCGTCGGCGACCGCGGTGCCGGTGCCGAGCAGGCGCAGGAATTCGGTCACCGCGCCGGTGTCGGCGCCGGCCCGGGCCATGCCGTCGAGGTAGAGCTCGAAGTGGCTGATGTAGCCGTCGCCGAGCTCGTCGCTCTCCTCGACCAGGACGATTTCGTTGATGAGTCGCCGGCTCGCCGTCGGGCCGCTCGGCAGCCACGGGAGCTCCACGCACGTCAGTTGCCGTTGCAGGCACTTGAGCAGCGACATGAAGTCCCAGACCGCGAACACGTGGCGTTCCTGGAAGGTCCGGACCCGCTCCAGGGAGTTCAGCTCCTGGTAGATGGGGTGGCCGACGACCTCCTGGCGCACGGGCTCTATCGCCTCGCGCAGCGCGGTCAGGCCGGGGTGCGAGCGGTCCCAGTGGTAACGGTCGGAACTCATGGCGGCTCCAAGGCAGGGGGCAGCGATGCACTGACGACATGTCAGGCATGGGGCGTGTGGGGCGGATTGCGCGGTTCAGGCTACGGGAAGGCGCACACAAATCCGATGCCTCGGACTCCGAATTTTCACAAAGGCATCTCAGGGCAGTGCGCGGCGGCCGGGAGTCCGGGTACGTGCCCTTTCGGGCAGCGCCGCGCACCACTCGCCGGCCAGCCTCGGCGGGGCCGGGGTCAGCGCGGGGACAGGCCGTCCAGCACCAGGTCGACCAGGGAGTCGAGGAAGGCGGGGGTGACGGGTTCGCCGAGCAGCAGGTGGCGGGCGAGCAGCGGGCTCATCAGCGCCTCGACGGCCGCCCGGGGGTCGGTGTCCGCCCGGATCTCGCCGCGTTCGGCGGCCCGGCGCAGCAGCAGTTCGGCGCGCTCCAGCCGCGCGGCCCAGTAGGCGTCGCGGTGGCTGCGGGTCTCGGCGGTGGCCGGGGCGATGCTCAGGTGCAGCAGCGCGGGGCCCTCCGGGGTGTCGAGGAACGCGGCGAGGGCGGTGAGGAGTTGACGCAGGTCCTCGCGCAGGGTGCCGGTGTCGGGCAGCGGCAGCGCGTGGTCGGTCCAGTCGGCGAGCGCCTCCAGCAGCAGCCGCTCGCGGGTGCCCCAGTTGCGGTACACGGAGGTCTCGTGGACGCCGGCGGCCGCGGCGACGGCCGACACGCTGGCGGCGTCGAGTCCGCCCTCGGCGAGGAGTCGTACGGTCGCGTCGAGCACGGCCCGCCGCATGGCTGCACCGCGCCGCCGCAGTGGCGCGGCCGGCCCGGCCTCGCCTTCCGCAGGTCCGTTCTGCTTGTCGCTCGACACCCCCGAAGCCTAACGCAGGCCTCCTTGCATTGCCGCGCACGGCGTCGTAGCCTCGGCAATGCAAGTCGCCTTGCGATATCCCTCGATATCCCTCGATAGCCCTCGCTATCCGCGCAGGGCGCTGCGGCAACAAGGCCGCCGACAGTCCGCCGTCGGCCGGAGAGGATCGACCATGGCCCGGATGCGTGCCGTCCGCCTGCACCTGCCCACCCGCAAGCTGAGCGTCGAGGAGGTGGAGCGTCCCGTCCCCGGCCCCGGCCAGGTGCTCATCAAGGTGGAGGCGGCCGGCGTCTGCCTGTCCGACGTCCACCTGATCGACGGCTCGCTCACCCCGCTCCACCTCCCGGGCGAGAGCGTCACCCTCGGGCACGAAGTCGCGGGCACCGTCGCCGAGTTGGGCCCGGAAGCGGGCAAGTGGCAGGTCGGCGACCGGGTCGTCCTGCAGGCCGGCGAGCAGCGCGACGGCATCACCTGGACGCGCGGCGTGGACTACGACGGCGGCTGGGCGGAGTACGCGCTCGCCCGCAAGGACACCCTGATCCCGCTCCCCGAGTCGATCTCGTTCGAGCAGGGCTCGATCATCCCGGACGCGGTCTCCACCCCGTGGGGCGCCATCACCACCACCGGCCAGGTGCGGCCCGCCGAGCCGGTCGGCGTGTGGGGTGTCGGCGGTCTCGGCGCGCACGGCGTCCAGCTGCTCCGGGCGATCGGCGCGAACCCGATCGTCGCCGTGGACCCCTCCCCCGCAGCCCGCGAACGCGCACTCGCCTTCGGCGCGGACCTGGTCCTGGACTCGGCCGACCCGGAGCTCGCCGCGAAGATCGGCGCCGCGACCGGCGGGGCCGGCCTGGCCGCCGCCTTCGACTTCGCCGGCGTGCCCGCCGTCCGCGAGCAGGCGATGACCGTCCTCGGCGCGCACGGCCGACTGGTGCTCGTCGGCCTCACCGACCAGCCGCTGACGGTCACCAACAGCGTCCGCTTCTCCTACCTCCAGCAGCAGATCCTCGGCCACTACGGCTCCGGCGAGACCGCCGTCCCGCAGCTGATCTCCCTCGCCGCCGGCGGCCGCCTCGACTTCTCCCGCTCGGTCAGCGACGTCCTCCCGCTCGACCGGGCCGCCGAGGCCGTCGAGCGCCTGCACACCAAGCAGCGCAACCCGATCCGCCTGATCCTCAAGCCCTGACGCCCCGCCTCCACCCGCCCCGCCGGACCGACACCCCCGTCCGGCGGGGCGCTCCCCTGCGCGGCCCGGGCCCGACCGACGCTCAACGCCCGGCGGCCGTCGCTCAACGCCCGGCGGCCGACTCGGCGACGCCCCGCCAGGTCCTCCGACAGCCCACGGACAGCGGGGCGCCGACGAGGTCGAGCACCTGCTCGGCTGCCCTGGCCAGGAGGGCCGGGTCGCCGGAGTGGCACAGCCGGCGGTGGCCTTCGAACAGGGCCTGGCCCAGCGTCCCGTCCGCTTCCCGGAGGCGTCGCGCGAACCACTTGCCGCTGCCGACCCAGGCGCGGCGGTGGTCGCAGAGCAGGTCGGCCGCCGCACTCAGGACCGCGCCGGCGACGGCCAGTTCCTCGATCCGGTCCCGCGTGTCCGCCAGGTCGGTCGGGGCTGTCGGGTCGGTCAGGGCTGTCGAGTCTGTCGGGTCGGTCAGGTCGGTCAGGAGGTCGGTCAGTCCGTACCGCTTCGTATCGACCGCCTCCGGGTCGAGGGCCGGTGGCCCGTCGAGGAGGTCGGCCTTCGCGCGGGCCCGGGCCCGGGCCCGGGCGCCGTGCCCGTGCGGGTCGAGCAGCACCCGGCCGGTGGCGTACATGCTCTGGGCGACCGCGCGGCGCGAGGCCGCGTCGACGGCGAAGATGTCCGTGAGGCCGGTCTGCGTGTGGACGAAGAGTTCGACGACGCGGTCCTCGAAGCGCACCGTCTCGCGGTAGGTCGCGCCGTCCTCCGGCATCAGGACCGCGATGTCGAGGTCGCTGGACGCCGTGGCGCGCCCCGAGGCCGCCGAGCCGGCGAGAACGGCGGCGAGCGCGTCCGGGAAGCGGTCGTTCACCAGGCGCCGGGCTTGGACGATCTGATCGGACGTCATGGCGGTCACCGTCGCACGCCGCCATCGCCGCCGGCCGCGACACGGTTTCCGCGGTGCCGCCGCCGACTGTCCGGTCGGCCGGGCCGCCCGCGGCTGGTCAGCCTCGGTCCGCGTCGGCTCCGGCCGTCCAGGCGAGGCGGAACTCCTCGGCCGTGTCCGCACCCTGCCGGAGGCCCTCGGCGTAGGCCGGGGCCCAGGCCGTTCGGTCGTTCAGGTCCGGACCGAAGGCGTGCAGGGAGGCCTGGTCGGGCTCGACGGTCAGGGCGGTGTGGGGAGCTGCGGCCGCCAGTTCGCGGTGGAGCAGTTCGCGGGGGAAGAGGTGCGCCTGCGGGTCGACCACGACGAGGGTGCGGGCCCCGGTGGCGAGTGCGGCGTTGGTCGCGGAGTGCAGCGAACCGTCGAGGTAGCGGCGGCCGTTGACGGTGATCGGCGGGTAGATGCCCGGGAAGGCCGTGCTCGCGGCGACGGCGGCGGCCAGCGGTGCGCCGCTCGTGCGGGAGAAGACCGTCTGGGCACCGGTCTCGGCGTCCGTCACGGGAATCAGCAGCTCGCGCGAGGACGGCCAGCGGTCGGTGCCGATCATGGCGTGCATCCGGTCGATGTGGGCCTGTTCGGGGCCGGTCTCGGCGGCGAGCGCGATCCGGCCGACCCGGCGGCGGGCCTCGTCCGGGTTCGCGGCGGCGTCGCGGAGGACGGCGAACGCCTCGCCCAGGCGGCGTCCGTCCACCCGGGGCGGGGTGCCGCCGACGGGGCGGGGCGGGGTGGCGAGGTGGTCGGGGTGCCGGCCGGTGGCGAGCAGGGCGGCGGTGATCGCGCCGGCCGAGGTGCCGACGAACAGGTCGGCGTCGGCCGGGTCGAGCCCGCTGCGGCGCAGTCCGGCGGCGAGTCCGGCCGTCCAGGCCGTGCCGACGAGGCCTCCGGCGCCCAGCACGAGTGCCCGGGTGTGCATGACTGTCCCCTCTCGTTGTTGAAACAGTCGTACCATATATTGACGCACGTTCAACTCCGCAGCGAAGAAAGGACGTTCACCGTGGGACGACCGCCGAACCCGGACCGCCGGGAGGCCACCCTGGCGCGGGCGACCGACTACGTGCTGGCGCACGGCCTGGCCGGGTTGAGCCTGCGCCCGCTGGCCGCGGCGCTCGACACCAGCCCGCGAATGCTGCTCTACGACTTCGGCAGCAAGCAGGAGCTGGTGGCCGCCGTGCTCGCCGAGGCCCGCCGCCGGGGCGCGCACCGGCTGACCGAACAGCTCCCGCCGACGGCCGCCTCCGCGGAGGAGCACCTGCGCGCCATCTGGGCCTGGATGAGCGCCCCGGAGCGCGCCCCGTTCGTCCGGCTGTTCTTCGAGGTGCACGCCGACGGTCTCGTCCACCCGGAGAACTACCCGGACCGGGCCGAGGCGATCACGGGCTGGTTCGACACCCTCGGCAGCACGCTCCGCGGCATCACCGCAGGCCCGGGCGACACCGTCACGCCCACCCTGGTGATGGCCGTCGTCCGGGGCCTGCTGTTCGACCTCACCACCACCGGGGACCGCCACCGCACCGACCTCGCCCTGGACCGCTTCTGCGCACTCCTCCGGCCCTGAACGAGGCCCGACCCGCGTTTGCGTTCGAGCGCACTCCAACTCCTACGGTCTGCACCGTTCACCCCGCACCCACGAACGGAGACCACCGCCATGACCAGCACCGAAGCGACCGACACCGACGCCGCCACCACCCGGCAGCAGCGCCTCGACCACGGCCTCGACGTCCTCGGCCGGATCGACGGCGAGGCCGGCCGGAACGTGCTCGCCGCGCTGTCCGACGTCTCGCCGGAGCTCGCCCACCAGGTCGCCGCCTGGGGCTTCGGCGAGATCTACGCCCGCCCCGAACTCGCGCCGAGCGATCGCCAGTTGGTCACCCTCGGCATGCTCACCGCGCTGGGCGGCTGCGAGCCGCAGCTGCGGGTGCACGTGAACGCGGCGCTGAACGTCGGCCTGACCCCGCAGCAGATCGTCGAGGCCCTGCTGCACTCCGCCGTGTACTGCGGCTTTCCGCGTGCCCTGAACGCCACCCTCGCCGCCAAGGAGGTCTTCGCCGAGCGCGGCCTGCTCCCGCTCCCGACGGCCTGACCGGCCGCGCGCGGCGGGAGCCTCCCCCGGCCCCGGGGGTATTTCGTTCGCTTCGGCACGGGTGTGTGTTGAATCCTCGGAGGCATGACACTGCACGAGGACGAGATCCCGACCGACGAACTACTGGTCCGCCGTCTGCTGGCGGAACAGCGGCCGGAGTGGGCCGAGTTGCCCGTCCGGGCGGCCGGGTCCGGCACCGACAACCGGATGTTCCGGCTCGGTGACGGCCTGCTGGTGCGGCTGCCGCGCACGCCGGGGACGGCCGACGCGGTGCGCAAGGAGCAGGTCTGGTTGCCGCGCCTGGCACCGGAGTTGACGTGCGTGGTGCCCGAGCCGGTGCACCGGGGCAGGCCCGGCGGCGGGTTCCCGCTGCCGTGGTCGGTGTACCGGTGGATCGAGGGCGCCGAGGCCGGCCAGGAGTCGGTGGCCGACTGGGCCGCGTTCGGGACGGAGTTGGCGGCGGCGGTCCGCGCCCTGCACGCCGTCCCGCTGCCGCCCGAGGACGAGCGGCACGGCCTCCAGTGGTACCGGGGCGGGGAGTTGGCGGCCTGCGCCGACTCGATCGGCGCGTCCTTCGCGCAGGCCCGCGCCCTCCCCGGCCTCCGCCAGGGCCCCGGCCTCCGCCAGGGCCGCGGCCTCGGCCAGGGCCTGGACCTGGACCTGGACCTGGACCGGCTCGAAGCCGTCTGGCGCGCCGCGCTGGCCCTGCCCGTCCCGTCCGCGCCCCCGGTGTGGCTGCACGGCGACCTGAAGCCGTCCAACCTGCTGGTCCGGGACGGCCGGCTGCACGCGATCATCGACTTCGGCTGCCTGTCGATCGGCTTCCCGGACGCCGAGCACGCCCCGCTGTGGGACGTGCCGGCCGCCGCCCGCCACGCCTACCGTGCCGCCCTCGGCGTCGACGAGCAGACGTGGCAACGGGCTTGCGGCTGGGCGGTGGCCGTGGCGATCAGCGGGGTGCCGTACTACTGGGAGAGCGATCCGGCCTTCGTCGCCGAGTGCGTCGCCCGTCTGCGCGCCGTCCTGGACGACCCGGCCGGGCTCTGACCTCCGGGCCGGACCCTGTCCCCCGGGCCGGTCACGGTTCGTACACCATCTCCGGGAAGTTCCCGGAGGGCCCGTCCAGCAGGTGGTCGTCGTGGCCGCGCAGCCAGCGGTCGAAGAAGCTCGCGACGTACGTCCGGGTGGCGAGGACCGCCCGGTCGGGCCGGATGTCGCCGACGCCGTCGTGCAGCGCCTCGGCGGAGATCGCGCCCTGGCGGGCGAGTTGCGGCAGCAGCGACTCGGCGTCGGTGTACGAGGCGTGGCGGGAGCCGTCGAGGGTGAAGTCGGCGTGCCAGCCGGTGCTGTGCTGCCACAGCGCCTCCCAGCCGGGCTGCTGCTGGTGCGGGCCGGAGTCGTCGTTGCGGGTGCCGAGCAGCAGGAACGGGCGGTCCAGGCCCTTCTCGGCGACGTCCGTCAGGTAGACGCCGGTGCGGCCGTCCCGGCCGGGGAAGTGCAGCTGGCCGTCCATGTTGACGGCCGCGGCGATCCGCGGGTCGTCGTGCATGGCCTGGAGGGCGGTGGAGCCGCCGCCGGAGTGGCCGACCATGCCGATCCGGCCGAGGTCGAGGGCCGCGCCGACACCGGGCGGCAGGGTGCGGGAGTCCTTCAGCCGGGCCAGCTCGTCGAGGACGAACCTGGTGTCGTCGACCCGGGTGCCGATCATCTTGCGCAGCAGCGCGCCCATGTCGAGGGCCGGGTCCTGGGCCAGCTCGGGGAACACCGAGGTGGCCAACTCGCCGCCGGGAAGCGACACTTCGGACGCCTCCCAGGTGTGGTCGACGGTCACCACCACATAGCCGCGCGAGGCGAGGTCCTCCACCAGGCCGGTCCCCCAGGTGCGCGGGTCGCCCAGGCCCGCCGAGTACAGCACCACCGGCCGGGCCCGTCCGGGCAGCGCGGGCGCGTCGGCGCGGGCGTGGGTGCGCACCCCCGACCAGTCGGTGCGGTCGGGCTCGAAGCGTTCGTTCATCCGTCCGACGCTCCCGGCGCTGCCGAAGTGCGCGCCCGCGTCGGGGGTCATGTACGGCGCTCGGTCGGCGCCGGACGCCGGGCGGGCGGTCGGGTACCAGAAACTGATCATCAGCTCGCGGGGCCGTCCGGCCTTCCACGGGTCCTCCCGCCCCTGGTCGACCAGGTGCACGCTGGTCGTGCCGACCGCGTACGGGCCGGTGGGCGCCGGCAGCGCCGCCGTCGCCAACTGCCCGGCCGGAGCCTGCCGCCCCGCCGTCTGCGCCGTCGCGCCCGGCGCCCCGGCCACGCCCAGCGCCACCGTCGCGGCCAGCACCGCCGCCGCCATCGCCCGTCCCCGCCTGCCCATCGTCCGTCCCCCTGCTGTTGTCTTCGCTACGTTCTTCGGCACGGGAGGGACGGTACGGGCGGGGCGGGTGCGAAACCGTCATACCGGGGAGCCAACTCGCCCGGGGCTACCCCGGCATGACGCTCCCGCAGCAGGTGCCCCGGCCTACCGCTCCGGTACCACCGCGTGGGCCAGCACGGAGAGTTCGAACGGGCGCAGCGCGTCGGTCCGCTCCTCCCACGGTTGGGGGACCAGGGTGTCGCGCTGGCGCAGGTAGCCGAGCGGGCGCAGGCCGTGGCCGGTCAGCAGGGTGTCCATCTCCTCGACGGTGAGGAAGGTCCGCCACGGTTCGCCGTTCTCGGCGACTGCTGCGTGCACCTGTTCGGCGTACAACTGCCCAGCGGGGTCGCGGTGTTCGGCGGGTAGCAGGTGTTCGGTGAGAAGTTCGGTGCCGGGTGCGAGCGCGCCGACGGCGGACAGCACCCGGCCGATCGCCTCGGTGCCGAGGTACATCGTCACGCCCAGCCAACTCACCACCGCCGGCCGTTCGGTGTCGAATCCGGCAGCCGTCAGGGCGTCGGTCAGGTCGCCCTGTTCCAGGTCGAGCGGGACGAAGGAGACGGTGGTCGGGACGGCGATTCCGGCGGCGGTCAGCCGGGCCCGCTTCCACTCCTGCATGGCCGGGTGGTCGACCTCGAACACCCTGATGGGGTGGGCGAGTTCACTGCGGTAGGCGAAGGTGTCCAGGCCGGCGCCGAGGACCACGTACTGGTCGATGCCGCGCCGGGCGACGGCCTCGGCGAGGCGGTCCTCGGTGCAGCGACTGCGGGTGACAGCGGAGGTCCGGGCACCGGCCAGGATCGGGTGGGCGCCGAACGCGCGGTGGTAGCCGAGCAGTTCGTCCGCGCGCTCGCCGAGCAGGGCGGAGGCGAGGGTGTCGGCGAAGATCGGCGGTTGCTGATCGACGAGCAGGTGGGCGGCGCGGGCGGCGGCCGACATCAGGGCGGTTCGACTGGGAGCGCGATAGTCCATGCCCAGAAAACTAATATGCTGACGCCACATCATATCACATTAATAAATCTTTCCACAGTGTTTATCGGTACGTCTTCCGCAACAATTCCCGCGCGCAGCGGCGAGGGCCCGTGATAGGCAGAGGGAATGGCTCTCACACCCGCCTTCCCGGCCCTGCTGGCCCAGATCGACGCGCTCTCCGCGACCCTCCGCCGCACCGTCGCCGCCGCGCCCGACCCGCAGGCCGTCGTCCCCAGCTGCCCGGACTGGCGGCTGCCCGACCTGCTCGATCACGTCACCGTCGTGCAGCGGTTCTGGACGTCCGCCGTCACCGCCGGGGCCGGCTTCGTCCCGAGCCGGCCCGAGTTGGAGACCGGCCTCTCCGCCGAGCAGGCACTCGCCCGCTCGGCGGAGACAACTGCCGATCTCCTCGCGGCACTTCGCGCAGCCGGCCCGGACCGCCCGTGCTGGACGTGGTGGCCGGGCACCGACGCCCCGCAGACCACCGGGGCGGCCGCCCGGCATCAGGTGCAGGAGGTCGCCGTCCACGCCCATGACGCCCAACTCGCCGTCGGCGCACCGCAGTCGGTCGCGGAGGCGGTCGCCGTCGACGGCATCGACGAGTTCCTTGTCCTCTCCTGGGGCACCGCCGACCACTGGACGCACGGACCGGCCCGCGTCCGCCTGCGCACCGACGAGGGTCCGACCTGGCTCGTCGAACTCACCGCCGACGGCACCAAGGCCCTCGCCCCGGACGAGGGTCCGGTCGCGCTCGAACTCGCCGCCCCCGCCAGTGAGTTGCTTCTCACCCTGCACCGGCGACGTCCACCCACGGCCGTCCGTACCACCGGCGCCGACCCGGCGCTCCTGCCGCTCCTCCTCGACTGGCCCCGCCTCGGCTGACGCCCCAACGGCCTGCCGACGCCGGGCTGTTCGTCATCGCCGTCACCGCCGTCGCCGTCGGCGGCCCGTCCGCGGGTCGTCGGCGGCGCCGAACGAGGTCAGGGCGGCGGCCAGCACCAGGAAGCTGCCGATGACGGCGAACGCGGCCGGGACGCCGGTGAAGATCCGGACCTCCGCCCCGCGTCGGCGGTCGTACTCGGCCTGGCCGATCTCGGTGCGGACCAACGTGCGTCCGTGCGCGCCGGATTCGGCCTTCGTCCAGTAGTAGCCGGTGGCGTCCTTGTGGACCTCGGCCGCGTCGGAGCCGGTGGCCAGGCCGACCGCGATCAGGCAGGCCGTCAGCGCGTAGCAGAGCTTCACCCCGCGCGGCAGCCGCCGCAGTTGGTGCCGCAGTCCGTCCACCCCGTCCCGGCGCAGGAACGGGACGGACCAGGAGCGGGCCAGGGCGGCGGCGAAGACCAGGACGATCGCGGCCAGCGTCGACGCCCACAGCCAGGCCGGCGCCACCCACCGCAGCGGCGGCACGGTGGCCGCCAGGCAGAGCAGTTCGACGGCGCACAGCACCCACGCGGCGACGAAGTGGACCCGGTGACTGCCCCGCAGAACCTCCATGCCACACCCCGTTCAGCCGTTCCCCCGAATCTCGCGCAGCCTATCCCCGGCATGCCCCCGCAGGGCACCCTTGCCTGTCCAGGATGGCCGAATGGCATGCCGTATCAGCGAGTTGATCCTCGACTGCAACGACCCCGAGCTCCTCGCCGCGTTCTGGTGCGAGGTCCTCGGCCACGTCGAACTGGGCCGCGAACCCGACGGCGGCATCGAGATCGGCCCGCCCGCCACCGGCTTCGGCAGCCCCCTGCCGACGCTGATCCTCAGCCCCACCACCGACCCCCGCCCGTCCCGCCTCCCGCTGCACCTCGACGCCAGCCCCACCGACCGCGACCAGGCCGCCGAACTCGCCCGCCTGCTCGCCCTCGGCGCGAAGCCCGCCGACGTCGGCCAGACCGGCCAGGAGCCCTGGCACGTCCTCGCCGACCCGAACACTCCGGATTCACAGTTCTGGAGTGAGTCCCGGTGCCGACCACCACCCTTACCCGTGACCAGCAGGGATCGCCCCACTCCCACGGGAGTATGACCGCTACGACTTTGCCCGGCACCGAGGGCACCGTGTTCTCTGGGCGCCTGCGTGGCCTCTCCGCTATCCGCCTGTCTGTCCTGACGGACGAGACCACCAGCCCCGAACGGCAGCGCGAGGCCAACGACCGCGCGACCGGACTGAACAACATTGACTTCGGCGAGGGCGACCAGCGCCGAGAGGCTGTCGACCTTGACGTGTCGGCGAGCAAGACCGCTCCGTGGGAACGTCCGGAGCGAGGCCTGACCATGAACCCCGACGTTTCCAAGGCTGCCGACAAGCTCGCCAAGCTGCGCGCCCAGGCCGACAAGTACGCCACACCGCTCGCCGAGGCCGAAGCCGCCCTGGCGGTCGCCCAGGAAGCCGAGGCTGCCCGCCAGGCCGAGCGCGCGGCGGAGTACGACCGTGCGTTCGCTGCTTCGTGGCGTGAGCGCGCACAGCAAGCCAGCGACGCTGACCGGGCCAACCGGGAACGGTTCGTCGAACTGCTCGCCGAGGAACCGTGGTTCATGGCTTACATGGCGTCCCGCGCCGAGCGGTACAAGCGCGAGAAGATCATGCATGCCGCCCAGCGTGCCCAGTCCGCCACTGGCCAGCCGGGCACCGTGCCGCAGCCTCGCATGTATGACCTGCGCCTGATAGAGGACCTGATCGAGACCACCGAGGGCATGGCGGCCGAGATCGGCGCAGACTGCGCGGAGGAACTCGAAGCCAAGCGAACTGCCTACATCGAAGCGACGGACTGACATGGCCGTTGATGCTCTCGACCCCGGCCCGGATGGGAACTATCCGTACTTCCCCCGGGACGCACACGGTCGGCCCGTGTGGTCGGACTCTCCAACTGGCCTGCCAGCACTCAACGGTGGGGCTCCGATGCCGAGGGGTGTCCAGCCGATGCGCGACCCGCATGACCCTGGCCGGCTGCTGGCCGTCGACGTGACACCGAGGAAGCCGGACGGTCGACCGATTGATCCGCCGGTGATCCCTCCGCGGGCTCCGACATGAGGCGCACGTCCGACGTATGACCGACCGACACAGGGTCGAAGCCCCGCACCTACCCCACCCGGGAGCCTCCCCTCTCCTGGCCGGAAGCGCGGCAGGGAGGCAAAAACTCTGATGGCGAAATCGGGCGTTTCTGTCTGCGCAGGCGGAAATGCCCGATGGCGGCTCTGGTCCCTAGGATCAGTCACGAACGGCCCTCATACTCCCTTCCCTAGCGGGCGGTGGGTGTGGGGGCCGTTTTTCGCGTCGCACCATAGATGAGCTTGCGGCCTAGGCAGGACGAAGCCCTGTCGCCCCGTGGCAGGGCAGCAGGGCCGTAGCCATGCGGCTTGCCACGGCTGACGCGGTACGGTCCCTGTAGTCACGAGGGAGGGTGAGCGGTGCTGGAGGAACGGGAGACCATCGGCAAGCGCGTGAAGCGCCAACGCCTACGGCTGGGTATGCCGCAGGCTGACCTAGCCGCGGCGATCGGCAGGACCCAAGGGTGGGTGTCCAAGGTTGAAAACGGCAAGGTGGAACTTGATAGGGCAAGCATTATCAACCACCTTGCGGCTGCTCTGCACTGTCACCCCAACGACCTGATCGAGCGCCCGTACGTGGCGGGCAAGTCGTCCGAGAATCAGTGGCAGGTGTCGGCCTCGGGCATCTTGCGTGAGCTGCGCCGCTACGACTTGACCCCAGTTTTCGACGGCGCGCCGCGCCGGTCCGCCGAGCTGTGGCGTGACACGCTACGCCTTCACCGGCTGCGCGACACAGCATCGAACGTTGCCATCCTGCGCGTACTGCCGGACATGCTCCGCGAAGCACGCGCGCTGGCTGAGGTGTCCACCGGCCGGGAGCGGGAGGAGTCGTTCTCGGTCTATGCGGTGTGTTGCAAGTTCGCCCACACGGCGGCTCATGCTCTCGGGCACCCGGAGTTGGTCACGATGGCGTGTGAGCGCGCAGCCTGGGCGGCTCGGCTCTCAGGTGATCCCGTGCTTCCCGCCGTGGCCGACTGGATGCGGGTATGGGACATGTGGGCCAGCGCGGACTGGTCCGATGCCGTCGCACTGTCGGATCGGGCGCTGGGCTCGATCGAGGGGGAGTACCGCGCAGGTGATCCCTTGGCCGTGCGCGCTTGGGGGACACTGCACCTGCGGGCCGCCGTCTCTGCCGCTCGCGCTGGTGATCCTCCGGTCTGCGAAGATCACATCCAACAGGCTCGGGAGGCAGCGGGCCGACTCACTGGGCAACCCTCCTTCGACCGGCACTCTCTGACCTTCTCGCCCGGAAATGTCCTGATCCATGCCATCTCTGTACAGGTGGAGATGGGGGACCACTCACAAGCCTTGACGCTCGCCGAGCGATCCGACCCGGCGCAGATTGAGGCGCTGCCGAACTCGCGGCGCGGTCACCATTGCATGGATGTAGCTCGCGCCTGGCTCTGGAACGGGAACCGCGACCGGGCGTTGGCGGAACTCGAAAAGGCGGAGCGGATCGCCCCGCAACTGATCCGCAACCATCCCATCGCCCGCGCCACGCTCCGGAAGATCGTTTACGCCGAACGGGCTTCTACGCGCGAGAAGTTGAGGCGCATGTCTGATCGCTTCCACCTGGACGGGTAGGGCTGCATTCCACTGATTCATACTCAGCTGTAGTCGCCCGCATACTTTCTGTCGCATGAGCGGACGACGTAAGACTCCTAGGGGCGATCCCCCTTGCAGCGCCTCTCGGGGGGCTGCTCGTTTATGGCCCCAACTCGGCGACTTGGCGCGAGACTTGGCCAATTGTCGAACGGGCGTGGTGGTCGACGTTCCTGGGGAAGGTGTGTTCTCGTACCACCTTCGCCCCGAGGGTGGCGGCGAAGAGTGGACCTCACCAGCGGATGGGTCGTTCCTGGCTCCGGTTGAGGACGGAAGCGAGGAACCGACGTGACCCGGCTGACGCTGACAACGGGTCTGTTGACGCTCGGCCTCGGTGCCGTGCCCGCCGGCTTCGTGCTCGGGTTCGCCATGCTGGACCCGAACGACACGCGGCGGTGGGTCTGGTGCTCCGTCGCCCTGGCGGTCGCGCTCATTGGCGTGGCCTACGGTCCGGATTGGGTCGAGGGGTGGCAGCGCCGAAGACGGGCGCGGGCCCGGGTCCGTGCTGCACTGTGCCGCGAGGCCGGGGAACGGCGGGCGGGGCAGTGAGCGAGTCGCCCGAGTGGTGGTCCGGATTCTGCGTGCCGTGCGCCGCGGAAGCCGAAGTCACCGAGATACTGTCCACGCCCCGGCGGAAGCGCATGACGGTCTGTTCCGCGCACTACGGGCCGTACGTCCGACGGCTGTGCCTTGGGCCGAAGCTGAACGTGTGGGCCGGTGCGCTGAACCGTCACCGGGGCTCCGCGCGGGTCGACGCCGCGGTGTAGCTCCCCGATCTCCCGGGGCTGCCGCCTTCCTCCCCGCGGCACCCTCGGGCACCAACTCCCGTCCCGAGCATGGCCAGTCACGTGACATGGCTCGGGCGGGGCAAAACCCGCCGACAGTCGGCGGGGAGGCGCGTGCTGCGGTGCTCGCGCCGGTCGTCCTGGTCCCTCCGTCGGGGATCGGACCAGGGCGACCCCTCTCAACTCCCGGCGGAGCCTGCGCCCGTCGGGATGCACAACCCCCGCCCTGCTGCCGTGACGAGTGGACGGCACGGACGACCAGGGCGGGGCCCAGACCGAGAACCAGCGGCGGAGAACAGCGGATGTACGAGTGCCCCGAGGGCGCCGGACACAAGGTCGAGCGGGCCGAGGAATCCGACGCCATGCTGAGCGGTCCGGGTGGGCCGGTCCGGCGGTGCACGACGTGCGGCCGGCGGGGGGCCTTCCTCACCGACGAGTGGGCCGCGCTGTTCCCGGGCGAGCCGGAGTTGTTCCCCCTCGGGTGGACGACCCCGGGCGAGCCGGCCCCGATCCGCAGGGCCTTCCCCCTCGGGCGCGGAAGCTAGCGCCCCACGAACACCCGTCCTGGCGGACGGAAAGGGAACCACTCGCCAGGACGGGGCGCCACTCCCGCTCCGGTGGCACGTGGCGGTGTCGACCGGGGCGGGCTTGTCCCGAACCCTTCTCTCCCGCAGGGTGGTTGAACCTACTTGGCACCACCACGACAAGGAGGAACAGAACATATGACGACCGCACGCGCCCCCTGGGGCGTTCAGCGCATGGCGCCGTACGCGCCCACCGCCGCCGTTCCGCAGTACACGCCCGTGATCGACCCCGAGACGCAGATTGCTGTGATCGTGGACGAACACGGCCGCACGGTCGAGATGGGTGCGCACGGCACCAGCACCAACACCAGCACCCCCACCAACACCGGGGGCGGCGACGGGCAGAACGGCGGGCAGAGCGCGCCCACCGACATGGACAGCATGCCCGCGAACGACCAGGACCAGGGCACCGGCTGATGGCGGATCGGCCCGGGGCCGTGCTGGTCCTGACCAACCCGTACGACGTGACCGCGGACCTGGTGCTACGCCGTTTGGCTGACCGCCGAGTTCCGGTCGTCCGTATCGACCCCGGCGCCGATCTGCACACGGGTGCCTCGCTGTCTGCCCACTATGGAACGGGCGGGCAGCGGGGCACCCTTCGCACGGCAAGCCGGACGCTCGATCTGACCGACGTTCGGTCCGTGTGGGTCCGTAGGCCCTCGCCCTACGACCCCCCGCCCGACATGGCGGAGCATGACGGCAAGTTCGCCGCCGCACAGTCCTTCTGGGGTACCGGGGGCATCCTCGCCTCGCTTCCGGGGGCGCACTATGTCAATCATCCATGGCGTATCCGCGATGCCGAGTACAAGCCGGCTCAGCTCTCGGCAGCGAGCCGAAGCGGGTTCCTGGTGCCAGCAACGGCCATCACGACAGACCCGGACGAAGCTCGGGAGTTCTGCGCCGGGCAACCTGGTGGAGCGGTCTACAAGCCGTTGTGGGACAGCCGGTACCGAGACAGCCACGGGACTGCCCAGCAGATATGGGTGTGCGGGGTCGACCCGGCCGAGATCACCGACGCCGTGTCCCTCTGCCCGCACCTGTTCCAAGCGCGGGTACCGAAGGTGTTCGACGTACGGGTGACGGCCGTCGGCGACCACCTGTTCGGGGTCCGAGTGGAAAGCCCCGATCTTGACTGGCGCCACCGACAAGACCTGATGACGTGCACGCCCATCGAGATCCCCGAGGCGGTCGCACGTTCGGTGACCGCGTACCTTGACGAACTCGGTTTGGTGTACGGGGCGTTCGACTTCGCCGTGACCGCTGACGGCGCCTGGTACTTCTTTGAGTGCAACGCAAACGGCCAGTGGGCATGGCAGCCGGCGGAGACAACGGCCGCTATCGCCGACGCCCTCGCCGACCAACTACAGAAAGGCCCCGACACGTGAGCACATCGGCCGAACTCCGCGCCGCCCTGGTGGACGGGTTCACTGGTGACGACATGGTCACCGATCCGGCGTGGAACCGCGCCGCCAAGTCCGTCCCCCGGGAACTGTTCGTCGGCTCCTACTTCCTGCCCGTGGAGGGGAGCACCCCCACCGAGTACCGGCCCGTCCGTGAGGGTGAGCCCGATTGGCTGGAGGGCGTCTACACGAACCAGACCCTCATCACTCAACTCGACGGCCATATCCGGCCCGAGGACGGCACAGCGAGCGGTTCGCCATCTTCGTCGTCCACCCTGCCGTCACTGGTGCTGCGCATGTGGCACCAACTCGACACCGAGGCCGGGCACCAGGTGTTGGAGATCGGTACCGGCACCGGCTACTCGACCGCTCTTGGTGCGTACCGCCTCGGGGACGCCAACATCACCAGCATTGAGTACGACCAGGCCGTGGGGGAAGCGGCTGCCGCGGCACTCAAGTCTGCCGGACACGCACCCCGGCTGATCATCGGTGACGGGCTGCTCGGCGACCCGGACGGGGGCGAGTACGACCGCCTGATTGCCACCTGTTCGGTTCGGTACATCCCGCAACCGTGGCTCTACCAGGTCAAGCCGGGCGGAAGGATCCTGGTCACCCTCTCCGGCTGGGCGTACGGGTTCGGCCTCGCGCTGCTCACCGTGACCGAGCCCGGCAGTGCCACGGGCCGGTTCCTGCCCGGATGGACCAGTTTCATGATCGCCCGTCCGCACGACCGGCCGCCCCGTCAGAGTGTCGCGCTGCTGCCCGGTGACGAACGGCCGACCCGGATCAACCCCGAGATCATCAGCACATGGACCGGTGGTTGGGTGGCTCAGCTCGCGGCACCCTCGGCCGAGCGGATGGGCGCGGGCGGGCAACAGATCCTCTCGGACGTGGCCACCGGATCGCAGGCCCGGACCATGCCCAACCCCGACAGAGGGTGGACCGTGACTCAGCGCGGACCGCTCCGGCTCTGGGACCAGGTGGAGAGCGCAGTTGAAGCCTGGCGGGCAGCCGGCGAACCCCACCAGGACGGTTTCGGCATCACGGTCACGCCCCTCGGCCAGCGCGTGTGGATCGGCAGCGAGGCCGGTCCGGGCTGGAACCTGCCGATCTGAGCCGGATACCCGGAGCCGGGACGCGGGGCGCCAATGGGAAAACGAGAACCCGTACGCGGGCCCCCTGGTGCGTCCCTACGTCGACCCCGCGGCATGGCGGGCCGAGCTGGACGAGATGCAGCGCCAGTACGAGCGGCGCGAGGCCCTGCGGGCGGTCGCCGAGGAGCTGCCGGACACCGGGTACACCTTCCCCGGTGCGCACACCCTCGCCGGGGCGGTGGCGTGATGGCTCGGGTGTCCATCAAGGAACTTCCGGACGGTACTCGCCGCGGTAACACAAGGGGCCTGTTGCGGTGCGAGCGGGACGGATGGCAGATCCTCGCCGGAGCCCGCTACGCGGTCCGCTACGCCCCCCGCGCGGGCAACGACCCGCGACCGTGGACCGACGGGGTTGACCGGTTCTGGTCGCGTGACTGCTGGGCCGTCCCGTACCACCGCACCGCGCAGTAGACCCCCCTCGCCCGTCCGGAGCCGATCCGGGCGGGGCTCTCTCGGCCCTGCCGTAGAACCCCTAACAACAGCTCTCCGGAGACCCGGAGGGCAACGTCTTCTGCCTCCTGCGGACCCGCATCCCGCCCGCCCGACCGAAATACCGTCCCCCGCCGTCAGCCGGCCGTGCGGGTGCGGGTCCTGATGTCGACGGCGGGCATGCCGGCGCGGCGGGCGGCGAGCAGGCCGGAGTCGGTGTCCTCCAGGACCAGGCAGCGGGTCGGGGGACGCCGAGGCGCTCGGCCGCGAGCAGGAAGATCTCCGGCGCGGGCTTGCCCTCGGTGACGTCGTCGCGGGTGACGGTGCAGGCGAACAGGTCGGCGAGGCCCAGGTGTTGCAGGGTCGCCGCGACCGTCTCGCGCATGCCGCCGGAAGCGACGGCGATCGGCAGGCGCCCGGCCAGGGAGCGGGCCAGGTCGGCGACCCAACGGATCTCGCGGACGTCGTCGAGGTGGTCGAGGTAGCGCCGCTCGCAGGCCACCACCAGGGCGTCCAGCGGGTCGGCAGGGGTGACGCCGTGCTGGTCGAGGGCGGCGCGGACGGTCTCCGGCGTGGAGGTGCCGGTGTGGCCCTGGTACCAGTCCCGGCCAACCGTCAACGAGCTGGTCAGAGTACTGGAGGCGGCCGGCCTGGTCGAGTGCGTCGGGGAGGAGAACGCCCGGCCCGGACTCGCCCGCCCCGGACTCGGCCGCCCCGAACTCGCCCGCCCCGGCCCGTCCGCCGTCGCCGGTGGGGACGCGCAGGACCGTCCCGTAGGACGTGTTGGTGACCCAGACCGCGCCGCCGTGCACCTTCAGGCCGTTCGCCCCGAGGTCGCCCACGGCCGGCGCGAGTTCCGGGGCGGTGGCCCAGCGAACCGCGCTGCCGCCGGTGACCGGGACGGTCCAGATCGTGCTCAGGTTCGAGTCGGCGATGTAGAGGGTGCCGGTGCGCCGGTCCAGGGCCATGTCGTTGGGGATGCAGTCCGCCGGGAGGGCGGCGGCCGGGCCGGTCGCCGCCGTCACGAGCCCGATGGCGGCCGCCACGATTCCGGCGGCAGCCGCCGGCCTGCGCGTGATCTTCATGGACAATGTCCTTGCCCACGAACGGAGTTGGGTCGTGATGATCACCGGCTGGGACGCTTCTTCCCGGACGGTCTGTGAAGTGTCCGGCAAACCTCCGGCGCGAGTCCATGGGACCGCCCGGCAGGCAGTCGGGGCGAGTGATTCGACGAACCTCGGAACCTGCCCGCCCGACGGCCGGTCGAACTCCCGGCGAACCGGTCGCCCCCGCGCGGGAGTCATGACGATCGGCCGCCGAACGTACCGACCGCATGAAGGAGCCCCGAGGATGACGGAACGAGCCGCCCGCTACCTGTACCTGGCACGGCACGGCGAGGCGTTGCCGGACGAGAGCGGGCTGTCGGAACGCGGGCGCCGGCAGGCCGTGCTGCTCGGCCGTCGGCTGGCGGGGCGGCCGCTGTCCGTCGTCCATCACGGGCCGCTGCCCCGGGCCGCGCAGACCGCGCGGCTGGTGTGCGAGCAGCTCGACGGTGTCCCGGCGCGAGTGTCCGAGGTGGCGGGCGACTATGTTCCGTACGTCCCGTCGCGGGCCGAACTACCGTCCGACTGTGCGGACTTCCTCCTCGCGTTCCTCGCGCAGGCCACGGCGGAGGAGCGTGCGCGCGGCCCGCGGCTGGCGGCGCGGGCGGTCGAGCGGTTCGCCGGGCCGGTGGCGGGCGGCGAGGAGCGCCACGAGCTGCTGGTGACCCACAACTTCCTGATCGGCTGGCTGGTGCGCCACGCCCTGGACGCGCCGAGCTGGCGCTGGCTCGGGCTCAACCACGGCAACGCCTCGCTGACCGTCATCCGCTGGACGCCGGGCCGCCCGGCCACCCTGCTGGCCCACGACGACATGTCGCATCTTCCGGTCGAGCTCCGCCAAAGCGGGTTTCCCGCCGAGTCGCGACTGTGACGGCCACGGGCCGGCGGATCACGACTCCGTCTCCGGCCCTCCGTCCATCGACCGATTGACGGCAGTCGGGGGCGGCGGTCGATCATGTGGTGCGTCGTCGGTCGGGCGGCGCGGGAAGACCGGGAGGCGGGCCGCATGTGGGGCAAGTGGATCGGTTGCACGGTGCCGGTGGCCGCGCGGGAGCGGTTCTCCGCAGCTCAGCAGGCGTGGTCGACGATCAGCGACCAGCCCGGCCTGATCGGGCAGGTCGGCGGCTGGGATCCGGCCACCGGCACTGCCCGGGTGCTGGGGCTGTGGGCCGACGCCGAGGCCTACGGGCGCTTCATGCGCGAGCGGCACGACGCCGTCGTCGCCGACAGCCGGCCGGGCGACAGCTTCACCGGGATCGACGTCGCCACCGGCGAGGTCGTCCTCGACATGGCCGGAGACGCCGCCGACCTGACCGACGCACTCGAACACGCCACCCTCCTGCGGGTCGCCGACTGCCGCCTGCTGCCCGACCGCACGGACCACTTCCTCGACGTCCAGCGCACCGTGTGGGCACCGGGCATGGCAGCGGCCGGAGGCATGCTCGCAGGCGTCGTCACCCGCCTTGAGCCGCACCGCTACCTGGTCACCACCCTGTGGTCCGACGCCACCGCCCACCGGCACTACGCCACCGGCCACCTCCCCGCCCTGCACACCCGCGCCGCCCCCGATCGCGACCTCCGCTCGATCACCGGCCATGCGCTGCCCCTGGAAGCGAGTTGGCGCGTCACGTGGGCGGAGTCGTGACGGGTGCATCATTGGTGCGTGCTCGGAGTGGCGCTCTCCGCCATTCGCCGCCGACACACGGACCACGGGCCACGGGCCACGGGCCACGGAGCACGGGCCACGGGCCACGGACAGGCGCGAGGCCTTCGCCGACAACCTGGAGCACTCGCAGCCGGTCGCGGTTCGCACGGCGATCCGTCCGCCGTGGACCCGAGGGGAAGGCCGCGGCTGCCCGGAAGGCCGCCGCGAGGAGAAGTGCGTCAGGCGGCCGGTCCGGTGTTGGTGGCATCCACTGCGGCACGTAGCGCGCGGGCCAGGGTGACGCCGTCGCCGATCGCCCAGAAGTGGGCGAAGAACAGCCGGGGTTCTTCCGTAAGGCCATGGTTGTGGAGCTCGACGATGTCGATCCCGCCGCGGCGCAGGGCCGTCAGGACGTTCCGCACCTCGCCCGCAGTCATGGCGAGGTCGCCGTTGACGGCGGCACGGCGGTCGCCGAGCGGGTAGAAGCTCAGGAGCGTGGTCATACCTGTGGCCGGGGGCAGGACGCGCCCGTGGTCGGTGATCGTCTCCCCGCGGTTGAACGTGAACCGGAGGATCCCGCTGTCGTTGACGCCTCTCGCGTTCAGCGCGTCCTCGATGGCCGGTACGTCCAGGTCGACCCGTGGCTGCGAGGCGGCCGGTGGGGCGGAGGGCGTGGTCGTCACCGCGAGGGCGGCACTCACGCTTCGGGCCAGGTCCACGGGGTCCTCGGCGTGTCCGTGGAAGTGGGTCCACCACATGGCCGGCTCGTGAGCGAGCAGGTGCTTGTGGACCGCGGTCACTTCCAGCCCGCCGGCGTGCAGTGCGTCGGTGGCGTGCTGCAGCTCTGTCTCGGTGACCGCCATGCTGCCCATCACCAGTGTCCGGCCGTCGTCGTAGCGGGCGAACGCCGCGTAGGAGCCCAGGAACAGGGTGACGCCGTAGGTGATGACCGGCAGGTCCTGTCGGGCGAAACGCACGCGGTAGACCGAGTCGTCCGCCATCGTCCCCGCCCGGCCCAGGATCTCGGCCACCTTGCTCCAGTCGCTCTCCACTGTCGACGAGGGCATCACCGGTTGCAGCCGTGCCGGCTCCGCCGACGCCGCCCCCGGACCCGCGCCGGCCAACACCGGCGCGGCCGCCGCTGCCATCAGCAGCCGCCGACGCGACGGGTCGACCCGGACATCTCCGTTGTCCTGCACAGCCACATCTGCCCCTTCGTCCGATCAGCCGGAACCATGGATACCGGCTGGTGCCGTCGGGGCCCGAAGCGCCACGCCGGACGGTGCGAGGGACCGGAGCACGAGACTCCGGCTGGGCATTTCCGCAGAGCCCGAGCCGGCATCGGGCCTGTCGGTCGAGGTCTTCACGCTCCGGGTGTCGACGCCGGGCGACCGGATCGGGCGTCCGCCCCTCCCCCGCGCGGAACGCGCTGCCGGCGCCGACGTGCAGGAGCGCGGGAAGTCGACTGGTCCGGCCTCCCGCGCTGCCACGACCGGGGCTGCTACTTCCGTACGGCGCTCCGACAGGCGTCGGCCGCGGCGGCGGCGGGGACGTAGTCGTCGCGCAGGAGGCGGTAGCACAGCCGGAAGCCGCCTTCGTCGCCCTCGGAGCCGAGCTCGCAGGCGTCCTTCACGAGTTCGGTGTCGACATCCGGTGCGGCCTCCAGGACTCTGTAGAAGCAGGTGTGCGGAGTCGCGCCGGCGGCCGGGGCGAGGGCGACGGCACCGCCCAGTGCGAGGGCGAGCCCGCAGGCGATGCCGATGGCCCGCTGTGCCAGCTTCATGGTGGTCGGGTCCTTCCGTTCGTCGGGAACTTGGTGGCCGGCGGAAGACCGTGGAGCGGTCCAACCGCAGCCATGGATTGACATATACGACAAGGCGGTTGGAGACCCGATCGGCACGCCCGGCGCGAGGCGAGATCACCCGGTTGCGGGCCAGGAGCCGCCGAGTCGAGTACGACCCCGCACGAACTGCACACCGGCCGGAAGCTGCAGAGAATCAGCCGAAGGGCGAAGGACCCGGTGAAACTTCGTCGGGCGATCGTGGTGCTGATGTCGGCCCAGGGCCAGACGGTCAAGGACATCACCGTGCTGATGCGGGTCAGCGAGGACTACGTCCGCGCTGTCATCCACGCCTTCAACGAGCAGGGGCTCGCCGCCCTCGATCTGGCCACCGGCAGGCCGTACTACCGCATTCACCCGCGCAAGCGGTGGCGCGAGTTCCTCGGCCTCCTCAGGGCCCTGCGCGCACGCCGGCCCGGGCAGAAGTTGTATGTGGTGCTGGACAACTTCTCCCCGCACAAGCACGCCAAGGTCCGCACCTGGGCGGCCGACAACGACGTCGAGCCGGTCTTCCTGCCGACCTACGGCTCCTGGCCGAACTGGATCGAGTCCGAGTTCGCGGCCCTGCGCCACTTCGCACTCAACGGCACCGACCGTCGCAGCCACGATGAGCAGAACGCCGCCGTCGCCGCCTACGTCCGTCGGCACAACACCCGCGCGGAACCAGAGACGAACTTCGCGCCCGACTCGGCGATCCGGTCATGGACCGATTACCCGGCCAGAACCGCCTGACAAGCCGCCAGTCCACCTGGGCCCTCATCCGAACGGTGGTGTGCTGATCCGCTTCTCGAACCAGTGGTGGGCATACGGCTCGTCGTTGAAGGCAGCGACCTCCTGGAAGCCGCTGGAGTGGTAGAGACCAATCGCCGCGGTGAGCGCCTTGTTGGTGTCCAGACGGAGTACCTCGCAGCCCTGCTGAGCGGCTTGAGTCTCCAGCTCGGTCAGGAACCGGCGGCCGAGACCGAGGCCCCGGGTGCGGGGCGCGACCCACATGCGTTTGATCTCGGCCGGGGCGCCGGGGGGCAGCTTCAGGCCGGCGCAGCCGACGGGCTCTCCGTGCAGCCGGGCAACCAGGAACAGGCCGCGCGGTGGCCGGAGTTCGCCCGCGTCGGGCAGCAGGCTCCGCGCGGGGTCGAAGCCGGTCTCGAAGCGTGCCTGAATCTCGGCGAAGTAGGACCGCAGGCAGTGCTGGGCGTCGGGGTGGTCCGGGTCAACCGCGTCCAGCGTGACCGTCGCAGCGGTCAGCAACCGTTCGACCTCAGCCATGGCGGCGGTCAGCCGGGCGCGCTGGGCCGTGTTGAGCGGCTCCAGGAGAGAGCCGGCCAGCTCGTCGCTGCGGCCATCGAGCACCGCGCGCTCGGCGCGGCCCGCATCGGTGAGCCGGATGGTGCGCACCCGCCTGTCCCGGGGCTGCGGCTCCACCGTCACCAGGCCGTCGGCTTCCAGGGAGCGCAGCAGCCGGCTGACGTACCCGGAGTCGAGCGCGAGGTGCTCGCGCAGTTGGCGCACGTCCCGGCCCTCCTCACCGATCTCCCAGAGCAGCCGGGCTTCACCGATGGGCCGGTCGCGGCCCAGGTAGTGGTCGTGGAGCACGCCCACACGTTCGGTGACGGTGCGGTTGAACTGCCGCACCTGGTCGATCTGCACCGTGTCCATTCTCTGACTTTAGTCAGAGAACCATGTGCGGGGCCAGAGGCTTCAGCCTTCACCGAGACGTCGACCGACGTTCGAGAAGACGGATGCCAGACCGCATGTCGATTACCCAGTCGACGATATGAGCCGAGCCAGTGGCCAGTGAAGGCCGCGCGGCCGGGCGTCGAGTCGGCGCTGCCCGGCCGCGCCTGCGGCGCGCCAGTCGGTCCAGCGGCCGGGCGACGCGGCCGCCAGCAGGTCGAAGACCTCGCCGATCCGGTCGACCGCGACGGCGAGGGCGCACAGCCGGTCCACCAGCGCCGGGTCCGGGGCACTGTCGGCGGCCGTGGCGTGCAGGGCGCGCACCAGGGTGACGGTGGCCGCGATGCGTTCGGGGCCGGACAGCTCTCCGGCGAGCAGCCCGTCGAGCGCCTCCGCGTCCGAGGGGAGGACGGCGACGCTCAGCAGGGGGGCCAGTGCGGCGGCATCCGGGGCGGGCATCCGGTCCAGGCACCGCCGGCGCCGGTCGGCGTCGAGGCGGGCGAGGGTGCTCAGTGCGGCCCACCGCTCGCTGTCGGGGCGCCGGGCGTCCGGCGCGGTGGGGACGGGCAGAGGCCCGGGTTCCGCGCCGAGCAGCTCCGCGGCGAGCGCCAGGTTGACGGCGCTGCGCTCGCCGTCCGGGACGGTGCCGGTTTCGTGGGCGGCCAGCTCGGCCCAGCGTCCGGCCAGGATCAGCGCCGCGGGCCGGCCGCCGGGGTCGGGCAGCGCCGAGGTCTGTTCGAGGAGCTGCCCGGCGGCTTCCAAGTCCGGTGCGGCTCGCAGCAGTTCGTCGCGCACCCGTCCCGAGAACCAGGGCGCGAGGCTGCCGTAGGTGTGCCCGGCCGGGAAGCCGTACGTGCGGGGGCTGCGCAGCCGCTGATGGGCGTCCTGGAGGTCGGTGGGGTCGAGCCGGTCGCAGGCGCGTTCGGCTGCGGCCCTGCGTACGCGGTGGCACAGCACGGCGATCGTCAGGTCGAGGAAGTCGCCCGGGGCCGGGTCCGCGGGGCCGTCCTCGGGTGCGGGGAACCAGGGCAGTCCGGCGAGCGGCAGCCACTCCTGGGCGTCGACGAACGATCCGAGGGTGTAGTCCGGGTAGAAGTCGTCGGTCTCGTCGGCCAGGTGGATCAGCTCGCCGTCGTTGCCGAAGCTGTCGAACCACACCGTGCCCGCCCAGGGGCCGTTGAGCACCAGCCGGGCCAGGAAGTGGCTGCGGGTCGCGCCCAGGAGCAGGGTACCGTCATGGTGCCGGGCGCCCGCTCGGCGGGCCGCGGGCCCTTCTGCTCGCGGACGAGCCGCCCGTCGTACGCCATCAGCAGGCGGGCGGGCTCGCCGAACTCCAGCAGGTACCGGCGGTAGTTCTCCGGCAGCCGCAGCCCCAGCCGGGTCTCCGTCTGCACCGCCTCGGCCTCCGTCAACGCGGAGCAGCCGGTCCGCCACACCGCGCCGTCGCCCGGCCGCAGGGCGGCCCAGCGCGCGAGCAGTTCGCGTATCCGGGCCAGCCGCCGGCCGATCCGCCCGTCGTCCAGCGGCTGCCGGGGCACGGGCTCAGCAGTCATCACAGGGTCCTTCACCGTCGGAGGGAGCCGTCGCGGGATCCGCACCGCACGACGACGTGAAGGGCACCCCAGCCATCGGGACCGACGCCGGCACCGGCCCCCGTGGTCAGCGCATCTGACTGTCCGTCAGGATTTCCACGATGTGCGGCCAGGCGGCCTCGCCGAGGAGGGCGTCGGCTTCCGGGGTGCCGCCGTAGGCGTAGGTCGGGGAGGCGGGGAACGGGGGTTCGCCGGGGAGGCGGGGGCGGTGGCCGGCGGCGGGGTGGTGGACGAGTCGGCCGGGGAGGCCGGCGGCGCGGCGGCGGGCGGCGAGTTCCTCGGCGAAGGGGGCGGAGGGCCACATCGCGTCGTCGCCGCCCGCGACGAGGAGGAGGTCGGCCCGGGTGCGTTCGACGGGGATGGCCGCCGGGGGCAGGGCGTCGGGGAAGGTCCGGGCGGCCTGTTCGTAGGCTCCGCGGACGGCGACCGGGCGGCCGGGCGGTTCGGTGGGCGTCCAGGTCTCGTCCATCGGCACGAACGGGAGCGGGCGGCCCTGCCACGTCCAGCAGGAGCGGTACGGGCGCTCGGCGCCGTCCAGGCCGGGGCCGACGTTGCTCCAGACCAGCGAGGTGGGCGACATCGCGACGACCGCGTCGACCCGGGGGGCGTGAACGGCCGTCAGCAGGGCGGCTTCCGCCCCCTTGGAGAAGCCGAGTACGCCGATGCGCCGTACGCCGCGGCGCTGCAGCAGGTCGATCGCCGCGGTGAAGGTCTCCAGCGGGACTTCGCAGATGCCGGGCGGCTGGCCGGGGCCGCCGAACCAGCGGATCGCCAGTGCGGTCAGCCCGGCGCGGGCCAGCAGTCGGGCCCGTTCCCGATCGACCCGCCCGCTGGAGCCGGCCAGCACCAGCACCCCCGCGCCGCTGTCGTCGCCGTCGGGCGTGCACAGCAGGCCCTCCCAGGGCTCGTTCAACTCCCGTTCCACGATGGCCTCCACGCACAGGTCGGTTGGGCCTGAAGTATGCCAGGACCGGCCGGAACGCCGGCCGGGGAGGGGCGGCGGTCGTCCCGTCGCGGAGGTCGGACCTCACGCAGCGGTCGCCGCCCAGGGGGTGCGCGCCGTCACCGCGCTCCGGGACGAGCGGGAGCACCCGCAGGGCTTCGTCCCGCGCCAGGACGGCCTCGCAGGCCACCGCCCGGCCGTGCCGACCCCCGGCAACTGCCGGACGGGGAAATCGATTTCACCGCGCGCCACGGCGATCACGATCGCGGTACGAAGATCCGTCCTCCTCCGGATGTAGTCCGTACGCCTCCCGAACGAGGCCCACGTCGTCCCGTGGGTCGATGACCGACGACAGACCGGGAAGGAAACGTGGAGCACATGACAGAGAACACGAAACTGACGCACCGTCAGTCTCGCGCGAAAGTACGGCGCTTGGGAGCGATCCCGCTCGTCCTCGGGCTCGCCGCCGGCCTGCTGACGGCGCTCGCGCCCGCCTCCGCGCAGGCCGCCGACACCGACCTGGCGGCCGGGCAGGCGGCGGGCGGCTGGACCGCCAAGATCCGGCGGACCGAGTTCGGCATCCCGCACGTCCTCGCCCAGGACTTCGGCGGTCTCGGCTACGGCTACGGCTACGCGTTCGCACAGGACAACCTGTGCCAACTCGCCGACCAGGTGGTCACCGTGCGCGGTGAACGCTCGCGCCGGTACGGGCCGGACGGGCAGACCGTGGACCGGCTCGGCAACCTGGACAGCGACACCTACCAGCAGAGCCTGCTCCGCTCCGGCACGGTGCGGAAGCTGCTCGACAAGCCGGCGCCGCTCGGCCCGACCGCCGAGGCGCGGCAGCTGGTGGACGGCTACGTCGCGGGCTACAACCGCTACCTGCACGACACCGGCGTCGACCGGCTCCCGGACCCGTCCTGCCGGGGGAAGGACTGGGTCGGGCCGATCACCGCCGACGACCTCTGGAACATCCTGTACGGCGTCAACACCCTTGCGGGCGTGGCGAGGAAGGAGACGGCCACCGCCGTCCCGGGTGCCGGCGCGACCGCCCCGGCGGCATTCGACGCCGCTGCGGGCGCCACGGGCCCGGCGGCGCTCAAGGCCGCCGGCGCGCCGGCCGATACCCCCGACACCGGCAGCAACGCCTGGGCGATCGGACGGGACGCCTCCCGCGACGGCCACGGGCTGCTGCTGGCCAACCCGCACCTGCCGTGGGTGGGCTCGGAGCGGTTCTACCAGGCCCAGTTGACCATCCCGGGCGTGCTGGACATGGGCGGCGCCGGCCTCTACGGCCTCCCGTTCCTGCAGATCGGCCACACCGCCGGCCTCGCCTGGAGCCACACCACAAGCTACGCCGACCACGCGACGTTCTACCGCCTGTCGCTGGTGCCGGGCGACCCGACCGCGTACCTGGTCGACGGCAAGGTCGAGCGGATGACGGCGCAGACCGTCCCGGTCACCGTCCGGGCGGCCGACGGCACGCTGTCCACCGTCGAGCGGACCGTCTACCGCTCCCGCCAGGGCTTCGTGCTGGCCTCCGGCTGGACCGACAAGCAGGCCTACACGCTGCGCGACGCCAACGCCGACAACCTCCGCTCCCTCAACGAGTGGATCGCGATGGGCCGTTCGCAGAACCTCGACCAGCTGCGGCAGGCCCAGCGGACCTACCAGGGCGCGCCGTGGGTGTACACCACGGCCGTCGACACGTCCGGGACCACGTACTTCACCGACTCCTCCGCCGTCCCGCACCTGCCCGACGAGCAGCGGGCGCGCTGCCTGGTGGACGATCCGATGATCGACGGGCTGCTGAACGGGTCGACCACCGCGTGCGACCCGGGCAACGACCCGCAGGCGCGGGTGCCCGGCGTGTTCGGGCCGGCCGACCACCCGACGCTGAGCCGCACCGACTACGTGGCCAACTCCAACAACGGCCCGTACCTGACCAACGCGGACGCGCCGCTGGCCGGCCTGCCCGCCGTCTACAACGGCGGCCCGCAACTCGCCTCCCGGCCGCAGCTGGGCCTGCGGATGATCGCCGACCGCCGGGCCGGCGCCGACGGCCTGGGCGCGCCCGGCTTCACCCTCGGCACGCTCCAGGACACCATGTTCGGCAACCGCGTGCAGAGCGCCGAGCTCGACCGCGACGACGCCGTCGCCCTGTGCCGCGCCCACCCGCAGATCACGGCGTCCGACGGCACCGGCGTGGACGTGCGCGCCGCGTGCGACGTGCTCGCCGCGTGGAACACCCGGGGCGACGCCGACAGCAGGGGCACCGTGCTCTGGCAGGCGTACCGCGACGCGCTGGCGGGCACCCGCACCAGGGCCTGGCAGACCGTCCCGTACGACCCGGCCGAGCCGCTGACCACCCCGCGCGGCATCGCCGCCGACAGCCCGGACGCGCAGCGCGCGTTCGCCGACGCCGTCCGCGCGCTGGCGGCGCGCGGGCTGCCGGTGAACGCCGCGATCGGCGACGTGCAGCGCTGGGCGGGCGTCCCGCTGCACGGGTGCGCCGGGCAGATCGGATGCTTCAACGTGCTGACGGCCGGGCCGAGTTCGGGCGCTGGCGGCGGCACCTACCCGGCGAGCGGCGCGAGCGTGCCGCACGGCTCCAGCTTCGTGATGGCCACCGAGCTGACCGACCGGGGCCCGCGCACCCGGACGCTGCTCACCTACGGGGAGTCGGCCGACCCGACCTCGCCGCACTTCACCGACCAGACCCGCCGGTACGCCGCCAAGCAGTGGGTGACCGAGCGCTTCACCGAGGCCGAGATCCGCTCCGCGCCGGGCCTCACCGTCACCACGCTGCGCCGCTGACGCACCGCCGCTCCGCCCATCGGGCCGCCGCCGTTCCCCGAACGGCGGCGGCCTCTGCCGTCACCCGGCAGCCTCCACCGGGCCCTCTCGTCGCCGACCGCCCAGGGCCTGTCCGGTCGATCTTGTCGGATCAGCGCGCGTCTCCCCCGGCCCTTGCGGGCCGGGAGGTGCCCCCATTTCGCGCCCGGCTGGGAGTGCCGCCGGAACGTCCTCGTACTGGGTGTACTTGGATGTTTCGGCGGTGCTTCCAGCCGGGATGATCCGGCGGCGCGCGCCCGGCAAGATCGGCCGGACAGGCCCTAAGGTGGTGGGGTTTTGGCAGGGCGGCAAGGGGGTGGGGGCGGCGTGGAGCGGGCGCGGCTGGTGGGGGTGGACGGTCCGGGCGGGCCGGGGTCGGGCTGGGCGGTCGGTGGGCGGCTGGTGTTGACGTCCGCCCATGTGGCGCGCGGTGAGGGCGCGTCGGGCGTGCGGGTGTTCCGTCCGGCGGGGCCGGGTCCGGTCGGCGCCGAGGTGGTGTGGTGCGGTACGCCGGGCGGTCGGGACGATGCGGCGCTGCTGCTGCTCGAAGGCCCGCTGTGGGCGGAGCCGCCGGGCCCGGTGCGCTGGGGTCGGCTGGTGACGGACCGTCCGGGGACGGCCTGCGCGACCTGGGGCCTGCCCGACCTCGCGCAGCGCCCGGGCCGGCCGGCCGAAGCGGTGCAGCTGGTCGGGGAGTTGAACCCGGGCACCGGTTTCGTCGACAACCGGCACGTGATGGACCTGCGTCAGCACCCGCCGCAGTGGTCCGGCGGAGGTTCCCCGTGGGGCGGTCTCTCGGGTGCGGCGGTGCACTGCGACGACCTGCTGGTGGCCGTGGTGGCGTCCGACCGGGCGCATGCGGGCGGGGCTCAGCTGAACCTGGTGCCCGGGTACGTGCTGCACCACGATCCGGCGTTCCGGGCGGTGTTGGCGGCGCACGGGGTGCCGGCGGCCGCGTTGGAGCCGGTGGAGTTGCGGCGCCTGGCCGATCCGGCGGTCGTCCCGGAGCGGGCGGCGGGGCCGGTGCGTTCGCCGGCGGCGCTGTTGCGGGCGGCCCGGCAGGTGGTGCCGTTCCACGGGCGGACGGAGCTGCTGGGCGAGTTGGTCGAGTGGTGCGGGCGGGGCGGGTTCGGCGCGTGGCTGCTGCACGGGCCGGGCGGCCAGGGCAAGACGCGGCTGGCGCACGAGTTGGCGGCGCGGCTGTCGGAGCGGCAGTGGGCGGTGTTGTGGCCGCGCCCGGACGCCGGGCCGGAGGAGTTGGCGGACTGCCGGCTGGCGGCGCGTCCACTGCTGGTCGTGCTGGACTACGCGGAGCACCGCACCGCGCAGCTGTCCGCGCTGGTCGCGGCGGCGGCCGCGCACCGGGGTCCGACGGCGTTCAAGGTGCTGCTGCTGGCCCGCACCGACGGCGACTGGTGGCAGCAGGCCGTCACCGCCGACGACGTCGCGCAGGACCACCTGGAGTTCGCCCCGACCCGGCGGCTGGACCCGCTGCTGGCCGAGCCCGCCGCCCGCCCGGCCGCGTACCGGGCCGCGTTGGACGCGCTGGCCGCCGCGCTGCCGTTCGTGGACGGCCAGGCGGGCCCCGACTGGCCGGGCGTGGCGGCGGCCCTGCCGACGGCGCCCGGGCTCGACCAGCCCGGCTTCGGCAATGCGCTGACCCTGCAGATGGCGGCGCTGGCGGACCTGCTGGACACCACCGGGACGGCCGAGTTCGCGGGCCGCCCCGGTGCCGCGGTGGTGGAGGACCGGCTGCTGGGCCACGAACGCCGCTACTGGCAGCGCACCGCGTCGGCGCTCGGCCTCGCGCCCGCGCTCTCGGTGCGGGCGCTGGACGCGGTGGTCGCCGCCGCGAACCTGGCAGGTGCCGCCGACCGGGACCAGGCGGACCTGCTGTGGCGTCAACTCCCGGCGCTGGCCGACCAGTCACGGGACCGCCGGGACACCGTGACGGCCTGGCTCGGCGCGCTCTACCCCGCGCCCGCACCCCACCCGTTCGGTCCGCTGCCGCCCGACCGGCTCGCGGAACGCCACATCGCCCGCGTCCTGGACACCGACCCGACGCTGCCCGAACGCCTGCTCCCCGCTCTCGACCCGGACCGCACCGCCCAGTTGCTCACCGTCTGCACCCGCGCTGCCGCCCATCCGGCGCTCGACGGCCGCCTCGACGCCGCACTCACATCGCTGTGCGTCCGCCACCGCACCGCGCTGGCCCGGCACTTCGTCCCGCTGGCGACCCGCACCCCGCGCCCGGGGCCGCTGTTGGCGGCGCTGGCGGCGATCGTCGAGGACCCGGGGACGCCGCTGGACGACCTGTTCGAGCTGGATCAACTGATGCCGGGGCTCAGCCAGGCCCTGGTGCACGAGGCGGCCCGGCTGGCGCGCACCGTGACGGGCCGGCTGCGGGCGGCGTGGGCCGCCGACCCCGACCGGTACGGGCTGCGGCTGTCCGCCGCGCTCACCGCGCTGTCCGTCCGGATGCGCGAACTCGGCCGCGTCGAGGAGAGTCTGGCCGCCGCGCAGGAGGCGGTCGAGCTGTTCCGGTCGTCGGCCGACGCCGATCCGGACTTCCACACCCTGGGCCTCGCGCTCATGCTCGGCAACCTGGGCGTGCGGCTCGCCGAGGCCGGTCGCCACGAGGAGGCGCTGGCCGCCGCCCGGGAGGGCGTCGCGCTGCACCGGTCCCGCGGCGATGCCGGGCTGTCCCCGCTGGTCTCCGCGTTGGTGAACCTGTCCTCCGTCCTCGGCAGTCTCGGACGGGACGCGGAGGGACTGGCCGCCGCCGAGGAGGCGCTCGCGGTGACGCACCGGCTCGCCGAGGTCGGGGCGGAGGCGGGCGAGTTCCTGGAGGCGAGCGTGACGGCCTCGTTGAGCCTGCGGCTCCAGGGTCTCGACCGCTTGCCGGAGAGCGCGGAGGTCGCCCGCCGCACGGTGGACCTGTACCGGTCGCTCGCGGAGTCCGTCCCGGACACGTACCTGCCCGCGCTGGCCGGGGCGCTCGCCCACGAGTCCCAGCTCTGTCTGCTCCTCGGCCGCCGGGAACGGGGAGTGTCCGCGGCGCGGGAGGCGGCCGCGCTGTTCCGCGGCCTCGCGGAGCACAACCCGGACGCGCACCTGTCGACGCTGCTCCTCGTTCTCCTCACCCTCACCAATCACCTGAACGCCCTCGGCCGGCTGTCCGAGGCCCTGGACGTGGCCCGGGAGGCGCTGGCCGTGGCCCGCAGGATGCAGGCCGACCGGCCCGAACTCGCCGCCGCGCTGCTCAACCTCTCCTTCCACCTCGGCGTTCACGGGTATGCGGACGAGGGATGGACGGTCGCTCAGGAGGCGATCGGGCTCTGCCGCTCGCTCGACGCCGATCACCCCGGGAACCACGCGATCGGCCTCGCCGCCGCGCTCGACGAATCGGCCGCCCACCTCGTCCTGCTGGGCCGGACGGACCAGGCACTGGCCGACCGCATCGAAGCGGTGGACCACCTCCGCAGGTACGCCGCGCGATCGGCCGGGCTGGCCGAGTCGCTGAGCGGCCTCGCCGGCCAGCTCGGCGACCTGGACCGCCACGCCGAAGCGGTCCTCCACTACGCGGAGGCCGTCGAGATCCGTGCGGCCCTGGCCGAGTCCGCCCCGGACGGCCAACTGCCGCGTCTCACCGACGTCTTGGTCCGGCTCGGCGATCAGCTCCGGCTCGCCGGGGACGCCGCCGCGGCCGTCCGTGCCGCCCGCGAGACCCTCGCCCGGTGCCACGCGCTGGCCACGGCCGTGCCGCCGCACCATCTCCCTTCGCTGACAGCCGCGTTGACCAACCTGGCCGACTTCCTCGGCGAACCCGACCGGTGGGCGGAGAGCCTGGCCCTGGCCGAGGAGACCACAGCCCATTGGCGCAGGCTCGCCAAGTCCGATCCCGACACCCATCTGCTGTCGCTGGTCCAGGCGTTGACCGCCGTCGCCGTCAACTCCGGCCTGGCCCACCGCCCTTCGGACGGACTCGCCCCGGCCGTCGAGGCGGTCGGGATCATCCGCACGCTCCACCGAGCCGATCCGGTGTCCCATCTGCACGTGCTGGCAGCCGGGTTGCGCATCCTCGCCCTGCTCCGGCGCGACCTCGACCAGCACGCGGAGGCGCGCGCCGCCGCGACGGAGGCGCTCGGCCTCTACCGGGCGCTGGCCGCCGAACGCTCCGTCTCCTTCCGCCCCATGGTGGAACAGCTCACCGGAGTCCTCGCCCGGCTCGACGAACTGCCCTCCTGAGCCGCCGGGTTGAACCACTGGCCAGCCGGCTTTCCGGACAGCTAGTATCCCGAATATGCGGACGAGCGAAGGCGTCGAGTGGGGCCTGCACTGCTGCCTCACCCTGGTGTGGCTGGACGAGACCGACCCGGTGCCGTCGGCCCGACTGGCGGCGATGTTCGAGCTGTCGCCGACGTACCTCAACAAGGTGCTGCAACGACTCACCCGGGCAGGCCTGTTGACCTCCACCTCGGGTCCGCGCGGCGGCGTCCGGCTGGCCCGCGACCCCGGGCGGATCACCATGATGGACGTGGTGACGGCCGTCGAGGGCGCGGATCCGCTGTTCGCCTGCGCCGAGATCCGGCAGCAGGGCCTCTCCGCGGAGGGCGCCCACGCCCGCGAGTTCGCCCGCCCGTGCGGCATCGCCGCCGCGATGCGCCGCGCCGAACTCGCCTGGCGCCGCGAACTCGCCGCCCGCACCGTCGCCGACCTGGCCCACGAGGCCCCGGCCACCTCCATCGCCCGCATCCGCCACAACTACGCCCGCCTGACCTCCACCGCCTGAGCCATCGCCCAACCAGGGGCGCGTGGGGGCACCTCCCGGCCCGCTAGGGCTGGGGGAGAACTGCGCGAAGCGGAAGGCACCCCACCGCAAGATCGCGACGCAGGACAACGACCTGCACGTGATCGCGACCTTACGGACGTGATCTGCGCTTGTCGCGCAGTTCCCCGCGCCCCCACCTGGACCAATTCCGGATACCGCACATCCCGAATCCTGGAGCCCAACCATGCCCACCGCAGTCAAGACCCCTCCCCCGAGCGCCACTTCACCCACCGACCCCGGCCTCCGCCCCGCCGCCGTCCTCGCCGTCGGCACTTTCGCCGTCGGCACCGACGCGTTCGTCACCGCCGGCTTCCTGCCCGCCATGGCCGGCGCGCTGCACGTGTCGACCGCCGCCGCCGGGCAGTCCGTCAGCCTGTTCGCCGCCGTGTACGCACTCGCCTCGCCGCTGCTCGCCGTCGCCACCGCCCGACTCCCCCGCCGCACCCTCCTGCTCGGGGCGCTCCTGCTGCTCGCCGCCGCCAACGCGCTGTCCGCACTCGCCCCCACGTACCTGGCCCTCCTCGCCGGCCGCGTCCTCGCGGCTCTCGCTGCCGCCGCGTTCACGCCGACCGCCGGAGCAACGGCAGCAGGGCTGGCGCCGGCCGACTCGCGGGGGCGGGCGCTCGCGGTGGTGATCGGCGGGCTGACGGCGGCCACCGCGCTCGGGGTGCCGCTCGGGCGGGTGGCGGCGGCCGGCCTGGGGTGGCGGGCGGCGCTGGGCGCGGTGGCCGTGCTGTCCGCGTTGGGAGCGCTCGCCCTCCGACTGACGCTGCCTCGGCTTCCGGGCGGGGAGCCGGTTCCGCTCCGTTCGCGGCTGGCCGCGCTGCGCCGTCCGGGGGTGCTGCGGGTGCTGCCGCTGACGGTGCTCGGGATGGCGGCGTGCTACGTGCCGTACTCGTACAGCGTGCCGGTGCTGGCGGCGGTCGGCGTCTCGGGGCGGGTCGCGGTGCCGGTCGCGCTGGTGCTGTACGGCGCGGGCGCGGTGGCGGGCAACCTGCTGTCGGGGCGTTGGACGGACCGGCTCGGCCCGGTCCGGGTGCTGACGTCGGGCTACGCGACCATGGCGGTGGCGTTCGCCGCGCTGACCGCCCTCGCCGCCGTGCACGCGCGCAGCGCCGTCGTGGTGGGGGTGCTGGCGTTCCTGTGGGGTGCGAGCAGCTGGTGTCAGACCCCGGCGCAGCAGCACCGTCTGCTCGCGGCCGCGCCCGAACAGGCTCCGCTGGTGGTGTCGTTGAACTCGTCCGCGATCTATCTGGGCATCGGCGCGGGCACGGTGCTGGGCGGGTTGGCGCTGCCGCGCGGTGCGGCGGCGGTGTTCGTCCTGGCGGCGGTGCTGTCGTGCGGCGCGGCGGTGTTCCTCCGGGTCACCGCAGCACGCGGGCGCGCCGGTGCTACATCCACATGAACGGCTGGGCGGCGATCGCGGCGGCGGACCGCGCGCTGGCGGTCAGCATCTCGTCGGCGCCGTCGCCGGGGTGCTGGTCGGCGTAGCGGGCCTCGACGAGGGTGATGTGGTGGCCGACCAGTTCGACCCGGATCGCGGCCATCGGCTTGACGCCGGCGGCGGGGGCGACCAGCCCGTCGGGGAAGGTGAATTCGAATTCCGCCGCGTGGTCGCGGACGGCCTGGAGGGCCTGGGCGGCGGCGGCCGGGTCGTTGAAGCGCAGCACGGTGATGCTGGTGATGACGGGCTGGTCGGTGCGGGTGAGCGCGACGCCGAACCAGTCCTTGCAGTCGAGTTTCTCCAGCAGGTCGTGGCTCTTGTCGAGTTGGACGCCCTGGCAGTCGACGCCGTCCCGGCCGGCGGTCCGACGGCTCTTGAACAGGTCGTGGTCGTAGGCGCGCTGCACGGGGAAGTAGTGGTCGACGGTGAAGGCCTGAACCTCCGTCATCGGCTTGGCGACCTGGCCGGGCGCGGCGGCCGCGGCGGCGGGCTGGGTGCTGGTGGGCCCGAGGCCGGGCAGGATGTCGCCGGGGTGCGGCGTGGACACCACCCAGACCCCGCCGGCGGCCAGGACCGCGACGACGCTCCACAGGGCGGCCAGCCGTCTGCGCTCACCGACGGCCCGGTGACTGGTGGCCGGTTGGTCCTCGTCGGCGCTCGCAGTCACGCCCCCCTGGATGGTCATGGCGCAGATTCTAAGCAGGTCATCCCACAATCCCACCGTCGGGTGGGACGTACGGGAAGCACCCGCCCCACCACGGACATGCAGCCGACAATCGACTTGTCAGCAGATCAGAGGTTATGTCCAACTTGCCCACTGCGGGCGGTTTCTGGCGGACCGCCCGAAGCCCACCGATCCACTCGCCGCCGCCCACCGGTCCACTCGCCGCCACTCACCGCCGCCCGCCGGTTCACTCGCCGAGGCCCGGCACCCACACCAGGCGCAGCACGTCGATGGTGCGCTCGTCCGGGTTGACGAACAGTTCGGCGGTGACGGACGGGGCGAGCACCGCGCTGCGCAGGTCGCCCCACTCGTCGACGGCCGCGCCCGCCCGGCCGTCGAGCGTCACCAGCGCGGCGGTGACCAGCGCGAACAGCAGGTCGTCCGCCTTGGAGATCTCGACCATCGCCTGGGCGGGCTGGTCCTGGAGCCAGACCCGCCACCCCTTCACGCGACGGCCCCGACCTGCTGCGACCGCCCCGCCGTGAGCAGCGGGCCGACGGCGGCCCGGTACCCGGACCGGTCGCTGCCGTACGCCGCGGACATCGCCCGCAGCCACCACGAGGTGATCACGGCCTCCCGGTCCTGCGGGTCCTCGACCGGCCCCAACTCTGCGTAGAACCTTGCCCGTTCGTCGTAGGTGAGCGCGTGCTCGATGCCGTTGATGCTCCGCGGCACCCGAAGCGTGCCGGACTCCGCCATTGCCGTCATGCCCTGCCCTCCCGTCCCGATGCCTCCGACCGTACCCGCGCCCGCCCGATCCGTCTGCCACGTTTCCCGAACGGCTCTTCGCGGAGAGGGCGGCTGTGCCCGGGGAACGCTGCGGATATGCGTCGCCGAGGGGCGGTTCACGCTTTCGGGTCCGGTTCCGCGCAGAGGCTCGCGGCGGGCCCGCGGTGATCACTAGCGTGCGGGCGGCGGCGTCCGGGGCGGTCGGCTCGCGGTGTCGCCGGTGTGTCGTTCCGCGGCGTGAAGGAGCTCGGATGGGCAGTGTCCGGGAGCAGTTGATGCGTGGCGCGGCCGGGTACCTGGCCGCGCAGGTGGAGGCGGACGGCCGGATGCGGGTGCGATGCCCGAGCCGGGTGCTCGAATCGGTGCTGACGGAGCGCCTGTTGGCGCGCCACGCCCCCGACGACCCCGCGCTCGGCCGGGTGCGCGGGTATCTGCGCGCCGCCCGGCACGGCGCGGGCCTCGGTGCGCTGGACCGGGTGCTGCTGGGGCTGCCGGCCGGCGAGGACGTGCTGGCGGGGCTGGACCACTACACGGCCGCCCGCAAGCGGGTGCTGGTCAACACCGTGCTCCATCTCGCCGGTGTGCACGCCGAGTTGCGGGTCGACGCGGAGGAGATCGCGCTGCCGGTCGGCGCGTTGCAGAACTGGAAGCGCGCCGAGTGGCTGGCCTGCCGGGTGATCCGCGCCCACGCACGCGCCGAGCCGGTGGACGCCGGCGACCTGGCGGCGCTGGCCGCGCTGGTGCAGGGCCCGGTGATCTACGAGCACCTGCATCTGGCCCACCTGATCGTGCTGCACGCGCTCTCCCCGCACCCGGCCCACGGGCGGGCGGTGCGCCACGGCCTGGAGTTGACGGCCGCCACCCAGTTGCCGGACGGCGGCTTCACCGTCGCCGTGGACTTCGACCTGTGGGTGCCGTCCATCGCGGCCTGCGCCCTCGCCGAGGCCGACGCCGACCCGGCCCTGCTGGCACGGATCGCCGCCTGGGCGGCCCCGCACCAGCACGCCGACGGCGGCTGGCCGTACCGGCCCGACGTCGAGCAGACGGACGTCGACACCACCTACACCGTGCTGGCCTTCCTCCAGCGCCACGACCGCGCCCGGCACGCGGAGCGGATCGCGGCCGGGCACGCCTACCTGCGGCGGATCCAGAACCCGGACGGCGGCTGGTCCACCTACCCCGGCGGCAGCTCGGAGCCGGCCATGACCGGCGGCGCGCTCGCCGTCCTCGCCGACCGGCCCGGCCTCGACGACGGGCGGACCGACGCCGTCCTGCGCGGCGCCCGCCTGCTGGCCGCCGCCCAGCGCGCCGACGGCGCGTTCGAACGCGGCTGGAGCCTGGCCGAGAACAACGCGCTGTTCCGCGCCGTCCACGGCCTGGCCGCCGTCCGCGACCACGCGCTCCCGCCCGCCGCCGACCAGCACCTGATCGAACGCGCGCTGACCGCCGCCACCGCCTACCTGACCCGCGGCCAGAACCCGGACGGCGGCTGGGGCCACCGCCACGGCAGCCCCAGCGACGCCACCAGCACCGGCTGCGCGCTCGCCGCGCTGGGGCGGCTCAAGCAGACCGGGCCGGTCCCCGCCGCTCTCGCCTTCCTCGCCGACACGCAACTGCCGGACGGCAGCCTCCCCGCCGTCCCCGACACCACCGCGCCCCGCGGCCTGCCCATCGACCTGCCGTACATGCCCACCGCGTACGTCCTGCGCGGCCTGGCCCACCTCCGGTGAGAGCGGAGCGCCGACCCGTGACCCCCCGACTCCCCGGCCCGCACCGGGCGACGGTCTTCGACTTCGACGGCACCCTCGCCGACACCGGCGCGCTGAACGCCCGGGCCGTCCACCACGCCATGACCGCGCACGGCGTCAACGTGCCCGCCGCCTGGCTGCACACCGTCGAGCTGGCCGACCTGACCGCGGTGCGCCGCCGCTTACGCGCCGAGCACGGGCAGCAACTCGCCTGCGCGGACGCCGAATTCATCGACACCGCGCGCGCCTGGTGGGCCCGCCACGCGCACACCGTCCGCGCCGTCCCGCACATCGCCGACCTGGCCCGGCGGGCAGCCCGCAGCGGGCCGGTCGCCGTCGTCTCCGCCAACGACGGCGGCATCGTCCGGGCCGGCCTGGCCGCCATCGGCCTGTCCCACCTCGCCGCCACCCTGGTCGCCCGCGAGGACGTCCCGCACCTCAAACCCGCGCCCGACGGCTACCTGCTCGCCGCCGCCCTGCTCCGCGTCCCCCCGGCCGCCTGCCTCGTCTACGAGAACACCGACGAGGGCATCACCGCCGCCCGCACCGCCGGCATGACCGTCGTCGACGTCCGCACCCACCCGCGCGGGACGGGCATCGGACATCCGCCGGCGCACGGCGATTCGCTTTCCCGGTCGGGCGGGTGCTCCTAGCCAGTGCCGGGGGGGGCGCCCGGCGTGTCGGGGGGGATTAGGCCAGCGCCCGCCCTCGCGGGGGAAGCGGGGGGGGATGGGGGGCGGGGCC